>NZ_JAUYFA010000021.1 GCF_030691135.1 Phreatobacter sp.
CGCGTCGCCGCCGGCGACCTCGACACGCCCGTCGTCGTTTCCGACAGGGCCGACGAGATCGGCGATCTAAGCCGCGCCCTCGCGGTCTTCCGCGACAACGCCCTCCAGGCGAGGCGGATCGCGACGGAGCAGGCCGAAGACCGCGCCGCCAAGGAAAACCGTGCCATCGTCCTCGCCGCGGCCGTCGAGGAGTTCGACCGGACGGTCGGCGACGTCGTCTCTGCGGTGACGTCGGCTTCGACCCAGCTCGAAGCGGCGGCCCAGACGCTGGCGACTACGGCGGAGGCGACCCAGGGGAGGTCGGGGATGGTCGCGGCCGCATCCGAACAGGCCTCCGGCAATGTTCAGGCGGTGGCGGCCGCCACCGACGAGATGACCTCCTCGGTGGAAGAGATCTCCCGGCAGGTCCAGCATTCGATGCAGAAGGCCAATGCCGCCGTCGCCGAAGCCAAGACCACCGACCTCAAGGTGACGGAACTGCTGGACGCAGCATCGAAAATCGGCGAGGTCGTGAAGCTCATCACCGCAGTCGCCGAGCAAACCAACCTGCTTGCCCTCAACGCCACGATCGAAGCGGCGCGGGCAGGCGAGGCCGGCAAGGGCTTTGCGGTTGTCGCCAGCGAGGTCAAGGCTCTTGCGGGTCAGACCGCCCGAGCCACCGAGGCCATCGGTACTCAAATTCAGGCGATGCAGGGCGCGACGCGCGAGGCGGCGGCCTCGATCCAGGCCATCGGCGCGACCATCGTCGATGTCGCCGACATTGCGACCGCGATCGCCGCGGCGGTGGAAGAGCAGGGGGCCGCGACGCGCGAGATTGCGCGCAACGTCCAGGAGGCTGCCCGAGGGACGGTGGAAGTGTCTTCGTCGATCGTTGCAGTCAACGAGGGGGCGGTGGCGACCGGACAATCAGCAGGCCAGGTCCTTGACGCGTCGGGCGAACTCTCCTCGCAGGCTTCGCGCCTCAAGCGGCAGGTAGATACGTTCCTCGCCACCGTGCGGCACGCCTGAGGCCACAGCGATGCTCCCCCCGGTCCCTAACCCCGATCTTGCGGGCAATCCCGACGGAACGCGAGCCGTGTCGGGGTGCCCATTGTCATAGGTGGCAGCCCGGGCCGGACTGCCGCAGGAAACTTGGATCGAGCATGATACCGGACGGAAAATCGGCCCCGGCCGAGGCATCTGACATTGTTTTCGTCGACGGTTCGTGGGCGATACTGATCGCCGAGGACAATCCGGGGTGCCGGGCCCGTCTTGAGGTGGCCCTCGCGGGCTATTCCTATCCCATCGAGGTCCGAATCGTGTCCCGCGGCGAGGATCTTCTTCGCGAGCTGGCGACGAACGCTTACGATCTCGCCTTTGTCGACATCGCTCTCGGGACGTCGTCAGGTCTTGATGCCGTACGCGCGGCGCGAGAACAGGGCATGGGAACCTTCGTCGTCGTGGTGTCGGGCAGCCGGACTGCGCTCGATCGAAGCGAGGCGCGCGCCCTCGGGGCCTATGATTTCATCGGTAAGCCCGTCGCTACGCTGGACGTCCATCGAGCGCTTGATGCATTTCAGAAGGTGAGAGCGCGGTCGTCCGCTCTGCTCATCGATGACAGCGGCACTGCACGCCGGTTGATGAGGCGGATCTTCGATCGCTCGATCTTCCGGGTGGACGTCGCCGAAGCCGCCGATGGCGTGGAGGGCATCGAGCTTTTTGCCCGTGCTCCCACCGACTTCGTGTTCATCGACCTGCACATGGGCGGCCTCGACGGTCTGGCGACGGCCCGTGTCATTCGAGCGATCAGCCCCGACACGAAGATCGTGATCATTTCGGCGGATGTATCGCGCATCGTCGACGACCGTCGGTTCTCCAGTCTCAAGAAACCCTTCGATGCGCGGCAGCTCGACGCCATGCTGCACGACCTCAACGGCCTGCCACATCCGGCCCTGTTGTAGACGGCCCCCGGTCCGGCTTGCCAGCGAACCAGGGGCGATGTTGCCGAGACCGGACTTCGCGCGGGGAGCGCGCAACCAACCTCAGTTCAGAGGCTTCTGCCGCCGCGCCAGAGCCGCCGTGAAGCTGATGGTCCTGCACGGACTGTTGGCGTGCGTGAAGCAAGGTCCCAGTTCGATCTGCTCGGTGGGTCCTACCGCGACCAGATCGACGGAATCCCTGACTTCTCGGATGGTCCATGTCGCATATTGCAGGTTCGCCAGCAGAAGATGTTCCATCGCGGCCGTGAAGTTGGCGGCGAGCGCCACCAGTTCGTCGTCCGGCATGTCGTCATGCAGTGACGACTTGCGCAGTTCATTCACGCGCTCGATGAGAGACGCGAATGCGTGAAGGTTGGTCTTCGACTGATCGATGAGGGCGGCAGTCCGAGGTTTGAGTTTGCGAGACATCGTTTCATTTCCTCTCTCAGGCAAGGCCACTGGACGCTGCGCGAACGCATTTCGTCGCCTGATCGATCTCCGCCGTCGATCGCGCGATGGCGTTCATGCTGTTGGAGATCGCCGACACGCCCTCGGCGGCGACGCGCATGTTCTCCGACATTTCCGAAGTCACGGCGGACTGCTGTTCGACCGAGGACGCGATGGATGTCGATATCTCACTGATCGTCGTGATGGTCTCGGCAATGTCGCCGATGGCGCCCACGGCGGCTTGGGTGGCCTGCTGTACCGCGTTGATCTGCAAGCTGATCTCGTCGGTCGCGCGGGCCGTCTGGCTGGCGAGGCTCTTGACCTCGGCGGCGACGACGGCGAATCCCTTGCCGGCCTCCCCGGCACGGGCGGCCTCGATGGTCGCGTTCAACGCCAGGAGATTGGTCTGGTCTGCGATCGTGTTGATCAGCTTCACCACCTCGCCGATCTTGGCCGCCGTCGAAGACAGTCCACCGACGATCTGGTTGGTCTCATTGGATTGCGTCACGGCACGCCCGGAAATCTCCCGTGCCTGCACCACCTGTCGCCGGATTTCCCCGACCGAGGCCGATAGCTCCTCGGCGCCGGCAGCGACCGCCTGGACGTTCGAGGAGGTCTGCGTCGAGGCCGCAGCCGCCTCTGTCGCCTCGTGGGAGGCTGACGAAACGCTTTCGGATATCCCTTCGAGGTTTCTGTCGATCTCCTTGCCGACAGCGACACGTCGCTCCTGTTCAGCGACCTGGTCGGAGATATCGGTGGCAAACTTGACGACCTTGTAGGGGCGACCGTCCGGGTCGAGAATCGGATTGTAGCTTGCCTGGATCCAGACCGAGCCACCCGACTTGCTGATCCGACGGTAGCGTGCGGCCTGATACTCGCCGCGTCCGAGCGCTGCCCAGAAGCTCGCATAGGCGGGCAGGTTGCGCTCGGCCGCATCGACGAAGATGGAGTGGTGCCTACCGACGATCTCATCGAGCCGATAGCCCAGCGTCGCCAGAAAGTTGCCGTTTGCGGTGAGAATCTTGCCGGACAGATCGAACTCGATGACCGCCTGAGCCTTACCGATGGCTGCCAGCTGCCCGCGCGCATCGGCCTCGCGCATCTTGCGTTCGGTGACGTCGCTGGCGATCTTGAACACCTTGACGGTCCGCCCGCGCCGGTCGAGCACCGGATTGTAGGAGCCTTGGATCCAGATCTCACGCCCGTCTCTGGCGACCCTCTTGAACTCCGCCACGTGAGACCGTCCGGTGCGCAACTCGTCCCAGAAGCGTCTGTAGTCGTCGGATCCCCGATCGGTCGGGGTCAGGAACATCGCGTGGTTCTTGCCGACGATATCCTTCAGTTCATAGCCGAGGGTCTGGAGGAACAGGGCGTTCGCCGCGAGGATTGTCCCGTCGGGGCGAAACTCGATGAACGCCTGCGATCGTTCCAGGGCGGCCATCTTGGATGCGGAATCAGAGTGGAAGAGCATGAAAATCCTCGGTGTTCCGTTGCGGAAATATCGCTTAAACGACATTGAACATCGCAGTTAAACTGAGCATTAACGTCAAGTCTGCGGATATATGCCAATTTTTCGGAATTGTAACGCATCGAACCTGAAGTTATATCTTGTAGAGATCGGGTATAGCCTGAGCCTGTACAATTGCTTCCGGTGATCCTGGCGATGCAGGCCCCCATCCTGAAATCAGTGGAGCTACGACTGGGCGATGGAGCGAGCCGACGCAGTGTCGGTCCGCAAGACGCGGTCTATGGCCGCGAGATCCATTGTTCGCGCCGAAAAGCCGGGTCATGGCTGACTTCCCGCCGGGGAACTGATCCGAGGCGTTGGTGGGTTGACGGGGCTTCAGCGGATCATCGCGAGCTTGGCCCGCAGTTCGGCATAGCTGTGGAGCACCGTGACGCCCATGATCGCCGAGAAGCTCGCGCTCCAGCAGGCCGCGCAGGCCAGCCAAAGTTCCGTGCCATTATCGAGCATTTGGGCGAGTCCCTGCACCTTGGCGCTGACGTCGCCGATTTCCTCGACGTGGACGACGCTGATGAGGAGAGCCCTGATTGCGTCTTGATGGGCGGCTTTCGCTAGGTGGCTGATAGGAACGGATGTTCCGAAATAAACCGTCTGCATCCCGGCGCATGAGGCTAGAAAGGCCCCGGTGAGCAAGCCGTGTTCGTGCTGCTCTCCTTCGAGAGTGGCAAAGCCAATGGGGGTGGCATCGAGAAGCGTCGGTCGGGTTTGAGTGGCCGCGATGATCACGTTCCTCGCCGTGAAGGAGAAGATGTGCTCATCGGCCACCGAAAAGGTGCCGTCTTCCCAAAGCGTGCCGATCTCTTGCAGGCACCATGAATAGAGGCCGGCGGCGTCGATTGGCGGGAGGAGTCCGAAAGCGGCGACCAAGTGCCGCTGGAAGCTGCCACGGTCCCGTTGCCGCATGGCACGTTCCAAGGCGGAGGCGAGTTGCGCGAACATGAGCGGCTCTGCCGGCTCCGTGGCGCGCATTCTCGCGAGTTTGTCGGTTGCAAGGGCAGCAATGTCGCGGGGTCGATGACCCAGGTCGGTGAGTTCCTTGAACAATGCGACCCGCTCGGCATCGCTTGTGCCGTAGATCCGGTGACCTCCCGAGGATCGCGCAGGACGGATCAGGTTGTACCTGGTCTCCCAGGCGCGGATCGTCGAAACGGAAACACCCGTCCGCTTTGCGAGGGTCGAGATGTCATAAGTCATCGCGGATCAGCGGCTGGAGAATACACTAACCTCTGCGGGCTAGGTTTTCGAAGGCTCGCTTTGCCTTGTAGGACAATAACTCAGCTGCCATTGTCTCGATTCGGGTGATAATATCTTGACTCCTTAGCATAAAATGCACGCGAGCTTCATCATCATCGCAGTAAGAAACCAATTGTTCCGTGAATGATAACAATTCCTTTGCTGAATTTACGAGGCACTGGGTGGGAAGTTTTGGGGTTTTTATCACGTCTGGAAAGGGGATAATCATCACGCTCTCTCGTCTGCGGTATGATTATTATGATCTAACGTCGTGAATGAATCGCTGAAATCGGTTTTCGTTAAAGTGCCTCAATTTGCGCATTTGTTCTGTTGAATACGAAACGCGCGTTTTCTATCGTGTTGGTGGATCAGACGGGGGCGCGGAATGAATGAATGAAATCCCTGTCGTGGCCTATAGCGCTCGTTGCGATTCGGCTGACGCGGTCGAGCATTTTTTCGCCCGGCAGTGGGGCCAGGTGCACCGCCTCACGAGCCAGGAGAACCTCTCGGTCTGGCACGCGGATTTCTATCACTTTGCCGGCCTGACGCTGCTCAGTGCCCGATCGGATGGAGCCTACAGCTTCATAACCGAGATACCGTCTCAGAATGTGCAGATCGTTGTCCCCCGCTCGGACTGCCATTCAGTCACGCGCGCAGGTCACGATACCCATCATTCTCGTCTCGGCTTCGGGACCGTCATCGACATGCGTCAGGTGACGAGAGGTCAAGTGGGCAGCGGATGGTCAGGCACCCAATTGTCGGTGCCATACCCGATGATCGAGCAGGCCGTAGCTCGAAACCTAGGTTACCTCCTCAAGAAGAGGGTCGTTTTCGAGCCGACTTTCTCATTGTCAGACCCGCGCCAGAATTTCTTTGCGTCATACTTGCATAGCTTGCACGAGACAGCCACGCGTTCGCCTGAATTCGGCGCAAGTCCTTTGGCTATATCGAGTACAGTCGACGCCATCATGCAGTATGTCGTCAATTTCCTGCACCATAGCTACTCGGAACACGTGCACTCCGCCGTCGGCTCCGTGGAAGCCTCGAAACTGATGCGGGCTATCGATTTCATGGCTGCCCACCTGCACGAACCCATCGTCGTAGAAGACGTCGCAAACGCAGTCGGCATCAGCGTCCGTTCCCTCCAATTGGCGTTCAGGGACAAGTTCGATTGCACGCCCATGCAGCATCTGCGGCGGCTGCGCCTGAAGCAGGTACACGACGAGATTGCAGCAATCGGTCCTCAAGCCAATGTCAAGCGCATCGCCATGCGGTGGGGGTTCGCGCATTGGCGTTTGTTCAAGACCTATTATCGGAACGAGTTTGGCCGTGACCCGTGAATTTGCCCGGTGCAGGTCAGGCCGGTCTCACCGGAGGCGCTTCCTTGCGTCTGGCGTACGCGCCCGGTCGTCGACCGACATCTGCCAGGCTCGCAATGGGTGGCAGCACATGCTGGGCGTCTATTTGAAGTCTTTGGTGTGTTCATGCATCCGCAAGCAGACATTCGGAACTTCGGCCCAGGGCCCAAAAGCCGATGTCTGTTAGGTCGTCGGCACGTCAAGCCGCTTCATCGCCGCTACCATAATGTAAGGCGTCAAATAGAGCATTTGCGGCGTTGCCCCGTTCTCTGGAGGAGCGTCGGATCTCGCCCGGGTGGCCCAGGCGGCCAACGGGTTGAAGGCGTTCGTCACTGCATGAGATTGCGGCGGCAATCAACCA
>NZ_JAUYFA010000036.1 GCF_030691135.1 Phreatobacter sp.
CCTCACCCGGCCTGCGGCCGACCTCTCCCCGCCGGGGAGAGGTGAAGAGCCGGCAGCGGCACGGGTGAGATGACGAGCCGGCGGCGCCAGCGATAACCCGGCCAGGCCGTGCGGGGTCAGGCCGGCGGTCGGCTATTGTCCTGGTTCGGCCACTCGACGAGATGGTGCTCGAGCTCCTGCAGTTCCGTCAGCTCATGTTCCCAGGCGGTGATGCGGCCGCGCACCGATATGCCGGCGGCGTGGACGGTGTCCGGATCGCCGGAGACCAGCGGGTGCCACCAGTAGAGATCGCGGCCCTCGGCGACGAGGCGGTAGGCACAGGTCGGCGGCAGCCAGACGAGAGACCGCGCCTCGGCCGGCGTCAGGCGGACGCAGTCCGGAACCTCGTCCTGCCGGTTCGGATAATCGCGGCAGCGGCAGCTATCGCCGTCGAGCAGGGTGCAGGCGACAGAGGTGAAGTGGATCTCGCCGGTGTCCTCGTCCTCGAGCTTGTTCAGGCAGCAGCGGGCACAGCCGTCGCACAGGCTCTCCCATTCGCCCTCGCTCATCGCTTCCAGCGGCTTCACCCGCCAGAAGGGTGCGGCGGCCGGATCGCCTGCAACGTCGTCGACCATGGGCGGGCCTCTCCTGGCGGCGTGGACCATGCGGCGCCCGGCCCCGCGGTAACCCTGTTGTCAGAGAACCGTGAACTGGGCGCGGGGCCGTTGGCTCGCCCTGCCGATCTCCGATATGGTAAGCCAATCGTCAAGAGCATGCCCAGAAAGGGTGCCCGGCTTGAGCGATCTCACTCCCAGCGGCGGGTGGGGCAGCGCCCTGAAGCGCGTCCTCCTCGACCTCGACGCCCGGTTGAACGACGGGGCCTGGCGCCTCGCCGGGGCGATCGGTCGCGGCTGGGAGCGCCTCTCTGACGTCGCCGACCGGGTCCAGGTCTATGGCTGGAAGCGGGTCGGGGCCGAGATCGCCTCGGAGGGCATGACGCTCGGCACCGGCGGCCTCGTCGTCCTCCTCATGCTGGCCATCCCCGCCTTCCGCGAGACCGAGGACGACTGGCGCAAGCGCTCCGAGCTCTCCGTTGTCTTCCAGGACCGCTACGGCAACGAGGTCGGCCGCCGCGGCATCCGCCACAACGATTCGGTGCCGCTGGAGGAATTCCCGGACCATCTGATCAAGGCGGTGCTGGCGACCGAGGACCGCCGCTTCTACGACCACTATGGCATCGACCTGATCGGCACGTTCCGGGCGCTCGCCACCAATGCCCGCGCCGGCGGCGTGGTGCAGGGCGGCTCGACCCTGACCCAGCAGCTCGCCAAGAACCTGTTCCTCACCAACGAGCGCTCGATCGAGCGCAAGATCAAGGAAGCCTTCCTGGCGCTATGGCTGGAATCGCGGGCGACCAAGAATGAGATCCTGAAGACCTATCTCGACCGCGCCTATATGGGCGGCGGCGCCTTCGGGGCCGAGGCGGCGTCGGAATATTATTTCGGCAAGTCGGTGCGCGACGTGACGCTGGCGGAAGCCGCTCTGCTCGCCGGCCTGTTCAAGGCGCCGACACGCTTCGCACCCCACATCAACCTGCCGGCGGCGCGGGCCCGGGCCAATACCGTGCTCGACAACCTGGTCGAGGCCGGCTTCATGACCGAGGGCCAGGTCTTCGGCGCCCGGCGCAATCCCGCCACCCCCGTCGACCGCAAGGACGAGGCGGTCCCGAACTATTACCTCGACTACGCCTTCGAGGACGTGAAGCGGCTGGTGGCGGCGACGCCGAGCCTGGTCGACCGGGTTCTGACGGTGCGCACCGGTCTCGACCTGACGATCCAGAAACAGGCGGAGCTGTCGGTCGAGGCGGTCATCCGCCAGTTCGGCACGGACTTCGGCGCGAGCCAGGCGGCGGCGGTGGTGATGGAGGTCGACGGCACGGTGCGCGCCATCGTCGGCGGACGCGACTACGGCGCCAGCCAGTTCAACCGCGCCACCGAGGCGATGCGCCAGCCCGGGTCCTCGTTCAAGCCGATCGTCTATGGCGCGGCGATGCGGGAGGGGCTGATCAACGGCCGCTCGGTGGTGGTCGACCGGCCGATCTGCCTCGGCAACTGGTGCCCGCAGAATTACGGCCGCAGCTTCTCCGGGGCGACGACCGTCACCGCCGCCCTGGTGCGCTCGATCAATTCCATTCCCGTCATCCTGACCCAGCAGATGGGCCGCGGCGACAGCCGTGTCGGGCGGCAGAAGATCATCGCCACGGCCCGCGAGATGGGCATCACCCGGCCGCTGACCGATTCGGCGCCGCTGCCGATCGGCGCCGCGGAAGTGACGCTGGTCGAACTCACCACCTCCTACGCCACCTTCGCCTCGGGGGGCCTGAGCGTCCGGCCGCATGCCGCCGTCGAGATCCGCAATTCGGCCGGCGAGCTGGTCTGGCGGGCCGATCGCGACCTGCCGGAGCGTCGCCGCATCTTTCCCGAGACGGTCGCCGTCGACATGAACGCCATCATGGTGGGCGTGGTCGAATCCGGCACCGGGCGGCGGGCGCAGGTGCAGGGCGTCCAGGTCGGCGGCAAGACCGGCACGACCAATTCCTACCGCGACGCGCTGTTCGTCGGCTATTCGGGCCAGTTCGTCACTGGCGTCTGGTACGGCAACGACGACTATTCGCCCACCAACCGGATGACCGGCGGCTCGCTGCCCGCCATGACCTTCTCGCAGGTCATGACGGCGGCGCATCAGGGCCTCGACCGCAGGCCGATCTTCGGCCTGACCGGCGGACCGCAGCCGGTGCCGGGCGTGCCTCCCGGCACGCAGGTTCCGCTCGCCGGGGTGCCGGACCGGCCGCAGGTCCTGTCGCGGTCGTCGCTGGAGGTGCTCGGCCGGATCGACATGCTGCTCAGGGACGCCTCCGATACGCTGCGCCCCGGGCCGCTCTCGGCCGGCCCGGCCGGGTCGGTGCTGCGCTGACGACGGGGAAGGATGATCGCTGAATGCGCCTGCTCCCTGGCCTCCTGCTGGCGCTCGGCATCGGCGCGGTGACGGGCCTCGGCCTGACGGCGCTGTCGGTCGGCCGCGGCACCGGGGCGGGCACGCTGCGCATCGGCCCCTGGCTCGCGACGCCGAAGGCGGGAACGCCCGAGGCCGATCCCTATTCACGGGCCGTCACGGCGCGGCTCGGTACCCTGCCGCTGGCGCTCGCCGACGGCCTCGCCCTGGTTGCCGATGCCGACAGCAGCGGTGCCGCCATCGACGGGCGCTGTACCTACCGGGTGGCGGGCAGCGTCCCGCCCGCCCGCTTCTGGACCCTGACGGCGGCGCGCGCCGATTTCGCCCCGGTCGTCGAGGAGGGCCTGCGCCAGGCCTTCACCAGCTACGAGATCGTGCGGCTGGCCGAGGCCGGGACGGACGTCCTCGTGGCGCCGCAGGCGCGGGCCGGCAACTGGCTCCCCTCCGGCGGCGTCGCGGATCTGCGCCTCATCCTGCGGCTCTACGACACGCCGGTCGCGACGACCATTTCGGCGGCGACGGTCCTGCCGTCGATCACCCGGTTGAGCTGCCCATGAGCAGCATCGCCAGCCGCCTCGCCCGCCCGTTCCGCCGGGTGCTCGGCGCCCTGCCCTGGGTGATCGCCGGCCTGCTGCTCGGCGTGGCCGTGCACATCCTGTCGGTCTTCGCCCTGCCGCGGCTCGCCCCGGACGATGCCCGCGCCCGCCTCGCCGAGGTGACGGCGGTGAACCGTCTCACCACCCTGTCGGGCGGCGGCTCGGTCGTCCTGCCGCTGGCCGATCCGGCCTTCGAGACGGCGGTCTGCCGCTTCGACCTGTCAGCCGGTCCGCTGCATGTGCGGGCACCGGTGACGCCGCATTACACCGCCGTCGCCCTCTACACCGCGACGGGTATCGCTTTCGGCGCCATCAACGACCGGGCGGCGACGCGGCGCACCCTCGACCTCTTCGTGGTGACCCAGTCGCAGCGGCGCGAACTCTCCACCGACGAGGACGAGACGGCCGCCGACAACCTGATCCTCGTCTCGCCGACCACCGAGGGCTTCGTGCTGATCCGGGCGCTGGCGGTGCAGCCGAGCCTTGGCCCCCTCATCCGGGAACAGCTCGCCGCGCAGTCCCTGTGCGAGATCCTGACACCGGAACAGGCGCCGGCGACGCAATAGGGCGGCGGCCACCTACTTGCTGATGACGATCTCTTCCGGCGGCGGCGAGCGCGGATAGAAGCGCTGCGGCGCCTGCTCGACGCCGACCGCGCCGCGCGTCGGCAGGGCGGCGCAGAACCTGTCGAAGTCGCGGATGTCCTCCTCGAGGCCGCGCAGTTCGCGTTCGGCGAGCACCGCCTCGGCCTCGGGTGTGGCGACGATCTGCGTGTTGAGGGAGCAGCGATAGGCGTCGGCATGCTGGCGCAGGCCGTGGCGGACCCAGGAGACGATGGTCCGGTTCTCGGCGATCCGGTCATGGGCCGAGCGGATCTGCACGGGGCTGAGGGTCCGGATATGGCCGAGGGCACCCTCCCGCACCCGGTCGGCCTCCATGACCTCGCGCGCCTTGTCGCAGAAGGGGCGGATGCGCTGCCGGTCGGCGCGCATGTCGTCGACCATGCGGATGAAGCGCGCCCGCGACGAGCGATAGTGCTCGCGTTCGAGGGTGTGGCAATAGCCGCGCGGGTCGGGGTCGAAGCGCACGGGATCGCCGATGCGGGTGCGGCGCAGCTCCGCCCAGAACTGGTTCCAGCGGTCGTGCGGAAGGGTCGGCATCATCAGGCCGTAGCCCAACTGCCGCATCTCGCGCTCGGCATCGGTGAAGTCGAAGCCGGAAACCGGCTCGGCGCGGTAGCGGGCGGCATGGCCACCGACCCAGGGCATGATCTCGTCATTGACGACATTGGCGGCGGGACGACCGAAGTCACCCTGCGGGGCACAGGCCGTGAGCATCAGCGCCGCCGCGGCGAGCGCGAGCCACGCGGAAACCGGCTGTCGGTGCGGGCGCGCCAGAGGCATGCCGAGGCCTTCCATCGATATGGTGGCCCGTTCTCGGGATCGCGATCAGGCGCTCCTGCGCCGGCGCTTCGGCCGGTCGCCGCCCTTGAGGGGCGGATCGACGGTCAGGATCGGCGGCGGGGGAAGGTCATGGCGCTCGACGCGCACCACGGGCAGCAAAAGAATCTGGCCGCTGACCGCTGTGTCGTCCGTGGCCGGGCGCAGGATGCGCCGTCGTTCGAGCGGAAAGCGAAGCACTGCACCCATCGGACCCTCCTTTGCGCCTGCCCTCCAATGCGGCCATGCCCGGCGACCATTCGCCGACGCGCAGGGCGACTTAACAACCGCCATGGTTAACGGCTGGTTACCTCGGCGCCCATCTTCGGGCGGCCGGACACGGCTGCCCCGCCCCGTTCCGGTCTTGACGCGATGCCCGCCGGCGAGCCCGATCGGCTGCCTCGCCCTCGCCCCTCCGGACCCGCCCCATGGCCTTGCCTGCCGCACCCGAAGACCCGCTGTTCTATGTCGTCGAGATCGACCTGCCGGAGGGCGGCCAGACGACGTTCCGCGACTGGTACGCCCATGTCCACGCGCCGCATCTCTACGAGGCCGGCTTCACCACCTGTACCTCCTACCAGGCTGCCCGTGGCCGGATGGACATCGTCGACGTCTACCAGGCACCGGGCTGGTCGATCTTCGAGAGTGCGGCTTTCGCCCGCTACCGGCGGCTCGCCTCAGCCGACCCGCATCTGCCGCCCTTCATGGCCGGCATCGCCAACATCCGCACGCCCTATGTCGCCTGGCCGGACAGCGGCCTGGCGGCAGCCGAGCCCCTCGCCGCGGACTGGCTGACGATCCTGCGTTTCGACGCGGATGACGGCGCCCTCGCGGCGGTGGCCGCCTGGCTCGGCGCCGGAGGCGGGGAAGACCTTTCGGCCCGGAGCGTCGTCCGCACGCGGCTCCTCACCCGCACCCGACCGGCGCCGACGGGAACCTCGGACCGGCCCGCCGCGGCACTCGTGCTGGAGAGCAGGCGCGATCCCGGCGCGGCGCTGCCGAACGGCGCGCCCCCCGCGCTCACCGGCGCCGCAGGTCCGCATTTCACCGGAAGCCGGCTCTATCCCTGGCCGGACGATACCGCGCTGCGCACGGAGCCGAGCGGCCGCAATCGTTAACGCGGTCTTTCCACTAACGGAACGCTAACGAGTTCCTTCGTATTGTCGGCAACCGTCCCTCCGCCCCTCCGGTCGCCCTTCGCGCATGTCGTCCCAGCGTCTTCCCAGCGTCCAGCGATTGATCGGCCTTGCGCGGTCGAACGGCATCGACGTCCGGCCGACCCTGCTGCGCATCATCGTCGACCAGTTCGTCGCCGAGACGCACCACAGCGCCGCCGAAGTGACTCGGTTCGGCGAGCTGGTGGTCAACCTCCTGCCCAAGGCGAGCGAGGCCGACCGCATCCTCGTCGCCGCCAAGCTCGCCCGCCACCGCCAGACACCTGCCGTCGTCGCGCGGCGCCTCGCCGCCGATACCGGGGTCGTGGCGCGCCTGGTCCTGACGCATTGCCGGGCCCTATCGGACGACGATCTCTTCCTCGCGGTCCGGTCGGGCGATCCGCTCAAGGCGCTGGCCGTGGCAGAGCGCGAAGATATCGGGCTCGCCGCACTGGTGGCGCTGGAGGACATGGAGGATCCGGTCGTCAAGGCAGCGCTGGCCGCCCGCATCGGCCGTTCGCCGGTGCCGAGCCGCGAGCCCCTGATGGGACCTCCCGTCGATATCGGCCGCCGGTTCCTCGCCGCGGCGACCGCCCAGCGCGAGACGATGCTGGCCGAACTCGCCCTGTCGCAGCCGGCCCTGCCGCCGGGTCTCGGCCCCCGCGGAGCGGCCAAGGGACAGGGCCAGGGCCAGGGTCAGGAAATCGAGGTCGCCGCCCTGTCGCGCCGCGAGGGCGCCCTCGCCGAAGCGATCGGCCGCACCTTCGGCCTCGACCGCGCCACGGCAGCCAGAATCGCCGACGATACAGGCGGCGAACTCCTGGTGGTCTCGGCCCGCGCCCTCGATCTCGGCCGCGAGGCGACGACCCGCATCCTGCTGTTCTCCCACGAGGCGATCGGTACATCGGTCGAACGGATCTACGCGCTCGCCGCCCTCTACGACGCCGTGCCGCGCGGCGTTGCGGTCACGCTGGTGCGCGCCTGGCAGGAGGCCGCGCCCCTCGCCCCGCCGGTGCGGACGGTACGGCACCAGCCGGCGCTGGCTCCCGATGCCTCCGACCGGATGGGGGCACGCCAGGCGGCGAGCCCCGCGCCGCGTCAGGCGGCACGGTCGCCGGCCGTGCGACCGGCGGCATCCCGGCTGCCGAAAGGTTCCTGAGCCCGGTCAGGGCCGGGCCAGTTCCACGAAGGTGCGCCCGTCGCGATCCTCGACGTCGACGATCCAGAGGTCGGGGTCGAACTTGGTTTCGCGCGCCAGCTTCTCGCCGACCCTGAACTCCTCGACGAAGATTTCCGGCCAGGCGGGGACGAAGAGGCGGTCGACCGGCCGGCCGTCGTCGAAGGCCGATTGCGGCGCTTGCAGATAGAGCGCCACCAGGCGGTCGGCGGCCCGCGAGACGGTCACGGCGATGGCGCCCGCCTCGGCATTGCCACGGCGGCGGAGCGTGGCGAAACCGCCTTCGAGGCCGACGCGCCGCATGAAGGCGGAGACCCAGAAGTCGGAGGTGACCCGCATCAGCGGCGGGCGCCGGAACTCTCGGCAGCGATGAGGTCGCCGATGGAGCGCTCGCGGGGGGCGGGAGCGGGCCGCGGCGCCGGAACGGCGCGCGGGTCGCGCGACAGGAGGTCGGCGATGTTCTGCGGACCCTGAGGGGCGGCCGGAGCCGTTGCCGGGCGGGCCACGGCGGCGGCGGAAGCAGCAGCCGGCGCGCCGCGGCGCAGACGGGCCAGCAGGGATTCGGAGGCTTCCCCGGTGACGGTCAGGCGCGCCTCGGTCTCGTAGCGGCGGATGGCCGCCTCGGTCTTGGGGCCGGAACGGCCGTCAACCGTGCCGTCATAGAGGCGGCGACGCAGCAGCTCGCGCTGCACGTCGGCGATGATGTCGGAGCGGGACCGTGCCGCGGCGGCGGCTGCACCGACGGCGGGCGCGGAAGCCTCGCTCTGCCGCGGCGTGATGCTGGCGGTCTGCTGCACGTCGGCCGGCCGGGCGGCGACCGGCGCTGGCGCCGGCTGGATCACTGCGGCGGCGAAGAGCGGGGCCGGATGGGGGCCGGTCTGGCGGACGAGGGCATTGGTGACGATGCCGACGGCGACGAAACCAAGCAGCACCAGCGCGATTCTGTCGCCGGGGCTGCGGCCGATGATCTGCCGCCACAGCGAGGTGCGCGGCGCCTCGTCGTCCATGTCGTGGGCGGCGCGCCCGCGGCGGGGACGCAGATCCTCGTCGTCATAGGTCGCGTCACGCAATTTTCCGTTCCTCCTGGGGCTTGTCGATCACGGGCGCGGTCGCGGCCACCGGCAGGGGCGCGACCTGCCCATGCGCCTCACAGTCCATCGGCATCCGCAGCGTCACGCGGGTTCCGCGACCGACCTGCGAGGTGATCTCGAGGCGGCCTCCGTGCAGTTCGGCGAGGCCCTTCACGACCGACAGGCCGAGGCCGGTGCCGTCATAGGGCCGGTCGTAGCTGGAGCGCGCCTGGAAGAAGGGGCTGCCGAGCCGCGGCAGATCCTTGGCGGCGATGCCGATGCCGGTGTCGGTCACCGAGAGCGACAGCCAGCCGCCGTCGCGGCGCAGGCCGATGGTCACCGAACCGCCCGCCTTGGTGAACTTGATGGCGTTGGAGACGAGGTTGAGCAGGATCTGCCGGTAGGCGCGCTTGTCGCCGACGACCTCTTCAACGCCGTCGGGAAGCTCGGCGGTGAGCGCCACGCCGGCACTGCTGGCCTTGAGGTCCATCATCTGGACGCATTGCGCCACCAGCGGCGGCAGGGCGAAGGGCTCGGGCGTGATCTCGAAATGGCCGCTCTCGATCTTCGACATGTCGAGGATCGAATTGACGAGGTTGAGCAGATGCTCGCCGGAGTCGCGGATCAGCGTCGCATATTCGTGGCGGCGCGCCTGATCGAGGCGCATGGCCTCCTCATGCATCAGCATTTCGGAGAAGCCGTTGATGGCGTTCAGCGGCGTGCGCAGCTCGTGGCTGACATTGGCGAGGAAGCGGCCGCGCGCCTCGTTGGCCCGGTCGGCCTCTTCACGGGCGCTGTCGACGGCGGCCTCATGCTGCTTGCGCTCGGAGACGTCGCGCAGCACCGAGACGACCTGCTGGCCATCGCCGGATCCGGCAAGCGGGCGGCTGCGCATCTCCATCCAGATGAAGGAGGGCTGGCCGTCGACCGTATCCTCGCGGCGCAGCCGGAACTCGGCAGCCGCCTCGATGTTGCGGGAGGCGGCGATCGACAGGGCGCTGAGATAGGCCGGGCGGTCGGCGACATGAACACGGTCGAACAGGTTCTGGCCGTGCAGGGCATAGGACGGCACGCCGACGACGCGCTCGGCGGCGGGCGATGCGAAGACCACGGCGCCGTTGCGGCTGTGGCAGGTGATGAGATCGGTCATGTTCTCGGCGAGGAGCCGGTAGCGCTGCTCGCCGACCGAGTGGACCTCCTCGCCGGCCCGGCTGACCATCACCGCGGAGAGGGCGAGGCCGACGGCATAGATCACGGCGGCGGCGACCGAAGCGAAGGCGGCCACGGCGAGATGGGCCGAGCCGAGGGTCGTCGGCATCAGCGCGCCTGTCATCTGCAGGGCGCCGATCACGCCGACGGCGCCGACGACCATGGCGCCAGCGCTGTTGACGACGCGGCGCGAACCGGAGAGCACGGCCTCGGCCGGGACCAGCGCGAACCAGATGACGATGAAGGAGGTGAGGCCGCCGGACAGCGCGGCGATCACCGAGACGATGCCGGTCAGCGCCACGGCCGAGAAGAGGTGCGCCCGCTGATAGGCGCCGGTGCGGGACAGGAAGGTCGCGATGGCGATGGGAAGAACCAG
The DNA here is from genome assembly GCF_030691135.1 of Phreatobacter sp. Taxonomy (GTDB): domain Bacteria; phylum Pseudomonadota; class Alphaproteobacteria; order Rhizobiales; family Phreatobacteraceae; genus Phreatobacter. The sequence goes on from NZ_JAUYFA010000036.1 coordinate 10,013, forward strand.
CCAGCCGAAGGCGATGGTCTCGACGAGGCCGGGAACGCCCTGGAAGGCGAGGAACAGCGGCAGTGCCGAGAGGGCGACGAGGCCCGGAATCAGGCGCGTCGCGATGAAGGCCCGGTGACGGGCGAAGACGACGGGGTCCACGGTCGCGGCCGGATGGACCAGACCGTCGAGATAGGAACTCACCGAACCGATCAACGCGTTCTCACGCAACGCACTCACCCCGACCCGCGGCATCCGCCGTTCTCAATGTCCGGAGGATCGCAGTCCGGCATGAAGGAAAAGCTAAGTCGGCGGGGCGCGCGGCCCGGCGGGGTCGTGCGCCGGCCGTTTCGTCGGCCATGGTGAAGAAAGGCTTGCGGCCGACGGCCACGTCCAATCCCGACAATTTGCATAAACCTTAACCCGAATTCAGGCCGGTTTCCGGCGGATTCACCGTCTCTGCCAAGGCCCTGTTCACAGGTCGAACCCATGATCAGCAGGACCGGAGCGGTGCCCTCGAGGCGACAATGACCGCCCGGATACAGGGCTCCAACGACCGGAAACGGCGTCATGTCATTTCTCTTCAAGGCCGCCTTCTGGCTCGGCCTCGTCTTCTATGTGCTGCCGCCGTCGGCCCCGCTGCCGCCGTCGGCCTCCAGCGACCTGCCGACGGGGGGCCAGGTGGCGAGCGCGGTCATCCGCGGCGCCGTCCAGCTCTGCCGCGACAATGCCGATGTCTGCGCCCGCGGCGTCGGCGCCGTCACCGAGACGGTACAGCGCGAGGTGGTCGGCGAGGCCATGCCCGCCGCACGCGACACGCTGATGCCGGCCGACCTGCAGGTGCCTTTCGGCGGCCTGGCGATCCCCCCGGGTTCGGCACCTAAGCAGGCGCCGCTGCCGCCGCGGCGCCCCGCCTGACGCGGCGCTTTGTTTCGGCGCCGCATCGCCCTATATCCCCGGCATGAGCCAGCTTGCCACCCCCGCGATCGACGAGATCAAAGAAGCCTTCGCCCTGATCGACGACTGGGAGGAGCGCTACCGCTACCTGATCGAGATCGGCAAGGCACTGCCGCCGCTCGCCGCCGAGGAGCGCAGCGAAACCAACAGGGTCAAGGGCTGTGCCAGCAATGTCTGGCTGGTCACCCATGTCGCCGACCCCGGTCCCGACGCCATGATGAGCTTCGCCGGCGAAAGTGACGCGCATATCGTCAAGGGGCTGGTGGCCCTGACGCTCGCCTTCTATTCGGGCCGCCCGGCCCGCGAGGTCGCCACCGACGACGCCTTCGACCTGTTCCGCTCCTTCGGCCTCGAACAGCACCTGACGCCGCAGCGCTCCAACGGCGTGCGCTCGATGATCGACCGCATCCGCCGCGACGCCGTCGAGGCGCTGACGGTGTGATCAGAGCGCGATGATGCCCATCCATGGCATCCTTGCGCGGCAGGGATCACGACAATTCATGGTGACGTAGCGCGCCGCCACGCTAAATTCCGCCTCCCCGATGGGAGGAGATGCGCGATGACCGGCTGGTCGAAAACCTGGACCTATGTCGACGGCGACTGGCTGGAGGGCAATCCGCCACTGACCGGGCCGCGCAGCCACGCCTTCTGGCTCGGCTCGTCGGTGTTCGACGGCGCCCGCATCTTCGATGGCAAGATGCCGGACATGGACCTGCACGCGGCGCGCCTCAACCGCTCGGCGATGGCGCTCGGCCTGAACGCGACCATGACGGTGGAGAGCATCGTCGGTCTGACGCGCGACGGCGCGAAGAAGTTCGACGGATCAGTGCCGCTCTATGTCAAGCCGATGTACTGGGCCGAGGGCGAGGGCGGCAACGCCATCCTGCCGGACGCGGAGACGACGCGGTTCTGCCTCTGCATCTTCGAGGCGCCCATGGGCGCGCCGACCGGCATGGCGATCACCCTGTCGAAGTTCCGCCGCCCGACCATCGAGAACGCGCCGACCGATGCGAAGGCGGGGTGCCTCTATCCGAACAACGGGCGGGCGCTGCGCGAGGCGAAGTCCCGCGGCTTCGACAATTGCCTGGTGATGGACATGGTCGGCAACGTCGCCGAAACCGCGACGTCCAACATCTTCATGGCCAGGGACGGCGTCGTCTATACGCCCATCCCGAACGGCACCTTCCTGAACGGGATCACCCGGCAGCGGACCATCGCGCTGCTGCGGGAGGCCGGCGTCACCGTGGTCGAGCAGAGCCTGCGCTATGCCGATTTCGAGACGGCGGACGAGATCTTTTCGTCGGGCAACTATTCCAAGGTCGTGCCGGTGACCAAGATCGACGACCGGGCGCTGCAGCCGGGTCCGCTCGGCCGCAAGGCCCGCGACCTCTATTTCGACTATGCGGCAGCCGGCCCGCGCCTCTGAGGGCTGGCCGCCGGGGAGCTCTCCCACAGGTGCGAGAGCCACGCCCGGGGGTCACCCCCCGACATGGGCGCGGAAGTCCTTGAGCGAGGCGAAGCGGGACGTGCCCTCGGGCAGATCCGCCTCGATGCTGCCGTCGCCGTAGAGGCGGAAGGAAATGCCGGCGATCACCCCCTCGCGCAGCAGCGGTGGCATCGGCGGGGGCGCCGGCGCGGCGAGCACGGGCTCCTGACGCGGCGCCACCTTGGACTGCGGCTCGAAAATGTCCTTCAGATCGTCCATCAGCGAGGTGGCGGGGTCCGCCGACGGTTTCGCCGGCGCCAGCAGGTCGTTGAGCTCGGGGAAGTCGCGGGCGAGCGCCGCCATGCCATCCTCGCGCGGGGCTGCGGCGGAGGCCGCCGCCGGATCCGGCCTGATCAGCTCCAGGCGCGGAGGCTCAGGGCGTCTCGGCGCCTCGACCACCGGCGCCGGGAGCGGCATGACGGGTGATGGCGCCGGGACAGGCGGCGGCTCGATGACCGGCGGCGGCGCGGCCACGAGGGCCGATTCGGCGAGCGAGGCATGCAGCGCCCGCTCGAGCTCTTCCTCGATGGACAGCGGCGGGGGCTCCTGCCGGTCCGGCGCGGGCTCGGGGGGAAGCGGCACGGCGAGGTCGGGGGCCGCGACAGGCCGGGAAATCGTCTCGCGCAGACGCGCCATGAAATCGTCGGCGTCGGGGATCGGCGCCAGATCCGGTACGGCCGCCGTCGCGTCCCGCGGCGGGTCGATATCCCGCCGGGGCTCGAAGGCTTTCTCGGTCTCGACGGGCAGCGGCGCGTCGCCGTCGTCGGGCTCGGCCCGGTGCAGGGCCGAGGCGATCGGCTCCGGTTCGGCGGGTGCGCGGGCATCGCCGGCGGAGGCACCGAGGAGAAGGCGCTCCAGCGAGGCCATGGGGTCGGTCGGCTCATCGCCGGGAGCGGCCGCCGACGGGGCGAGATCGGCCTCCGCGGCCTTCAGCTCCGCCCGCATGTCCTCCAACGCATGGATGAGGTCGGCATCGGGCCTGGCAGGCGCAAAAGCCTTCTCGTCGCCCGTCCAGGGCTGATCGTCGCCCGTGAAAGCCTTGTCGTCACCGGCAAACCGCTTGTCGTCACCGGCAAAGGCCTTGTCGTCATCGAGATCCTCGGCGACAGGGACGGCGACGGGCGGCGCGACGGCGGGTTCGGGGGGCTTTTCGGCGCTCCGCGCCCCGGCGGATGCGGAGGTGGCGGATGCCGCGAGACCGGCCGCGGCAGCAAAGGACGCCTGGCCGGCCAGTGGCGGCAGGCCGAAGCTCTGGCGCGACGGCGGCGTCGGCACGGTGGGGGCCGCTGCCGGCGGAGGAGGAGGCGGAGGCGGAGGCGCCATCAATGCCTCCTCCAAGCGGTCGAGGACGACGGGGGCGACGGGAGCCACGGCCGGCGCGGTTGCCGGCATCGCCACCAGCGGCGCCTCGGCGGCGGGAGCAAGGCCGGCCGGCCCCTCCATCGTGTCACCCGCGGCCATCCCGGCGGGAAGGCCGGTGCGCAGGGCGTCAAGCTTGTCCGCGACGACGCCGAGTTGCCCCAGAACGGCAGCGAGGCCGAACAGGACGATTCCCGCGGCGGCGATGACCGCGCCGACGATCATCACCGTATTGCCGAGGCTGAGCAGGGAGGGATTGGTGCCCCAGTAGAGCGTCACCGACCCGATCAGCGCCAGCACCGCGGCCGCCACCTTCAGCACGAGGGCCATTGATCGTCCTTTCAACCACGCGGGACTTGCCGCCCGCTCCCGGCTACCGTTGAGCCGTCAAAAAACGACCTATCCAAGGCAAGTCGTCAGATTCTCGCAACTACATCAAGCGATGGCCGTACGGCAATTGCCGGGGCGGGTCCCACGGCTTATGTGAGGGGGGTTGTTTCGTGTGCGATCGCCCGCCGCACCGCCTGACCGTGGGCGCCCCCATCTGGAGACGTGATCATGGCTTTCACCCTCGACGATCTTCCCTACGCCTACGATGCCCTGCAGCCCTACATGTCGAAGGAGACGCTTGAGTATCACCACGACAAGCACCATCAGGCCTATGTCACCAACGGCAACAACCTGATCAAGGGCACCGAGTTCGAGGGCAAGAGCCTCGAGGACATCGTCAAGGGCTCGTTCGGCAAGCACGCGGGCATCTTCAACAATGCCGGCCAGCACTACAACCACATCCATTTCTGGAAGTGGATGAAGCCGAATGGCGGCGGCAAGATCCCGGGCGGCCTGGAAAAGGCGCTGGTCGATTCGTTCGGCTCGGTCGAGAAGGCCAAGGAAGACTTCATCCAGGGCGGTATCACCCAGTTCGGCTCGGGCTGGTCCTGGCTGACCGTCCAGGGCGGCAAGATCGTCGTCACCAAGACCCCGAACGGCGAGAGCCCGCTGGTCCATGGCGGCCTGCCGATCCTCGGCGTCGACGTCTGGGAGCACTCCTACTACATCGACTACCGCAACCGTCGTCCCGACTATCTCAAGGCCTTCGTCGAGCACATGGTCAACTGGGACTATGTGGACGAGATGTTCCAGAAGGCCACCGCCTGAGACAGTCGGACCTGCTGAATACGGAGCACCCCGGCCACGCGCCGGGGTTTTTCGTTGGCGGCGGGCCTTCAACTGGCGGCGCGGACGCTTCCCTCACCTCTCCCCGACCGTGAGATCTCGACGAGCAAAGCGGGTCGGGTGAGCGGGAGAGCGCGCAGCCGGAGAGGGTTTGCCCCCTCACCCGGCCTGCGGCCGACCTCTCCCCGCCGGGGAGAGGTGAAGGGGCGCCTCGTTCTGAAACGCCGGGGAGAGGTGAAGGGAGCCTCGTCTCGCCGGCTGGAGAGGCCGTTGCCCCTCAGGCGATCTCCGTCACGATCTTGCGCCTGACCGCGTCCGCGAATGACCGATTCTCGTCTGCCACCTCAACGAAAGCGCCGGGGCCGCCGATCACCGCCTCGCGGTAATAGTCCGGCAGCGGTTGGCCGATGCGCGCCGGCACCGATCCGCCGGGCCGGAGGATCGCCAGGGCGTTGACGGTAATGCCCTTGGCCACCGCGTCGTCGCGGGCCGCCTCCACCGCCCGGCCGCCGATGTTCGGCCCGTCGCCGGAGACGTCGATGACCCGCTTCATCCCGCGATAAGGTCCGGTCTCGATGAGGTTGACCGAAAAGTCGATGGCCGCCGAAATCGAGTTGTAGCCGCGCGCCTCGCGCGGACGGGCGATCAGTTCGGCGGCGAAGGCCTTGGCGCTGGCCTCGTCACGGATCAGCGTCCAGTCGACGATGACATGCTGCGAATGGGGCCCGCCCCATTCGGCGTAGATCACGGCGATGGCGCCGTGGATGCCCCTGCCGATGACCGAGAGGACCTCGGGAGAGGCGAGCGCCTGGCCGTAGCCCTCACGCTGCAGCCTGAGTTCGTCATTGTCGATGGAACCGGAGCCATCGGCGGCGAGCGCCAGGACGACATCGACCGGAACCGGGCGCTGGGCATGGCCGAAGCGGGGGGCGGCCGCTGCGGCCGCAAGACCGAGCGCGAGGCGCCGGGACAATCGGTTTGCTCGCGAATGGGCCATGCGTCTCCCCCGTCCCCCACGCCGGACCGCGCCATGTTCCAGCGCGCCGTCGGCTATGACCATCCACATCATCGTGACCGGCGGGGGCTTCGTATAGGGTGCGCCTCCGCAAGCGCAGAGCCCAGAGCCCGATACCCCATGGCCCTTCTCGTCCTCCTGTCCGTCGGCATGCTCGTCGTCGGCTTCGGCGCCTTCGGGGTGATCGGGGTCATCACGCCGATCAGCCGCGACCTCGCCCTGACACCGGTGGGTGCCGGCTGGATCGTCAGCGCCTATGCCCTGGCCTATGCGATCGGCTCGCCGATCGGCGCCTCGATCACCGGGCGGCTCGACCGGCGCTCGGTCCTGGTCATCGGCATGGGCCTGATCGCGGCAGGCGCCCTGCTCACCGCGACGGCGTCCATGCCGCCAGTGCTTTATGCCGGCCGCATCCTGCTCGCCTTCGGGGCCGGACTCTATTCGCCGGCCGCCGCCGGGGTCGCCATGATGGCGGTACCGCCGGCCCAGCGCGGCCGGGCTCTCGCCGCCGTCTATACCGGGCTGACCGTCTCGCAGGTGATCGGCATTCCCACGGCGGGCATGATCGGTTTCACCATCGGCTGGCCCTGGCTCTTCATCGGGATCGCGCTGGCGGCCGTGATCATGGCCGCCGCGCTGTGGCTGCGGGTGCCGGCGCGGATCGCCATCGCACCCGCGACCCTCGGTGATCTCGCCCGCGCCATGACCGATCCGCGGCTGGCGATCGCCGTGCTGGTGACGGTGACGGTGATGGGCGCGGCCTGGATCCCCTACACGTTCCTGTCGCCGATCATCGAGGAGAAGACGGGCGGCGGTGCCGGCATCGTCGCCGTCCTGCTGGTCGTCTACGGCGTCGGCTCGGTCGCCGGCAACGCGCTCGGCGGCTTCCTGGTCGACCGCATCGGCGCCAACCGGACCTTGCTCATCGCCGCAGCGGGACCGCTCCCCTTCATGGCGGCGCTGACCTTCATCGCCTGGGAGCCCTGGCTGGGCGGCATCATCCTTTTCCTGTGGGGCATGCTCGGCTGGACCATCGGCGTGTCGCAGCAGGCGCGACTGGTGGCCCTCGATCCGGCGCGCATGCAGGTGCTGCTGTCGCTCAACGCCGCCTGCATCTATGGCGGCGCGGCGCTGGGTGCGAGCCTTGCGGGCCTCGCCAAGAGCCTCGGCGGGATCCAGGGCCTCGGCATCGCGGCGGTCGGGCTTGGCCTCGTCGGCCTCGCCCATCTCGTCCTGTCGCTGAAGCTCGGCGGGCGGCGGGACTACTGACCGGGCGCCTCGGGCGCGCCGGTCACCGCCACCGCGAAGGCATAGGAGCGCGCGACTTCCGCGAGCCGGTCGAAGCGGCCGGCGGCGCCGCCGTGTCCCGCATCCATGTTGGTGACGAGGAGAACGGGGTTGGCGTCGGTCTTGGTGGCGCGCAGCCGCGCCGCCCATTTCGCCGGCTCCCAGTAGGTCACCCGCGGGTCGGAGACGCCGGCAAGCGCCAGGATCGGCGGATAGTCCTGCGCCGCGACATTGTCGTAGGGCGAATAGGCGAGCATGCGCCGGAAGGCGTCGGGATCGGCGACGGGGTTGCCCCATTCGCGCCATTCCGGCGGGGTCAGCGGCAGGGTGTCGTCGAGCATGGTATTGACCACGTCGACGAAGGGCACTTCGGCGAGGATGCCGGCGAAGAGGTCCGGGCGCATGTTGGCCACCGCGCCCATCAGCATGCCGCCGGCCGAACCGCCCTGGGCGACGATGCGGCCCCTGGCGGTGAAGCCCGCGGCGATGAGGTGCTCGGCGCAGGCGATGAAGTCGGTGAAGGTGTTGGCCTTGAACTCGCGCTTGCCGGTCCGGTACCAGCGATAGCCCTTCTCCATGCCGCCGCGCACATGGGCGATGGCATAGACGAAGCCGCGATCGACCAGCGACAACCGGGCCGTCGAGAAGGAGGCGGGCATGGAGGCGCCGTAGGAGCCGTAGCCGTAGAGCAGGACCGGGGCGGTGCCGTCGAGCGGCGTGTCCTTCCGGTAGACCAGCGACACCGGCACGGTCTCGCCGTCGGCGGCGGGCGCCAGCAGGCGGCGCGTGACATAATCCGCAGCGTCATGGCCGGAGGGCACCTCCTGGCGCTTGCGCAGCACGCGGGTGCGCGTGCGCATGTCATAGTCCCAGGTCTCGTTCGGCGTCGTCATCGAGGAATAGACGAAGCGCAGCGTGTCGGTGTCGAATTCGTAGCCGGGCAGGACGCCGAGGGAATAGGCCTCCTCGTCGAAGGCGATGGCATGTTCCTCTGCTGTCGTCAGGTTGCGGATGACGATGCGTGGCAGGGCGTTCTCGCGCTCCAGCCGGATCAGCCAGTCCTGCAGCACATGGGCCGAGAGGACCAGGATGCCGGGACGGTGGGGCACCACTTCCGTCCAGTTCTCCCGCGACGGCGCCGCCAGCGGCACGGCGACGATGCGGTAATCCTCGGCGTCATCGTTGGTGCGGATGAACAGCGTCTTCTCGCCGCGCCAGGACGGGTGGTAGTCAGGATAGGCCTTCACCTCGTCGACGCGCGGCAGGACGCGCCAGGGCACGGCGTCCGGCCGGGTGAGATCGAGTGCGAAAGTCTCGGTCGAATCGCTCTGGGCGCAGGAAATCAGCGCGAGGCCGCCGGCGGTCGCCTCCCCCATGCCAACGAAGACGGTGGTGTCCGTCTCCTCGAAGACGAGGAGGTCGGCGGCCTGATCCTGGCCGAGGCCATGCCGGAAGATCCTCAGCGGCCGGTGGTTGTCGTCGAGACGGATGTAATAGAGGGCGGAGGCGTCGCCGCTCCAGACGGCGTCGCCGCCGGTCTCCTCGAGGAGGTCGGCAAGATCGGCGCCGGTCGCGAGATCGCGGACCTTCAGGGTGAAGAATTCGGAGCCCTTGTCGTCATAGCTCCAGGCGAGAAGCCGGTGGTCGGGGCTGTGGGCGGCGCCACCGAGGTCGAAGAAGGCCCGGCCCTCGGCCAGGGCATCGCCGTCCAGCATGATCTGCTCGCCCGCCCCGCTCCCGCGCGGGCGCCGGCAGACGATCGGATGCTGTCCGCCTTCGCGGTAGCGATCATAATAGTCCCAGGCGCCGTCCGGCGACGGCACGCCCGAATCGTCCTCCTTGATTCGCCCCCGCATCTCCCGGACCATGGCGTCGAGCAAAGGCCGGAGCGGCGCCAGCACCGCGTCGGCATAGGCGTTCTCCGCCTCCAGATGAGTCTTGATGGGCGCCGGCAGGACGGCGGGGTCACGCAGGGCGTCCTGCCAGTTGTCGGCGCGCAGCCAGCCGTAATCATCTCGCATTTCGACGCCGTGCACGGTGCTCAGGCGCGACTGGCGGGCGGCCAAGGGGGCGGGGGCGGCTTTGGCATCGAGGGTCATCATGTCACCAGTGCAGCATGGAGCCGGGGTGCGGCGCAGCAGAAGCATACCGCGTTAGTGCAGTATTAACGCCGGGTTCACTTGTATGGCAGGACTGATGGCGGCGCACCATGATGTATCGAAGGGCGGAACAGCCCCGCGAGCGTGGCGCGATTCGTACAGACCGGGTGGTTGCACCATCGCAACCATTGCTCGTTTTGCGACTGTGAATGGTGGAGGTTGTCGATTCTGTTCAGAGGCGACCCGCTCAACATTCATTTTTTTACTTGGGTATGGCACTTAGGGCCTTGCAACTCAAGCTCAGCGGCAGTATCTGGCTTTGATTGACGCTTTTCCGGTTCGACGAGCTTCCGCGCAACCGGTCCGGATGGTGTCGTACAAGCAATAGAGCAACAGGCTCCAGGCCGCGACGGGGAATTTCAACGTCGCCTGTCAAAGGATTTCGTGACCATGGCCGACTCGTCGACTGCCAACAACTACATCGAGCTCGCTGCCGATATCGTCTCGGCCTATGTGAGCAACAATTCGGTTTCCGTCACCGATCTTCCGGGCCTCATCAACAACGTCCACAACGCGCTGGTGAATGTCACGGCCGGCAAGGTCGAGGTTCCGGCCGAGCCGCTGAAGCCGGTGATCCCGATCAAGAAGTCGATCACGCCGGACTACATCATCTGCCTCGAGGACGGGAAGAAGTTCAAGTCGCTGAAGCGCCACCTGCGCACCCAGTACAACCTGTCGCCCGAGGATTATCGCGAGAAGTGGGGCCTGCCGGCCGACTATCCGATGGTGGCGCCGAACTATGCCGCCGCGCGCTCGCAGCTCGCCAAGCAGATGGGCCTCGGCCAGCAGCGCCGCCGCAAGGGCCGCTGAGCCCAGTTCCCGTTTCCAGTATCGCGCCGTCCGGATCTCCGGGCGGCGCTTTTTTGTGGCCGGCGCCACGCCTGAGCAACGCGACGGCCCGAATCAGTGCGGCGTGCCGGCGGAGGTCGTAGCCCGCCCGGGCCGCCCTTGCCCGCGCCCTCTCCCGGCGCAGTTGCCCCTCCAGCCGCTGCTGCAGCGCCAGGTCCTGACCTTCCGTTGCGAACAGGCCGGCACCGATCCCGATATGTCCGAGCGCCATGGCCTCGACGCGGTCGGGCTCCGCACGCCAGCTGCGGATGCGGCCAAACTTCCTGATCCTTCCGGCCATCGGCACCTCCTTTTGCACGACCGGACAATGATCGAGGGCGGAAAGATGGGGACAACTTTTCCGGGTATTTTTTGTTCTCAGGTTGCATCTGTCGGCCAAGATGCTGATTGGGTTGAATTTTCCCCAAAGCGGTCAGACTGCTGACACGCTCAGGAATAAAAACTTATTACGATCCTCACCGTGACGCTTAAGGATTCAGGTCCTCTCACGGAGACTCGACCATGATGCTGTCCCCTCAACCGTCGCTGCCCCAGGGGCTCGCGCGACCCCGGCACGCCGGGATCGATGTCGCGGCGGCCCTCGCGGCCTGGGTTGCCGGCGTCGACCGCGTCGCGCTGTTCGGCGCGAGCCGCGGCGGCGCCCAGGTCGCGGCGGCACGCCAGCTGGCGATCTATCTCGCCCATGTCGTCCTCGGCCATGACCTGAGCCGGCTGTCCGCCGCTTTCGGCCGGGACCGCGCCACACTCCGCCACGCGCTGCGGCGGATCGAGGACGAGCGCGACGATCCCGCCTTCGACCGGCAGTTGGTCGGGCTGGAGGCGATCCTGCTGCCGCTCCGCAGCGAAGACGGGTCGTGCGGGGGCGCGCAGCGATGAGCCGCAACACCCAGACGGCCGGCTCGAACGACGACGACCGTTTCCGCCGGGCGCACCAGTTGCGCCAGATCGTCGAGACGCCTGAGGGACCGGTGGAGGTCGACCTCGCCGAGAGCCCGCTGCGCTGGCTCGCCAGCCGCCGGGATGCGAGCGGCCGGCCCTTCCTGTCGCCGACCGAGATCGAGGCGGGTGAGCGTTTCCGCCTCGACTTCACCATCGCCGGCCTGTCGCCGAAGCTTGGTGCCACCTGGGCGGCCCCGGTCAGCGGCGGTCGGCCGCCGGCGGCCAGCCGCGACTACGCCGACATCGTCATCGCGGCGAAGCAACGCCTCGACCGGGCCCGCAGCGCCGTCGGTCCCGACTTCGCATCGCTGCTGATGGACGTCTGCGGCTTCCTCAAGGGTGTCGAGGCGGCGGAGCGCGATCGCGGATGGCCGCAGCGCACTGGCAAGGTCGTGCTCAAGCTGGCGCTCGGCGCGCTCGCCCGTGCCTATGGCCTGAGCGACACAGCCAGGGGGGCGGCCCGGTCCGGCGGCATCAGGGTATGGAGGCCGCCGGCCGAACCGGCGGGGTGAAGGCTCAGGCGGCGAGCGCGTCGAGAATGCGGACCCAGGACCTGATGCCCTTGTGGAACGAGGTCAGGTCGTATTTCTCGTTCGGCGAATGGACCCGGTCGTCCTCCAGGCCGAAGCCGACGAGCAGCGAATCGAGGCCGAGGTCGTCCTTGAAGGCGCCGACGATGGGGATGGACCCGCCTGAGCCGATGGTGACGGCCTTGCGACCCCATTCGGCGGTGAGCGCCCCGCGGGCCTTACCGAGCACGGGCATGTCCCAGGGCAGCGACAGGGCCGGGCTGCCGCGCGAGCCGAAGAATTCGGCGCGGCAGTCGGCGGGAAGCCGGGCGCGGACATGGGCGCGGAAGGCTTCGCGCACCTTGACGGGGTCCTGCTCGCCGACGAGACGGAAGGTCACCTTGGCCCAGGCCTCGGACGGGATGACGGTCTTCGACCCCTCGCCGGTATAGCCACCCCAGATGCCGTTGATATCGCAGGTCGGCCGCGACGACACCATCTCGATGAGAAGGCGGTCCTGCTCGCCGATCGGCTGCTTCAGGCCGATGGGGCCGAGGAAGTCTTCGGCCGTCAGGGCGAGGCCCTTCCAGTCCGCCAGGATGTCGGCGGGAAGGTCCTCGACGCCGTCATAGAATCCGGAGATGGCGATGCGGCCGTCGGCACCGTGGATGGAGGCGATGACCTTCGACAGCATGTGGATCGGATTGGCGGCGGCGCCGCCATAGATGCCGGAGTGCAGGTCGCGATTGGCGGCGACCACCTTGAATTCCTCGGAAACGATGCCGCGCAGCGACGTCGTGATCGCCGGCGTCTGCCTGTCCCACATGCCGGTATCGCAGACGAGGGCGAGATCGGCGGCGAGCTCCGCCTTGTTGGCGCGGACGAAGTCGAAGAGATGCTTCGAGCCGCACTCCTCCTCGCCCTCGATCAGCACGGTGACGCCGACGGGCAAGGCGCCGGTGACCGCTTTCCAGGCGCGGCAGGCCTCGACGAAGGTCATGACCTGGCCCTTGTCGTCGCAGGCGCCGCGGGCGACGATCCGCTTCGTGCCGTCGGGGCCGGTCGCGATGCGCGGCTCGAAGGGCGGCGTCTCCCACAGGTCGAGCGGATCGACCGGCTGCACGTCGTAATGGCCGTAGAACAGCGCGTGCGGACCTGCGCCGCCCGGGCTCCTGGCGACGACGGCGGGATGGCCGCCCGTCGCCCTGGCCGAGGCCGCGAAACCCAGCGACGTCAGGTCCTTCACCAGCCAGTCGGCGGCGGCGACGCAATCCGCGGCGAAGGCGCTGTCGGTGGAGATCGAGGGGATGCGGAGCAGCGCGAACAGCCGGTCAAGGCTCTGGTCGAGGCCGGAATCGACGGCGGCGAGAACCTGATCGACGGGGCGGGTTGTCATGGCGGGAGCGTCCGGTGTTCGAGCGAGGGCGGGACGCTAGCAACCCCGCCGGTGATTGCAAACGTGGCGCGCTGCGGGCCTGCCATCCGTGGCGCGAGAGGTGGTCAGGCGAGCTCGCTGGTGACGCTCCGCGCCCGCCCGCTGCGGCGGACGCGCTGCATCAGGGCGCCGACCCGTCGATAGACCAGCCGCGGTGCGGCGTCCGCCGACATGACCGCGGCATAGCCCAGGGCCATGGCCGCGCGGGCGGTGGCGCGGGAAAAGGACGGGGTCAGAAGCAGACAGGGGACGCCAATCTTCAGCGCCGCTTCCGGGGGACGCAGGAGGCCAAAACCGGGGGCGACCTGTGGATCTTGGGCCGGCATCGGCGCCGCCATGGAGACGACGACGACATCGACCCTGCCGGCAGCGATTTGGACGGAGAGTTCCCGCGGGTCAGTAAGCCCGACGGCATGGACCATGCCGAGACTCTTCAGATTGTCCACCGCCACCGCCGGCTCGACCCCGTCGAGGCGGAGGACGACGACCCTGGCGTCGTGGATCTGTTTCGTTCCAGCCATCACACCATTCCCGATGTTGGCCGGACCGAGCATGCTGCGGCGCCGCGCCCGAGCGTCAGGGTGCGACCGCAGGGGCTCGGTCAGCAGCCCCGGCGAACGGGATAATGTTACCGCCTTGAGGAGCCTCTACGAATTTACCTGCAATTGAGGCGATCTTGATCTTTGTGCGATCAGCGGCGGCCGAAGCCGCCGAGCACGCCGCGCATGATGGCCCGGCCGATCTGCGTGCCGACGCTGCGGGCGAGCGAACTCGAGGCATTCTTGATGATCACCTCGGTGGTCGACATCGGCGCCCGGCCGCGGCCCTTGCCGGCGGGCGCGGAGCCGCCGCCGAGGATCGACCCGAGGATACCGCCGAGCCCGCCGCTGTCGGCCTGCTGGACCTGTTCGGCTTCATCGAGCTTCTGCCGGGCGCGCTTCTGCAGGATCTCGTAGGCCGACTCGCTGTCGATCGTTTCGTCGTATTTGCCGCGGAACGGGCTCTTGGCGATGATCTGCCGACGCTCCTGCTCGGAGACCGGACCGATCCGCGCCAGCGGCGGCGAGACCAGCGTGCGCTCGACGATCGACGGCACGCCGTTGCCCTCGAGCGTAGAGACCAGGGCCTCGCCCTTGCCGAGCTGGGTGATCGCCTCCTCGGTGTTCAAATTCGGGTTCTGTCGGAACGTGGTGGCGGCGGCCTTCACCGCCCGCTGGTCTCGCGGCGTGAAGGCGCGCAGCGCATGCTGGACGCGGTTGCCGAGCTGGGCGAGGACCGTCTCCGGCACGTCAAGCGGGTTCTGGGTAACGAAATAGACGCCGACGCCCTTGGACCGAATGAGGCGAACCACCTGTTCGATCTTCTCGACCAGGGCCTTGGGCGCGTCCTTGAACAGGAGATGCGCCTCGTCGAAGAAGAAGACGAGCTTCGGCTTGTCGACGTCGCCGACCTCGGGCAGTTCCTGGAACAGCTCCGACAGCAGCCAGAGGAGGAAGGTGGCGTAGAGCTGCGGGCTCGCCATCAGCTTGTCGGCGGCGAGGAGATTGATGTTGCCGCGCCCGTCCCGATCGGTGCGCATCAGGTCCTTGAGGGCGAGCGCCGGCTCACCGAAGAACTTCGCGCCGCCCTGGTTCTCGAGCGTCAGCAGCTGGCGCTGGATGGCGCCGACGGAGGCGGGCGAGACATTGCCGTAGGCGGCGCGCAGTTCGTTCTGCAGCTCCTTGTTCGACCCCAGCTCCTGCAGGAGGGCGCGCAGGTCCTTCAGGTCGAGAAGCGCGAGGCCGTTGTTGTCGGCATAATGGAAGAGGATGTTGATGACGCCTTCCTGGATGTCGTTGAGATCCATGAGGCGGGAGAGCAGCAGCGGCCCCATTTCGGCGACGGTGGCGCGGATCGGGTGGCCCTGCTCGCCGAACAGGTCCCAGAAGACGACGGGGAACTGATCGGCATGCCAGTCGAGACCGACCTGCTTGGCGCGCTCCAGGATGAAGGGCTTTTCCTCGCCCATCGCGGCGACGCCGGACAGGTCACCCTTGATGTCGGCGGCGAAAACCGGCACGCCGGCATTGGAGAAGCCTTCGGCGAGCACCTGCAGCGAGACAGTCTTGCCAGTGCCGGTGGCGCCGGTGATCAGGCCGTGGCGGTTGCCGAACTTCAGCGCCAGCCATTCCTGTTTGGTGCTCTTCCCGAGGAGAAGTGCGTCGTCGGCCATGACCTGATCCTGAATCGATACCGCTGCGGTAAGCCCGTTCTAGCAATGCAGCCCGGTCCACGCCAAGCGCGATCAGGAGTCGCGGCCATCGCCGCCGATCTTGACCTGGATCAAGGCCCGGAGAGCGCCGGCAACGCAATCTTCCATCGACGACGTGATCGGGAGGTTTCGATGACTGCAACCCTGTATCTCGGCCTGGTTCTGGCCGTCTTCTGCGGCTTTGGCGTCACGCTTGCCTGGCTGGACTATA
>NZ_JAUYFA010000052.1 GCF_030691135.1 Phreatobacter sp.
GGCGGCGCGTCGGAGGGGGCCGCCTGCCGCGGCGGCCGCTGCGGCCGGGGTGGGGGTGCCGTCTGTCCCGGCGGCGGCGGGCGCTGCTGGGTCGTCGGCGGCGGGCCGAGCTGCAGCTGGGCGAGCGCCGGCCCGCCGGAAGGCGGGATCAGGGCCGGAGCGACGACGGCCAGACCGGCCAGCGCGGAGAGGATCGCAATCTTGTTCGCCAAGGCCTGATCTGGTGTCCCTGTTGCCGGGCCGCTTTCGCTCGGGCCGGGTCTGGATGCCGGGCGGTCCGGCGTCCGGCGATCACTATGGCCGCGAAAATGGCGGAACCATGCTGCCCCGGCGGTCGGCTTGCGATCTTACGGGCCGGGGGTCCAGGCCTGGTAGTCGCCCGTCGCCTTCGGTCGGCGGCCGGCACTGAGGGTGGAGCCCGGCGGGCGATAGGCGTCTGCCGTCCCGGTGGCGTTCGGCTGATGGGGCTGCTGCCAGGGACGCGGCTGATATGCGGTGGCGGTCGGCGGCTCGGCGGTCCGATGGTGCATCCAGCCCCACCAGCCCGGTGGAATGGCGGAGGCCTCGGCCTGGCCCTGATAGACCACCCAGCGCCGCTCGTGCCCGAGGGCCGGATCCTTGGCGAAGCTGGACCGGTAATACCTGTTGCCGAACTCGTCCTCGCCGACGAAAACCCCCACCCGCCAGATGGTGAGCTGGGTTCCGAAGGTCTGGCTGTTCCACCAGGTGAAGAACTTGAGGAAGAAGGTCTTCATCGCCTGCCCGCGCGCCTGTCGATCAGACCGGTTCATGCCACCCGCCTTCCCGAATGTCCAGCAGTCACCGTGGGCGAAGCAGAACGGCCGCCCCGAGGGGCGGCCGCTGGGTATCCGGGTTCAGACGGTCGCGCGCGTCAGTAGTCGTCGCCGCCGCCATCGTCGTAGCCGGCCGAGTCGTCATAGCCGCCGTGACCGCCGGAGCCGTCATCGCCGGTGAAGCTGTCCTGCGCCGCCGGCTTCTCGGCCGACTGCTGGGCATCCGACGCGGCAGGCGTCGAGGCCGGCGAAGCGGAGGCGGTGCTGGCGCCGCCGCCCATCATGCTGGAGATGGCGTTGGCCGCCAGAATGCCGCCGACCACGCCCACCGCCGCCGTGGCGGCTGTCGCGAGGAAGCCGCCACCGCCGCCCTGCTGGGCGGGAGCGGCCTGCTGCCCCCAGGGGCCGCCGGCAGGACCGCCCATCGGGCCGCCCATCGGACGTCCCTGCGGGCCGCCCATCGGCTGGCTCCACGGACCGCCCTGCTGGGGCGCGCCGAAGTTACCCTGCGGCGGAGCGCCGAAATTCCCCTGCGGCGGGGCGCCGTATCCCTGGGGCGGGCCGCCCTGGGGCTGGCCGAAACCGGGCGGCGGGGGTGCCATGCCGGTGTTCAGCGGGCGTCCCGGCATCGGCGGCGGGGCCGCCGGCTTGGAGCCGAAGATGCTCGACAGGAAGCCGCCGCTCTGCTGCTGCTCGGCCTGCCGCTGCACGTGCTGCAGGTGCTGATGCACCTGGTCGACCTGATTCTGCAGCGACTGCACCTGGCCCTGCAGCGTCTCGTTCTGCTTGGACAGGTCGTTCAGCGCCTGGTCGGAGACATACATCGTCTGCAGCAGGGCGTAGATCGCGCCCGGCTGCTGGACGAGGCGCTCCTTGATGAAGGCATCGACCGCAGGGTCGCGCTGCTGGCTCTCGGCCGATCTCAGGCGGTCGAACAGTCCGGCGATGATATCGCGTTCCTGTTGGTTCATGGGGAAAGATCCTCCGGAAGAACGTTCGTGGCGGGTCGCCCCCGCGTGGTTCCTGTCTGGCATCATCTCATTGCGATCTGATGTCGCGATTCAGAGCCTGAGCCTTCAGGTACCGGGAAGATGGTATATGGCCGCACCGTGCGCCAGAGGCTGGGAGGGGGCGTGGCGGCAAGTCGCAGGGGGGGCGGCCGATCCAACGAAAAAGGCCGGGGCGAACCCCGGCCTCGTCCCCTCGCCCGGCGTGACGGGCTTATTTGTAGGGCAGCTTCGACCACTGGAGATCAACCGAAAGGCTGGCGACGACGCTGTGGCCGCACCAGTTGGACCGGCCCGAACCGGTGAACACGCCGCGATAGTCGCCGGTGGTGGCGAAGCACTGCTGCGAGGTCAGGTTGGTGCCGTGGTAGCGCAGGTCCAGGGTCAGGAAGTCCTTGTAGGTCCACGACACGCCGGCGTTCCAGTAGACGTAATCCTGGATGTTGAAGTCGGCGCCGGGGCCGAACACCGTCGTCGTGCCGAGCCAGTAGTGGCCGACCGCACCCGAGATCGCGAAGTCGTTCGGCAGCTTCACCTTGGCGTTGAGTTCGCCGTAGGTGCCGGCCGCCCCGGTGCCGAGCCAGTTGGGGGCGAAGTAGAGGGCCGCGCCGACATTGACCGTCGGGGTGATGTCGTAGCCGACCTTGCCGTAGACCTCGACGAAGTTGGTCCGCGCCGGCGCCCAGACGCCGTTGAGGGCCGGTGCCGCCAGGCCGGCGGTCACGAACTGCCGCTCGTTCGGATAGAGATAGTACATCACGCCGAGGTCGAAGGTCGCATCGCCGACGACCGGCCGGATGCCGGCATAGAGGTCGACTTCGCCGACCGGCCGGTTCGGCAGCTTCGTCGTCCAGAAGGCGGCGCCGGCATAGAGCCAGCCGTAGCGGGCCTCGCCGTAGACGTTGATCGCGGGGCCACGGGCCGACTGCGAGATGCCGCGGAAATTGTAATCCGAGAGAACCTTGCCGCCGAAGGCGAAGTCGAAGGCCCAGGGGGCCGGCGCGGCGATCGGCGCCGGTGTGGCGACGTCGGCGGCAAAAGCCTGGCTTCCCAGGGTCGCGGCAAGAAGGCCCGTCAGCATCGTTTTGCGGAACATCTGCGTCTCCTGACTGCGGTCGGCGCAGGCCGCCAACCCAAATCACCACATGAACGACACAATGACGCCACATGCGGGCCGGGTGCGACAAGGCAAAAAACCGGGCAGACGCCGGCAAAATGCCCAAAGAGAATGCAAACGATTCCAATGAAAACCCCCTGTGGCACGGCGGCCACAGGGGGTTTGTTAACCAATTTGACCATCGCCGCCGATTCGTCGCTCAGGCGAGCATGCGATAGGCCGGAAGAGTGAGGAACTCCTCGAAGTCCGGCGCCAGCGACAGCTTGGCGAAGAGAGCGATGGCCTCGGCGAATCGGCCCTTCTCGAAAGCCTCCGCTCCGACCTCGGCCTTCACCACCTCCATCTCCTCCTTCAGCGCCTTGTCGAAGAAGGCCGGCGTGCAGGCGATGCCGCCTTCCAGCGCCACGCCATAGGTCGTCCACTGCCAGATCTGCGCCCGCGAGATCTCGGCGGTCGCCGCATCCTCCATCAGGTTGTAGATCGGCACGGCGCCGCGGCCGCGCAGCCAGGCCTCGATGTACTGGACGCCGACGCGGATGTTCTCGCGGTACCCGGCCTCGTTCCGCGTGCCCTCGTGAACCGCCAGCAGGTCCTTCTGGCCGACCACGACGTCGTCGCGCTGGCGCGCCACCTGATTCGGCGTCGGCATCAGCCGGTCGAAGGCTTCCATCGCCACCGGCACGAGGTCCGGGTGGGCGACCCAGGTGCCGTCATGGCCGATGGTCGCCTCGCGCTCCTTGTCGGCCTTCACCTTGGCGAAGGCGGCGGCATTGGCGTCCGGATTGTTCTTGATCGGGATCTGCGCCGCCATGCCACCCATCGCGAAGGCGCCGCGCTTGTGGCAGGTCTTCACCAGGAGTTCGGCATAGGCCTTCAGGAAGGCCTTGCTCATCACCACCTGGCCACGGTCGGGCAGCACGTAGCTCTGGTTCCGCGCGAGCTTCTTGATGAAGGAGAAGATGTAGTCCCAGCGCCCGGCATTGAGGCCGGCCATGTGGTCCTTCAGTTCGAACAGGATCTCGTCCATCTCGAAGGCCGCCGGCAGCGTCTCGATCAGCACGGTCGCCTTGATCGTGCCCTTGGGGATGCCGAGCTTGTCCTGGGCATGGACGAAGACATCGTTCCACAGCCGCGCCTCGAGATGGCTCTCCATCTTCGGCAGATAGAAATAGGGGCCCGAGCCCTGGGCCAGCGCCGCCTTGGCGTTGTGGAAGAGGTAGAGACCGAAGTCGAACAGCGAACCCGACATCTCCTCGCCGTCGACATGCATGTGAACTTCCGGCAGGTGCCAGCCGCGCGGCCGCGGAATGATGACGGCGACCTTGTCCTTCATCGCATAGGACTTGCCGCTGTTCGGGTCGGTGAAGGCGAGCGTGCCGGCCCAGCGATCCCTGAGGTTGATCTGGCCCTCGATCTGGTTGGACCAGGTCGGCGAATTGGCGTCCTCGAAATCGGCCATGAAGCACTTGGCGCCGCAGTTCAGCGCGTTGATGACCATCTTGCGGTCGACCGGGCCGGTGATCTCGACACGGCGGTCCTGCAGATCGGCGGGGATCGGCGCGACGCTCCAGGCGCCGTCACGGATATGCTTGGTCTCCGGCAGGAAGTCGGGAAGGGCGCCGGCGTCGAACTGCTTCTGCCGTTCGGCGCGCAGTTTCAGCAGGCGCTTGCGCGTCTCGTTGAACGTGCGCTGGAGGTCGACCACGAAGGCCACGGCCTCCGGGCTGAGGATCTCGTCATAGCGCGGGCCCATGGCCCCCTTGATGGTGACGCCGGTCGTGGTCATGGCCTGTTTCCTCCAGGAGCCGCATTCTGTGAGATCACTCTAGCGCAACGCCGTCTGTTCCGAAATGGACGAGGGTGATGAAGACTTATTCCATTTTCGGATAAAATCCCGCCGCCGGGGCATCGTCTGGATTTTGTCGACCGCAGGCGCTATGGCGACGGGCAGCAATTCCGTACCGCGGATGATATGGCCGAGATCACGCGCGCAGAGACCTATTCCTTCACGCCCGCCGCTCTGCGGGTCGGTGAGCGGCGGCCGGGCATCTCCGGCTTCGTCCGGACGCGGAACGGGGCCGATTTCGTGGCCGCAGCCATTCGCAGCCATGCCGCCTATGTCGACGAGATCGTCGTCGTCTACAACCAGTGCACCGACGGAACCGAGGCGATCCTCGCGGGACTGCAGGACGAGCTCGGGCCGGAGAAGCTGAAGATCGTCCATTACCTGCCGCGGGTCTTTCCGCCCGGCTCCGACGAGCATATCGCCGAGCCCGCGGATTCGCCGCACAGCGTCGTCAATTACTCGAATTTCGCCCTCGCCTGCACCACCCGCCAGGTCGCCTTCAAGATCGACGACGATCACGTCGCCATGGACGCTGCCTTCGCGCGCATGGCGGCGGACGTCCATCGGGACGGGCTGGCGCCGGGACGCATGGCCTGCTTTTCCGGGATCAACCTGGCGCGGGACGACCAGGGGCGGGTCGGCGTCTTCGCCGCGACGCCGCTGGCGGGCAATGGCGACCACGGCTTCTTCCCCGTGACCCCGGACGCCTATTTCGTCCATGACCGCCGCTATGAGGACTTCCGCAAGTACCACTTTCGCCGTGTCTTCGTCGGCTTCGCCTACTGGCACCTGAAATTTCTCAAAGCGGGCCTCGGCTTCGCCAATTACGAGATATCCGGCGGCGCCAACCGCCGCTTCGCGAAGAAGCAGCGCGACTTCCACCGCCGCCGCGAGGTCATCACCATCGCCGAGCTCGCCGCAACCATGCCGCGCTTGCGCGCCTCGCTGATGCGACTGGTGCCCTTCGACAAATGGGCACTGATCGGCGACCGCGCCCTCGCGCTGGCCGATGGCGCCGTGACCGAGGCCGATCTCGCCGAGGTTTTGGCACGCTACGGCCTCGGCCCGCTCCACCGCTCCGACCAGGCCTCCGCCACAGCGTGACCGCTGCCGCAACCGCCTTCTATTCCGCGGCGTCGAGGGCCCGGGTCGGGCGCGGCGCGTAACCGGCCGCCTCAAGCACATCAGGGACCGGCCCGCCCGTCGCCCAGTCGAGAAGCTCGACCGTATGGACGATCGGAACGCCGCCGCCCCGCTCGGCATAGCCGTTGCCGATCTGGGTGATGCAGCCGATATTGCCGGCGGCGATCATGTCCGGCCGTGTCTTGTCGAGATTGGCGATCTTGCGGTCGCGCAGCCGCTCGGCGATCTCCGGCTGCATGATGTTGTAGACGCCGGCCGATCCGCAGCACAGGTGTCCCTCCGGCGGCTCCTTCACGGTGAAGCCGGCGGCCTTGAGCAGGTTTTTCGGCGCATCCTTGATCTGCTGGCCGTGCTGCATCGAGCAGGCGGAATGGTAGGTCACGACGAGACCGTTCGGCGCCGCGGCGGGCAGGCCGAGGGCCGTCAGATATTCGGTGACGTCCTTCGCCATCGCCGACACACGCGCCGCCTTCTCCGCATAGGCGGGGTCGTCGCGGAACATGAAGCCGTAATCCTTGATCGTCGTGCCGCAGCCCGACGCGGTGATGACGATGGCGTCGAGGCCCTCGCCATCCATCTCGGCAATCCAGGCGTCGATGGTGCGTTTGGCCTGGTCGTGGCTCTGGTCCTCCCGGCCCATGTGATGGACCAGCGCGCCGCAGCAGCCCTCGCCCCTGGCGAAGACCACCTCGACACCGAGGCGGGTCAGCAGACGCACCGTCGCCTCGTTGATCGAGGGCTGCAGCACCGGCTGGGCGCAGCCCTGCAGCAGCACGACGCGGCCGCGCTTCGAACCCTCTGGCGCGTGCACGCCGCCGCGGTCGAGATGCGAGCGGGCGGGGAGCCGGTCCGGGGCGAGGCCGATCATCGCCCGCGTCCGCTTCAGGATGCCGACGCGCTCGGAGATCGGTCCGACCGCCTTGCGCGACACGGCGACCGCGGCCCGGCCCTTCCAGCGCAGCACGGAGACGACCGACAGCGCCTTCTTGGCGAGGAAGCCGCCGGCCAGCGCCAGGCGGAAGCGGTTCGGATAGGGCAGGATGTTGGCGAGGACGGTCCGCATCAGCCGGTCCTGCCACGGGCGCTGGTAGGTCGCCTCGATATGGACCCGGGCGTGGTCGACCAGGTGCATGTAGTGGACGCCCGAGGGACAGGTCGTCATGCACGAGAGGCAGGACAGGCAGCGGTCGACATGTTTGACCACCTCCGCCGTCGCCGGCTGGCCGGTCTCGAACATCTCCTTCATCAGGTAGATACGCCCGCGTGGGGAATCGAGTTCGTCGCCGAGCAACTGATAGGTCGGGCATGTCGCCGTGCAGAAGCCGCAATGGACGCAGGTCCGGAGGATCTTCTCCGAGGCCGCCATGGCCGGATCGGCGAGCTGCTGGGGCGTGAAGTTCGTCTGCATGGACCTCAAACCCCCGGATACATGCGGCCGGGATTGAGCACCCCTGCCGGATCGAAACTCGCCTTCAGCTTGCGCTGGATCGCCATGAGAGGGCCGGCGGGCGGCGAAAAAACGTCCACCGCGCCGCGAACAGCGTCCGGCGCCCGTACCAGCGTGGCATGGCCGCCTGCGGCCTTGGTGGCGGCATGGACGGCCTTCGCGCCCGCATCGCCCGCGGCCGGGACGCCTGCCCAGATAAGGCCACCGCCCCAGTCGAAGACGAGGCGGGGAGACAGGGGTGCCAGCCTCTCGGCCAGGGCCGGTGCGGCCGAGGGCGGCACCGAGAGGCGCCAGACGGCCTCGTCCGTCGCTGCGAACAGAGCCGCGTCGCGGATCTCGGCCCATACGGCGGCCGAGACGCCGGCCGCCATGGTCTCGACCGTCCCGAAGGGCGCCAGCAGCCGCGACAGGGCTTCGGTGCGATAGGTGAGGGAGGCGGCGAAACCCTCGATCCGGATGAGGGTTCGCGCTGCCTCTCCAGCGGTAGCGGGCAGGTGCGCCGCCCCGGTCGGCTCGAAGGGGGAGCCGAGCGCCGCCGACAAGGCTTCCACGGCCCGTGGAATGGACAGACCGGCGACGACCAGCGTCCGCTCACCCTCGGCGACAGGCAGCACCTTGAAACAGACCTCGTGGAAGACGGCGAGCGTGCCGAAGGAGCCGGCCAGCGCCTTGACGAGATCAAGGCCGGTGACGTTCTTCATTACCCGACCACCGGACTTCACGTCCTCGGCCAGGCCGTTGACGAATTTCAGTCCGATCATCGAATCGCGGGCGGCGCCGAGATTGATCCGTGCAGGCCCGGAGACATTGGCCGCAGCGACGCCGCCGACCGTCGGCTCGCCGGTCGTCCCGTATAGCGCGCGGTGGTCCATCGGCTCGAAGGGCAGGCGCTGCCCCCTGGCCGCCAGCGCCTCCGTCACTTCCCGCAGCGGCGTGCCGGCCTTTGCGGCGATGACGAGTTCGGCCGGCTCGTAGAGCGTGATGCCGGAGAGCTTCGCCGTGGAGACCGTTGCAGCCGCCTGGACCGGCCGGCCGAGGCCCGAGCGGGTTCCCCCGCCCGCGACTGCGAGCGGCGTTCCGGCGCGCCTCGCCTCGGCGACGACAGCCGCGAGGTCCGCGGGAGAGGAGGGGGTGTGGAGGGTCATGCCGTTGTTGATCCGTACCAGAAGGCCCCACCCGTACCCTCCCCTCGCTGGCGCGAGGAGAGGGGGACTTCGACGTCCCGCGTCATCATAAGGATTGTGCCCGGCGCAGCCGTCCCCGGCTGGAGGCGCGACGCCATAGTCCCCCTCTCCGCGCAGCGAGGAGGGTGCGGGTGGGGCATTTCGCCGGATGCATCGACGGGCTCCAAATGGTCCATCATGCCGCCTCGCG
This sequence comes from Phreatobacter sp., assembly GCF_030691135.1. GTDB lineage: Bacteria > Pseudomonadota > Alphaproteobacteria > Rhizobiales > Phreatobacteraceae > Phreatobacter. Next base: position 8,729 of record NZ_JAUYFA010000052.1, read on the forward strand.
TGGGGCTTCGTCCCGCGGCGCGTCCAGCGGAAACACCTTGGCCGGGTTGAGGATCCATTTCGGGTCGAGGGCGGTCTTGATCCGCGTCTGCTGCAGGAGGTCGACCTCGGTGAACTGCTCCCGCATCAGGTCGCGCTTCTCGATGCCAACGCCGTGCTCGCCGGTCAGGCAGCCGCCGAGTTGCACGCAGAGCCTGAGAATGTCCTCGCCGGCATGTTCGGCCTTCACCTGCTCGGCCGGATCGTTGACGTTGAACATCACCAGCGGATGCAGGTTACCGTCGCCGGCATGGAAGACGTTGGCGACCCTGAGACCATAGCCCTTGACGATGCGGTCGATGCCCTCCAGCACGTCCGGCAGGCGGCCGGTCGGGATCGTTCCGTCCATGCAGATATAGTCGGCGACGCGGCCGGTGGCGCCAAAGGCGGACTTGCGGCCCTTCCAGATGGCCGCCGTCTCCATCGCCGATTTCGATTCCTTCACCGTTGCCACGTCGTGTCGCCTGGCGATGTCGACGATGCGCGCCAGCATGGCCTCCATCTCGGCCTCCGAGCCCTCGACCTCGATGATCAGCATGGCCTCGACGTCGAGGGGATAGCCGGCCTTGGCGAAGGCTTCGCAGATATGGATCGCCTCGCGGTCCATGTATTCGATGGCGACGGGGATGATGCCGGCGCCGATGATGTCCGACACGGTCTGCCCGGCCTGGGCGATCTCGCGGAAGCCGAACAGCACGGGACGCGCGCCCTCCGCCTGCTTGAGGATCCGCACCGTCACCTCGGTGACGACGCCGAGCTGGCCCTCGGAGCCGACCAGCAGCCCGATCAGGTCATAGCCGGGCGAGTCGAGGGCCCCGCCGCCGATCTCGACGATCTCGCCCTCCACCGTGACCAGCTTCAGGCCGAGGATGTTGTTGGCGGTGACGCCGTATTTCAGGCAGTGCGCGCCGCCGGAATTCATCGCCACATTGCCGGCGATGGTGCAGGCGAGCTGGCTCGACGGGTCGGGTGCATAGAAGAAGCCGGCATGGGCGACCTCGCCGGAAATGGCGAGGTTGGTTATGCCCGCCTCCACCCGCATGGTCCTGTCGGCGAAATTGACGTCGAGCACCCGGTTCATCTTGGCGACGCCGAGGACCACCGCATCCTCCTGCGGGATCGAGCCGCCGCACAGCGACGTGCCGGCACCGCGCGCCACCACCGGCACGCCCTCGGCGTGGCAGAAGGCCATGATCGCCGCGACCTGTTCCGTCGTCTCCGGCAGGACGACGACCATGGGGAGCTTGCGGTAGGAGGTCAGCGCATCGGTCTCGAAGGCGCGACGCTCCTTCTCCTCGGTGATCACGCCCTCGCCGGGCGCGATGGCCCTGAGCGCGGCGACGACGCGGTCGCGCTTGGCCAGCACGTCGGCACGCGGCGCGGGAAAGGCGATGGCCATGGTGTCCTCCCTCTTCCGGTTTCGGGCCTTGAGACCCTCCCGGCTGGATCGATTTCACATGACTATACGCTGGATCCCCTCTGGCGGAATGGTGCGGAACAGGTCAAGATTGTTTCCCTGCAGGAGAGAATAGGGGGGCTCTTTTGACGCCACTCGCCGATCTGGAGGTCTTCGCCCGCGTCGTCACCGCCGGCAGCATGTCTGCCGCCGGCCGCGAGATGGGCCTGTCGCCGGCCGTCATTTCCAAGCGCATCAAGCGGCTGGAGGAGCGGCTCGGCACGCGTCTGCTCCAGCGCACCACGCGGCAATTGTCCCTCACCGAAGCCGGGCAGGGCTATTACGAGCGCGTCGTCGCCATCCTCGCCTCGATCGACGAGGCCGAGACCTTCGTCACCCGCCGTTCGAATCTCGCCCGCGGCACGCTCCGCGTCTCGGCGCCCACCTCCTTCGGCCGGCTGCACATCGCACCACATCTTCGTGCCTTCCTCGGAGCCAATCCAGATCTCGTCGTCCATCTCGAGCTCTCCGACAGTTTCGTCGACATCGTCGCCGAGGGCTACGACGTCGCCATCCGCATCGGCGAACTCGACGATTCGTCCTTTGTCGCCAGGCGCCTCGCCCCCAATCACCGCCTGTTGGTGGCGACACCCGGTTATCTCGCGGCGCGCGGCCGGCCGACGAGCCTCGCCGAACTCGCCGATCACGCGCTGCTGGCCCACAATACCGATACATGGCGGCTGGAGGGTCCGGACGGGCTGCAGGTGGTGCGGCTGCACGGGCCGCTGCGCACCAATTCCTCCGAGGTCGTCCGCGAGGCGGTGCTGGCCGGCATCGGCATCGCCCTGCGCTCCACCTGGGATGTCGGACCGGAGCTGAAGGATGGTCGGCTGGAGGTCGTGCTGCCGCCGTGGCGCGCCTCGCGCCGGGTCGCGGTCCATGCTGTCTACCCGACGCGCCGGTTCCTGCCGCAGAAGGTCAGGGTCTTCGTCGACTGGCTGGCGGCGCTCTACGGCCCGGTGCCCTATTGGGACCAGGGGCTCGACCTCGCGCCTCGGGAAGGCTAGAGGCTTGGCGGTAAGGCCCAGGCGGGCGCGCTGTCCGGTCTGCAGCGTTTGATCTGACCGACGGCCATTCACCCGGAACATCGCATGACGCGCGCCCTGTCCGATCTCGATCTCCGCCTCGCGGGCCTGCTGACCGCGGCCGGCTTCGCGCGTGCCGAACCGCCGCTGCTGATCGCTGCCGATCTGGTGCGCGACCTCGTCGGCGAGGCGCTCGCCCGCCGGCTCTTCCTCACCAGCGACGCGGAAGGCCAGGAGCTCTGCCTCCGGCCCGATTACACGATCCCCGTCGTCCAGGCCCATCTCGAGGGACCGCGGGCCGGCGAAGCCGCCGCCTATTCCTATCTCGGGCCGGTCTTCCGGCATCGCCCCGGCATGACGGGCGAATTCAACCAGGCCGGCATCGAGCTTCTCGGCCGTTCCGACCATGAGGCGGCGGAGGCCGAGGTCGTGGCCCTCGCCCTGAAGGGCGCCCGCCTCTACACGGACGGTCCGCTCACCCTCGCCATCGGCGATGTCGGCATCTTCATGGCGCTGGTCGCCGCCCTCGGCCTGCCGCCCGCCTGGCGCCGGCGCCTCGCCAAGGACTTCCGGCGTTCCGGCATGCTGGAGGGCGACCTGAAGCGCCTTGCCGAGCCGGCCCGCAACGGTTCCACCCATACCGGCCTCCTGGCCGCGCTCGAAGGCTCCGATCCGAAGGCGGCCCGCGCCCTCGTCGCCGACCTCCTGTCCATCGCCGGTATCACCACAGTCGGCGGCCGCTCCGCCGCCGACGTCGCCGAGCGCTTTCTCGAACAGGCGGCGCTGGGCACGGGCGGCCTCAGCCCGGACAAGGTCGCGGTCGTCGAGAAGCTGCTCGCCATCGATACCGATGCCCTCACCGCCGAGGCCGCGATCCGCGATCTCGCGACGGCCTCCGGCCTCGCCATGGGCCCGGCCATCGACCGGCTGGCCCGCCGCAACGCGCTGCTCGCTGCCGCCGGGGTCGACCTGTCGACCGCGCGCTTCTCCACCCGCTTCGGCCGCGACGTCGACTACTACACCGGCCTGGTCTTCGAGGTTCACGACGGCTCCGGACGCGAGGCCCGCCCGCTCGTCGGTGGCGGCCGCTACGACCGGCTCACCGACATGATGACCGCCAAGATGGGTCTCGACATCAAGGTGCCGGCGGTCGGCTGCGCCTTCTGGGTCGAGCGCCTCGCCGTGGCGGGAGGCCGCGCATGACCGACACGCCGCTCGTCTTCGCCATTCCCTCCAAGGGCCGCATCCTCGAATCGGCGCAGGGGTTCCTGGAACGTGCCGGGCTGAAGCCGGTGCAGGGCCGCGGCGCCCGCGACTATCGCGGCACGATCCCGGGCCTCGAACAGGTCGAGGTCGCTTTCCTCTCGGCCTCCGACATCGCCCGCGAACTGGCCGGCGGCACCGTGCATCTCGGTCTCACCGGCCTCGACCTCATGCACGAGGCGACGCCCGAGCCGGAAGACCGCCTCGTCTCGCTCACGCCCCTTGGCTTCTCGCGCGCGGACGTGGTCGTCGCCGTGCCGCAGGCCTGGATCGACGTCGCGACCATGGCCGATCTCGACGATGTCGCCAGCCAGTACCGCGCCCGCCACCGCTCGCGCATGCGCGTCGCCACCAAGTACCTGAATCTGACGCGCGCCTTCTTCGACCGCCACGGCATCGCCGACTACCGCATCGTGGAATCGGCTGGGGCGACCGAGGGCGCCCCGGCGGCCGGCGCCGCCGAACTCGTCGTCGACATCACCACGACCGGCGCGACGCTCGCCGCCAATGCGCTGAAGGTGCTGGACGACGGCATCATCATGAAGTCGGAGGCCCATCTCGTGGCGTCGCGGACGGCGCCCTGGAGCGCAGGCGCGCTCGCCTCCGCGCGCGACATGCTCGACCGCATCGCCTCGCAGGCGCGCGCCCGCAAGGTCCGGGAAGTCCGCACCCGTTTCGCGGCGGCCGACATGGCACTGGTGGACGAGGCGCGGGCGCGCTTCGGCGCCGAGGCGCCCTTCGGCGGCCCGACATCTTCCGGCATGCTGACGCTGCATTGCCCGCCGGCCGCGCTCTTCGCGCTCGCCCGCTTCCTGCGGGAGAAGGGCGCGGAGACCGTCTCCGTCACCGAGCTCGACTATGTCTTCTCGCGCGACAACCCGCTCTACGAGACGCTGGTCGCCGCGCTGGCCTGAGGCTCAGACCGCATTCGTCGAGGTGACGACGAAGGTCTTGAGGTCGCCGTCCTCGTCGCGGATGGAGACATATTCCCCGATCTGGAAGGCGTGGTCACCGAAGCGGAAGCCGGCCTCGTCGTCGTCCTCGGCCGTCGGGTCATAGTCGAAGGTCCAGGTCGCGCCCTTGGCGCCGCCCGCCTTGTGGATGAGCTGGCCGTGCTGGTCGGCCTCGCCCTGCCAGAAGCGGTGCACCTTGCAGAGCGCGCGGTGCTCCTTCCACGCTTCCGCGTCGATGAAGCCCTCCGCCGTCAGCGGCGCGACGAATTCATAGCCGTGCAGCTTCGAGCCCTCGGGATAGCCCGGCGAGCGCGCCATGTTGAGGCGGATGCGGTGAAAGCCTCGGGGGAGTGTCGTCATGCGTCGATACCTCTGACTGTGAGTTATCCTTGATGCGCCCGGACCCGCCGCCCCGCCTTGATCGGGGTCAACTCGCCGGTGCTCAGGGCAGGCCTATGGCCCGCGCGGCCATGACTGCACCCATGCCGGCGGCCATCGCCGCGATGTCCTTGCGCACCGCCAGCATGGTCGCCGCCGCCACCGCGACGCCGATCCAGGCGGAGAGGCCGCCGCGCATCGCCAGCGGCACGACGGTGGCGACGATGATAGCGCCGGGCAGTGCCTCGAGCGCGGCGCGCAGGAACGGCGTCAGCGGCACCCGGCTCATGATCCAGTATCCGGCGAAACGCACCATGTAGGTGGCCGCCGCCATGGCGAGGATCGCCGCTACCGGGCCGGTCCAGTCAGCCGCGGTCACGGAACACTCCGGCGGCCAGCGAGCCGGCGATGGCGCCGGCGATGATGAACCAGAAGCCCTCGACGAGCTGTGCCGTGACCACCGCGACGGCGCCCGCCACCGGCCAGGCCAGCCGGTCGCGCCTCATCCGGAAAAGGCCGACCGACATCACCGTGAAGGTCAGCGGCATGACCATGTCGATGGCGAAGCGCTTCGGGTCAGTCAGAAGGTGGCCGAGGGCGTGGCCAGGAATGGTCGCCAGCGTCCAGACGATCCACATGAAGAGACCGGCGCCGACGAAGACGCCGGCATCCTGTCCGCCTCCCGCATGGTAGCGCGAGCCGATGACGAAATTGGCGTCCGTCAGGCCGGCGAGGCCGAGATGGATAGGCGCCGGCGGCCCACTCGACAGCCAGGGCTGCAGTGCCGCCCCCATCAGCAGGAACCGCAAATTCACCGCCGTCGTCACCACCACGAGCGCGACGATGGCGGAGAGCGAGAAGATTTCCGGCCAGAGCTGCAGCGCGAGGAGCTGGGAGGCGCCCGCATAGACCGAGAAGCTCATCAGCACCGCCTGCCCGAGCGTCAGTCCCTTCTCGGCGGAGGCGGCGCCGACCGCCGCGGCGAAGACCAGCACGCCCGGCAGCATCGGCATGCTCAGCCGAGCGCCTTCGACCATGCCGGCCAGGGTGCAGGGGACGGGACGGTCGGGAGAGGCTGGATCGGGCGGGTGCATTGTGCCTTCGGGTTCTCGGGCCTTTGTCCTGTTCCGCGGCCGGGTGGTCCAGTCCGTCCGGCGCAGGGCGGGGCTTCCCGCATCGCAGGGGTGGAACGGGAGCCACTGCGCCATCGGGCCCGGTTTCGGCAAGATCGCGACGTTCAGGTTTGCCCCACCCTTACCCTCCCCGCTGCGCGGAGAGGGGCACAACGACGTCCCGCAGTCTCGTCCCGGTCGTGCCTGGCGCAAAGCCCGGTTGAGAGGCGCGAGGCAGTAGTCCCCCTCTCCGCGCAGCGGGGAGGGTAAGGGTGGGGCCTTTCTTGACAGCCGCATCCGCACGACGCGGGGCGCTCAATTCAGGCGCTTGCGGAAGCAGAATTCCCAGCTGGCGCTGGCATCTGCGAGGTAGCGCTCCACCGGTTCCGGCACGAAGCCCAGCTTCTCGTAGAAGCGGTGGCCGCGCAGAAAGCGTGTGTCGCTCCACAGAATGATCGTGTCGGCGCCGCGCTGCCGGAGAAGCGCCTCGCCTTCCCCATAGAGCGCCTGCGCGAGGCCCGAGCCGCGCCGGTCCGCGCTCGCATAGACCTTGAACAACTCGCCCCGTCCGGCGTGCCCCGTCATCACCGCGGCGAGCGAGCCGACGATGCGGCCCGCGCTCTCGGCGACGACCAGGCGGCCGCCCTGTCGCTCATAATGGCTGGCGGGGGCCTTCAGTTCTGAGAACTCCTCGTCGATGAAGAGACAGCCCGGATACTCGGCGAAGGTGGCGGCGATCAGCGCGGCGAGGGCCGGGCCGTCGGCATCGGTGGCGGGGCGGAGAATCATGTGCTCGAGGGTCTGACGAGGTCCAGGGCGGTGAGGGGATCGAGCGCTGTCGCGGTGAACCGCGCCTGCAGCGGCACGGCGGCCGCCAGCAGGCGCTGATAGCGGTTGCGCGGCACCTCGACGGCGCCGAGCGTCGCCAGATGCGGCGTCACGAACTGGGTGTCGAGCAGGCGGAACCCGTCGGCGGTGAGGCGCGCCACCAGATGGACTAGCGCCACCTTCGATGCGTCGGTCTCGCGGTGAAACATGCTCTCGCCGAAGAAGGCGCCGCCGAGGCTGACGCCATAGAGGCCGCCGACCAGCCGGTCCTCGCGCCAGACTTCCACCGTGTGGCAATGGCCCATCTGGTAGAGCGCGCCGTAGAGGCGGCGGATGCGGGCATTGATCCAGGTCTGGTCGCGCCCATCGGCAGGCGCGGCGCAGGCCGCGATGACCGCCTCGAAATCATGGTCGAGGCGGATCTCGAACCGGCCCGACTTGACCGTGCGCGCCAGCCGCGAGGAGACGGTGAGCCCGTCCAGCGGAATGATGCCGCGCCGCTCCGGTTCCACCCAGTAGAGGCCGGGATCGTCGGCGCTTTCCGCCATCGGGAAGATGCCGCAGGCATAGGCCTTGAGCAGCACCTCCGGCGTGATGGTCTGGTCGAGGTCGTCGCCGTGACGGGTCATGGTGCGAGACTAGCGCCGGGGCGCGGTTGCGGCCAGTCGGTCGGCAAAGCCATGGGCGGGATCCCGGCGCGCTAACCCAGCGCCTTCTCGAAGCGGATTTCTCCATCGGCCGTTCGGCCGGTCTCGCGCCAGCCCTGATGCCGGTAGAAGCGCTCGGCACGGGTGCCCGGATCCGTCGACAGCCAGGCGCGTCCGTGACCGGTCGTCGCCAGGTGGAGGCATGCCGCATCGAGCAGGGCGCGGGCGATGCCGCGGCCCTCGCTGGCCTGATCCATGAACAGCGCGAAGATCGAGCCGTCGCGCGGGTCGGCCGAGGAGAATCCGTGGATGCCGGTCGCGTCCTCGAAGACCCAGAAGGCGTCGCAGTCGATTAGGTACTGGACGGCGTCGACGATCTTGTCCGGCCGGGAGAGGATGTTCTCCCGGACGGCCATGCGGATCTCGGAAATGCGCGCCAGATCGGCGCGGGTTGCGACCCTGATCACTGCTTCTCGATGCCGGCGACGCGCGCCGCCTCTTCCCACTTCTGCGCCTCGGCGGTGACGCGGGCGGCGAGCTCTTCGGGCGACGAGGGCGCGATCACCATGCCGAGCCGGTCGGTGAGGCTGGCCCTGACCTCGGTGCTGGCGGCGGCGTTGCGCACGGCCTCGTTCAGCTTGGTGACGACTTCGCGGGGGACGCCCGCCGGGGTGAAGAGCCCGAACCAGGCGATGAGCTCATAGCCCTTGGTGCCGGCCGCCTCGTCCACCGTCGGCAGGTCCGGCATCTGCGGCGTGCGCTGCTGCGAGGTGACCGCCAGCGCGCGGACTGTGCCGCCGCGGACCTGCGGCAGCATCACGCCGAGATCGGCTGTGAACAGGGTCACGCGGCCGGCGATCAGGTCCTGCATCGCGTTCGGACCGCTGCGATAGAAGACATGGGTCATCTTGATGCCGGTCATGGTCAGCAGCATCTCGGTCGAAACGCGCTGCGACGCCGAGGCCGAGGCAAAGGTCAGGTCGGTACGGGTCTTGGCGAGGTCGATCAGTTCGCGCAGCGTCGTCGCCGGCACCGAATTGGCCACCGCCACGATCAGCGGCACCGAGCACAGGAAGGACACCGGCTGGAAGTCCTTGTGCATGTCGAAGGGCACGTTGTTGAACAGGGCCGGTGCCGCGGCATTGGTCGAATTGGTGCCGACGAGGATCGTGTATCCGTCGTTCGCCGCCTTGGCGACGGCATCGGCGCCGATCAGGCCGTTGGCGCCGGGGCGGTTCTCGATGACGATGCTCTGGCCGAGCGTCTTGGACATCTGGTCGGCGAAGGTGCGGGCGACGATGTCCGTGGCGCTGCCGGCGGCGAAGGGCACGATCGCGCGGATCGGACGGGTCGGATAGTTCTGCGCCTCGGCGGCCTGAGGAGCCAGCGAGAGGCCCGCAAGGACCAGGGTGGCGGCGGCGGCAAGGCGGGCCATCGACGGCATGGCGCGGAACATGGGCATCTCCCTTTGAACATGTCCGGACGTCGGTCGCGCCCGTTCAGAATGCGGCTATGTCTATCGGCTTTACGGGGGAAGGCAAGGGATCGCAGGATCCTCCAAGTCAGCACGATGCCGGTCATGGCGGCGAACACCTGCGACGTCGCGGCGACTCGTCCGGCCGGGCCGCCGCGGGTTAGAAGAACGGATGGTCGTCATGCCACTGCCGATGCTTTCCCTGCGTTTTCTCGCGGCCTGTGCCATCGCCGCCACCTGGCTCGGCGCACCGGCCGCAGCGCGGGAACTGGTCCCGCTGGACGCGTCCTCGCCGGCCGCGCGGCCGCTGGTGGACCGGCTGCGTCAGGGCGGTCTCGTGCTGTACTTCCGCCACGCCGATACCGCCGGAATGCCCTGCGACAGCTCCTATCGGATCGGTGACCGCGCCGGACAGCGCAACATCTCGGCCCGGGGGCGCGAGCAGTCCCGCCGCATCGGCGCAGCCCTGCGCGCCCTCGGCATTCCCGTTGCCTTTCCGGTCCTCGCGGGTCCCGTCTTCCGCGCCAGGGACACGGCGGAAGAGGCCTTCGGCGCCGGGCAGGTGGCCGTCATCGACGGACTGACGGCCGACGATTTCGCCGGGTCGCGCCTTGGCTGGGTGCTCTCCGAACATCGCCGGCTGATGGCCGACCCGGTGCCGGCCGGCGCGAACCGCATCCTCGTCGGTCACCGCACGCCGGCGATGATGCTCTTCGGGGAGGCGGCCGGCGGCCAGGCCTTTCCGGAGGGATCCGCCATCGTCATGGAGCCGGCGCCGGCTCCGCGCCTCCTCGGTGTCCTCATGCCTGCACCGATTCCCGGCGCCGGCTTCCACAATTGCTGACCCACACTCCCGTATTTCGAGAAATTTCAAAATAGATGTTGACGCTGACCGGAAGCGGCGGCAGTCTGCGGCCATGGACATTCTGACCCAGGCGAACCGGCTGGAAGCCCTCGGCAACCCGACCCGCCTTGCCATCTATCGGGCGCTGGTGCGGGCCGGTCACGCCGGCACTCCCGTCGGCAAGCTGCAGGACGCCATCGGCATCCCGGCCTCGACCCTCTCGCACCATCTCGCCAAGCTCTGCGCCTGCGGTCTCGCCGGCCAGACGCGCGAGGGAACGGTGCTGCGCTGCCGGGCGCACTACGACGTGATGGAACAACTCGTCGCCTTCCTCGCCGCCGAATGCTGCGCGGATGCCATGACGGCGCCGTGCGAGACAACCACATGCGGATGAAGCGGGATGCGGACCGGGGACATCCGGCATTTTATTTCGAAAATTCCGGAATGATAAAAGGAGCAGGTGATGAGAAACATGACGATGCATGACGGCCTCCCGGTCGTGGTGATCGGTGCCGGCCCGGTCGGCCTCGCTGCGGCGGCCGAACTGGCGGAGCGCAACATCCCCTTCCGGATCATCGAGAAGGCACCGGCCGCCGCCGGCGCGGTGTCCGCCTGGGCCCATGTGCGACTGTTCTCGCCATGGCGGTTCAACGTCAGCGATGCCGCGGCCCGGCTGCTCGCCGAAACGGGCTGGCGCCGCCCGCCGGAGGATGTCCACCCCACGGGTGGCGAACTCATCCGCGACTATCTCGCCCCGCTGGCAGCCCATCCGGCCATCGTGCCGCACCTGCAGACGGATGCCGAGGTCGTCGCCGTGGCGCGGGCCGGTACCGACCGGGTGCGCGATGCCGGCCGCGAGGCGCGTCCTTTTCTCGTCCGCCTCCGTTCAGCGGCCGGCGAGACGGAGATGCTCGCCCGTGCCGTGATCGACACCTCCGGCACCTGGTCGCATCCCAACCGCGCGCTCTCGGGCGGGCTCGGAGCGCTCGGCGAGACCGAACCGGCCGTCGCCGCCCACATCGCCTATGCGATGCCGGACGTGCTGGGGCAGGCGCGCGCGCGATATGCCGGCCGCCGTGTCGCCGTCCTGGGGTCGGGCCATTCTGCCATCGGAACCCTCCTCGATCTCGGGCGGATCGCCGCCGAAGCCCCGGGCACGTCGATCGTCTGGCTCTTGCGGGCCGACAGCGTCGAGAGCGCCTATCGCAGCGGTGCCGATGACCAACTGGCCGAGCGCGGCGCCCTCGCCACCACCATGGGCGGCCTCGTCGCCTCCGGGCGCATCGCGGTGCGCACCGGCATCCGCGTCGCGCGCCTCGCGGCGGCGGAGGGGGCGCTGGCCATCGTCACCGATGGCGGCGATCGCCTCGAGGTCGACGAACTCGTCGTCGCCACCGGCTTCCGCCCCGATCACGGCCTCGCCGCGGAACTGCGCCTCGCCCTCGATCCGGCGCTGGAATGTCCGGTGGCGCTCGCCCCGCTGATCGATCCGAACCAGCACTCCTGCGGCACGGTGCGCCCGCATGGCCATGCCGCTCTCGCCCATCCGGATGCCGGGTACTTCATCGCCGGCATGAAGAGCTACGGCCGCGCGCCGACCTTCCTGATGGCGACGGGGCATGAACAGGTCCGTTCGATCGTCGCGCATCTCGCCGGTGACGACAGGGCGGCCGCCGACGTCCGGCTGGTGCTGCCGGAGACGGGCGTCTGTTCCACCGACCGCATCGGCGGCGCGACGACAGAGCCGGGCAAGGCGCAATCCTGCTGTGGGGGTGGAACCGCCGCGGCGCGCGTGCTGGAAACGCAGGACTGAGGCGCGGCGGCCCCGGATTGACCGGGGCCGCTTTCCGCTTTCAGCATCCCGGCATCATCATGCGCGCATCGTTCCCCTTCATCATCTCCGCCCTCGGCCTCACGCAGATCATCTCCTGGGGCACGATCTTCTACGGCATCTCCGTGCTGGCCAAGCCCATGGTGGCCGAGCTCGGCTGGAGCTTCACCTTCATCTTTGCCGGCTTCTCGCTGTCGCTGCTCGTCGGCGGCATCGTGTCGAAACCGGTGGCGCAGCTGATCGAGCGGCGCGGCGGACGATATACCCTGACGCTGGGCTCCATCGTCGGCGGCATCGGCCTGCTGATGCTCTCGCAGGTCAATGATCCGGTGGTCTATATTGCTGCATGGATCGTGCTCGGCTTCGCCTCGCGCCTGACGCTCTATGACGCCGCCTTCGCCATGCTGGTCGAGATCTACGGCATGCGGGCGCGCCGGCCGATCTCCGTCCTGACCCTGTTCGGCGGCCTCGCCTCGAGCATCTTCTGGCCGATCTGCCACTATGCCAACGAGGCCATCGGCTGGCGCGGCGCCTGGATGGTCTGTGCCCTGGCCGTGCTCGTCATCTGCACGCCGCTGCACCTGCTGCTGCCGCGCTTCGGCACCCCGATCGGTGGCAGCGAGGGCAACGGGGCCGGCGAGTCCGATCCGGAGCCGCTGGTTCCGGCGGCACAGCGCTCCTTCGCGATCCTGATGCTCACCATCGCCATGGCGGCCAATTCCTTCATCACCACCGCCCTGTCCGTCCATCTCATCCCCGCCGTGGTGGCGATGGGCATGGGGGCGGCCATGGCGGTGTGGATCTCGTCGCTGCGCGGTGTCTTCCAGACGCTCGGGCGTCTCGCGGAGATCATCTGGGGCCGCAATCTCGATCCCTTCCTCTTCGCCAACATCTCCACCGGCGTGATGGTGCTGGCCTTCCTGCCGCTGGCGATCGGCGGGGTCGGCGTGCCCTATTTCTTCGCCTTCAACGTGCTCTTCGGCATTTCTGTCGGTCTCGCCACCATCGTGAAAGGGGCTGTCCCCCTCGTCCTCTTCGGCAAGAGCGGCTATGCCGGCGTCCTCGCCTCCATCGCGACGCCGGGCCTGATCGTCACCGCGGCGGCGCCGACCGCCTATGCCGCCGTGCTCGATACATCGGGTCCCGTGGCGGGTTTCTGGCTGCTCTTCGTCATCGCCATCCTCTCCTTCTCGGCGACGGCGGCCCTTGCATGGAGGTTCCGCCGCAGCCCAATCTGACCCCGGGGAAGCGGCGATGATTCTCGAGTTCTGGCAGGGGGCGGGCGATCCGGTACGCGGTGTGGCGGTGCTCGTGCGGGCCATCGCCACGGCGAGCGCTCTGGGTGCGGCCGGCGCGGCGCTGTTCCTCGTCTTTCTCAGCGAGAGGCTCACCTTCGAGGAGGCCCGCGCCGCCCGGCGCTGGCTCGTTCTCTTCGTCGCTGTCGCCCTCGTTTCGAGCGCGGCTCTCTGGCCCTTCCGCGCGGCTGCGCTGACCGGCGTCGGTGCGGGCATGGGCCGCTGGCAACTCTACCCCGAGATCGCCCGCTCGCCCTTCGGCGATGCCGCCTTCACCCTGCTGGCCGGTCTCGCCCTGCTGCTCTTCGCCCGCGTGCGGACCGCATGGGGAGCCGGGCTGGCGACGGCCGGCGCCCTGCTGGTCTGCCTCGCGCCGGCGCTCGCAGGTCATGCGGGGGCTCATGGCCGTCGTCAGGAACTGATCGCCCTCAGCCTCGTTCACGGCGCCGCAGCGGCCTTCTGGTTCGGCAGCCTGTTTCCGTTGCGCAGCGTTGCCCGGCGGCGCGACCCGCGCACGGCGTCCGAGACCATTCTCGCCTGGTCCCGCTTCGCCATGGTCTTCGCGGGTCTCGCTGTCGCGACCGGGGTTGCCCTGGCGCTCGTCCTCGCCGGCTCGCCCGCCGCCCTGGTAAGGACCGGCTATGGCTGGGCGGTGCTCGCCAAGACCGCCCTCGTCGGCGCCATGGTGCTCGGCGCTCTCGCCTGCCGATTCAAGCATGTCCGCCTGATGCAGCGCGGCGACGTTCTGGCGGGTGAGGCCTTCCGCACCTCCTGCGGACGGCAGATCCTCTTCGCGCTTCTGATCTTCTACGCGACGGCCGAGCTCACGGCAGCCGACCTGCCCGTCGCCGCCGGCCGTTGACGGCTCAGGCGCCCACCAGCATTTCGAGGCCCCGGTCGGTCAGCGCTTTTGCCAGCGCCTTTGTCGGGCGCTGGTCGACGATGATCCCGGTGGCGGCATCCGCGCCCTCGATACGCACCGGAGTCTCGCGCTCGATGGAGCAGGAATCGACGAGGAAATAGGCGCGCTTGGCTGCGGCGATCATCAGCTTGCGCTGTTCGGCCCAGACGCGGCTGAAATCCGTCGGCTGACCGTCGGCGGCCATGCCTCCCACCGCGATGAAGGCGATGTCGACGCGGTAGTTGCGGAGCATGGCCATGGTGTCGATGCCGACGGCGCCGTCGCTCGCCGCATCGACTTCACCGCCGAGCATCACCACCCGAATACCGGGCACCTGGGAGAGCAGGGCCGCATTGGCGATGCCGTTGGTGATGACGGTCAGGCGGGACTTGCCGGCGAGGGCGGAGGCCACTGCCAGCGCGGTGGCGCCGGAATCAAGCAGCACGACGCTGCCGTTCTCGACCAGCGCCGCGGCGGCGCGGGCAATGGCCGAACGGCCGGAGGGATTCTCGGCGATCCGCGGCATCTGGGTCCGGTTGTCGCTACCGCGCTGCGAGGCGCCGCCATGCACGATGGTGACCTCGCCGCGATCGGCAAACAGCTTCAGGTCGCGACGGATCGTCTCTCGCGAGACGTCGAGCGTGGCGGCGAGTCCGGAAACCGTGACCGTGCCGGCTTCCGCAAGCATCATGCGGATGCGATCATGCCGGGTGATGGCAAGGGGTCTGGACATCGCGTTGAGGTTCCCTCCTCGAGTGTGTGTCATGATACCAATGACCATGTCCGGGAGGGGCAATTCATGCGTGTTTATACGTATGCGCGGTGCTGACGCAGCCTACAGGTCCAATGTCGGGATTGCTCTGTTCAATGCGCAGGGCCTGGTTCTGATCGCCCGCCGCATCGGCGACGATGGTCCCGAGGTCATCTATCCCGGCTTCGAGTGGCAGATGCCGCAAGGGGGAACCGACCCCGGTGAGGACCTGGAAACGGCAGCACGGCGTGAACTCTACGAGGAAACGGGTGTGACCTCGGCCCGGCTGCTTGGCCAGCTCCACCAGCCCGTCGCCTATGACTGGCCGCCCTATCACGGCCCGCCGCACCGGCTCGGCCGCTGGCGCGGTCAGAGCCAGGTCTGGTTCGCCTTCCGCTTCGCCGGCGCCGACAGCGAGATCGACCTCACCTCGCCGCAGACGGGAGAGGCGGCGGAGTTCGATGCCTGGCGCTGGGAGCGGCTGGCGGTCCTTCCCGCGCTGGTCGTGCCCTACAAGCGGCAGGTCTATGCGGCGGTGGTGGACGGTTTCGCCGGTTTCGCCGGGCCTTCCGCTGCAAACCACGATCGGATCGTGCCCGCTTCCGGTTGATCATGATGTGGTCACGATGGCCGACGATGGTCGCTCCGCCTGCCGTATTTCGCCTGCCATACTTCGCCTGCCGCCTGCCGATGGACCTTCCTTGATGACCGATGCCGTCACCCGCGCCTTCGAGGCGCTCGAAGCCAACCGTCGCGCTTTGATGGTGATGTCGCTGCCGGAAATGTTCGACGAAGATCCCAGGCGGTTTGAGCGTTTCTCCCTGAAGCTCGGCCCGCTGCTGATGGACTGGTCGAAGACGCGCGTCTCGGCGACGACGATGCGGCTTCTTGTCGACCTCGCTGCGGCTGCCGGTGTCGAGGGCAAGCGCGACGCGATGTTCGCCGGCGAGCGCATCAACGTCACCGAGGATCGTGCCGCCTTGCACGTTGCGCTCCGCAACCTCTCCGGTGCGCCCATGCTCACCGACGGGCGCGACGTCATGCCCGAGGTCGCGGCCGAGCGTGAGCGGTGCTTCGCTTTCGCCGAGGCCGTGCGCACCGGCGCGCTGCGCGGTGCCACCGGCAAGCGCTTCACCGCCATCGTCAACATCGGCATCGGCGGCTCCGACCTCGGGCCGGCCATGGCGGCCCATGCGCTGGCTCCCTATGTCCGGCGCGGCCTCGCCATCCGTTTCGTCTCCAACGTCGACGGCGCCCATATGGCGGACACGCTGAAGGGCCTCGATCCCGCGCGCACGCTTTTCGTCGTCGTCTCCAAGACCTTCACGACGGTGGAGACCATGACCAATGCGCAGACGGCGCGAATCTGGGTGGCGCAGGCCCTCGGCGACGGCGCTGTCGGCCATCATTTCGCGGCCGTCTCGACCAATCTGTCCGCCGTCAACGCCTTCGGCATCGCCGAGGCCAGCATGTTCCGCTTCTGGGACTGGGTGGGCGGGCGCTATTCGGTGTGGTCGGCGGTCGGACTCGCGCTGATGATCGCCATCGGGCCGCGCCAGTTCACGGCCTTCCTCGCCGGGGCGGAGCGCGTCGACCAGCATTTCCGCACCGCCCCCCTGAAGCGCAACATGCCCGTCGTCATGGGTCTCCTCGGCCTCTGGCACCGCAACGTCTGGGGCTATTCCAGCCATGCGGTGCTTCCCTACGACCAGCGGCTCGCCCGCCTGCCGGCCCATCTCCAGCAAGTCGACATGGAGAGCCTCGGCAAGGGCGTGACGCTCGCCGGCAAAGCGGTGACGCGGCCGACCGGACCCATCCTCTGGGGCGAACCGGGCACCAACGGCCAGCACGCCTTCTTCCAGCTCCTGCACCAGGGCACCGAAGTCGTGCCCTGCGACTTCCTCGTCGCCGCCTCGCCGCACGAGCGCGGCCGCAAGCATCACGACCTGCTGATCGCCAATTGCCTCGCCCAGAGCCAGGCGATGATGCGGGGCCGCAGTTTCCAGGAGGCACGCGACCAGTTGATCGACCGCGGCATGGGCAAGGCCGAGGCCGAACGCCTTGCCCCCCACAGGGTCTTTCCCGGCGATCGGCCCTCGACCACCTTCCTCTACCGCAAGCTCGATCCGGCGACGCTCGGCATGATTGTCGCGCTCTACGAGCACAAGGTCTTCGTCATGGCCGCCGTCCTTGGCATCAACGCCTTCGACCAGTGGGGCGTCGAACTCGGCAAGGAACTCGCGACCCGGCTCGAGCCGCTCGTCGCCGGCCGCAGCACCGATATGTCCGGGCTCGATTCCTCCACCGCGGGGCTTCTGGCGCAGTTGAAGAAGCTCAGGGTCTGAGACGGCGGAGCTGATGGCCTGACGAGGGAAGACCTCTCGGCCCTCGGCGTCATGGCCAGGACGAGCCCGGTCATGACGCTTTGGGGTCGGCGTCGTGTCCGCGACGCCCTCAAAAACCGCCGATCTGGCCCCTATGCCGCCGGCCCCACGGTCACCGGCGTGTAGTCCTGGAACCAGTTGCGCGCCTGGACGAAGCCCTTCACCCGGGCGGAGAGGCCACGCGGGTTGAGGTCATGCACGACGAACAGCGCCGCGGCGTCGTCGACCAGCAGCGCGTGCAGCTTGCCCATCGCCTCGTTCTGCGCTGCCGGATCGAAGGCCTCGCGCATCACCTTGATCTGCGCATCGATGGCCGGGTTGTTGTACCAGCCCCAGTTGACGCCACGTGGCGCGGTGAGGGTCGAATCGTAGATCACCCAGCCGGTCGTCGGGTCGATGGAGGGGATTGCGATGTTGAGCGCGTGGAAGCCCTTCTGCTGGTCGGTGCGCGTGCCGCCGCGCAGCATGTTGATGATGGTGGTGAAGTCCACCACCTCGAACTTCACGTCGATCCAGATCTCCTTGAGGTTCTCCTGGATCATTTCGTTCATCGGCAGCGGCACCATCTGCCCGCCGCCGCCGGACGCGATGACCGCGACGACCTCCAGCCGTTTGGCGGGTCCGTAGCCGGCTTCCGTCATCAGCCGCTTCGCCGCCGCGACATCATGGCGGATGTCGAAGCTCGGCTTGCCGAACCAGGGATCGCCGGGCAGGACCTTGCCCTTGGCCGGCAGCGCCGTGCCGGAGAGCAGTTGCACCATGCTGTCGCGATCGATGGCGAGGTTCGCCGCCCGTCGCACCCGAACGTCGGCGAAGGGTGTGCCGGGATTGACGTTGAGCCGCCAGGCCCAGATGTGGGGGTAGGAGTTCTGGACCACCTGGAAGCCCGCCGACTTCAGGGAGGGAATGGCGTCAGGCGGCAGCGTTTCCGCGATGTCGATCGTGCCGGAGCGAAGGGATGCGATACGGGCATTGGCGTCGGGGATCGGCAGCAGCACGGTGCGCTGCGTCTTCGGCACGCGGGACTTGTCCCAATAGGCGGCGTTGGCTTCCAGCTCGACCCGCTCGCGCGGCGTGACGGAGACGACCTTGTAGGGACCGGTGCCGGCCGGGCGCTGGGTGAACCTCTGCCAGTCGCCGCCGAGTTCGGCGAGCCGCGCCGGGCTGACGAACCACAGATAGGCGAGCTGATAGGGCAGCATGCCGTCGACGACGTTGGTGGTCACGGCGATCGTCCTGGCGTCGATCTTCGTGTAGCCGGCAATCGACGACAGGCGCGAGCGCACGAGCCCGACGCGCGGCTGGTGGAACTGCGGGGCGTCCGCCTTGAAGATGGAATCGAAGTTCCAGATGACGGCATCGGCATCGAAGGCCGTCCCGTCGTGGAAGGTGACGCCCTCGCGCAGGGTGATGATCCAGCGCTGCCGGTTGGCAGGGTCGATCTCCCATTTGGTCGCGAGACCGGGCGTCAGGCCCGACGGCTGATCGGCCTTGGTCATGTCCCAGTTGACCAGCGCGTCGAAGACCATATAGGCGCCGAAGCGCAGGCCCTCGAAGCCGCCCTCCGGCCCGCCCCACATGCGCGGTACGTCGGAGAGCGAGATGCCGATGCGCAGCGGTGCGCTGGTCGCCTGGGCGCCGGCAGCGCCCGGCAGGGTCGCCGCGCCGGCCGCCAGGGCCGCACCCTTCAGGATGGTCCGGCGGGAAAAGGCACTGCTCGTGAGGGTCTTGCGCGCCATGACGGCCTCCAGGTTCGGTCACCTGAAGGACAGTGCATACAATTCATGTGCCAGCCGGACAGCCGGCGTAAATCCCTGAAATAACGCCACAATTGCGGCGGCAGGCGAAGCGGCCACTGGATTCGGATGCGGCAGCCTGCCTCCGTGCAAGGCAGGCGCCGTCCGTGGCGCGGCCGCGGGCGATCAGCGCCCCAGCGGTTCGCCGACGCCGACGCGCTCGGTGATCAGGCCGTAATGCTCGATGCGGCGATGGCGCTTGAAGTCGAAGATCGTCTCCTTGCCGAAGACGGTGTCGTCGAGATCGCAGGGCACCACGAGCACGCCGTCGTCCTCGTGCGGCAGTTCGCCGACGATCTTGCCGTTGGGATCGACGATCAGCGTACCGCCCATCAGGTGGTTGCCGTCCTCCGTGCCCGCCTTGGCGACGGCGACGACCCAGGTGGCGTTCTGGTAGGCGCCGGCCTGGCAGGACAGGCGGTGGTGGAACAGCCGGTCTTCCATGCCCTCGCCGGCGCGCTGCGAATTGACCGACGGCGTGTTGAAGCCGAGCACCACCATCTCGACGCCCTGCAGGCCCATCACCCGGTAGGTCTCGGGCCAGCGCCGGTCGTTGCAGATCGCCATGCCCATCAGCCCACCCTCGAAGCGCCAGACCGGGAAGCCGGTGTCACCCGGCTCGAAATAGCGCTTCTCGAGATGCTGGTGCGTGCGCTCGGGATCGAACTCCACATGGCCGGGCAGGTGGGTCTTGCGGTATTTGCCGATGATGGTGCCGGCCTTGTCGACCAGGATCGAGGTGTTGAAATGGTGCCCGTCGGGCGTCAGCTCGGCATAGCCGAAGCTCATCGCCATGCCGAAAGCCCTGGCCT
This sequence comes from Phreatobacter sp., assembly GCF_030691135.1. GTDB lineage: Bacteria > Pseudomonadota > Alphaproteobacteria > Rhizobiales > Phreatobacteraceae > Phreatobacter. Next base: position 28,517 of record NZ_JAUYFA010000052.1, read on the forward strand.
TGTCGAAGAGCGGCTGCGTCGCCGCATTGGGCATGGAGGCCTCGAACCAGTCGTCCATCTTCGCGCGGTCCTCCTCGTACCAGCGCGGGAAGAAGGTGGTCAGCGCCAGTTCGGGATAGACGATGAAGGTGGCGCCCTTGGCCTTGGCCTCCTCCATCAGCGCGATCATGCGGGCCACCACGCTGGCGCGGCTCTCGGCCTTCTGGATGGGGCCGAGCTGCGCTGCGGCGACGGTGACGATACGGGCCATGAAGGGTCTCCTGGAAAGGGCCTCTAGTGTCCGAGCCGGTGTTCGAGCCGGCTGACGAGCCGCACGATGGGCCAGAGGACGATGAGATAGAGGAAGGCGGCAAGGACGATGGGCGAGGTGTTGTAGGTCACGCTTCGGGCCATGTCGGCGGCATAGAGGAGCTCGGTGAAGGACACGACCGAGGCGATGGACGTCAGCTTGATCACCTCCACCGTGTTGGAGACGAGGTCCGGCAGCACGTTGCGCGTCGCCTGCGGCAGCACGACGGACCGGTAGGTCTGCACCCAGGTGAGCCCGGTGGAGCGCGCCGCCTCCCATTGTCCCTTGCCGACGGATTCGATGCCGGCACGGAAGATCTCGCCGTAGAAGGACGAGGCGTTGAGGAAGAAGGCGACGCAGACCGCCATGAAGGGCGACATGCGGATGCCGGCGAAGGGCAGGCCGGAATAGATGATGATCAGCAGCACGAGTGGCGGCACGGCGCGGAAGAAGTCGACATAGGCCCGCGTGGCGAGGCGCAGCGCCCGCGAGCGCGACATCGCCCCCGTCGCCACCATCAGCCCCCCGGCGAGGCCGAGCGGAATGACGGCGAGGCACAGCAGCAGCGTCATCTGCGCGCCGCCGAAAATGATCGGCCAGGCCTGCCGCATGATGTCGAAGTTGAGGAACTGGAAGAGGAAGATCTCCATCACGCCCTCTTCCAGGCGAAGCGCCGTTCGATCCACGAGCCGAGGACGACGACAGGCACGAAGATGAGGATATAAGCCACGGCGGCCATCATCAGCGGCGTCGCATTGCCTGACAGCGACATGGCCGACGTGCCCTCGTTCATGATCTCGCCGACGCCGATCACCGTGCCCAGCGCGGTGTTCTTGGTCACCGCGATGGTGCGGTTGGTCAGCGGCGGTACGCAGATGCGGATCGCCTGCGGCAGGATTACCGACGTCATGGTCTGCCAGTGGCTGAGCCCGGTGGAGCGCGCAGCCTCCCACTGGCCCTTGCGCACCGAGACGATGCCCGACCAGAAGATCTCCTCGGCGAAGGCCGCCAGCACCAGCGACAGCACCAGCCAGAGCACAGCGAAGCCGGAAATGTTGATGCCGAGACTGGGCAGGCCGAAATAGACGATGAGGATGGCGACCAGCGGCGGCAGGGCGCGGAACACGTCGACGAAGACGATGATCGGCGCATTGGCGAGGCGCGAGCGGTAGCTGCGGATCACCGCGAGGACGAGGCCGAGGGCAAGGCCGGTGATCACCACCGCCACGGCGATCTGCAGCGTCACGGCGACGCCCGAGAGGATGTCGGGCCAGTAGCGGGCGATCAGTTCCGGCTTCAGGAAGGCTTCCTGGAAGCGCTCCAGACCGGTCATGTGCGGCAGCCCCGGTCGGGTCCGGCCTTCGCGTGGACATGCCCCACCCGAACCCTCCCCGTCTCGCTCCGCTCGGCGGGGAGGGGGACTTTGACGCTTAGCCCTTCATGCTCCGGTCGAGCCTGGCTCGGCCGTCGGCGATACGGCGGGACGCCGAAGTCCCCCTCTCCTCGCGACAGCGAGGGGAGGGTGCGGGTGGGGCCATTCCCGTCAGTCCGCGCCAGGCGATCCGAAACCTTCACCGCGACAGCTCCCCGACGAAGTCCCGTGTCCGGGGATGCTGCGGGTTGCCGAAGATCTCCGCCGGCGTGCCCTGCTCGAGGATCTGGCCGTCCGCCATGAAGACGATGCGGTCGGCGGCGTCGCGGGCGAAGCGCATCTCGTGGCTGACGACGACCATGGTCATGCCCGAGGCCTTGAGGTCGCGCATCACGCCGAGCACCGCACCGACGAGTTCCGGATCGAGCGCCGAAGTCGGCTCGTCGAAGAGCATGATCTTCGGTTCCAGCGCCAGCGCCCGGGCGATCGCCACGCGCTGCTGCTGGCCGCCCGAGAGCTCGGACGGATAACTCGGTGCCTTTTCCTTGAGGCCCACCCGATCGAGGGCGGCGAGGCCGATCGCCTCGGCTTCATCCCGACTCTTGCCGAGCACCTTGCGCAGGGCCAGCGTGACGTTCCCGAGCGCCGTCATGTGCGGGTAGAGGTTGAAGGCCTGGAAGACCATGCCGAACTGACGGCGCATCGCGTTCATGTCGCTGCCTCGCGCCATCAGGTCGACGCCGTCCACGACCACCTGGCCGGCAGTGGGTTCCTCCAGCCTGTTGCAGCAGCGCAGCATGGTCGACTTGCCCGAGCCCGACGGCCCGATGATGAAGACCAGCTCCCGCGCGGCGACGGAAAAGTCGATGCCGCGCAGGATTTCGGTGGTGCCGAAGCTCTTTCTCAGGCCCCGGACGTCGAGCAGTGCCGACATCAGCAGCGCGGCTCGCGGGCGGTCGCGTCATAGCCCGGAAGGCCGGGAACGCCCGAGCCGGGGAAGATGGTGGCAGCGGCCGAATCCGGACGCGGCGCGATGCCGAACCACTTCTCGAAGATCTTCGCCATGGTGCCGTCCTTCTTGATGCACTCGATGGCGTTCTCGACCATGTCACGGGTGGCGGTGTCGCCGTTGCGCGCCGGCACCGCCCAGACCAAACCGGTCTTGTGCAGGTAGTCGATCTTGATCTGCGGATTGTTTCGCACGGCGAAGGCGGCGACCGTCTCGGCGGTGATGTTGGCGACTGCGCGGCCGGCGATGACCGCCTGCACGGCGTCGGTCTGAGTGCCGAAGGCTTCCACCTTCCAGCCGACGCTCGCCTCCATCGACTTCGCCCAGCTCTCGTAGGCTGAGCCGCGATTCACGGAGACGACCTTGTCGCGCAGCGAAGCGAGGTTGGTGACAGGCGCATCGCCGCGGCGGGTGATGAGCCGGAAGTCGGTATCGAGATAGCCTTCCGTGAACAGCATGCTCGTGGCGCGCTCGGGCGTCGCCGTCACCGGTGCCATGACGAAGTCGTAGGTTCCGGCATTCAGCGCCGGGATGATGCCGGAGAACTGAGTCGAGGTGATCTCGATGGGCCGGCCGAGGCGCTTGCCGATCTCGTTGGCGAGGTCGACGTTGAAGCCCTGGATGCCGCCGCCGGCGAGGTTCGGGAAGGCATGCGGGGCGAAGGTGCCGTCGACCGCGGTCTTGATGGGCGCCTGGGCCAGGGCCGGTCCGGTCATGAGCGCCGCGAGGCCTGCGGCGGCGAGAATATGGCGGAGCATGATGGAAACCCTCTGTTGCGAAACCGTTGTGACGGCGGTGGATCCCAACGTAACCACGCAAAAAAGGCCACCTCAATATCATTTACGATGAATAATGAGGCCTGGAATATAATCGTTGATTATATTGCCCGCTCCATGGGCACGAGGGCCCGACCATGCTCAATCTGCGGCAACTGGAAATCTTCCGGGAGGTCATCCGCTGCCAGACCACCGTCGGCGCGGCTGAGGCGCTGGCCATTTCGCAGCCGGCCGTCTCCAACGCCATCAGGCAAATCGAGGCCCAGCTCGGACTGCCGCTCTTCGACCGGATCGGCAATCGCCTGGTTCCGACCGCCGAGGCGCAGGAGGTGATGCGCGGCTCGGAGCCGATCTTCTCGCTCTACCGCGCCTTCTCCCAGAAGCTGAAGGACCTGCGCGACACGCGGACGGGGAGCCTGCGGGTCCTCTCGACGCCGGCTCTGGCCAACGCCCTGGTGCCGCGCGCGCTGAAGGCCTTTCTCGCGAACCGGCCGGACATGCACGTCTTCTTCGACGTCAGGCGGACGCCCGGCGTGGTGGAGGCTGTCGAGACGGGCTTCGTCGATCTCGGCTTCTCGCTCTCGCCGCAGCCGCGCCCGGGCATCGAGGCCACCGCCATCTGCACGGGACAGATGGTCTGCGTCTGCCCGCCCGACCATCCGCTCGCCGACCGTTCGGAGATTTCGGCAGCCGATCTCGCGGCCCACCGCCTCATCGGGTTCGAGCCTGGCACGCCGCTCGGCTTTGCCCTCAACCAGGGTTTCTGGACCCCGGCGCTGCAGGAGCGGGTGATGATCGAGACGCGCTACAGCGGCACGGCCTGCCTTCTGGCCGAGAGCGGGGTGGGCGTCGCCGTGGTCGATTCCTTCGCCGTGGTCGGCGGTCGCTACGACCTCGTGTTCCGGCCGCTCAGCCCGCGGGTGCCGATCCACGCCTTCGCCCTGACGGCACGGGGGCAGCCGCCGAAGCGCGTGGTGCGCGCCTTCCTTAAGGAGGTGCAGGCGAGCGCGGTGCGCTTCGCCGACCCCTTCGTGGCGCTGCCGTGAGCGAGCCGGCATGGAAGCCTTGCGACGGCCGGCTTTGACCGGCACCCTCGTTCCATGGCATCGGCAGCGTCGAAACGCGCCCCCTCGAGAGGATAAAAGCCATGAAGGCGAACGGAACGGAACTGACGACCGCCAGCGGCGTCTATGTGATCGCGGCGACGCCCTTCCATGAGGACGGCCGCATCGACGAGAAGTCGACGGATTCCATGGTCGATTTCTACCGTGCCTGCGGCGCCGACGGCCTCACCATCCTCGGTGTGATGGGCGAGGCGCCCAAGCTCGCCGCCGAGGAATCGGTCGCCATCTCGAAGCAGATCATCCAGCGCGCCGGCCCTTCCATGCCGGTCATCGTCGGCGTCTCGGCGCCGGGCTTCGCCGCCATGCGCTCGCTCGCCCGCACGGTGATGGATGCCGGCGCTGCCGGCGTCATGATCGCCCCGCCCAACACGCTGCGCACCGACGACCAGATCATCGGCTATTACAAGCAGGCGGTGGATGCGATCGGCGACGACGTGCCCTTCTGCATCCAGGATTTCCCCATCACCTTCTCGGTGGTGATGAGCCCGAAGGTCATCCGCTCCATCATCCAGGAACTGCCCTCCTGCGTGATGCTGAAGCACGAGGACTGGCCGGGCCTGGAGAAGATCTCGACCCTGCGCGGCTACGAGGCTGACGGCTCCATGCGCCATGTCTCCATCCTCTGCGGCAATGGCGGCCTCTTCCTCGACTTCGAATGCGAGCGCGGCGCCGACGGTGCCATGACCGGCTATGCCTTCCCGGACATGCTGGTGGACGTGGTGAAGCTGCAGAAGGCCGGCAAGCGCGACGCCGCCCATGATCTCTTCGACGCCCATCTGCCGCTGATCCGCTACGAGCAGCAGCCGGGGGCGGGCCTCGCCGTGCGCAAGTACCTCATGAAGAAGCGCGGCGTCATCGCTTCCGACGCCCAGCGCAAGCCCAGTGCGCCGCTGTCGGCCAAGGCCCGCGCCGAGGTCGACTACCTTTTCGACCGGCTGGCCAAGCACGACGCCCGCGCCAAGGCGGCGTGAGCCGGCGCGGAGACCGCCGGCGCTCGTCCCGGCGGTCCGCGGGCGGTGGGGGCAACCATGCAAAGGCGCGCTGGACTTCGCTCCGGCGCGGCAGTGATATGCGCGCTGGCTGATCGACCCCGAGGGCATCATGGACAACAGAAGCGACCTGTGGCGTCAGGTTGATGCGGCATCGGGCCGTCTCATCGCGCTTTCCGACCGCGTCTGGGGGATGCCGGAGGTCTGCTACACCGAGGCGCGCTCCTGTGCCGAGCATACCGCCCAGCTGAAGGCCGAGGGTTTCCGCGTCACCGAGAATGCCGCCGGCATCCCGACCGCCGTCATCGGCGAGGCGGGCGAGGGTGGACCGGTCATCTGCTTCCTCGGCGAATATGACGCCCTGCCGGGCCTCAGCCAGGAGGCGGGCGTCGCCGAGCATCGTCCGGTCGAGACCGGCGGCCACGGCCATGGCTGCGGCCACAATCTCCTCGGTTCGGCGGCGCTGCTGGCGGCCACCGCCATGAAGAACTGGCTCGCCGAGAACGGCATTCCCGGACGGGTCCGCTACTACGGCTGCCCGGCGGAAGAGGGCGGTGCGGCGAAGGCCTTCATGGTGCGCGCTGGCGCCTTCGCGGACGCCGACGTCGCCATCACCTGGCACCCCGGCAGTTGGTGGGAGGTCGCGCCGCCGCTGTCGCTGGCCAATACCCGCGCCGACTTCATCTTCACCGGCAAGGCGGCCCATGCGGCGGCGTCGCCCCATCTCGGCCGCTCGGCGCTCGATGCGGTTGAACTGATGAATGTTGGCGTCAATTACATGCGCGAACATATGCCCTCGGACGCGCGGGTGCATTACGCGCTCCTCGACACCGGCGGGATCGCGCCGAACGTCGTGCAGGCGCACGCGCGCGTGCGCTACTCGATCCGCGCCCGGGATCTTCCCGGAATGCTCGAACTGGTCGGGCGGGTGAAGAAGATCGCCGAGGGCGCAGCGCTGATGACCGAGACGAAGATGGAGGTGAAGATCATCTCCGCTGTCTCCAACATTCTCGGCAACACGCCGCTGGAAGAGGCGCTGCAGGGCGTGATGGAAGATCTCGGCCCGCCGCATTTCGACGAGACCGACCAGGATTTCGCCCGGCAGATCCAGGCGACCCTGACGCCGCAGGATATCGCCAGCGTCTATCGCGCCATCGGACTCGAGCCGGAAGACAAGCCGCTGGCCGACTTCACCGTGCCGCTCGACGCCAGGCGCAATCCCTTCATCGGCTCCACCGATGTCGGCGACGTCAGCTGGGTGGTGCCGACCGTGCAGGCCCATGCGCCCACCGTCGCCGTCGGCACGCCGTTCCACACCTGGCAGGTGGTGGCCCAGGGCAAGACGCCCGCCGCCCACAAGGCCATGGTCCAGGTGGCGAAAGCCATGGCCGCGACCGGGGTGGCGGTCCTCAGCGATCCAGCGCTCATGGCTGCCGCCAAGGCGGACCTTGCCCGCCGCACCAAAGCCACGCCCTATATCTGCCCGATCCCCGACGATATCGGGCCGCCGCTCACCATGTCCGCCGGCTGACGGCCGGTTCACGAAAGGTCCCCCGATGATCCGCTTCTACTTCAACGGCTCGCCCAACCCGACCAAGGTCGCGCTCCTTCTCGAGGAGACCGGTCTCGCCTATGAGCCTGTCGCGGTCGACACCCGCACCGGCGCCCAGTTCGCGCCCGGCTATCTCGCCATCAGTCCCAACGGCAAGGTGCCGGCCATCGTCGACGGCGATGCTGTGGTCTTCGATTCCAACGCCATCCTGCTCTATCTCGCCGAGAAGAGCGGCCAGTTCATTCCCCCGGCCTCCGACGCCAAGGCGCGTGGCGAGCTCCTGTCCTGGCTGATGTTCGTCGCCACCGGTATCGGCCCCTATTTCGGCCAGGCGGTGCATTTCCGGCATTTCGCCCCCGAGCCGGTGCCCTATGCCCATGACCGCTACCAGTACGAGGCCGACCGCCACCTGAAGGTGGTCGAGGCCCATCTCGCCGGCCGCGACTGGATGGTGGGCGGCGCCTATTCCATCGTCGACATGGCACTCTGGGGCTGGATCCGCATGCTGCCCTTCGTCCTCGGCGACGACGCCTGGTCGCGCTATCCGAACGTCAAGAAGCTGCACGATGCCGTGGCGGCCCGCCCCGCCGCCGCCCGCGCCGTCGCCCTGAAGGACCGCTTCACCTTCAAGGCGCAGATGGACGACGAGGCCCGTGCCATCATGTTCGGCCACCTGAAGAAGGCCGGCTGATCGGAGCCTCGCCCGGCCATGCCGCATCCCGCTCCTGCCGTTCGGCCTATTGCGACGGTCGGGGGCGGGGTGAATGCTGGCCGCAGAGGTTCATCTTCGGGAATTCCGCATGGCCAGTGAGCCGATCCCCGCACCCCTGGTCGCCTTCGCCGGCGCCAGGCCACCGGCGCCGCCATGGTTCACCGGGGCCCTCGCCGCGGAGCCCGAGCGTTCCACGCACCAGGGCGCCGGCGTGACGATCGAGTGCCTCGCCTGGGGCGAGCGCGGCAAGCCCGGGCTGCTGCTGCTGCACGGCGGCTCGGCCCATGCCGACTGGTGGAGCCATCTCGCGCCCTTCTTCGCGCGGACCCACCGCGTCGTCGCCCCGTCCTGGTCGGGCATGGGCGGAAGCGACTGGCGCCCGGCCTATTCCATGGACGACCTGATGGGCGAGATGCTCGCCACCATCGATGCGACCGGTCTCGATGCCGGGCCGGTCAAGCCGGTCGTCGTCTCCCATTCCTTCGGCAGTTTCCCCGCCATGGCCTTCGCCGCGACGCACGGCCATCGCATCGGCGGCCTCATCACCATCGACTCGCCCTTCCTGTCGAAGGAGTTGCGGGCGAAGCGCGATTTCGGCCGGCCCTCGTCGCGCGAGCCGCGCGACACGCTCGTCTACGACAGTTTCGAACAGGCGCTCGCCCGCTTCCGCCTGATGCCGGCCCAGACCGTGGAGAACCTCTACATCGTCGACAACATCGCCCGTCATTCGCTGCGCGAGGTGACCAGGAAGGACGGCAACGGCGGCTGGACCTGGCGCTTTGACCCCTTCATGTGGTCGCGGATGACCAGGCGCGAGCCGGCCGAGGACCTCGCCGCGGCGACCTGCCGGCTCGCCGTTACCTGGGGCTCGGATTCGGTGCTGTTTCCCGACGAGGTGAAGGCCTACGTTCGCCGGCAGGCGCCATCGGGGACCTTCTTTGTCGAAATCCCCGAGGCCCAGCATCACGTGCTGATCGACCAGCCCCTCGCCCTCGTCACGGTGATGCGGACGGTCCTGTCGGCCTGGGATGCTGAGGACAAGGCCCGGTAAACGGGCGGCAAGGTCTCGGGAGGACCGCATGGGCAGGCTCAAGGGCAAGCGCACCATCGTCACCGGTGCGGCGAGCGGCATCGGCCGGGCAAGCGCCCGCCTCTTCGCCAGGGAGGGCGCCTCGGTGCTCCTCGTCGACCGCTCAGCGGAGGCGGTCGAAGCAGTGGCGGCGGAGATTCGCGCCACCGGCGCCACGGCCGTTGCCATGGCTGCCGATGCGGGCTCGGAGACGGATGTGAAGGCCTATGTCGCCCGCGCCGTCGCCGCATTCGGCGGCATCGATGCGATCTATGCCAATGCCGGCATTTCCGGTGGCCTGACGCCCTTCTTCGATCTCACCGTGGACAGTTGGCAGGAGATCCTGCGCGTCAACCTGATCGGCCCCTTCCTCGCCATCCGCGAAGTTGCCCCGCTGATGATCGCGCAGGGGGCGGGGGCCATCGTCTGCACCGCCTCCGTGGCCGGCCTCAAGGCCAATGCCGGCGGGGCACCTTACTCGGCCTCCAAGGCCGGCGTCATCAGCCTGGTGCAGACCGCCGCCAATGCCTTCTATGGCACCGGCGTCCGCGTCAACGCCGTCTGCCCCGGCCTGATCGAGACCGGCATGACGGTGCCGATCTTCGATCATGCCCGCAAGCGCGGCAGCGAGGGCAAGCTCGGCCAGCTCAACCCCCTGAACCGCCCCGGCCAGCCCGAGGAGATCGCCGCCATGGCCTGTTTCCTAGCCAGCGACGAGGCGAGCTACGTCAATGGCCAGGCCTTCCCCGTCGATGGCGGCCTGTCCTCGACCCTGCCCTTTGCCGGTCAGCGCCCGCGCTGACGCCCCGACCATCCAGCCATTGCACCCAAGGAGTTTGCCCGTGACCGCCATCAACGACGTCGTCGATCTCGCAACCGAAGGGGCCGTGGCCGTCGTCACCGTCGCCTCGCCGCCGGTCAACGCGCTCTCCGCCAATGTCCGCACCGGCATCGCCGAGGCGGTGCAGAAGGCCGGCACCGACCCCGCCGTGAAGGCCGTCGTCATCCATTGCGCCGGACGCACCTTCATCGCCGGTGCCGACATCACCGAGTTCGGCAAGCCGCCGAAGGGCGTGCCGCTCAGCGAGGTCAATGCGATCATCGAGGGCTGTCCGAAGCCGGTCGTGGCGGCCATCCACGGGACGTCGCTCGGCGGCGGCCTTGAACTGGCGCTGTCCTGCCATTACCGCGTCGCCGTGCCCTCGGCGAAGCTCGGCCTTCCCGAGGTGAAGCTCGGGCTCGTGCCCGGGGCGGGCGGCACGCAGCGCCTGCCGCGCCTGATTGGCGTCGAGCGCGCGCTCGAGGTCATCGCCTTCGGCGAGCCGATGAAGGCGGCGGAGGCGGCGAGCCACGGCCTTGTCGATGCCGTCGCCGGCGAAGCGACCCTGCGGGCGGATGCGCTCGCCTTCGCCGAGAAGCTCGTCGCCGAGGCGGCGCCGCTCGCCAAAGTGCGTGACCGCGCCGAGAAACTCGTCGCCGATCCCGCGGTCTTCGCCGCCTTCCGCAAGGCCAATGCCCGCCGCTTCCGCGGTTTCGAGGCGCCGGAGGCCTGTATCCAGTGCGTCGAGGCGGCGGTATCCATGCCCTTCGACCAGGGCCTGAAATTCGAGCGCGACACCATCATGCGCCTGATGGTCGGCACCCAGTCCCTCGCCCAGCGCTATGTCTTCTTTGCCGAGCGCCAGGCCGCCAAGATCCCCGACGTTCCCGAGACCACGCCCACCCGCAAGATCGCCAGGGTCGGCATCATCGGTGCCGGCACGATGGGCGGCGGCATCGCCATGAACTTCGTCAATGTCGGCATCCCCGTCACCATCGTCGAGACCAGGCAGGAGGCCCTCGACCGCGGCCTCTCGGTCATCCGCAAGAACTACGAGAATACCGCCAAGCGCGGCCGCCTCACCATGGTTGATGTCGAGACCCGCATGGGGCTCTTCTCGCCGACGCTCGATCTCGCTGCCCTCGCCGATTGCGACCTCATCATCGAGGCGGTCTTCGAGAACATGGACATCAAGAAGGAGGTCTTCGGCAAACTCGACGCCATCGGCAAGCCCGGCGCCATCCTCGCCACCAACACCTCCTATCTCGACGTCGACCAGATCGCGGCGATGACGCAGCGCCCCGAGGACGTCATCGGCATGCACTTCTTCTCGCCGGCCAACATCATGCGCCTGCTGGAGGTGGTGCGCGGCGAGAAGACGGCCAAGGATGTGATCGCCACCGCCATGGGCCTCGCCAAGACCATCGGCAAGGTCGGCGTCCTTGTCGGTGTCTGCCACGGCTTCGTCGGCAACCGGATGCTGGCCCAGCGCCAGCGCGAGGCGAACAAGCTGATCCTCGAAGGCGCCATGCCCTGGGACGTCGACCGGGTGCTCTACGATTTCGGCCTGCCCATGGGACCCTTCGCCATGAGCGACCTCGCCGGCCTCGACATCGGCTGGTCGCGCGAGACCTCCAAGGGCGAGACGCCGCGCGAGATCCTCTGCGAGATGGACCGCCGCGGCCAGAAGACCGGCGCCGGCTTCTACGACTATGACGAGAACCGGGTCGCCCGCCCCTCGCCCGTGACCGAGAAGATCATTCTCGACCTCGCCGCCAAGAAGGGCGTCAACCGCCGCGAGATTTCCGACGAGGAGATCCTGCAGCGCTGCATCTTTCCGATGATCAACGAGGGCGCGAAGATCCTTGAGGAGGGCAAGGCGATCCGCGCCTCCGACATCGATATCGTCTGGATCAACGGCTACGGCTGGCCGGTCTATCGCGGCGGTCCGATGTTCTACGGCGACACGGTGGGGCTGCCCGAGGTGCTGAAGGTGATGAAGGTGTTCGAGGGCCTTCACGGCGCCGACTTCAAGCCGTCGGCGCTGCTGGAGAAGCTGGCGGCCGAGGGCAAGGGCTTTCGCGACCTGTGAGGGCGGGTTGCGCCTCGTTCGGCCGCAGTCGAGCCGAGAGGCGTGCCCGGCACCATAGGCTGAGGAGCAGGCGGGACGCCGTAGTCGCCCTCTCCGCGTAGCGGGGAGGGTAAGGGTGGGGCCTTGTCCCCTGTGCCGGATGGGCTCCCTCTTCCAGAATGCCTGTGTCAGCCGCCCATGAAGGCCCCACCCTTACCCTCCCATCGCTGGCGCCAGGAGAGGGGGATTTCGACGTCGCGCGCGGCAGGGAAAGGCGAGCCGCGCGCAACCGTCTGCAACTGCCCCTACCAGCCCGCCTTCTCCAGGATCTCGCCGATGAGCTCCTGGCTCTTCAGCGCCTCCTCGCCGGAGACCACGGGGTCCCGGCCCTCCTTGATCGCATCGAGGAAGTCGGTGATCAGCAGCCGGTGCCAGTCGTGGGGAAAGTCCATGACATTGGCGCCGCCGCCGGTCGGCCCCTCCTGCCGCAGCACCTCCTCGCGCCCGTCCAGCCAGGCGACCCTGAGATTGCCGCCGGCGAGCCAGGCCGTGCCCAGGCTTCCCATGATCTCGATCCGCTCCTCGCCGCCGGGATAGGCGGCGGTGGTGGCCTGGATGACGCCGGGCGCGCCATTGGCGAGCAGGACGAGGGCGGCGGCGAAATCCTCGGTCTCCATGCGGTGCACGGGGGTGGTCGCGGCGGTCGCCGCGGTCACCGTCATGTCCCCGACCAGCGAGCGGAACAGGTCGAGCGTATGAATGGCCTGCGTCAGCAGCACACCGCCGCCATCGCGCGCCAGGGTGCAGCGACCGGGCTGGTCGTAATAGGCCTGCGGCCGCCACCAGGGCACGGTGCAGGACGCTGCACCGATCGTGCCGAGTCCGTCCTCCGCCATGATCGCCTTCAGCCGCAGCGTCGCCGGGCGGAACCGGTGCTGCAGCGTCACGCCGAGCGTGAGGCCGGAGCCACGCATGGCCGCGACGATCGCCGCGGCACGTTCGAGCGTGATGTCCAGCGGCTTTTCGAGAAGGACGTGCTTGCGCCCCTGCGCCGCCTGCTTGACCAGCTCGAAATGGGAATTGGGCGGCGTCAGGATCCACACCGCGTCGATGTCGCGGCTGGCGAGGACGCCTTCGACATCGGTGGTCATCGGAAAGCTGAAACGCTGCGCGAAGTTCCGCAGCCGGTCCTCGCTGCGCGAGGCCGCGACGACGACCTCCACGCGATTGTCCAGATCCATCAGGCTTTTCGCATGCGGCTCAACCGCATTGCCGAGCCCGATGATCCCGATACGGATCCGTGCCATGCCCTGCCCCCGATGCTTCTCCCGTGCCGCATCTTGCGTGCGGCTACCGCTCATTCTGTGGCACTTCGGCAGTCCTGCACAACCCTCCGCATTGCCCCTTGCCTCCGCGGCGGCTGCCATGCACTTTCGCCGCCTCGTTCGGAGCGTCCCATGAAGAAGATCAAGATCACCGCCGGCCCCTACACGTTCGTCGCCAAGCTCGAGACCGAGGCCGCGCCGAAGACCTGCGCCGCCTTCGAGAAGGCCCTGCCCTTCGTCTCGGAGATCATTCACGTGCGCTGGAGCGGGGAGGGCGTCTGGATGCCCCTCGGCGACCTGAATTTCGGCGTCGACTACGAGAACGCCACCAGCTATCCGGCGCCCGGCCAGCTCATCCTCTATCCCGGCGGCGTCTCGGAGACGGAAATCCTCCTTTCCTACGGCCCGGTCTGCTTCGCCTCCAAGGCGGGCCAGCTCGCCGGCAACCACTTCCTGACCATCGTCGAGGGCCTGGAGAACGTCCACCCGCTGGGACGCCTCGTCCTCCTGAAGGGTGCCCACCCGATCCGCTTCGACGCGCTGTGACGGCACCGCGCATCGCGCCCGGCGGCAAGGCGATCTATGGCGCGCCTCTCGGCATACTTATGCTGGAGGCACGCTTTCCGCGCATTCCCGGCGACATGGGCAACGGCACGACCTGGCCGTTCCCGGTGCTGTTCCGGGTGGTGCGCGGGGCCGATCCCGAGCGTGTCGTGCTGCAGGGCGCGCGCGGCCTGCTGCCGGATTTCATCGCCGCGGCCCGCGACCTCGTCGACCTCGGCGCCGAGGCGATCACCACCAATTGCGGGTTCCTGTCGCTGTTCCAGCGGGAGCTCGCCGAGGCCGTGAACGTGCCCGTCGCCACCTCCTCCCTCATGCAGGTGCCCTGGGTGCAGGCGACCCTGCCGCCGGGCCAGCGCGTCGGCGTGATCACGGTCAGCCGGGCCTCGCTCACCGCCGCCCATCTCGATGCCGCCGGCGTGCCGCGCGACGTGCCGATGGCGGGCACCGAGACCGGCCGCGAATTCTTCCGCGTGCTGATCAAGGCCGAGAAGACCGACATGGACATCGCCCTGGCCGAGGCTGACATCGTCGCCGCCGGTCGCGATCTCGTCGCCCGCCATCCGGAGGTCGGTGCCATCGTGCTGGAATGCACCAACATGCCGCCCTATGCCGCCGCACTGGCCGAGGCCGTCGGACGGCCGGTCTACGACATCTATTCGATGATCACCTGGTTCCACGCCGGCCTGAGGCCGCGCCGCTTCGGCTGACCATCCCCCATCCGGCCCGAAACGCTCTTCGCCCTTGACCGGTGCTCGTCGATGTTATTTGTTTGTCAGCAAGCAAATAATATGACGACGGGATGAGGCGATGGGCGCGGCGGGTGTGCAGAAGCGAACGGTGACGGAGGCTGGCGCCGATGTCGCCATCCGTCGGCGCCGCACCCAGGCCGAGAGGCGGGCCGAAGCTGAATCCCGCGTCCTCGCCGCGACCGCCGAGCTGGTCGCCGAGAAGGGCATCGACGGCGTCACCCTCGCCGAGGCCGGCGAGCGCGCCGGCTACAGCCGCGGCCTTGCCGGCCATTACTTTCGCTCGAAAGACGAATTGCTCGCCGCCATGGCCGAGGCGATCCACGACGAGTTCAGGCAGCAGCGCCGGGAGCGTCTGCGCGGCACATCCGGGCTCGCCCGCCTGATGGCGACGCTCGACGCCTCCTTCGAGCGCCCGGCGGTCGGCATGGTGAAGATGCGGGCCTATATCGCCGTGCTCATGGGCGCCGCCCACAAGCCTGCCCTCGCCGAAGCCGTCGCCACCTTCAACCGGGACTCGGCCACCGAATTCGGTCGACTGATTGCCAGCGCCATCGAGGCGGGAGAGATCCGCCCCGACATCGACGCGCGCACCCAGGCGCTCATCCTCTCCGCCGCCCTGCGCGGCATCATGGCCCAATGGGTGCTCGACCCCGCCGGCGTCGATCTCGTGCAGATCCGCGAAGAGTTCATCACGCTCGTCGCGCGCAGTCTCGCCCATCCCCCAACCTGACCGCAAACGATCCACAAAGGAGGAAGTCCATGGATTTCTCGATGTCCGAACGCCAGCGCTATTGGCGCGACCGCGTGATCGCCTTCATGAACGCCAACGTCTATCCGGCGATGGCGACCTATGACGCCCAGATGGAAGGCTTCGGCGCCAACCGCTGGCAGGTCGTCCCCGTCCTGGAGGAGCTCAAGGCCAAGGCGAAGGCCGAGGGACTTTGGAACCTCTTCCTGCCGCCCTCCGAGGCGCATGACGACGACGAGTTCCATGGCGCCGGCCTGACCAATCTCGAATATGCCATGTGCTCGGAACAAATGGGCCGCGTCGGCTTCGGCTCCGAGGTCTTCAACTGCTCGGCCCCCGATACCGGCAACATGGAGGTGCTGCACCGTTACGGCACCAGGGAGCAGAAGCAGCAATGGCTGCGCCCGCTCATGGCCGGCCAGATTCGCTCGGCCTTCCTCATGACCGAGCCGGCGGTGGCCTCCTCCGACGCCACCAATATCGAGACCTCGATCCGCCGTGACGGCGACCATTACGTCGTCAACGGCCGCAAGTGGTGGTCCTCGGGCGTCGGCGACCCGCGCTGCAAGATCGCCATCGTCATGGGCAAGACCGACACCAGCGCCGCCAAGCACGTCCAGCAGTCGCAGATCCTGGTGCCGCTCGACACGCCCGGCGTGAAGATCCTGCGCCACCTGCCGGTTTTCGGCTTCGACGATGCGCCGCACGGCCATTCCGAGGTGCTGCTGGAGAATGTCCGCGTTCCCGCCAGCAATCTCCTGCTCGGCGAGGGCCGCGGCTTCGAGATCGCCCAGGGTCGCCTCGGACCGGGCCGCATCCATCACTGCATGCGCACGATCGGCGTTGCGGAGATGGCTCTGGAGAAGCTGATCAAGCGCATCCAGTCGCGCGTCGCCTTCGGCAAGCGCGTCTCCGAGCAATCCGTGTGGGAGCAGCGCATCGCCGAGGCCCGCATCGACATCGAGATGACGCGGCTCCTCTGCCTCAAGGCGGCGGACATGATGGACAAGGTCGGCAACAAGGTCGCCAAGCTCGAGATTGCCATGATCAAGGTGGCGGCGCCGCGCATGGCCCTGAAGATCATCGACAACGCCATCCAGGCCCATGGCGGCGGCGGCGTGACGACCGACTTCGGCCTAGCCAAGGCCTATGCCCAGATCCGCACGCTGCGTCTCGCCGACGGCCCGGACGAGGTGCATAACCGCTCCATCGCGCGGATGGAGATGGGCAAATACGCCAGCCATTGAGGGCAGTCGGCCTGTCCGACCGCCGCCGCTCGTCTTGATGCCCCACCCGCACCCTCCCCTCGCTGGCGCGAGGAGAGGGGACTTCCACGCTGCGGCCGCTCCGATGGGTCGGGCCTGGCCCGACGGTCGCGGGTGCATCGCGACGCCGTAGTCCCCCTCTCCCTGGAGCGGAGCGAACAGGGGAGGGAAAGGGTG
The DNA here is from genome assembly GCF_030691135.1 of Phreatobacter sp. GTDB lineage: Bacteria > Pseudomonadota > Alphaproteobacteria > Rhizobiales > Phreatobacteraceae > Phreatobacter. The sequence continues at coordinate 45,128 of NZ_JAUYFA010000052.1, forward strand.
GGGCCATTCACCCGCAGACAAAAAAGGGAAGGACACGCCATGAATCTCTTCGACATGAGCGGCAAGGTCGCCGTCATCACCGGCTCCTCGCGCGGCATCGGCCGGGCCATCGCCGAGCGCATGGCCGAACACGGCGCCAGGGTCGTCATCTCATCCCGCAAGGCCGGCCCCTGCGAGGAGGTAGCGAGCGCCATTAACGCGAAGCACGGCGCCGGCACCGCCATCGTCGTGCCCGCCAACATCTCCTCCAAGGAGGACCTGCAGCGTCTCGTCGACGAGACGCGCGCCCAGCTCGGCCGCATCGACGTGCTCGTCTGCAACGCCGCCTCCAACCCCTATTACGGGCCGATGGCCGGCATCACCGACGACGCCTTCGGCAAGATCCTCACCAACAACATCGTCGCCAACAACTGGCTGATCTCCATGGTCGTGCCCGAGATGATCGACCGGCGCGAAGGCTCCATCATCATCGTTTCCTCCATCGGCGGGTTGCGCGGCTCGGAGGTCATCGGCGCCTACTGCATCTCCAAGGCCGCCGACATGCAGCTCGCCCGCAACCTCGCCCACGAGCATGGCCGCCACAATATCCGCGTCAACTGCATCGCCCCTGGCCTGATCAAGACCGACTTCGCCAAGGCGCTGTGGGAGGACAAGGAGGCGCGCGAGGCCCGCGAGCGCGAGACGCCGCTGCGCCGCATCGGCGACCCCGACGAGATCGCCGGCGCCGCAGTCTATCTCGGCTCGAAGGCCTCGACCTATATGACGGGACAGTGCCTGGTGGTGGACGGTGGCGTGACGATCTGAGCGGGAGTAGGCAATCGGCAGGAGGCAGTCGTCCGATTGCCGACTGCCCACTTCCGACTGCCTCAATACAGCCCGCGGCCGCCGTTGATCTGCACCGTCTCGCCGGTGATGAAGGCCGCCATGTCGGAGGCAAGGAACAGCACGAGATTGGCGACGTCCTCCGCCGTTCCCTCGCGCCTGAGCGGCGTGCCCTCCACGGCAGACTTCCGCCCCTCAGGCGTGTTGAACTGCACGTGGAAGCGCGTGTCGATGAGCCCTGGCGCCACGCCGTTGACCCGGATGCCGAGCGGCCCGAGTTCCTTCGCCAGCGCGCGGGTATAGGTGACGATGGCCCCTTTCGACGAGGCATAGTGCAGGGCACCCGGCCCGCCGCCGTCCATCGCCGCCAGCGACGACATGGTGACGATGGCGCCGGATTTCTTCTCCGTCATGATCTTCACCGCCGCCTGGCAGGTGAGATAGGTCGACATGACGTTGAGGTCGAAGGTGCGCTGCCACAGGTCGAGCGAGGACGCGGCCGTGCCGACCCGCTGCAGGATGCCGCCGGCATTGGTGAAGACGATGTCGAGCGTGCCGAAGGCGCGCAGCACCGCGGCGAAGGCGGCATCCGTTTCATTCTGCTGCGTCAGGTCGGCCTTGATCGCCAGCGCCTGGCCGCCGGCCTCGGCGATCTCCTTCTCCAGCGCCTTGGCCTCGTCGCCGCTGGAAATATAGGTGAAGGCGACCTTGGCGCCGGCTCTGGCGAAGCCGCGCGTCGCGGCCGCGCCGATGCCCGATGCGCCGCCGGTGACCAGCGCGACCTTGCCCGTGAAATCCATCATGCACTCCCTCGAATGGCGATGAACGGCCGCGCTGGCCGCGTCAGTTCAGGAATTCTGGCGAGACGAGGCTCGGCAGGAACAGCGTCACCTTGGGCCAGACGATGATCAGCGCCAGCACCATGAACAGCGGGATCAGCATGATCGCCGTATCCTTGATCGCATCGCGCATGCGCATCCCCGCGACGGCGCAGGCGATCATCAGACAGAGCCCGTAAGGCGGTGTGACGAGGCCGAAGGCCAGCGAGACGATGCCGATCATGGCGAAATGGACCGGGTCCATCTCCACCGCCTTCGCCAGCGGCTGCAGGATCGGCCCGCAGATGATGATGGCGGGGATGGCGTCGAGGAAACAGCCGACGATGAGAAACACCGCGGCGATGAAGAAGCCGGTGGCGATGAAGCCCATCTGCCAGGCCGAGACGCCGGTCAGGATGGCCTCGGGGATCTTGTAATAGGCCAGCAGCCAGCCGAAGCAGCTCGCCGTGCCGACGCAGAACAGGATCACGCCGGTAAGCCGGCCGGTATCGAGAAGCGCGCCATAGAGCCCCTTGAGGTCCATCTCGCGGTAGACGACGAAGGACAGGACGCCGGCATAGAGCACCGCGATGGCGGCCGATTCAGTGGCGGTGAACCAGCCGAAGATCTTGCCGCCGATGATGATGCCCGGGGTGAGCAGCGCCAGGAAGGAATGGGCGCAGGCGCAGAGCAGGGCCCGCCAGGTCTCGCGCGGATAGGTCGGATAGCCGCGCTTGACGGCATAGACGTGGACGGTCGCCATCTGTGCGCCGGCGATGAGGATGCCAGGGATGATACCCGCGAGGAACAGGGCGCCGATCGAGGTCGTGAGGATGCCGCCCCAGACGATCATCAGGATGGAGGGCGGGATGATGACGGCGAGCACCGCCGAGACCGCGGTGATGGCGACCGAGAAGGAGTCATCGTAGCCCTCGCGGCGCTGGGCTTCGATGAAGATCTTCGATTGGCTGGCGGCGTCTGCCGTGGACGAACCGGAAATCCCGGCGAAGAACAATGACAGCACCACATTGATCTGGGCGAGCCCGCCCGGCCAGTGGCCGACCATGGTGCGCGACAGCTTCAGCAGGCGGTCGGTGATGCCGCCGATATTCATCAGGTTGGCAGTGAGCAGGAAGAACGGCACCGCCAGCAGGATGAAGGAATTGAAGGCGTTGAAGCTCTCCGACATGAGCGTCACGGTGTCGAGCCGCGGTTCGATCATCAGGATCGGCAGGCAGGCGAGGCCGAGGGCGAAGGCCACCGGCACGCGCAGCGCCAGGAGGGCGAAAAAGGCTCCGAACAGGACGAAGGCCGCCTGGCCGGATGTGAGCACTGCGCCGGTCATAGGTTGAGCGTCCCTGCTTCGATGTCGCTGATGGCCGGCTTCACCGGCGGCGCCTTGCGGCCGAGTGCGATCAGCACGTCGTCCCACATCTGCTCACCGAGGAAGACGATCCATGTGACGCCCATCAGCGGCCAGGGCAGGTGGATGAGCCAGAGCGGGAGGTCGGCAAGTTCCGAGGTCCGGAACCAGGCGAACTGGACGAACTTGGTGCCGGCGAAGACGAAGACGCAGGCGAGCACGAGCGTGCCGATGCGCCCGACCAGCCGCGCCACCGCCTCGCCGCGGGGCGGCAGTTCCGGCATGACGTCGACCTCGAAATGGGTCGATTCCCGGACGCCGATCATGGCGCCGATCGAGATGGTCCAGATGAACAGGAAGCGTGCCATCTCCTCGGTCCAGATATAGCTCGGGATCAGCGCGGTATGGCGCGAGAAGATCTGCAGGCTCACCGGGATGATCAGGATGGCGACGGAGGCCACGACGAGATGGGACAGGAGGCTCGCATAGGCCGCCGTGAACCGCCGCCAGAGGCTCGGTGCCTCCCCGACGGCAGGACTGTCGGACGGGGTCATGTTTCGCTTTCGAAGGACGATGGAACGGCGCTTGGGCGCCCGAACGGGCCGGCTCGCCGCGCCATGGCAGCGGGCCGGCCCGACGATTTTATCAAACGCCGCTGACTTGGCCGAAGATGGCTTCGGCGCCGATTTCCCTGGCATAGGCGGCCATGACCGGGTCGGTCAGCTTCTTCATCGCGTCGCGTTCCTCGAACACGATGCGCTTCAGGCGGCCGGCCTTCTCCAGCGTTTCCAGCTTGGCGCTGTCCTCGCTGGATTCCACCTGGCGGCCGAATTCGCCGGCCTCGGCACCGGCGGTGACGATCGCGTCCTGCAGGTCCTTCGGCAGCGAGGTCAGCATCTTCATGGAGAAGCAGATCGGGCGGATCGACACCGCGTGCTGGGTCAGCACGAGGTTCGGCGCCACCTCGAAGAACTTCATCGCTTCGACGCCGGCCGCCTCGTTTTCGCCGGCCTGGATCACGCCGTTCTGGATGGCGTTGTAGACCTCGTTATAGGCGATGACGGTCGGCGACATGCCGGCCGCGGCGAAGGTACGGGACCAGATCGGCGCACCCTGGACGCGGATCTTCAGGCCGCGCATCTCGGCGAGGTTCTTGAACGGCTTGTTGGCGAAGATGTTGCGGGTACCGCCACCGGCATGGCCGATGAGACGCACGCCCGCCCGCCGTTCCACTTCGTCCTCGATGGGCTTCAGCACTTTCGCCTTGATCACGTTGCCCATATGAGCCACGTCGCGGAAGACGAAGGGCGCATCGATGAAGGGCGCCGCGCGTGCGAAGGTCGACATGTGGGCGGGCGAGACGATGGCATAGTCCACCGCGCGGCCCTGGGCCATATATTCGAAATACTGCTTCTCGAGACCGAGCGAGGAGTTCTTGTGCAGGTTGAAATTGACCGGCTTGCCATAGAGCGCCTTGACCCGCTCCTCGAACCGCACCAGCGCCTTGGTGAAGGCGTGGTCGTCGTTGAACTGGACGGCGCCGTTCAGCGTGATCGGAGCCTGGGCGCGCAGCACGGTCGGGCTGGCCACGAGGGCGGCGGCGGAGACGGCGCCGAGACCGAGGATGACCTGCCTGCGTTCCACGCCGATGCGCGTGTCGATGTCCTTGCGAATGCTCATTGCGTTTCCTCCGGGGTTTTCATGCACTCTTGCAGTGCGCCCATGTTGTCCTGGGTCAGGCCAAGAGTATGTCAGAACCATCCGGGGCCGGACAATTGCAAAAGCCCATGTTGCGGCGCGAATTTAAATGGATTTATATCGCATCGCATCATGTGATTATTGTGCAGCGCACAACAAGTCCGCCGCGCATGAGACTGGAGACTTCTGCCCTCGCTGGCATGATGCGGTGGTTGGTCCTCCCCGATGGCTCGGGGCAATCTGCCGCAGTGCCGGGGGCCTCGAAGATAACCCTTCCGTAGCGGATTTTCCCTAAGGATGGGACGAAACCGCTGTGCGAATAGCCCGGAAATTCGGTTTATCGGCGATGTTGGCGGCGTGCGAATGGCTATAGCGGTTCACCATGACGATTAAGGACGCGTCCATATTGTCCGGCCGGCCAGCCCGTTCGCTGCTAGTGTCGTAGCAATGCTGGAGGCGATCGGACGCGACACAATGGGGGAGGCGCTGGCGCTCTTGGCGCGCGGTTTTCCTGTGCGCGCGGCGCCCTTTTGGGTGGCCGGGCTCGATCGGCTGTCCGCCTTTCACGACGCCCAGGGCCTCGGCCCCGTCGGCCAGATCATGCGGGTCAAAGGTGAAGCCGTCGGCGTGATACTGACGATGCGCAGCCGCCGCGAGCCGGCCGATGGATCTCCACCGCAGGCCGTCGTCAATCTGTCGAGCTGGTATGTTGACGAGCGCTTTCGCCTGATGGCGCCGCGCATGTTGCAGAAGGTGCTCGCCGAGACGGTCGACACCTTCACAGACCTGACCCCGAGCCCTCCCGTCACCGACATGATCGGTCGCTTCGGCTTCGTCCGTTGCCATGACGGCGGCGCCGTCTTTGCCCTTCCCGTCCAGGCTCTCCAGATGGGTCCGGGACAGATCGTGCCGGTCGATACCGTCGCGCTCGACGCTGCTGTCGGCCGCATCGTCGAGGATCACCGGCGCCTCGGTTGCCTCGCCTGCGCCCTGGTCGAGCCGGATGGCAGCCGCCCACTCGTCTTCAGTACCGGCCGACGCAAGGGCCTGCCCGCCGCACGGCTCGTCTATGCCGACGACGTTGCGTCAGTTCGCCGCAACATGGGGCCGATCGCGCGTTTCCTGCTGTCGCGCGGCATGATTTGCCTCGAAATGCCCACCGATCGGGCTGATACCCCTCCCGGTTCGTGGTTCTCGACCCGGTCCCGTCCGACATTCGTCCGCGGCGCCAGCCCTGCGGTGGCGATCGATCACGCCTATTCGGAATTTGTTTTCCTTCGCATCTGACAATGCCGCCGGACCTGTGGGGGAGAGAACCGTGACCACCGAGACGATCGATGTTGCCGAGGAGATCAGTGCCTTCCTCAGGGGGCGGTTCCCGGCGCTCGCCAACCAGCCGCTGTCGGCCGAGACGCAGCTCCTCGCCAGCGGGGCCATCGATTCCCTCGGCATCCTCGAACTCGTCACCTTCCTCGACGAGCGCTTCGGCATCCAGCTGATGGACGACGATTTCGATCCGGCCAATTTCGAGACGCTAGGCCAGCTTGTCGCCTTCGCGGAGCGCCAGCGCGCGTGACGCCTCCGCCCTATCTCCTCCATCATCTCCTCGAACAGGCTGCCGCGTCCGGGGCGGAGCGCATCGCCGTGGTCGATGGCGACCGGCAGGCCACCTATGCCGACCTCCTCGCCGCCGCCCGCCGTTGCGCCCGTCTCTGCCGCGGCCACGGCCTGGCGCACGGCGACCGCGTCGCGATCTTTCTGCCGAAGAGCCTCGAGGAATGCTGGGCGATCTTCGGCATCGCCATGGCCGGCGGCGTCTTCGTCCCCGTCAACGCCCTCCTGAAGCCCGCCCAGGTCCGTCACATCGTCGCCGATTGCGGCGCCAGGATCGTGTTGACCCGCAGCGACCAGGTCGCCGCCCTCGCCGAGGCCTGCGCCGGCCTCGATGACATCCGGATCATCGCGGTCGATGCCCTGGTCGATGACGGCGGCGTCGCTGCGGCGCTTCCCTCTGCCGGCATCGGCGAGGATCTCGCCGCCATCCTCTACACGTCGGGCTCCACCGGGCGGCCCAAGGGCGTGATGCTGAGCCACCGCAATCTCCTCGCCGGCACGCGCATCGTGCGCACCTATCTCGGCATCACCGAGGACGAGCGCATCCTCTCGGTGCTTCCCTTCAGCTTCGACTATGGCCTCAACCAGTTGCTGACCGCAGTCGAACAGCGCGCCCGGATCGTGCTGCTGACCTTCCAGTTCGGTGCCGACATCGTGAAAGCCATCGTCGAGCACGGCATCACCGGGCTCGCCGGCGTTCCCACCATCTGGGCCATCCTCACCCGGGCGACGCCGATGCTGGCGAAAACCCCGCTGCCGACCCTGCGCTACATCACCAATTCCGGCGGCGCCGTGCCCTCCGAAACCGTGGCGCGGCTGCGCGAGAAGCTGCCCGGCACGCGGATCTTCCTCATGTATGGCCTCACCGAGGCTTTCCGCTCCACCTTTCTGCCGCCCGAAGAGGTGGAGCGCCGCCCGACCTCCATCGGCAAGGCCATCCCCGAATGCGAGATGCTGGTGGTGACCGCCGACGGCCGCCGGGCCGCGCCCGGGGAGCCGGGAATCCTCGTCCACCGTGGTCCGACCGTGTCGCTCGGCTACTGGAACCGGCCCGATGCGACGGCCGAGGTCCTACGGCCCCATCCGTTCCGGCCGGCCGTCGAGGGGGGCGAGACCGTCTGCTGGTCTGGTGACCTGGTGACGGAGGACGCGGAGGGCTTCCTCTATTTCGTCGCCCGCAACGACGCGATGATCAAATCCTCCGGCCATCGCATCAGCCCGACCGAGGTCGAGGAATGCCTGATGGCCATGGGCCATTTCCAGCAGGTCGCGGTGATCGGCCTGCCCGACCCCTTCGCCGGGCAGAAGGTCCATGCCGTGGCGGTGGCCCTCGGCCCGGTCGATGGCGCTTCGGTTCTGCAGGCCGCCGCCGCCGAACTGCCGCCCTATATGGTGCCGCGCGAGCTCGAGCTGGTCGAGCGCCTGCCCGTCACCCCCAACGGCAAGGTCGATTATGTCGGTCTCGTGCGCGAGCGTAGCCATGGCGCCTGACGCGACCCTCGCCGACAGGCTCGTTGCCGACCAGTTCGGCGTCGACGGCGCCGATCTCCTGATCGGCGGCATCCCGGCCCGCGCCCTCGCCGAGCGTTTCGGCACGCCGCTCTTCGCCTATGACGCCGGCCTCATCCGCCGCTCCTACCGCGCCCTCGCGGCAGCCCTCGCAGGCTTCGCCACCATCCATTACTCGATCAAGGCCAACCCCAACCCGGCCGTCGTGCGGGTGCTCCATGCGGAGGGTGCGGGGATCGAGATCGCCTCGCTCGGCGAGTTCCACGCCGCGATGGAAGCGGGCGTCGATCCCGCGCAGATCCTCTTCGCCGGCCCGGGCAAGCGCCGCTCCGAACTCGCGGCGGTGATATCAGCCGGCATCGGCGAGATTCACCTCGAAAGCCACGAGGAGATGGTCCATGTCGCGGCCATCGGCGCGTCCCTCGGCCGCCGGGTCTGCGTCGCCATCCGCGTCAATCCCATCGCCGAGGCCCAGGGTGGCGCCATGCGCATGGGCGGCAAGGCCGCGCCCTTCGGCTTCGACGAGGAGGATCTCGACGCGGTCGTCGATGCCGTGGCGGCCCATCCCCATCTCGACCTCACCGGCATCCATCTCTTCGCGGGAACGCAGATCCTCGATGCCGCCGTTCTGATCGGCCAGTGGCGCCACGGCCTCGCCGTCGCCGGCCGCGCCGCCGCGCGTCTCGGCCGCCCGCTGCGCACCATCGATCTCGGCGGCGGGCTCGGCATCCCCTATTTCGCCGGCGACGGCACCCTCGACCTCGCCGCGGTCCGGGCCGGCCTGCCGGAACTGATCGCCCTGCGCGACGCCGATCCGCTCATCCGTGACGCCCATGTGCTGGTCGAGCCCGGCCGCTATCTCGTCGGCGCGTGCGGCGTCTATCTGTCAGCCGTTCTCGCCGCCAAGGTCTCGCGCGGCCAGCGCTTCCTCGTGGTCGACGGCGGCATGCACCACCATCTCGCCGCCTCCGGCAATCTCGGACAGGTCATCAAGCGCGACTACCCGGTCGCCGCCGCCTCGCGCATGGGTGAGCCGGTGGTCGGTCCGGCCAGCGTCGTCGGGCCGCTCTGCACGCCGCTCGACACCCTGGCCCGCAAGGTCGAGATGCCGGCCATGGCCGAGGGCGATCTCGTCGCCGTGCTGCAGTCGGGCGCCTATGGGCCGACCGCCAGTCCGGTCGGCTTTCTCAGCCATCCCGCGCCCGCCGAGGTCCTGGTGGACGCCGGCGCGGCGCAGCTGATTTCACGGGTTCAGTAGACCGAGGCCTTGCCGAGCGCGGCGCCCTTGGCGGCGAGCGTCGCATCGACCCAGCTGCGGTCGAGCGTGCCGGCGGCGATGGCCTTCATCGTCGCATCCTCGGCGGCGAGCTGCTTGCGGGCGAGGGCGGCGACGGCCGCCACCTCCGCCCGCGGCACGGCGAGCACCCCGTCGGCATCGCCGACGATGAGATCGCCGGGCGCGACATGCTGGCCGCCGATCACCGCACCCGTGTTGATCTCGCCGGGGCCGTCCTTGTAGGGGCCGCGATGGGTCACGCCGGCGGCGAAGACGGGCAGGCTCATCGCCGCGATGGCGTCGGAATCGCGGATCGCGCCGTCGATGACGATGCCTGCCACGCCGTTTTTCATCGCGATCGTCGCCATGATCTCGCCGATGATGGCATTGGTCAGCGCGCCGCCGGCCTCCACCACCACGACGTCACCGGGGCCGGCCATGTCGATGGCCTTGTGGACGAGGAGGTTGTCGCCGGGCCGGGTCCTGACCGTCAGCGCGAAGCCGAGCAGCGGCGTGCCGTCATGCATCGGCCGCAGCGACGGGCCAGCGGCGAAGAGCCGGCCCATATTGTCGCTGAGCAGCGCCGTCGGGATGCCGGCGAGCAGCGCCGTCAGCGCGGGATCGTTGGCATGGGGCTTGGGCAGGACCTGGAAACCGAGGGACATGGCAGGAGACCGATCAGCCGTTGAAGGATTCGATGGCGGCAATGTCGAGCAGGTCAAGCAGGGCGCGCTTCTCGGCTTCGGTCCCGGACCCCTCGAGAATGATCAGCGTCCGCCCGAGCAGCACCTGGATGTTGCCGTCGCGGGAATGGACGGCGGTCTTGCCCTTGAAGCGGAAGACGCGGCCCATGGCGCCGAGCATCTGGGCGTTGGAGAACAGCGGCGCCAGCTGTGCGATCATCGGCGAATTGGCCAGCACCTGCACGGTGACGTGGCGCTCGCCGATGGAATAGCGGCGCTTGGCGATCAGCCCGCCGCCGAACATGGCAGCGGCGCTGGCATCCGTCTCCGCCTCGTCGGCGGTCCAGCCGCGCGGCGGGGCGGGCAGGAAGCGCGACAGGCCGGTAGCGCTGCGCTGCGCCAGAAGCTGGGAGGCGACGTCGAGGGCGGCTTTTGCGGCGACGAGGTCATTGGCCTGATAGGCCTTGCGGGCCTCCTCGATCGCATCGCGGATATCGTCGGCGAGGGCGGGCGAGGCGAGGGAGAGCGTCGCGGCGATGGCGGCGGCGCGCAGGAGGCGGGTCAGCGTCATGGCAGGTTGATCCTCATCGGCGTTGTCCGGCGCCTTGCCGGAATCGTCAGTCGTCCCCGCCATCGCCTATAGCGGTTCGCCGGCCGATTGACACGCCCCCCTAAAGCGCAGCGGCTCCGCCGTCCGCTCGGGGTCGCTGCTCCTACTCGCTCGCAAGGATCATGTTGCGCACGATGGGATAGACCTGACCTTCCCATTTCCGGCCGCTGAAGACGCCGTAATGGCCGACGCCCGCCTGCATGTGGTGGCGCTTGCGGAAGGGCTTCAGCTTCGAGGCGAGGTCGTGCGCGGCCACCGTCTGTCCGAGAGAGCAGATGTCGTCACGTTCGCCCTCGACGGTCAGGAGGGCGGTCCGGCGGATGGCGGAGGGGTCGACGAGAAGTCCCTTGTAGGTCAGTTCGCCCTTCGCGAGCAGCGCCCGCTGGAAGACCTTGTCGATGGTCTCGAGGTAAAACTCCGCGGTCAGGTCCAGCACGGCGAAATACTCGTCGTAGAAGGTCTGGATCGCCTCGGCCTTGGCGGTATCGCCGCGGGAGAGATGGCCGTGCAGGTCGAGATGGGCCTTGATGTGCCGCTCCTTGTTCATCATCAGAAAGGCGATGAGCTGGAGAAAGCCCGGATAGACGCGCCGGCCGGCCCCGGCGCAGGGCAGGGGCACGGTCGAGATCAGGTTCCTCTCGAACCATTCGTAGGGGTGGCTGAAGGCGAGTTCGTTGACCTTGGTCGGGTTGATCCGCACGTCGACGGGTCCCGCCATCAGCGTCATGCTGCTCGGCTGGTCCGGATCGCCGGCCTGAGCCATCACCGCGGCGGCGGCGAGCGCCTGCACGCAGGGCTGGCAGACCGCGACGATGTGCGATCCCGGCCCCATGACATGCAGGAAATCGATGATGTGCTCGACATATTCGTCGAAGCCGAACCGGCCCGCCGTCCATGGGACGTCGCGGGCACTGTGCCAGTCCGTAATGAAGACGTCATGGTCCTGCAGCAGGGTCTTCGCGGTGTTGCGCAGCAGCGTCGCGAAGTGGCCTGACAGCGGTGCCACAAGCAGCACCCTCGGCTGGGTCGCCGTGATGTCCTTGCGGAAGTTCAATAGCGTCCCGAAGGGCGTGACGTGGACGGGAACCTCCGTCACCGCCACCTCGCGGTTGCCTACCATGACGCTGGCGATGCCGAAATCCGGGCGCTTATGGGTGACGCCGGCGCGGCCGACCATCTCCCAGGTCGCCATGAATTCGCGGCCGAGCCGGCTGTCCGCTGCGGAAAGGGCGGGACCGAAAAGGGCACCGGCCATCCGGGCGGCGTCGCGTACGGGCTCGAACATCCGGCTCTGGAATTCGAACGCGTGGTACAGCATGGGGCGTCCAGGGTGGGTCAGGATGCCACCTTGGCATCGATCCAAAAAAAGCTAGTGCACTTTCTGTTGCACTGCGAGAGTATTCTTTGCGTCGGGCTCTGTGCATCACAGCCGCCGTCGCCGGGGGAGGTTCGGATGGCCAAGGCCAAGCTCACGATTTCGAGCAAGAACTATTCGTCCTGGTCGCTGCGCGGCTGGCTCCTGTGCAAGATGTCCGGCATCGCGTTCGACGAGGTGCCGATCTCGCTCGATGATCCGGGGCAGCGGGCCGAGCTCCTGCTGCTCTCACCGTCTTTCCTCGTTCCGGCGCTGACTGACGAGGGTGCCAAGATCTGGGGCACCTGGTCGATCGCCGAATATCTGCACGAGAGCTTCCCGAAGGCGGGGCTGCTGCCCGCGGACCGCTTGGCGCGGGCCCATTGCCGCTCCATTTCGGCCGAGATGCATTCGGGTTTCCAGAACCTGCGCTCGGCGCTGCCGATGAACCTCAAGGCCCGTCATGCCGGCTTCAAGGTCTGGGCCGGCGCCCAGCCCGACATCGACCGCATCCTCGCCATCTGGGACGAATGCCTCGCCACCTATGGCGGCCCCTGGCTCTTCGGCGCGACGCCGACGGTGGCCGACGCCATGTATGCGCCGGTCTGCATGCGCTTCTACACCTACGACGTCCCTATTGACGCCACAGCAGCCGCCTATTGCCGGACCATCATGGACTGGGCGCCGCTGAAGGAATGGATCGTATCCGCCAAGGCCGAGCCCGAGGAGATCGAGGAACTGGATGTCGAGTTCTAGGACCGGCCGGGGCCGGCGTCTTGCACTGGCCTTTCTGCTGTTGTTCCTGTTGCCGATCGGATGGTCCGCCGGCCATCATGCGGCGGGCTATCGAGGCCCCGACTGGTCGGCAACGGGCCGGGCCAGCGCCGGGCTCCTGGCGCCCGCCGGGGCGACGCCGGAGGCGGTGATCCGGGTCTATGCCGCCCGCACAGTGCGCTGGAGCGGCATCTTCGCCACCCATACCTGGATCGTCGTCAAGGAGGCGGGCGCCGCGCGCTACGACCGGTTCGACTACACCGCCTGGGGCGAACCCATCCGCATCAACGGTTTCGTCGCCGACGGCCGCTGGTTCGGGCGTGAGCCGGAACTGGTCTTCGCCGCCGACGGCGCGACGGCTTCTGCCGCCATCCCGAAGATCCGCGCCGCCATTGCCGGCTATGTCCATGCCAATCGTGGCGACTACCGCGCCTGGCCGGGGCCCAATTCCAACACCTTCGTCGCCGCGGTTCTCGCCGCCGCCGATCTGGAGGCGAGCCTGCCGCCGACCGCCATCGGCAAGGATTTCCCCCATGATGGCCGTTGGCTCGCCCCCGCCACCGCAGGCCTCGGCTTCCGCGCGACGCTCGGTGGTTATGTCGGCCTCACCCTCGGCTGGTACGAGGGTCTCGAGATCAGCCTCTTCGGCGCGGTTCTCGGCCTCGACATCCGCCGCCCGGCGATCAAGCTGCCCGCCATCGGGCGGATCGGCATGGGCGAGAGTTTCGTGTGAGCGCCTTCGCTTCTTCTGGCTAATGCCCCACCCGCACCCTCCCCGCTGCCGCAGGGAGGGGGACTTTGACGTTCAGGCCCCTCTGCCCGGTTGAGCCAGGCACGACGGATGCGAAGAGAGCGCGACGTCGTAGTAGTGCCCCTCTCCTCGCGTCAGCGAGGGGAGGGTGCGGGTGGGGCCTTGGTCCGCCACGCCTCGACAGCTACCCGTATCCCGCCCGCTTCAGCCGGTTCACCGTCAGGTCCATGGCGGACAGGAAGGCCGAGCGGTCGCGGGCGGAGAAGGCCTGCGGCCCGCGGGTCTGGCCACCGGCCGAGCGGATGTCATCCATGAGGTTGCGGGTGGCGAGCGCGAGGCCGATCGAGCCGGCGTCGAAGATGCGCCCGGTCGGCGCGAGGGTAACCGCGCCGGCCTTCACCGTCCGTGCCGCCAGTGGAATATCGGCGGTGACGACGATGGCGCCGGCACCCGCGCGCTCGGCGATCCAGTCGTCGGCGACGTCAGGGCCCTCGCTGACCACCACGCGCTCGATCCACGGCTCGCGCGGCACGGCGATCGGGCTGTTGGCCACCACCTTGACGGCGAGGCCGTAGCGCTGCGCGACGCGATAGACCTCGTCCTTCACCGGACAGGCGTCGGCATCGACATAGACGACGATCGGACCACCGGCCGTCATGGAGTCACGGGCGCTCGCGGTTCTTGCGATGCTTGAAGCCGCCACGCTCGGCCTTGCCCTTGGCGGGGCCCGGCGGCGGGCGCTTCTTGGCGAAAGGCTTGGCGTCGCGCGTCTCGCGTCCCTCGTCAGGCCGCTGGCGGAAGCGCGGCGGCGGCGCGCCGCCATCGCCCTCCTGGATCGGCGTGATGAACACGTCGTCCGAATTGGCCTTGCGGGCATTGACGATGAAGGTCTCGGCGAGGGCAGCCGAGACCTGGAACTCCGTCGTCGTGTCCTGGATGCGGATCGCACCGATGTCGTCGCGCGTGACCTTGCCGCGGCGGCAGATCATGGGCAGCAGCCATTTCGGATCGGCACGGTTCTGCCGGCCGACATCGGCCCGGAACCAGGCCATGTCGCCGGTGACCTTCAGGTCGCGCTCGGCCCGGCCGCGCGGGCCGGCGGTGGCGCTGCGGGCAAAGCCCGGATCGGAGACCTCCTCGGGCTCGGGCAGGCGCGAACGCAGCACCCGTGCCAGCGCGATGGCGATGTCCTCGGCCGACTTGCGCTCCATCAGCACGGCGGCGACCTGCCGGTCTTCCTCGCTCGGCTCTTCGGTCAGCAGCGGGTCGGCGAAGATGCGCTCGCGGTCGAGGGCGCGGATGTCGTCGGCGGTCGGCGGGCCGGCCCATTCGGCGCGGATGCCGGCCTCGGCGAGCAGGCTTTCGGCACGCCGCCGCCGCGTCGTCGGCACCAGCAGGACGCTGACGCCCTTGTTGCCGGCGCGGCCGGTACGGCCGGAGCGATGCTGCATCACTTCGGCGTCGTGCGGCAGTTCGGCATGGATGACGAGGGCGAGGTTCGGCAGGTCGATGCCACGCGCCGCGACATCGGTCGCGACGCAGATGCGGGCCCGCCCGTCGCGCAGCGACTGAAGGGCGAGGTTGCGCTCGTGCTGGCCGAGCTCGCCCGACAGGAACACGGCGGAGAAGCCGCGCTCCACCAGCGTCGCCTGCAGGTGGCGCACGGCGTTGCGCGTATTGGCGAAGACGATCGCCGTCTTCGGCTCCAGCTGGCGCAGCACGTTGACGACGGCGTGCTCGACCTCGTTCGGGAAGACGCGGATCACCCGGTAGTCGATGTCCTGGTGGCCGCGTTCGCCGGCCCCGGACTCGATGCGCAAGGCGTTGCGCTGGTAGCGCTTGGCGAGGGTGGCGATGGCCGCCGGGATGGTGGCAGAGAACAGCAGCGTGCGGCGATCCTCGGGGGTCGCCTTGAGGATGAACTCGAGGTCCTCGCGGAAGCCGAGATCGAGCATCTCGTCCGCCTCGTCCAGCACCACGGCCTTGGCCTTGAAGGGTTCGAGCGCGCCGCGTTCGATATGGTCGCGCAGGCGGCCGGGCGTGCCGACGACGATATGGGCGCCGTCCTCGAGCAGGCGCCGCTCACGGCGCGCGTCCATGCCGCCGACGCAGGCGATGATGCGCGCCCCGGTATCGGCATAGAGCCAGGTCAGCTCGCGCTGCACCTGCAGCGCCAGTTCACGCGTCGGCGCGACCACCAGCGCCAGCGGCGCGGCGGTGCGGTGCAGCCGCTCGGCGTCCCCCATCAGGGTGTCGACGAGGGCGAGACCGTAGGCGACCGTCTTGCCGGACCCCGTCTGGGCCGAGACGAGAAGGTCGCGGCCCGCGGCCGCAGGCGCCAGAACGGCACTCTGGACCGGGGTGAGGTCGACATAGTCCCTGGCGGCGAGGGCCGCGGCCAGTTGCGATGGGATGAGGGCTTCGGTCACGTTGCGGAATGTCCTGAATGGGTCCGAGCCGGCTGAAGGAAGGGCCGGTCAGGGATCGGCGGACATGGCGGCTTCGGATGTTGGACGTCTCCCTAGGCTCATCCGCGACAAAAATCCATGTTTTTCGCACATGCGGTAAATGAGGTCGGCAGCCGTGCCGGGTGCCGCCATCGTCGTTCCCGGAAATGCGACTTTCTCGCAGCCGTGATATCCGGCGCCGCATCGCGACCCGCGCCTCACCGCAACGTGAGGGCAGGGCATGTAACCTGTTGCGGTGAGCCCGCGTATGGCATGACATCGAGCTGTCAGGGGATGCTGCATGCTGCCGTGGAACGACCGGGCGGGGAAACTCTCCGTTCTCAAGCTGATCGTCTTCCTGGGTGTTATCGCCCCCGGAGCGTGGATCGCGTGGCAGGCGGCGACCGGCACACTCGGCTCGAAGCCGATCACCTCGGCCATCCACCAGTCCGGCGACTGGGCCGTGCGGCTGCTCCTCTTCTCGCTGCTGATCACGCCGCTGCGCTTCCTCGCCGACTGGCCGAAGCTGATCGTCGTGCGCCGTATGGTCGGCGTCGCCGCCGCCGCCTATGCGCTCGTCCACCTCGTCTTCTACGTCGTCGAACAGGCCTACGACCTGCAGAAGGTGGCGAGCGAGATCGTGCTGCGCTTCTATCTCACCATCGGCTTCGTCGGCGTCGTGGGGCTGCTCGTGCTCGCCGCGACCTCGACCGACGCCATGATCCGCCGGCTCGGCAGCACAGCCTGGAATCGGCTGCATCTCCTGACCTATCCGCTCGCCTTCATCGCCATCTGGCATTTCTTCCTGCAGACGAAGATCGACGTGTCGCAGCCGGTCCTGATGCTCGGCTTCTTCGGATGGCTGATGGGCTTCCGGCTGATGCGCGGCTGGGGGATCGCGCCGCGGCCGTTGCAACTCGCCGGTCTCGCCCTCATATCCGGGATCGCCACGGCCCTGCTGGAGACGCTGTGGTACGCGACCATGACCGGCGTCATGGCCTCGCGCATCTTCCTCGCCAACTTCGATGTCGCGTTCGGGCTGAGGCCGGCCCTGTGGGTGACGCTGGCGGGACTGGCGCTGGCGCTGGTCAGCCTCGTCCGGCTCCGGTCCCGGCGCGAGGCGCCCGGCCCGCGGCGGGCCGCTGCCGGTGCGGGATGACGGGAGGGATGAGGCGATGGGACTGTTCCAGCAATTGACCGCCCTGTTCGGAATGAAGGGAGACCACACGATGAATGTTGCCACCAGGACCTTCCCTGTCACCAAGACAGACGAGGAATGGCGCCGCATCCTGACGGCCGAGCAGTATCAGGTGCTGCGCGGCCACGGCACGGAACGGCCGGGAAGCTGCGCGCTCAATCACGAGAAGCGCGCCGGCACCTTCTCCTGCGCCGGCTGCGGCCAGGATCTCTTCATCGCCGGCAAGAAGTTCGAGAGCGGCACGGGCTGGCCGAGCTTCGACCAGCCGCTGCCGGGCGCGGTGGAGGAGACGGTCGACCGCTCCTGGGGCATGGTGCGCACCGAGGTGCATTGCGCCAATTGCGGCGGCCATCTCGGCCATGTCTTCCCCGACGGGCCGCCGCCGACGGGCCTGCGCTACTGCATCAACGGCGTCGCGCTGAACTTCGAACCGGCCTGACGGAAACCGGTCCTTAAGCTGGAACACGCAGGGTGCGGCTGGTCCCATCGGGGCCCGTCGTCCCCTGCCGCCGTCGAGCCGAGCCCGTCCCATGTCAGAGCCTTCCGCGCCGCCGCCTTTCGACCGCGAGACGGCGCTGATCGACGTTGCGCGCGTCATCGTCGCCAGCGCGCTCACCATCGGCTCGGTGCTGCTGACCGCCTTCGGCTTCGTCGAGCGCGTCGTCGGCATAGACAAGATCGCCTCCGACCGCGGCTTCGCCCTGCTGGCGCTCATGCCCGGGGCGGCGGCCCTGGCCTTCCTCGCCAGCGGCCGGGCGCTCGGCGCGCTCTATGACGTGAGTGTGCCGCCGCGCACCGTCCCGACCTGGCAGCGCGCCCTGCTGCGATTTACCGACATATCCGGCGCCTATGGCTTCTTCGCCGTGGTTATTTCCGGCCTGGTCGGCATGGCCACCTTCCTGTCCATCGCCCTGGTGCTGGACCTCAGGTTCGTCATACTGTCGAGCCTGAGCGGCGTTCTCGCCTTCTGCGTGGCGCTGTCGGGCATGCTGATGCGCTACTCGCCGCGCCGCCGGCTGATCGACCTGGCGCTGTTCATGTCGATTCTCGCGGCCATGGTGCTCGACCAGTTCTACTGATCACAGCACCATGCCCGCGGCATCGATGAGGTGCATGTGGTTGAGATTGGCGGCGAGCCGCATGGGCTGACCGTCGGCTGCCCCCGCATTGGGGCTGACGCGCCCGCACAGCGCCTCTCCCGCGAGGGTGAAATAGACCAGCGTCTCGTTCCCCATCGGCTCGATGACGTCGAGCGTGATGGCGAAGGGCGCGACACCGGGCTCCATCGTGGCGGAGGTCTCGGTGATGTGCTCGGGGCGAAGACCGAGCACGAGCCCCGCCTGACCGGCGAAGCCCTTATAGCGCTCCACCCTCGCGGGCGGCACGGGCAGCACGATGGAATCGCTGACGACGAGGTCGAGACCGCCAGCCGTCGCCCGCAGCTGCGCCGGAATGAAGTTCATCGCCGGAGAGCCGATGAAGCCGGCGACGAAGCGGGTCCGCGGGTGGTGGTAGAGTTCGTTCGGCGGCCCGATCTGCTCGATCAGGCCGTGGTTCATCACCACCACGCGGTCGGCCAGGGTCATTGCCTCGACCTGGTCGTGGGTCACATAGACCGTGGTGGTGCGCACCTTCAGGTGGACCTTCTTGATCTCGGTGCGCATCTGCACGCGCAGCTTGGCGTCGAGGTTCGACAGCGGTTCGTCGAAGAGGAAAACCTTGGGATTGCGCACGATGGCGCGGCCCATGGCGACGCGCTGGCGCTGACCACCTGAGAGCGCCTTGGGTTTGCGCTCCAGCAGTTCCCGGATGTCGAGGATCCGCGCCGCCTCGTCCACCCGGCTCTTGATCTCCGCCTTCGGATAGCGCTTCAGCCGGAGGCCGAAGCTCATGTTCTCCGCCACCGTCATGTGCGGATAGAGCGCGTAGTTCTGGAACACCATGGCGATGTCCCGGTCCTTCGGCGGCACATCGTTGACGACGTAGCCGTCGATGGCGATGTCGCCGTCCGAAATGTCCTCCAGCCCGGCGATCATGCGCAGCGTCGTCGACTTGCCGCAGCCCGAGGGGCCGACCAGCACCACGAACTCCTCATCGGCGATGTCCAGGTTGATGCCGCGGACGGCCTCGACGTCTCCATAGCGCTTGAAGACGTTCCTGAGGGTTACTCCTGCCATTGTCTGCTCTCCCGTCAGCCCTTGGTCGCGCCGGCTGTCAGGCCTGCGATGTAGTAGTCCATGAGGAAGGCGTAGATGATCAGCGGCGGCAGGGCGCCGAGCAGCGCCCCCGTCATGATCTGGCCCCAGGCGAAGACGTCGCCGCGGATCAGCGTGGTGATGATCCCCACAGGGAGCACCAGCTGATCCACGGAGGTGGTGAAGGCCAGCGGATAGAGGAACTGCGCCCAGCTCACCGTGAAGGCGAAGATTGTGGCGGCGATGATGCCGGGCAGCGCGACGGGAATGAAGATGCGCGTCAGGGTCTGGAACCAGCTGGCTCCGTCGATGATCGCCGCCTCGTCGAGCTCCTTCGGGATGGAGGCGAAATAGCCGATCATGATCCAGGTGCAGAAGGGCACGGTGAGCGTCGGATAGACGACCAGCAGCACCCACCAGCGGTTCAGCAACTGGATGCCGGTGACCTCGTGGAACACCGCGAACATCTTGAACAGCGGGATGAACAGCAGCGTGTCCGGTACCAGGTAGGTGAGAAACACGCCGGTCGCGAGGGTCGCCGACCCCCAGAACCGCATGCGCGACAGGGCGAAGGCGGCGGGGATCGAGATCAGCATGGTAATGGTCACCACGAAGGTCGAGACGACCACCGAATTGCGGAAGAAGACCAGATATTCCGGCTTCGTCAGCAGCTCGGCGTAGTTCGCCAGGGTGGGGTTGTAGACCCACCACGGATTGGTCGCCGCCGAGATTTCCGCGCTCGTCTTCAGCGAGGTGATGAACATGTAGATCGGCGGCAGCAGGAAGAAGGCGGCGAAGATCACCAGGAAGAAATAGGACCAGCGCAGCGCCCAGGTCCGGTCGCGGCTCATCGAGCCATAGGCGGTCTTGCGCGAGGGAGCGCCCTTGTTTGACGTGACGGTGGCCGCGGTCATGCCTCGTTCCCTCGCTGGTTGATGTCCCGCAGGATGAAGATCGCCGCCACCGCCAGGATCGGCACCATGAACAGCGACACCGACGCTCCCAGCGGGATGTCGCCGCCCTCGATACCGAGCTTGAAGGCCCAGGTCGCGAAGAGGTGGGTCTGGTCGAGCGGACCGCCGGCGGTGAGCACGCGGACGATGTCGAAATTGGCGAAGGTGACGATGGTGGAGAACAGCGCCGTGATGGCGATGATGTTGCGCATCATCGGCAGCGTCACGTACCAGATGCGCTGCCACCAGTTGGCGCCGTCGATGGCGGCCGCCTCGTAGAGCTGGTCTGGCACCGATTTCAGCGCCGCCAGATACATGATCATGAAGAAGGGCGCGCCGACCCAGATATTGACCAGGATAACCGCGAACCGCGCCCAGTTGGCATCTCCAGTCCAGGGGATGCGGTCGAAGCCCGCGCCGGTCAGCACGTAGTTGAAGGCGCTGTAGGAGGGGTCGAACAGCCAGAGCCAGGCGAGCGTCGACATGGCCGGCGGAATGACCCAGGGGATGAGCAGCATGCCGCGCCACTTGCGCTGCCCCTTGGCGGGGATGTTGTGGACGAAATGGGCGAGGATGAAGCCCAGCAGCGCCTTGAAGATCACCGCCGTGATGGCGAACAGGCAGGACTGGTAGACGACCTTCCAGAACGTCTCGCGGGTGAACAGGAACTGCATGTTGCCGAAGGGCAGATAGGTGCAGATGACGTCCGGCAGCCAGGCGCAGTTGCGCATCCAGGCGACGCTCGTCATCGATTTCCGGAGCGTCGACAGGTAGACCGCATAGAAGGCCGGATAGATCACGAGGCCGAAGATCAGGATGATCAGCGGCAGAGCCATCAGGAAGGCGATGGTGGACTTGCGCTGGAAGAAGCGCCGGACCGCATTCGGGCGGGTGATGATGCGGCGCGCCGGGGGATCGGATGAAAGGACTGCATCTGCCATCAGGTGTCGCCGCCTCGCGAGGGTGTCGGTCCGTGTGATCGGGTGACGCTGCAGCGCGGCGGCACGCGTTGGCGCGCCGCCGTCATCGTCGCAGGGGGGCGCCGCAGCGCCCCCTCGGCCGGTGCGGGAAACCCGCGCGGATCAGGTGCGCAGGAAGCCTTCCACCTCGCTCTCCGCCCAGGCCAGCGTGCGCTCCATGGGCTCGCCCTGCAGGTGACGGACGATCATCTTCGTCAGCGTCCCCTGGCTGTAGATCTGCTGGGCGATCTTCGGCGGCGCCGGCGCGGCGGCGATCGAGAGGGTCTGGTGGTTGTGCGGGTTCGGGTAGTGGTAGAGCGTGCCCTTCGGCGGCCCTTCCTCCGCCCAGGTCGGCAGCGTCGTCAGCTTCTCGAAGGACGGAATGTCGTAGCCGGCGGAGGCCGCCACGAACTTCGCCACGGCATCCGGCTGCGACAGCGCGACGAGGAGGCTCTTCGCCGCCGGCTTGTTCGGCGAGAACGACCAGATGTTCCAGAAATAGGGCAGGAAGGGCGAGAAGCGCCCCCGCGGTCCCGCCGGCATGCCGTGGGTCCAGCACTGGGCCGCGATCTGCGGCGCGTCGCGCTTTGCCACCGCCCAGGCGCTCGGCGGGTTCATGATCATCGCGCCGCGGCCGGAGACCAGCCAGCGGTTGTTCGACCCGTCGTCCCAGGCCGGCGCATCGGCCGGATAGAACTTCGCCACCTTGACGCAATATTCGAGCGCCTGGCGGACGGCGTCCGATTTCACCGTGAGGTCGCCCTTGGCGTCGACCAGCGCCGCGCCGAAGGACTGGAAGAAGGCGCCTGCGGTATCGACGGAGTCGGTCGTGTCGCCGAGCCCGACGCCGAAGGGCACGCCCGCCTTGTGGCAGGCTTCCGCCGCCTTGAGATAGGCGTCCATGGTCCAGGCGTCTGCCTTCGGTGCCGAGCCGGCCGGATACATGGCCTGGATGTCGATGCCGGCATGCTGCTTCAGCAGGTCGATGCGCGAGCAGGGACCCTTGATCTGCGAACCGATGGTGGCGGGCACGCCGAGCCACTTGTCGCCGGCGCGGCCGAGATACTGCACCGTGCCGTTCACCTGGCCACTCTGGGCGATGAGCTGGGTCATGATATCGTTGCAGGATTCCAGCTGGTCGGCATGGGCCTGCGGCCACCAGGTCGGCATGGCGAGCATGTCGTGGCCCGACCTCGCCTGCGCCTGGGCGGCGATGGTCAGCAGGTTCTTGTTCCCCTGCGAGGGGATGTAGTCGATCGTCAGTTCGACCTTCTCCTTGGCGGCCCAGGCCTGCGCCACCTCGGTGGAGGCCCGGTTCGCCCCGGGAACCCAATGGTCCCAGAGTCCGATGGACAGCTTGCCGGCGGCATGGGCGCCGCGGACGAAGGGCGTGGAAAGTGCCGCTGTGGTGATCGCCGTCGCTGCCAGGAACCGGCGGCGGCTCAGGGTCTGTCTGCGCATGGTTGATCCTCCCGAGGACGGTCACGGCCGGTTGGCCGCGCTGTTGGACGCCGTGCCGAGCTCGTTTGGCATTCCTGCGATCCGACCCATGGGGGCCTGCCGCATGCATGTCAGCTTGGGCGTTGCATGCAGTAAACGACAAAATTCGATGGAGTCAAAGATGCGGATACTCACGCAGGCGAAGATTTCACTTCGCAGGCGCAAAATAATCGACGAAATGTATGATACAAAACGCGAGATTGTTGCATCAAATCGTCATGAAATAGCGGTGTATGTGGCGATTTGTCTGGTGTGCGACGCAGCAAAAGACGGATAATTGCTGTCGCGATGCAAAATTCCGGGATGTCGGCCGTTTCCGGGTGGATCCCCGGCGTCGCGCCGCTGGTCGCCATGCAACCCTGCCATCCGCGCCGACCCGGCTTCTCGCCGCCGCGGCGATCGTCCAGATTGGACCTGCGCCGCGCCGCGAGAGCGCGGGACGGGGAGCAGATCCATGTTCGAATTCATCTGGCGGTCCATCGTGATCGGCGTCGCCGCCACCGCCCTGCTCGATCTCTGGGCCCTGTTCCTCCAGCGCGTCTTTGCCGTCGCGCCGCCGAACTGGGCGATGGTCGGCCGCTGGGTCGGCCATCTGCCGCAGGGCCGGTTCATCCACGACGATATCGGCCGGTCGGCTCCGGTGTCCAACGAGCGCGTTATCGGCTGGATCTTCCACTACGCCGTCGGTATCGCCTTCGCGGCGGTCCTGCTCGCCGTTTGGGGGCTTGGCTGGGCCCGGGTTCCGACCCTCGTTCCGGCACTCATCGTCGGCTATGTCACCATCGGCTGCGGCTGGTTCATTCTGCAGCCGGGCATGGGCGCCGGCATCGCCGCCTCACGCCGTGACAACGCCATGCAGATCCGCATGCTCAACATCCTCGGCCACACGGTGTTCGGTCTTGGCCTCTACTTCGCCGCCCTCCTGACCCGCTGAGGCTGGGGAAAGTCCGGCACCGCCCGGTCGGCAGCCATCTCCTCGGTGATCCAGGTGACGAAGGCCTCGATCTGATGACGCGCCCGGTCCTCGCGCCGGTAGACGAGCCGGTGCGCGACGGCGGTGACCCCGAGCGGGCCGAATGGCGCAATGAGTTCCCCCGCCGCCAGCATTCCGCCAGCCTGGAGGGTCGATTCCAGCATCAGGCCGAGCCCGTCGCGCGCCGCCATCAGCCCGAGATAGGCGCGGTCGAAAGTCATGCCGCGGCGTGCCAGCATGACATGCGGCGCATGGCGGGCGATCCACTGGTCCCACTGCACGACGCTGCGGACGGAATGGATGAGCGGCACGGCGCTGATGTCCTCGACCCGCGTCAGGTTGTGGCGCGTCACGAAATCCGGGCTGGCCAGCGGCATGACCGTCTCCTCGCACAGAACCAGCCCCTCGCAGGCCTCGGGCACGGGGCGGTTGTACTGGATGTCGATCATGAAGCCGTCGTCGCCGAGCTTTGCCGGTTCGTGACCGGCGAACAGCGTGAGATCGATCTCCGGGTGTCGGGCGCGGAAGGCGGAAAGGCGCGGCACCAGCCAGAGCGTCGCCAGGCTCGGCGCCGAATGCAGCATCAGGCGCAGGACCGATCCCTCGGACGCGAAGCGGCTGGTGGCGACCGCGATGCGGGTGAAGCTCTCGCCGAGGGCGCTGGCATAGGCCACGGCGTCCTCGGTCGGCTGCACCGTCCGGTTGCGGCGCACGAAGAGCGGCTTGCCGAGAATGTCCTCGAGCATGCGGATCTGGTGGCTGACCGCCGACGGCGTCACGTTGAGCTGCCCTGCGGCGCCCGCGAAACTGCCCGTCTCCATGACCGCCGTGAAGGTCTGGAGGCACTTCAGGGGCGGCATGCCTCTGATCATGGGTGAAACCTCCTCATCGATTTCATCAGTTTATTTCGTTTTCATGAAAATCATATCCTTGTTAGCGTTCTCTCAAGACATGTCGACGGCCCGGTCAACAGGGTCGCGGGGAGGAAGCCATCAGGACGCCGCACGGGATGCGGCGCCACCAGCGCGGATGCGGCCATGAGGCCGCCGCGCGGATGCTCTTGTCCGCATTCTGGCCAGTCCACGACGGTCCCGGCGCCTGCGCGCCGCGTTGAAACTGTCAGAGGACGACCGTCGCATGAACCTCCATCGGATGCTTCTCGAACGGCAGGCGGCCGGCAAGCCCGTGACCGTCGGCCTCATCGGCGCCGGCAAGTTCGGCACCATGTTCGCCAGCCAGTGCCGCCTGACCGAGGGCATGCATCTCGTCGGCGTGGCCGACCTGAACCCGGACCGGGCCCGCTCGCAGCTGAAGGCCGGCTCCTGGCCCGAGGAGCAATACGCCGCCTCCTCCATCGACGATGCGCTGCGCACCGGCCGCACCGCCATCCTCGACAATGCCGACCTTCTGGTCACCCATCCCGCCATCGAGGTCATCATCGAGGCGACGGGTGATCCAGGCGCCGGCATCCGCTTCGCCATCAAGTCGATCGACAACGGCAAGCACATCGTCATGGTCAACGTCGAGGCCGATGCCGTGGCGGGGCCCATCCTCGCCCGCAAGGCGAAGGCCGCCGGCGTCGTCTATTCGCTCGCCTGGGGCGACCAGCCCGCCCTCATCGCCGACCATGTCGACTGGGCGAGAGCCTGCGGCTTCCGCGTCGTCGCCGCCGGCAAGGGCACCCGCTACCACCCGACCTACCACCAGTCGACGCCAGACACGGTGTGGGACATCCTCGACAAATACATGAAGATCCGCGATCGGAACTCCATCAATCCGAAGATGTTCAACTCCTTCGTCGACGGCACCAAGTCCGGCATCGAGATGACCGCGGTGTGCAATGCCACCGGCCTCCACGCCCAGTCGGAGGGCCTGTCCTTCCCGCCGGCGACCCGCTTCGAACATGCCGAGATCTGCAAGCCGCGTTCCGCCGGCGGCGTGCTGGAAAAGGCCGGCGTCACCGAGGTGACCTCGTCGGTCTATCGCGACGGGACCGACGTGCCGCATTCTCTCGTCATGGGCACCTATGTCGTCTTCGAGAGCGACAGCGCCTACAGCCAGGAGTGCTTCCGCGAATACTCGATGCTGCAGGATGCCTCGGGCAAATATGCCTGCCTCTACCGCCCGATCCACATGATCGGCCTCGAGCTCGGCTATTCCGTCGCCTCCGCCGCCCTGCGCAAGGAGCCGACGGGCGCGCCGATCTGCTTCAACTCCGACGTCGTCGCCACCGCCAAGCGCGACCTCAAGGCCGGCGAGATGCTGGACGGCGAGGGCGGCTTCTGCGTCTGGGGCAAGCAGACCCCGGCCGAGGCCTCCCTCGATCAGGGCTATCTGCCGCTTGGGCTTGCGCATAACGTCAAGCTCAAGAACGACGTGAAGCTCGGTCAGCGCCTGAAGTGGACCGACGTCGACTACGACGCGGCGAGCCTCGCCGTGAAGGTCAGGCGCGAGATGGAAGCCGCCTTCGCCAAGCCCAACGCGAAGGTGGCGTGAAGCCTGCCCCGACAGCGTCGTGCCCGGTGTGCCGGGCACGACATGCAGACATACGCACGACATGCAGACATACGGATGACCGGATAACCGGCCCGCGACAACCAGACCGGCCTCAGGCCGGCACCCGAGGAAACGATCTTCAGAGCCCGGCACACGGGCCCCACCCCACCGAGGAGGACCACCATGACCACATTCGAGACCAAGAGTGCATCCCGCCGCCTGGTGCTCGGCGGCCTCGCCGCCGGTACGGCACTGGTGGCCATGCCGGCCGTGCTGCGCGCCCAGCGGCTGAACTGGATCGGCGCCAGCGCCACAGCCCAGGCCGACTTCATCGGTCAGAGCCTCGACTTCTTCGCGAAGCGCGTCGGCGAACTGACGCAGGGCCAGATCGTCATCACGGCGCATCATGGTGGCTCCCTGGGTGGTGAACGGGAGCATATCGAGGCCGTGCAGCAGGGCGCCATCCAGGTCGCCACGCCCGGTCAGGGCGTCCTCGCCGGCGTGTATCGGCCGGCCGAGGTCTGGACCCATCCCTATCTGTTCAAGGACGTCGCCCACAAGGATCGGGTCTGGGATACGATCCGCGCCGAGTATCAGGACGACGTCGCCAGGGCCGCACGCATCCGTCCGCTCGCCGCCATTCCCCGCATGCCGCGCCAGCTCTCTTCCAATCGCCTGGTGCGTGCGCCGGCCGACCTCCGGGGCCTGAAGATTCGCGTGCCGGAGACGGCGCTCTGGCGTCGCACGTTCGAGCTCTTCGGCGCCTCGCCGACACCGATGCCCTGGCCGGAGGTCTTCCAGGCTCTGAAGTCCAAGGTCATCGACGGCCAGGAGAACCCGACGGCACTGTCGTTCAACTCCGGCATCTTCGACGCCAACACCCATCTGGCCCTGACCGAGCATATGATGCAGGACAATTGCATCCTCGTCTCCCAGCCGGCCTATCAGGGGCTGGCACCGGCCCTCCAGCAGGCGCTCGACCAGGCGGCACGCGACATGGAGGCCCATATCCGCCCCCGTGTCATCGCCGAGGACACCGAGATCCTCGCCAAGGTGAAGGCGAAGGGCATCGTTGTCACCGAGGTCGACAAGGCCGCCTTCACACAGGCCGTCCGGAATCTCATCACGGAGTTCCCCGCCGGCAAGCGGTGGTCCGACCGTATGGCCCAGGTCGCCTGAAGCTGCGCACCACCCCCGCCCATGGCCGGCCTCGGCCGGCCGTGGGCACCTTCGCGGCGGTTTCGCCTGCCGAAGCCGGCGGACTGTCCGCCACTGTCCGGGGCGCGCGACATTGTTTGGCACGAGGTCCATGACCGCAATCATCAGCAGGACGTCCCATTGGGTGACCGAGGTGGCGAAGGTCTTCCTCGGGCTGTGGGTCGCCGCGATCGTCCTCATCACGCTGGCGGCCGTCTGGTGGCGCTATGTGATCAACTCGCCGATCGCCTGGATCGAGCAGGTGTCGAATATCCTGTTCATCTGGATCACCTTCGTCGGCGCCGCCGTGCTCTACCGGCAGAAGCTCCATATCGGTGTCGACATGTTCATCGACATGCTGCGCGGCCGCGCCAAGCAGATCATGTTCTGGGTCATCGAGTTGGCAAATCTGTTCTTCATCGTTGTGCTGTTCATTTATAGCCTCAAGCTCTCCATCGACGTGCTGCCAAATACCTATGGGGCGCTCGACATATCTCCGGCCTATTTCTATTTTTCGGCGCCGGTGGCCTGCGCGATGATGGTTCTTTATTTCGTCGAGAAGATCGTCGATCCGTCGAAGCGCCGCCCCGAAGGCTCGGTGGGAGACTTCTGACATGGGCACGGTCCTCATCGGCACCTTCTTCCTGCTGCTCGCCGTCTCGGTCCCCATCGGCTTCGCCATGGGTCTGGCCACCATGGGGGCGATCTGGTTCCACGGCGGTCTTCCGATGTCGCTGCTCGCCCAGCGCACGCTTGTCGGTGCCGACAGTTACGCGCTGCTGGCCATCCCCTTCTTCATCCTCGCCGGCAACCTGATGAACGGCGGCGGCATCACCGACCAGATCATTCGCCTCGCCAATGCGATGGTCGGTCGGTTCCGCGGTGGCCTGGCGCTGACCTCGGTCATGGCCGCGATGATCTTCTCGGGACTGTCGGGTTCGGCTGCGGCCGATGCGTCCGCCCTCGGCAAGGTGCTCATTCCCGCGATGAAGAAACAGGGCTACGGCGGCGGTTTCGCCGCGGCGCTGATGGCGTCGGCCTGCGTCAACGGGCCGATCATTCCCCCGTCGATCCCGCTGGTGATCTACGGCCTGTCGGCGGCCAAGGGGGTCTCGATCATCGCGCTGTTCCTGGGTGGGATCGTGCCGGGTATTCTTCTCGGGGTCGCGCTGATGACGGCTGCCTATGTGATCGCCGTCCGGCGCAACTACCCGGTCTCCGAAGCCGTGCCGATCCGCCAGATTCCCCGCCTGGTCCTGCCCGCCCTCTGGGCGCTGATGATGCCGGTGATCATTCTCATCGGTGTTACCGGGGGCGTCGTCACCGTGACGGAGAGCGCCACCATCGCCGTCGTGTACGCCGCCCTTGTCGGTTTCTTCGTCTATCGCGAACTGAGCATCCGCACGATCTGGCCCATCCTCGTGCAGACCGCCCTCGATACCGCGCTGGTCATGTTCATCATCGCTTTGTCGTCCGGTTTCGGCTGGCTGCTCGCGGTGTCGGGCATGCCGAAGGCGATCGCGGTCTGGATCGCATCGGTTTCCAGCGATCCGGTCATCATCCTGATGATGATCAACGTCTTCCTGCTGGTCATCGGCATCTTCATGGAGCCGCTGCCGGCGCTGTTCATCCTGATCCCGGTTCTCGTCCCGGTGGTCCAGGCCGTCGGCATCGACCTCGTCCATTTCGGCCTGGTCATGGTTTTCAACCTCTGCATCGGGCTGATCACTCCTCCCGTCGGGATCCTGCTCTACATCTGCGCCAACTTTGCCGGGGTGAAGCTGGAGGAGGAGAGCCGCGAACTCGGCCCGTTCCTCGCCGCCAGTCTGGTCGTCCTCGCCATCATCTCCTTCTTTCCTTCGACGGTTCTTTGGTTGCCGCGCGTCCTCGTCGGCTACACGGGTTGAGCACATGACAACGAACAGACTTGCAGACCGCGTGGCGCTCGTTTTCGGAGCCGGTTCCGTCGGCCCCGGCTGGGGCAACGGCAAGGCCTCGGCCGTCGCCTATGCGCGCGCCGGCGCCAGGGTCGTCTGCGTCGACATCAACCGATCGGCGGCCGAGGAGACCGTCGGCCTCATCCGCGGCGAGGGCGGCAGTGCCGAGGCCCTCGCCTGCGACGTCACCAAGCTGATGGAGGTGGAGGACGTGGTGGCGCGCACCACGGCGCTCTTCGGCCCGGTCGACATCCTCCACAACAATGTCGGCCACGCCAAGATGGGCGGCCCGCCGGACCTCACCGAGGACGAGTGGCGCCGCGAGATGGACCTCAACGTCACCGGCATGTTCCTCGCCTGCAAGGTCGTCATCCCCACGATGGTGGCGCGCGGCAAGGGCGTCATCACCAACATCTCGTCGTCGGCCGGCATCCGCTATGTCGGATATCCCTACACGAGCTACTACGCCGCCAAGGGGGCGGTGAACCAGTTCACCGTCGGCGTCGCGCTGCAATATGCGCGCGACGGCCTGCGCTGCAACGCCATCCTGCCGGGCCTGATGGACACGCCGCTGATCTACCAGCAGATCACCGTCCAGTACGCCTCGCCCGACGACATGGTGAAGGCCCGCCACGAGGCGACGCCCATGGGGCGCATGGGCACCGGCTGGGACGTCGCCAATGCCGCCGTCTTCCTCGCCAGCGACGAGGCCAGCTACATCAATGCCGTCTGCCTGCCGGTGGACGGCGGCTTCACCGCTCGCTGCGCCTGACGCCGCATCACGGCCGCCGGGTTCCGGTCCGGATGGCTGTGTCCGGCGGCAGAACGGATGCATCTGCGCTTCCGACAGGCTAAGGAGCGCGGTCACGTCGGGAAGGAGCAGCCATGCCAGGCTCGAAAGTCGTTCTGGTCACCGGGGCCTCGTCCGGGATCGGCCGCGCTACGGCTGACCTCCTGCAGGCCCGCGGTCATCACGTCATCGGCACCAGCCGTCGTGAGAACCCGGGCGAGGCGCCGTGGACCTGGGCCCGGCTCGACGTGACCGAGGACGCTTCGGTCATGGCCTGCGTCGCCGGCGTGCTCGCCTCCCACGGCCGCATCGACGCGGTGGTGAACAATGCCGGCCTTGTGATGGCCGGCGCCGTCGAGGACACCTCGATCGAGGAGGCGCGCCGCAGCCTCGAGACCAACGTGCTCGGCGCGATGCGCGTCGCCAGGGCGGCGCTGCCGGCCATGCGGGAACGCGGCTCGGGCACCATCGTCAATATGGGCTCGCTCGCCGGCCGGGTGGGCATGCCGTTCCAGGGGATCTACTCGGCCAGCAAGTTCGCCCTCGAGGGCCTGACGGAGGCGCTTGCCCAGGAAGTGGTCGCTTTTGGCATCGATGTGGCGCTGGTGGCCCCCGGCGACACTGCGACGCCCGTGGTCGACAACCGCGTCCGGACGGTCGCCTCGAAGGACCCGGCCTCGCCCTATGCTGCCGCCTTTGTCCGGGTCGTCGCGATGTATGAGAAAGACGAGCGGGCCGGCGCGCCACCAGCCGGGGTCGCGGCGCTGGTGGCGGATCTCGTCGAGGGCCGCAGACACGGGCCGCGATATGCAGTCGGTCCCTTCGGACAACGCGTCATGGTGGCTGCGCGCGGCATCGTTCCCGGCGGGGTCTTCCGTTGGGGCATGTCACGTTATTTTGGCCTGCAGAGATGATCCGCCTGTCGGCGGGATCGGCGCCGGAGCCGGCCTGCCTCAGGGCGGATGCGAGTCGCTGATTTCACGGGTGAAATGGCCCGTCCATGCGGGTCATCCCGGTCGGCGGGAGCGGGGTGCGATTTTGGCCCGACGCTTGCTCGCAAACGCCAACCAAACTATAGCCTCTGCATCACCTCTTTGACGGTTTGGTGACCCTTGAAAGCAAAGTTGCTCCATGTCCGATAGTACGGTGCATCCCGAAGGCGGTTCGCAGTCGGTCGCGACGACCGCCCAACTCACCGGGATCCTGCGGCGTGTGGCGACGCTCGGCGACATTCTGGAACGGTCGGTTGGCGATGCGCCCCATCCGCTGAAGATCCAGATCGAACGTTTCGACAGCCCGGTCCAGGCGGTGATCGACGGCCGGCAGACTACGCTTTTCGGCACCAACAGCTATCTCGGCCTCAATTTCGACCCGCGCTGCATCGCGGCGGCGGAAACTGCGCTGCGCACCTGGGGCACCGGCTCCACCGCCTCGCGCGTCGCCAGCGGCAACCAGGCCGGCCATGCCGAACTAGAGCGCACCATCGCCGCCTATTACGGGCGGCCGGACGCCATCGTCTTCTCCACCGGTTTCATGGCCAATCTCGGCGCGATCGGCGGCCTCGCCGCCGAAGGCGACCTCATCCTCTACGATGCCTTCTGCCATGCCAGCATCATCGATGCCTGCCGGGCGAGCGGCGCGACCTTCAAGTCCTTCCGCCACAACGACCCCGCCGATCTCGACCGCATGCTGTCCGAGGCGACGGTGCCGCCGTCGCGCACTCTCGTCGTGCTTGAGGGCCTCTATTCGGTCTGGGGCGACCTCGGCGCGGTGAAGGATCTCGCCACCGTCGCCAAGCAGCACGGCGCGCTGGTTCTGGTCGACGAGGCCCACGGCCTCGGCCTCTACGGCGCCACCGGGCGCGGCGTCACCGAGGCGCAGGGCGCCGAGCATCTGGTGGATGCCGTCGTCGGCACCTTCTCGAAATCGGTCGGCGTCATCGGCGGCTATTGCGTCACCAGCCATCCGGCCCTGAAGGCTCTGCGGTTTCTCGCCCGCGCCTATCTCTACACCGCCTCGTTGCCGCCCGCCGTCGTCGCCTCCGCGCGCACGGCGATCGGCATCATTGCCAACGAGCCCGAGCGGCGCGCGGACCTCTGGCGCAAGGCCGAGCGCTTCTGCGCCGGCGTCGAAGCCCTCGGCTATTCCTTGTGCGCCGCTCCGGGTCCGGTCGGCGCCATCAAGATGCGCGGCCTGATACAGGGCCTCGGCTTCTGGCGGGAACTGCTCGAGCGCGGCATCTATGTGAACATTCTCGTGCCCCCGGCGACGCCGAGCGGCGAGGTGCTGCTGCGCTATTCCGTCTCCGCGGCCCATACCGAAGCCGACATCGACCTGTTCCTCGCGGTCCTTGCCGACCTCTCCAAGGTGGCGCAGACCGCCTGACACCTCCGGGTCGGCCGCAGGGTGAGCCGAACGCTGTCAGAGCAGGACGATCGCCTCGGCGAGCGCCACCGCCTTGCCGGCTTCGTCCCTGATGAAGATGCGCAGCGTCGCCCGCGCCCGGCCCTCGGCCTGGTCGGCCCGCACCACGCGCCCCGACACGGTCACCGCGGCGCCGACCGGCACCGGCAGGGCAAAGCGCGTCGACAGCTTGGCGCAGGTGCCCTCCGGCAGCCAGCCGCCGAGCGCGGTATCGGCGAGGCCCATCAGCAGCATGCCCTGGACGATGGGATCGGCGAGGCCGATGGAACGTGCCGCGGCTGCATCCACATGGATCGGGTTGTCGTCGCCCGAGGCCGCCGCATAGCGCCGCACCATGGCCATGTCGACCGATGCAAAATGCCGGTCGGGCAGGACCGTTCCGAGCGGCAGGGGATGATCGGGGCTCGTCACGGTACCAGCCTCAGCACGGCATGCAGGCGCGCGACGGGCGTTTCAGCATGGCTGATCACGACGTCGAGAGTGAGGTGGACCTCATCCGTCCGCCTGACCTCGGCCACCAGCGACAGCGCCGTGTCGAGGGGCAGCGCGCCGAGCATCTCCACCGTCTGCGCTTCATGCACCGGCAGCGATTCCGGCCGGTCGGCGGCGAGCTTCCTGACGAGTTTTACCACCTCTGGCCGTGTCAGCCAGCGGATCGGATAGGTCGTCGGCAGGCGGGTGGCGCCGGTATGCCCGACGCTCGCCGCGAAAGCTGCCACGTCGGCGGCGGTGGCGACCACGTCGCAGGTGGCGCGGCGCTCCTCGCCGACGAGGCTCACGCAGCCCGACCGATGGCGAGGGAGGCGTTGATGCCGCCGAATGCGAAGGAATTCGTCAGCGCGACATCGAAGGCATGGTCACGCCCGACATTGGCCACGCAGTCGATGGGGCAGGCCGGGTCCGCCTCCAGGAAGTTGATCGTCGGGGGCACGAAGCCCTCCTCCAGCGCGCGGATGGTGACGATCGCCTCGATGGCGCCGGCGGCTCCCAGCGTGTGGCCGTGGATCGGTTTGGTGGAACTGACCGGCACGGCGGCGAGGCGGTCGCCGAAGATGCGGCCGAGGGCTTCGCTTTCGGTGGAATCGTTGAGGATCGTGGCGGTGCCGTGGGCGTTGACATAGCCGACCGCATCCGAGGATAGCCCCGCATCGGCCAGCGCCAAGGCCATGGCCTCGGCGGCCCCGGCCACGTCCGGCTTCAGCATGTCCTTGGCGTCGCTGGTCGTCCCATAGCCGAGGATGCGGCCGCGGATGCGGGCGCCGCGCGCCTTCGCCAGCTCCTCGGCCTCGATGACGAGTGCGCCCGAACCCTCACCCAGCAACAATCCGTTGCGGCCCCGGGAGAAGGGGCGGCAGAGCTGCGGCGACAGCACGCGCATCATCTCCCATGCCTTCATGCCGCCCGGCGTGATGCTGGCCTCGGCACCGATGACGATGGCCCGGTCGGCCATACCGGCGCGGACCATGTGGAAGGCGATCCCGAGGGCCTGCGCCGAGGAGGCGCAGGCGCTCGACACCACGAAGGTCGTGCCGGTGCAGCCATAGATCAGCCCGACATTGGAGGCCGAGGCACTGATCATCGCCCGAGGCACGGTCAGGGGGTCCGGCCGCTTCTGCGACATCGCCATGTTGCGGGAGGTTTCCTCGATCGTGCCGATGCTGCCGATGCCGGTTCCCACGATCACCGAGGTGCGGGCACCGAGCGGCAGCGCATCGGCGAGGCCAGCATCCTTGACCGCCTCCTCGGCCGCGAGCATCGCCATCAGCGTGACGCGGTCGAAGAATGCCGTCTTCATGTTCGGGAAGAAGCGCTCCAGGGCGAAATCCTGCACCTGCGCCGCGATACGCAGGTTGTTGGCGCAGTCGTAGTCCAGAACGACCTTCTTGACGCCCGATACGCCGCCCGCCGCTGCACTCCACAGGGCTTCGACACCCTGGCCGGCAGTGGTGAGCGCACCGAGCCCGGTGACGACGACGTTGCGGGGCGTCACGATCAGGCCTGCTGAGATTTCTGGATATGCTCCTTGAAGACGGCGATCAGGCCGCCGACGTCCTTCACCTGGGACAGGTTCTCGTCCATCGGCACATAGACTTGGAACTTCTCCTCGATGGCGGCGAGGATCATCATGAAATCCACGCTGGCGATGTTCAGCGATTCGAGCGTCGTTTCCGGCCCGACGCCGTTCAGATCGACCATTCCTTCCTTTGCGATAACCTCGATGAGGTCGCGCGTCAGTTGGTCGTCCCCGAAAGCGGATGCGGTATCGGTCATTCCGTGGCCTTCTTGTTTCTTCTCGCCGTCGGTCGGGCCTGACACCATCAGGCTAAGCGCTTCCGGCGCGCGCGCCAAGTGCTGGGCGGCAGCCGCAAGTGCCAGCGTCCCGACCGACGCTCGGTGCCTTCCTAACCTCTTATTTCCGTCCTATCTAGCACCCAGTTACACAGAACGTGATCACGACGGCCATTCCCGTCATATTGCTGGCGTTTCGCGAGGGTTCCCCGATGACGTTTTCCCGCCGAGGGTTGTTCGCCGCCGCCGGCCTCCTGGCGCCGACGGCGCCCGCTCTGGCCCAGGACCGCCTGCCGCCGGTCAGCATCCGCCGCTCCGAGGTCTCTGTCTCGCGCACGCTCACCGTCGCCCGCCCCGACCTGCCCGTTCCGGGCGATCGCGGCATGCTGTGCTATGTCCAGCACGCCATCAACCGGAACGTCCTCGTCTACGCCGCCCGCCAGCGGCCGGATGGCAGCCTCGACCCGCAGCGTCCCGTGGAGGTCTTCTGGCGCCGCTTCGGCGACGAAAACGGCAACCGTCGTGAACTGTCCTTCTTCGAGCGCGTCTTCGCCTTCGGCGTCAGCACCCAGTCCATCGACCAGGCGCGCCATTCGGCCCGCATCGCCGGCTACCGCGAGCGCGATGCGGTGATCGATGTCGGCACCGACGGCACGCCGCGCGCGCTGATGACCGTCGGCGCGCGCACCATCCGGGTCGTCTATGCCTATGCCGAGGCCGAGGACCGGCGATTCATCCCCAAGATCCACCATGTCGACATCCACGGCATCGATATCGCCAGCGGCGAGGCGGTGCGCGAGCGCGTGCGTCTCGACATGTGAGGGCGGCTTCAGCGCCCGCCGGCGCTCCAGCCGAAATCGTGCCACAGCCCGCGCGGAAACGGGTTCGGCAGGCGGTTGCGCTCGATGATCTGACGCTTCAGCGGCGGCTTTGCCCGTTTCGGCTTCCACGCCCCGTCGAAATGATGGCAGAAGTGGATGTTGCGCGACAGCAGCGGCTTTCCGGCATAGAGGCCGGGCGGCACCCAGTAGATCTGTTCCAGCACTCCCACATCCCTCGGCTTCAGCGCGTAGAACAGCCGGGTGAGCGCCTTCGGGCCGGTGGCATCCTCGACGTCGTCGGTGGAGACGATCGGCCGGCGCGCGACGTTTTCCACCATGCGGTCGATGAGTGCCTTGAAGAAGGGATGGCGCGGCGGCGCGCCGAACATACAGGTGGCGAGCTGGAAGGGCTGCTCGTAGCCGAGTTCGCGCTGGCGCTGCGGCATCAGTTGCGCTTCGATGGTGAAGACCGCCGTGTCGGTTGCACGGAAGACGTCGATCGGGCGCAGGCATTCCATGTCGAGATCGGCGTAGAAGCCGCCGTCGACATAGACGGCGACCATCCTCCAGAAATCGGCCTCGGCCACACCGAGTTTCAGCGTGTCGAAGGTCGGAAGAAGCTCGGGACAATGCTGCGCGACATAGGCGCGGCGCGCCCGTGAATCGTAGAAGCGGATATCGAGGCCCGGATTCTTCTCGCGGATCGAGCGCTGGAAGGGGACGAGATGGGCGGGGACGTCGGCTGTCTCCCAACTCTGGTGCAAGATGGCCGGAATCATGTCTCGCCGTCACCCCGAAGAAATCTGCGTCGCCGGGGTCAATCCCGGCCGGCCCGTTCGATGCGTGCCATCAGGCCGAGGCCGGTAGCGATCATGGCCAGCGGCATGAACCACGCGGCGAACAGAGGAGGTAATTGCCCATATTCGCCGAGCCAGACAACGATATTGTTGGTGACATAGAGGAAATAGCCGGCGAGCCCGATGAGGATCATCGGCTTGAAGAGGGTGCGCTGGGCCAGCAGCGTCATCGCGAGGGCGGAGGCCATCAGCATCATGCCGAGCGGCAGCACCGCCTGGGCGATCCTGACGTGCCACCAGGCCCGGTAGGCGGGCTCCCCCAGCCCCTGGATGCTGGCGAGCTGGGATAGCGTCGATTGCGGCAGGAAGCGGGCGTCGATCCCCAGATTGGCGAGCCACAGCGGCTCCAGCGGCAGGGCGATCCGCTCCTCGGCGAAGCGCCGCGCCGCGCCGTTCCCGCTCGCCGGTGTCTGGGCGCCCTCGGCCGGCGCGGTCCAGCGACTGCCGTTCCGGAAAACCCAGATCCCCGGCGTCTCGGCTGGGACGGCGCTGGCGGCCGCCATGCGGCCCGTCAGACGTCCGCCTTCCGAGAGTTCGAACAGCTGCACGTCGACCAGGGTCCGGTTGCGGAAATCGATCCGCGCCTGGACCATGTGGTTCGGCAGCACGATCCAGCGTCGCTCCTCCGGCTTCAGCCGCCGGTCGAACCACTCGCCATGGCCGCCAAGCCCGGTCTCGATCTGGATGGCGACGGCGGTTGGCCGCAGGACCGCGAGCGCCGTCACCTGGAGCGCCCCCAGAAGCACCCCGAGAACAATGATAGGCACCACCGACTGCAGCGGGGAGCGTCCGCCGTTCCAGATGACGATCCGCTCGCGCGACTGCGTCAACGTGACCTCCGACCAGAACAGGCCCATGAAACAGGCGAGCGGCAGCAGATTGCCGATCACGTCGCAGATCCGCAGCAGCAGGTACCAGAGCATGTGCAGAACGAGCCCCGGAACGCCGCCGGTCGCCTGGGCGATGACCTGGTTGGCCCGCGACGCGAGGTCCAGCGTCAGCGCCACGATCAGGAGGGCGGCCAGTACCGTCCCGATATGGCTCGCATGGGCGAGGGTGAGCGTGCGCGTATAGGTGCCGAAGGCGACGAGCCCGAAGCGGCGCCCCTTGTCATCGGCGGGAACGGGGGTCGGGACGGCGGTCACGAGCGGCTGAGCCCGGGGCGCGCGATCGCTGAGGAGCGCAGCGCCACCGCCGTGATGAGCGCCGACCCAATGGCGAGGCCGCCGCCGGCCACCAGCAGCAGCACCGGCCACAGGCCCATCCACAGCAGCCCGGCCAGAACCGAGGTGCCGGCGATCTCCATGGCCATCAGTCCCGCGCAGGCCAGCGGCAGGACGAAGGCCTGGTTGGCGCGGGTGGTGAACGACAGGGCAAGAAGGGCGATCAGCGGCGCGATAAGGCAGAGGAGACTGCGCCCGATACGCTTGGCCAGTTCCAGCCGTTCCGGGGTCCGCGCCATGGCGCCGACGAACAGTTCCGGCAAGGTCAGTTCGGCGATGTTCCGCCCGCGCGGGTCGAAAGGCACGACGTCGTTGAAGACGAGGCTCTGCTGGGTCGCCGTGCCGCGCAGCGAGGAGGCCGGCGCGACGGGCACGCGCTGGGCCCCGTTGGCGACTGCCCCCGGCTGCGGCGCCGGGAAGTCGTCGACGGCGAAATCGTAGAGGTGCAGGGCCACACGGCCGTTGATGTCGGGGCCGATCAGGCGGGTGCCGTTGGCGACCACGACGCGCTCACCGCCGCCTTCGGTGGGCTGCCGCACGAAGAGGCGCGGCGTCGGCACGCCGTCGGAGCGCGGGATCACCGCCACCGTGCCGATCTTCGTCTCGAACAGGCGGTTGGCCGTCACCGTTCCGCCGGTGAGAGCGTGGTACTGGGCCGAGAACATCACCAGCCGGAAGGCGTAGCGGGACAGGGGATCGACGAAGCCGCCGACCGTGAGGGCGGCGATCTGCGCGACGATCCCGATGCGGATGACAAGGCGGATCAGGCCGTGCGGCGGAATGCCGAGGCTCGACAGCATGAGAAACTCGCGGTCTTCCCTCAGGCTGAGCGCAACCCGATACACCGCGATGAGAATGGCGGTCGGCAGCGCCAGCTCGAACACCTGGGGCAGCATGGTCGCCATCATCGCGATGGTCTTCGTCAGCGACGCGCGGATCTTCAGCACCTCCTCCAGGAGGCCGGAGATGAGCTGTTCGGCGACGAAGATGCTCTCGATGAGGAGCAGCACGAGCGCTACCTGCACGGTTACGTCGCGCATGATCCTCCCCGCCTGCTGGCTGGGAAAGCGGCGCGTCCGCCCCGTCAGATCCAGTTGCGAGACGAGCCGCCTCTTCAGGGCGAAGAAGGTCCTCACCACGCCGGGCGCCCCGTGCTGGCATCGGCCTGCGCCTGGGTGTAGACAGCGCAGATCCTATGCATTCTGAACGGCAGCGGGCTCCCGCGCCCATCGGGGACGAATTCGGTTGCAGATTGCTGAAGCACGGTCACGGCGCGATTTTAGACGCTTCATCCGCCTCCCGCGACAACTCTATTCGGGAATGCCCGGATTTCAGCCGCCGCTCGATCTGGAGCGCTTCCTGCTGCTCGATCCGCGTGTGGCACCCTTCTTCACCCATGGTGAGGCCGCCTTCTTCATCGCCAGCGACGCGGCCGGCCGGCCCCTCGGCCGTATCTCCGCCCAGTTCGACCGGCTGACGCCGGCCGATCGCATCGGGACCGGGCATTTCGGCTGCCTCGATGCGGTGGACGATCCGGCCGTCGTGGCGGCGCTCGTCGCCGCCGCGCGCCGCTGGCACGCCGAGCGCGGCCGCCATCGTCTCGAGGGCCCCTTCACCTATTCCATCAACGAGGAGGCCGGCACCCAGATCGCCGGCCAGGACCGCGGTGACATGGTGCTGATGCCCTGGCATCCGCCCTATCTCGGCGCCCATGTCGAGGCCTCTGGCCTCGTCCCGGTCAAGGACTTGCTGGCCTATAGCGTGCCGCTCGTCGAAGGCGCGCATCGGCGGGGCGCCCGCTTCGCGCAATTGCCCGAAGGCAGCCGCGTCAAGGTCCGTCAGCTCGATCTCGGCAACCTTGCCGGCGAGGCCGCCATCATGACCGACCTCTACAATGCCTCCTGGCGCGACAACTGGGGCTTCATCCCGCTGGCGGCGGCGGAGTTCACCACGCTCCTCAGGGTGATCCGGCCGATCCTCAGGCCGGCTCATGCGGTCATCCTCGAACATGACGGGCGGCCCGCCGCCTTCGCTTTCATCATGCCCAACGGCTATGAGCTCTTTCGCGGCTTTCGCGGCCGGCTGCTGCCCTTCAACTGGGCGCGGCTCGTCTGGCGCGTCCTGACACATCGCTTCGCCTCCAAGCGGGTGACGCTGCTGGGCGTCAGGACGGACCTGCGCGACACGATTCTCGGTGCGTTACTGCCGATCGTCGCAATCGCCAGGCTCGTCGCCGCCAATCCGGAACCTGCCGAGATCGAGATGAGCTGGATTCTTGACGACAATCTGCGTATGCGCCGTATCATCGAAGCGTTGGGCGGAACCATATCCAAGCGCTACCGGATCTATGCCGATCCGGAACCGACGGGCGACGGGTCATGAGCACGGCAGGCAGTACGGGCGTTCTCCCCCCGGTGGACGCCGCTTTTCTGGTGAGCCATCCCGCGCCGCTGGTGGCGCTGGTCGGCGGCGCCGGCCTCTTTCCCTATGGACCGGGGACACTCGGCGCCCTCGTCGGCATCCCGCTCGGCCTCGCGCTGCAGATGGCGCCGGCCGTCGTGGCGCTCGCCCTGGTGGCAGCTGCCTTCGCCTTCGGGGTCTGGGCCTGCGGCGTCACCGCTATGCGGTCCGGGGTCCATGATCACCCCGCCATCGTCTTCGACGAGACCTGGGCCATGGCCGCCGTCATCGCCTTTTCGCCGCCGGGACTGCGGGCCGTCGTGGTCGGCTTCCTCGCCTTCCGCTTCTTCGACATCGTGAAGCCCTGGCCGATCGGTCATATCGACCAGAACGTCGCGGCAGGTTTCGGCATCATGCTGGACGATGCGGTCGCCGCGGTCTTCGCGCTGGCGCTCGTTGTCGGTCTTTCGCGCCTCGGCTGGCTGTAGTCCGCCTTCGGGGTCGCGGGCGGCCGGGACGTCCGGCTCACACGCCGACGATCACCCGCAT
This sequence comes from Phreatobacter sp., assembly GCF_030691135.1. Taxonomy (GTDB): domain Bacteria; phylum Pseudomonadota; class Alphaproteobacteria; order Rhizobiales; family Phreatobacteraceae; genus Phreatobacter. Next base: position 85,608 of record NZ_JAUYFA010000052.1, read on the forward strand.
GGTGAGCAGTCCGCAGGCCAGCGCGACGGCGATCCCCAGTCCATCGAAGAGTTGCATCCACGTAACCCCGTCATGTCTGCCGGAAACGTGCACCAACATGATGAATGAACCGTGTCGCAAGAACGGCCGCTTCGTTGCGGCATTATGTCGACGGCGCGGCGTTAGCGCGAGAGGCCGGTCAAGAACGGGCCGAGACAGCCGTCAGAGCACGAAATCCGTGCCCAGATAGACCGCCTTCACCCGCGGATCGGCGACGATATGCTCGACCGAGCCGGAGGCGAGGATCAGCCCGCCGTCGAGAATATAGGCGCGGTCGACGAGGCTCAGCGTCTCGCGCACGTTGTGGTCGGTCACCAGAACGCCGATGCCCCCCGCCGCGAGCTTGCGCACGAGGATGCGCACCTCCGATACCGCGATGGGGTCGACGCCGGCGAAGGGCTCGTCCAGCAAGATGAAGGAGGGATCGCTCGCCAGGGTCCGGGCGATCTCCAGCCGCCGCCGTTCGCCACCGGACAGCGCGCCCGCCTTGGAGCGGCGCACATGGGTGATGCCGAATTCCTCCAGCAGGCCGTCCAGCCTGCGGTGCCGTGCCTGCCGTTCGCCGATGAGCGATTCCAGCACGATGAGGATGTTGTCCTCCACTGAGACCCCGCGGAAGATCGAGGCCTCCTGCGGCAGGTAGCCGAGGCCCATGCGGGCGCGCATGAACAGCGGCAGGCGCGTGATGTTCTTGTCGTCGAGCATGACGACACCGCTGTCGGGCACCTGCATGCCCGCGATCATCGAGAAGGTGGTGGTCTTGCCGGCACCATTGGGCCCGAGCAGGCCGACGACCTCGCCCCGGCGCAGGGCGAGATCCACCCCGCGGACCGTGGGGCGGCCGTCATGCGATTTGACCAGCCGGCGCGCGATCAGCATGGCGCGGACCCTTCAGGGTGCGCCGGCAGCCGTTTCGCTGCCGGAACGGTCCTCAGCTCTCGCCCTCGATGAACGCGTTGGTCCGGTCGCGGGCTTCCGGATCGGTGTACTGCTGGGGCGGCGATTTCATGAAATAGCTCGACGGTCCGCCGATCGGCCCGCCGATCTTGCGGTCGAGCGCGATGCGGCAGCAGCGCACCGCATCGATGACGACGCCGGCCGAATTGGGCGAATCCCAGACCTCGAGCTTGAGTTCCATGTTCAGCGGCACGCCACCGAAACCGGTGCCCTCGATGCGGATATAGGCCATCTTCCGGTCGTCGAGGAACGGCACGAAATCGCTCGGCCCGATATGGATGTTGTCGGCGGCGATCGGCACGTCGATCTGGCTGGAGACCGCCTGGGTCTTCGACTTCTTCTTCGACGACAGGCGCTCGCGCTCGAGCATGTTGAGGAAGTCGGTGTTGCCGCCGAAATTGAGCTGGTAGGTCCGCTCGATCTTGACGCCGCGGTCCTCGTAGAGACGGGCGAGCACACGGTGGACGATGGTCGCCCCGACCTGGCTCTTGATGTCGTCGCCGACGATCGGCAGGCCCTTGTCGGCGAAACGCTTCGCCCAGTGCGGGTCGGAGGCGATGAAGACCGGCACGCAGTTGATGTAGCCGCAGCCTGCCGCGAGGGCGCATTCGGCATAGAACTCGCTGGCCTGCTGCGAACCGACCGGCAGGTAGGAGATGATGACCTCGGCGCGGGCAGCCTTGAGCACGGCGACGACGTCTGCCGGCGCCGCCGTCGACTCGGTCACCACGTCGACGAGGTGCTTGCCGACGCCGTCGAGCGTCGGACCACGCTGGACCGTCACGCCGGTCTGCGGCACCTTGGCGAACTGGATCGTGTTGTTCGGCTTGGCGAGGATGGCCTCGGCGACATCCTGGCCGACCTTCCGGCTGTCGATGTCGAAGGCGGCCACGATCTCCATGTCGCGGATATGGTAGTCGCCGACCACGACGTTCATCAGACCCGGGATCGACTCACCGGGCTTGGCGTCCTTGTAGTACTGCAGACCCTGAACGAACGAAGCGGCGCAATTGCCGACACCGACGATGGCAACACGAATGGCAGACCGTGACACGAATTATCTCCAGGCGCTCGGGCCGAAGACCACCGGCTGCGCGCGGCTCCTTATACTTCATTGTTTCGTCATTTGAAGTGCTTCCGTGATGATGGTCACAGGCGCTGCAGGGCTGCTCGGCAACAGCGTTTTGCGGCTGGCCGCGGCGCGCGGCCTGGCCGTCACCACATGGCTGCGCGGCAGGGCCGGGGAGCGGACGCTGGCGGGCCTTGATGTGCCGGTGATCTTCGCCGACCTGGCGAACGATGAGCTCGAAAAGCATGTCGAAAGCGCCGGTGTGATCGTCCATTGCGCCGCCCGGGTGGGAATCGGCCGCACCGATGCGGCTGGCTTCCACCGCGACAATGTCCTTGCGACGCAACGCCTGGCGAGCGCCTGCCGTGCCGTCGGTGCACGCCTCATCCATGTCTCGACGGTGGACACGCTGGTCTGGGGAACACGGGACAGGCCGGGCGGCGAGACCCCCGCCGGACCCCATGCAAGTGATACCACTTACGCGGCGTCCAAACGCCACGCCGAGGCCGCGGTTATCGCCGAGATGGGCCGGGGCCTTGACGCGACCATCGTCCATCCCGGCTTCCTGCTCGGCCCCTGGGACTGGAAGCCCTCCTCCGGGCGCATGATCCTCGCCGCCGCGCGCGGGCCGTTCACCCTGGCCCCGCCCGGCGGCAACGATTTCTGCCATGCCGGGGCCGTCGCCGAAGCGCTCCTCGCCCTTGCCGACAGGCGCCCGCCCTCGGACCGCTATGTCCTCTCCGGCGAGGCCCTGACCTATGCGGAGGCCTTCGGGCTGATGCGGCAGGTGGCCGGACGCCCGGCGCGCGTCATCCCCGCGCCGGCTGCCGCCGTCATGGCGGCTGGATATGCGGGCGACCTGTGGGGACGGCTGTCCGGCCGTGAACCGGCCCTCAACAGCGCCGCGGCCGCCATCGCCTGCCAGCCGCATCACTTCTCCTCCGCCCGTGCCATCGCGGAGATCGGCTACCGTCCGCGCCCGGCCATCGAGGCCATGCGCGAAGCGTGGACATGGTTCGTCGAACGCGGCTATGCGTGACCGCCCGCCGCCCCGTCCGTCGATGAAAGTCCCGTCGTGAAGATCGCACTCGTGAGCGACTGGTTCGTGCCGCGCCTCGGCGGCATCGAGCTGCAGATGCGCGATCTCGCCTTGGCGCTGCGCGACCGGGGCCACACGGTCCGCGTCATCTGCGGCGTTGCCGGCGACAGCGAGGTCGACGGCATTCCGGTCGAGCGGCTGCCCGGACCGCGCCTGCCGGGATTCGGCATCGCCTTCACACCCGCCGTCTTCGCCTCGCTGAGGGCCGCCATCGATGCCGGCGGCGACGAGGTCGTCCATGTCCATTGCGGCAATGTCGCGCCGCTCGCCCACCATGCGGTCCAGCACTGCATCCGCCATCGCATCCCCGCGGTCGCGACCTTCCACTCCGTCCTGAAATATTACGACCTGCCGCTGATGGCACTCGACGCGCTTCACGGCTATGCGCGCTCCACCGTCCGCTTCACCGCCGTTTCCACCGTGGCCGGCGCCGCGCTGCGCCCGCTGCTGCGCGACACGCCTGTCACCGCCATCCCCAACGGGATCGACCTCGCCTGGTGGCGCCGGCCGGAGGATCTCGCTCCGCGTCCGCCCGGGCCGGTCGAATTCATCTCGGTGACGCGGCTGCAGAAACGCAAGCGGGCCCGCTGGCTGGTCAAGGCCTTTGCCGCGGCGGTGGCGCACCTGCCGCGCGAGGCCGCGCGCCTGACCATCGTCGGCGACGGTGACGAGAGGGCCGCAATCGCCGCCATCATCCGGCGCGCCGGCATGGAGGACCGCATCCTGCTGGTCGGGCGCGAGACCAGGGAGGCGATCCGCGACCGGCTCCACCGCTCCGACGTCTTCGTCCTGGCGTCGCGGCTCGAGGCCTTCGGCATCGCCGCCCTCGAGGCCCGCGCCGCCGGCCTGCCCGTCGTCACCATGGCGCAGTCAGGTGCCCGCGACTTCCTCCACGACGGCGGGGACGCTGTTCTCGCCGCGGATGACGGTGCGCTGACCGATGCGATCCGGCGCATCATCGGGGCTCCGGCGCTGCGCGCCCGGATTATCGCGGCGGCAGAGGTGCCGCCGGCCGGCGTCGACTGGCGCGATGTCGCGCCGCGCTACGAGGCGGAATACGAGGCGGCGCGGGCGCAGGTCGCCTGAGTCAGGGCTGGTCGAGGCGGCGGGCGCCGCTCTCGTCCTGCGGCAGGGCCCAGCCGAGATAGCCGAGGCTGACCAGCGAGGCGACGAAGAGCACGCCGTGATGGATCAGCGCCGCGGCGGTCGCCAGCGGCAGCGGCACGCCGAGATACTGGTAGCAGAGGATGACGGTGGCCTCGAACACGCCGAGATGGCCAGGCGAGACCGGCGCCATGGTCGCGAGGTCGAGCGCCGCGACGACGAGCACCGCTGCGGCGACCGACGGCTCGATGCCCACCGCGACCTGAACGGTCATCACCATCAGCACTTCGGCGCCCGTCTTGGCGAAGGTCAGGGCCACCACCGCCGCCGCCAGGAGCGGACTGCGCATGGGTTCGAGATGGTCGACGAAATCGGCGACATGGCCGATGAGCCGCGCCGGGCGCGGGCCGAGGCCGATACCGAGGCGCCTCAGTCGGTTACCGCCATGGGCGGCGACGAGCAGCGCCATCGTGAAAAGCGCCATGATCCCCGACAGAACGAGGAGGCCCGACCGGATCCAGTCCGGTACCGGCACCAGCAGCGCCGCCAGCGCCAGCGTAGCCACCTTGCCGATGCCTGTCACCAACTGGTCCACGGTGTAGAGCGAGGCGGCGGCGGAGGCCGGCAGGCGGCCGCGCACAATCAGGAATCCGACAGAGGCGACGACGCCCGTCATCGGCAACGATGTATTGGCCGCCCCGCTCAGCGCCGTCACCTGGGCCATGCGGGAAAAGCTCGGCCGGTGCGCCTTCGGCGCCAGCAATTGCCATTGCAGGATCCAGAACGGCCATCCCGACAGCGAGACGAAGACGGCGAGAAGCGCCCAGTGCCACTTCGCCCCGGCGAGGGCCGTGATGACGTCGGCCCAGGGCAGCGCATAGGCGGCAATGCCCGCGAAGAGGACCAGAACGCACCAGCCGAGGATCCACCACAGGCGCCGCGAGGGCGTCGCCGCGCCGTCCGTGGTGGTCGGAGCGGTCATGCGGCGTTGCCTTTCGCCTGCACACCGAGCTCGCGCATCGTCATGAAGGTGGCGCCGCGGCCCTTGAAGTAGCCGATGACGGAAGCGAGCGCGTCGAGCGCCGGCTGTCCGGTGCGGAAGCGGCAGTCGTAGCGCAGGTTGGATGCGCGGAAGTCGACGAATTCCCAGGGATGTACGAAGAGCACCACCGGATCCGGCAGCCGGCCGAGGAAGTATTCCCGCAGGACCCTGGGGATGCGCAGCGCGCTGGAGGTGATCGAGGCGGGAATGCGCACCAGACCCGGGGCGTTCTCCTCGCCGGGGACGTCCTTCTTGTAGCGCGCCTGCGAGGAATCGAGATCGAAACCTTCGTCCTGGAGCAGGTCGAGATAGTGACCCGGAAAACGCAGATAGGGCGCGCGAAACGACGTGATCTCGGCGAAGTCGCGCAGCCGGCGGGTCGAGTCCTGGATCTCCCAGCGGGCGCTGTCCTTCGACATCCAGTCGAACCGCTGGTGCGTGACGCCGTGGCAGGCGAGTTCATGCCCGCCGTCGACCACCGCCTTCACCGCGGCAGGGTGCAGCCGCGCTGTCTCGCCGGTGGTGAACCAGGTGACCGGCACCGCCTCGCGGGCGAACAGGTCGAGGAGGCGCGGCGCGCCTTCCGTCACGCCCCGCCACGTCCACAGGAACGGCGGGCAGTCGGGCTCCATGTCGACGGTGAGCGCGACGCGCAGGGGCGGAGGGGCAGCGGTCATGGTCGCGCTCTTAGAGCATTTTGCCGGCGAGGGGGAGGGGTCCCCGGCGTCCGGGTGACGGTGCCCGCTACCACCACTCCTTAAACGTGGCGATGGCGGCGAGGTCGTTGGCGCCGGAGCTGTTCGGCCCGAAGGTGAGGGCGGCGAGATCGGAGGCTTCCGTCTCGATCGGCAGGCCGCGGCCGGGAATGACCACCCGCGGCACGCCCCGCTTCGCCAGGTGGCCGGCGAACCAGACGTCGTCGACGAAGCGCAGGCCGGGCTCATGGCCTGAAAAATCATGCACCGACGCGTCGAAGGCGCCGGGCGGGATCAGGTAGCCCCATGTGCCCAGCAGGATGTCGACCGGCTCCGGTGCGGCGAGGGCGGTGGCGAAGATATGCGGGAACCGCTTGGGATGGGCGCCCGGCACGATGCGCCAGCCGCGCCATCCGATCGCCGTCCCCGGCAGCCGGCGATGCCAGGCGAGCAGCTGTTCGATGAAATCGGCGGGATAGATGACGTCGTCGTCGACGACGATGATCGCGGCATCGGGTTCGGCGAGGAGCGCCGGCAGCAGCTTGGTGGCCGGTCCCTCGTCCACCGTGTCGAGCACATCGATCCCGGGCACGGGTGGGTCGAGCCGCGGATAGGGCAGGCCCGACCGCCGCGACACGTCCGGCCGGGCGAGGACGATGCGGTCGGCCGCCACCGTTTGGTCGAGCAGGCTGCGGAATACCGGCGCCAGCCGGTCCATGCGCTCGGGAACGGTCGTCAGCGTGACCACGATCCGCTCCGGACGGGCTGGCGCGGCCGGCCGGGCCGGCGCCGCCGCGTGCATCAATTTGCGTGCGCGGGCATGATCCTGATAGAGCCTAGCCGGCGTCATGCGCCGGAAGCGCATCAGCGCATTGCGGATCATCATGGCCGGGAGGCCGGGGCGGTCCGGAAAGTGTGGCGCATCTCGACCTCGGCTCTCTCATGGGATGAGGACGGGCTCAATAGCACCGCACGCGGCAAACGGGGAGCCGGGTTGATGTCGGAAAGCTGGGTCTCGCGGCTTCTCGCGAGCCTTGAACGGGGGGCCTCGCTGCAGGACATCGCCCGCAGTGCGTCCTTTGCCGGAGCCTTGGCGAAACTGGCGGCGCTGCTGGCGCGGACCGGCGTCACGCCGAACGCGCTCACGCTCCTGTCGCTGGTGCCGGCGCTCGTGTCGGGCGTCTTCGCGGCCTATGGCGCCTTCGGCTGGGCGACGCTGTTCCTGCTGCTGTCCGGTGTCGTCGACATGCTCGACGGGCCGCTCGCCCGTTCCACCGGGACGGTCAGCCGTTTCGGCGCCCTGCTCGATTCGACCATCGATCGCATCACCGATGCCGCTCCGCTTCTCGGCCTCACCGTCTTCTTCGCGCCATCCGGCTGGATGGTCGTCATTCCCGCCTTCACACTCCTGACCGCCTATACGGTCTCCTATGTCCGCGCCCGCTGCGAGGGACTGAAGGTGCAGCTTCCGCCGCTGTGGATGCGTCGTGGCGACCGCATGGTGCTGATCGCGCTGTCGCTGCTCGTCGGCCTGTGGTCGCCGGCCGTCACGCTGGTCTGCATCGGCCTCGTCGGTGTCCTCAGCCTTCTCGCCTCGGCCGACGCGCTGCGCGTGGCACGCCGTGTCATCGACGCCCGGCTGCCGGAAGCGCGTTCCGTGACGGACGCACCGGCGAGCCGCGACAACACCGTCTGAGAACCCCGCCATGATCGACAAAGCCTGGACCCACCTGACGGGCCTGTGGGGCCGCTGGTGGCTCGCCCCGCTCGCGCCCGCGCTCTATGCCCTCGCGATGATCCCGGCGGGGCAACTGCGCCCCGAGCATATCCTCATCGGAGGGCTCGTTCTCAGCCTCGGTCTGTTCAACCGGACGACCCAGCGCATCACCGCCGCGCTCTATCCAGCTGTGCTGGTGGCGATCGCCTCCGATGCGATCCGTTTCGTGGTGCCGATCTTCGTCACGCCCGAGCGGGTCCATGCCTGCGACCTCCGGGCCCTCGAACTCAGGCTCTTCGCGGTTGCGCCTGACAAGACCCCGGGCGACTGGCTGCAGCAGCATACGGCCCCCTTCTGGGACGTTTTCTTCGCCATTCCCTACGCCGCCTTCCTCTATGTCGTGCCGGTCTATGCGCTCTACCTCTTCGTCAAGGACCGGGAGCGCATGGGGCTCTTCCTCTGGGCCTTCGCCATCGCCCATGTCATCGGCTTCGCCATGTGGCTCATCGTTCCTGCGGCGCCGCCCTGGTACGTCCGGCTGAACGGCTGCGCGGTCGACGTCAGGGCCGCCGCCAATGCGGCGGGCCTGCTGCGTGTCGACGAGCTGTTCGGCATGAGCTATTTCCAGCAGTTCTATGCCCGCGCCGCCAATGCCTTCGGTGCCGTGCCGTCCATGCATGTCGCCTTCCCGCTGATCGCGCTCTTTGCCGCGATGGGGCGCGCGACCTGGCGCACCTGGCCGCTCCACATCTTCTATGCGACGGCCATGTTCATCGGCAGCGTCTATCTCGACCACCACTGGATCGTCGACGGGATCGCCGGCGCCTTCGTCGCCTTCGCCGCGGTGCTCATCGCGGCGCGCCTTCTCGGCCTGCCCTGGCCCTGGCCGCCGCGGGCGCCGGCGGAGAACGCCCCGCCTCCGCGAGGGCCTTGAAACACCAACGGCCCGGGATTGACCCGGGCCGTCGTCGTCACCGCACCGCGCGAGCGGGCGTCCTATTCCAGGCAGTCGAGCGGCACCACCGACTGGTCGGCGTTCTGCAGGATGTCGCTCGTCGGCAGCGTCGCGCCCGCCTCTGCCTCCGTCGCCGTGACGTTGTTGGCGGCGAGGAAGCTGCGCACCAGATCCAGCTTGATGCCGAAATTGATGTTCTGGGCGGTTCGCTCGCCCGAGATCTTGTCGATCTGCGAGACGACCACGCCGACGACGAGGCCGGAGGCATCCAGCACCGGGCCGCCGGAATTGCCCGGCTGGGTCGGCGCCGTGTACTGGAACCGGCTCTGGTCGCCGAGCGCGCCGCGCAGGCCCGACACGATGCCCTCGGTGACATTGACGCCGCCGAGCTGCGAGCGGGCGGGATAGCCGACCAGCACGACCTTCTCGCCGCCGCGGACATTGACGCCGGCGCCGTTGCGCAGCCGCAGCGGGGCGGAGGTGGTGTTCGCCTGCACCAGCACGGCGAGGTCGGCGCCCTCGTCGGCGCCGATCAGGCGCAGCGGCACGCGCTGCCCGCCGGGCCGGGCGATCGCCACCGTGGCGCAACCGTCGATGACGTGATGGTTTGTCAGGACGTGGCCGGTATCGTTGATGTAGAAGCCGGTTCCGGTGGAAGCGACCTGGCCAGGGCGGCCGGCGCGGCCGATCGGCATCTCCGGTGCGGCGCACAGGTCCTGGTCGCGCTTCTCCACCGACTGGCCGCCTTCATAGACCACCTTGAGGTCCCAGCGGCAGCCGGCCTCGGTCGGCAACCGGAGCTCGAGCCGGAAGCGGCGCGGCATCAGTTCCGACCCGAGGCGATCATCGCCCCAATGCGTGTCCGAGACGGGGGTCAGATAGACCTCCCGGACATCGCCCCGGCCGTTGTTGGTGAAGACGATCCGCCGGCCGTTGTCCGGGCCGCCGCCGTCGATGCGGAAGGCATTGGCGCCGCCGAAGGCGATCTCCTGGCGCTGGCAGAGGTTCTGCCGCATCCGCCGCTCCTCGCGGCCGCCCTGGTAGACGATCCGCAGGTCGTAATTGCACTGGTCGTCACGTTCCACCCGCGCCGAGAAGCGGGCGCCCGGCTGGATGCGCACCTCCGGGTTCAGCATGTCGTCGCCCCAGGAGGACACCTTGGACGAGGAGATGAACAGCGATTCGATCGGCCGGTCGCCCTCGTTGACGACGACGATCTGCGAGATGGCGGGCTGCGCCGCACGCTCCGTCGGACGCTGCTTGCGGTCGCCGCGGCCGGCGACGACGGCCGGGCCGTTGACGACGAATTCGGTGGTCTCGCACAGGTTGACCGCGTTGCGGACCTCCTCGCGATCATTGTCGAAGCGCACCCTCACGTCATATTCGCAGCCCCGGCGGGGCATGCTGACCTGGAACGAGCCGCGCGCCGCGATCGTGTCGCTGCCGAGGCGGTCCTCGCCCCAGGCACTGGTGCCGCGCGGGCGGATATAGAGATACTGGATCGGAACCGCGCCGCGGTTCTGGACGACGAAAGACAGCGGCTCACCGGTGGTTGGCGCCGTCCGCTCACGATCCCCGCCCTGGCCGCGGCGGGCCTGCCCAGCCGGGGCGTCGGCCTCGGCCGCGAAGACGACCTCGCGAGAGGTGCACAGGTTGCGCCCCGCGACCCGGCGCTCGCCGGCGCCGTCGAAGGTTGCGACGACGTCATAGGTGCAGCCGGCCGAGCGGCGCAGCCGCCCGGTGAAGGTCTGGCCGTTCTCGATCACCGCGGCACCGAGCACGTCCTCGCTCTCCTCGCCGTTCGGCGCCACGAGCTTGAGCACCTGGAGGGTGTTGCCCGAGCGATTGCGTACGACATAGAGCGCCACCGGACCCTGGCGCTGCAGGTCGGTATTGGAGGTCTGGGTGCGACCGTTGAGGGCGACCTCCGGACGGTTGCACAGGTCGAGCCCGAATCGCGTCTCCTCGCGGCCGCCCTCGTAGACCGCACGCAGGTCGTGGCGGCACTGGCCGGCCTCGACAGTGAAGGAATGGCTCCGGTTGCGCGCGACCGTGTCGCTGCCGAGCCGGTCATCGCCCCACGATACCTCGCCCACCGGTGTCACATAGAGATATTGCAGCGTCGCATTGGCGCGGTTCTGGACCGTCACCTCGGTGGCTTCGGCGGCCTGCGACCGCCGCCGCTGCGCTTCCGCATCGGTGGCCGGCAGGAACATCAGGCAGGCGGCGGCGAGCGCCAGCGGCGCCGGGTGGCGGATGAACAGCGACATCGAAGGCATTCCCTTGTCTCGCGGCCCGCCCCGGGGACAGGCCATGGGCAGCCTATAGCGAGGGGCGGTTTCCGCAAGACTTCGCGCGGGCGGGGCTTTGTCGTGGCAGCCTGCCCGCGCAGCAATACCGCTGAAACGTTTCGCCGCCGTCAGCCCATGAGATGACGGGCCACCGCCATATAGGCGGGCAGCGACACGGGGTCGTTGGCGACGTTCCCGGCGACGGGATGCGAGGCGTAGCGGGCGATCACCATCTCCGCCTTCGGGTCGATATAGAGCGCCTGCCCGAACACGCCGCGCGCCATATAGGCCCCGTGGGCGTTGTGGCTTACCCACCACTGGCTCCTGTAGGACCAGCCGGGCAGGGTGGCATAGCCGGCCGGCGCGAATTTGTCGGGATCGCCGCCGCGGGCGATGGCGTCGGCGACGCCTTCCGGGAAGATCTGCCGGCCGTTGAAGGCGCCACGGTTGCGCATCACCTCGCCGAACCGGGCGAGATCGCGCGTCGTCGTGTTGAGGCCGCCGCCGCCGCTTTCGATGCCGAGCCGGTCGACGTGGTAGTAGGCATCCTCCTCCGCGCCCATCGGCTGCCAGATGCGGGTCGACAGCAATTCGCTCAGCGACTGGCCGCTGGCCCGCCGCAGGATCCAGGCGAGGACGTCGGTGTTGACCGTCTTGTAGGCGAAGACCCGGCCATGCTCGCCCTGCTTGCCGATGGTGGTGAGATAGTCGAGCAGCGGGAGCTGCGGCGTGCCGGGCAGCGGCGGCGCCATGCCGTTGGCGCGGCGGAGCGCGAAGATGTCCGAACTGGGATCGGTATAGATCTCCGAATAGGCGAGCCCGGTGGTCATATCCATGACCTCGCCCACCGTCGCGTCGCCGAAACCGCCGGCGGCGAGTTCGGGCACGTAGTGGGTGACCGGCGCCGCCGGATCAATCAGCCCGTCGGCGACGAGGATGCCGGCGAGCGTTCCTGTGAACGACTTCGTCACCGACATGCCGATATGCGGGATGTGCGGCTTGAGGGCGCCGAAATAGCGCTCGTAGACGAGCTTGCCTCGGTGCAGGACGACGATGCCGTCGGCATAGGTCTCGGCCAGGGCCGCGGCGAAGCTGATGGTCCGCCCGTCCATGGTGGTGACCGCCACGGGGCCGAGGTCGGTCTCGGCGCGGGGCAGGGGGGAGGCTGAGCCTTCGCCGCGCCAGACATTCACCGTCGGCACGATCTGGCGCACATGGCTCCACGACCAGCGTGACTGCGGGAAGGCGCGGAAGGAGCCGTCGGCATAGGTGATGGCCTTGTCGGCCGGGGGTGGGAAACCCGTCATCCAGCCGATCGCGACCGGGTCGCTCGCGGCGGCATCGAGCGTTTCTGTCCGGGCGTCGGTCATGGAAGGGCTCCTGCGGGAAAGGTGGCGATGCGATGGGGTCGCCTGTCGGCGAACGGTGGACCGGGCCTCATTCCGTCCCGGCCTGCGATACGTTCGTGCCAAAACATATTGAAGCCGGAGAAGATTGCTGTTCATTCTGCGGTGCGGGCGAAATGAAAGTCACCGACCATAACGGCGGTGGGCGACAAATCCAGCCCGCGCAATGGAGAGGTGCCCGGCACCGCTGTGGCTTGCCGATGCAAAAACAGGCATGCCACAATGCTGGGCAGATTGTATGCGAGGGTTGTTTAGATGCCGATCCTGCCCAGGGCGGATGTCGTTTTGCGTGGCGGCCGTGTTTTCGTGGCCTATGGCGAGCCGGTCGTCGAGGCCATCGCGCTGTGGTCGGGCAAGGTCCTGGCGGTGGGCTCCTCCGCCGACATGGAGCCCCTGATCGGCCCGGCGACCAGGGTCGTCGAGCTGCGCGGCCGTCTCGCCACCCCGGGCCTGTTCGAGGCGCACGCCCACCTCCTGCCGATGGGCCTTTCCATGGCCGAGGTCGACGCGCGGCCTCAGAAGGCCGACACCCTCGACGCGCTGCTCGGCCTCATCCGCGCGGCGGCAGCGACCAAGAAACCCGGCGAGTGGATCCTCGCCCGCGGCTATGACGATTCCAAGCTCGACATCCGTCGCCACCCGCATCGGACCGAGCTCGACCAGGCGGCGCCGGACCATCCGGTCTATCTGGTGCGCACCTGCGGCCATCTCGCCGTCGCCAACACCCTGGCGCTGAAGATCGCCGGGGTCACCACGGCGAGCCCTGTCCCCGCCGGCGGCGCCATCGAGCAGACCAACGGTTCGCTCACCGGCCTGATGGCCGAGAACGGCCGCCAGCCGGTGCAGGCCGTGCTGCCGGCCTATACCGACGATGACCATGTCGCCGCCATCGAGCGCGGCGCGAAATACATGAACACATTCGGCATCACCTCGACCATGGATGCCGCCGTCGGCATGCGCTCCGGCTACCGGGAGATCGTCTCCTACCGCAATGCCGTGCGGACCGGCCGCCAGCCGATCCGCGTCACCCAGTGCCTGCTCGATAGTCCCGGCGGCATTCTCGATCGCTGCTACGAGGAAGGGCTCGTCACCGGCTCGGGCGACGACATGCTTCGCATCGGCCCGGTGAAGATCTTCACCGACGGCTCCGCCGGCGGCAAGACGGCGGCCATGACCGCGCCCTATGCCGGCGACGAGGAGACCCACGGCATCTATTGCCTCACCGACAAGGAGATGGAGGAGGCGACCCTGGCGGTCCATGCCAAGGGCTACCAGCTCGCCGTCCACGCCATCGGCGACGGCGCCATCGAGCAGACCCTCGTCGCCATGGAGAAGGCGCTGGCGAAATATCCCGACGCCGACCGCCGCCACCGCATCGAACATTGCGGCTTCAACACCATGGACCAGATGAAGCGCATGCGGGCCGCCGGCATCGAGCCGGTGCCGCAGCCGGTCTTCATCTACGATTTCGGCGAGCTCTATCGGCAGGTCATGCCGGACGCCCGCCCGGAGACCAGCTATCCCATGAAGACCTGGATCGACATGGGCTTCCAGCCGGCCGCTTCGACCGACGCGCCGGTCTGCGATGCCAATGTCTGGCCGAACCTTTTCACCATGCTGACGCGCAAGACGCACAAGGGCTCGGTGATCGGTGCCGGCGAGGCGATCTCCATCGAGCGCGCCATCCAGGCCTACACCGCCTTCGGCGCCTACGTGAACAAGTGCGAAGACCATCGCGGCACGCTGAAGCCCGGCATGGTCGCCGATGTCGCAGTCTTCTCGCGCGACTTGCTCACCGCCTCGCCAGAGGTGATCCTGTCGGATACGCGCTGCGACCTCACCATTCTCGGCGGCGCCTGCGTCCATGACGCGACCGGCGAGTGGAAGGGCTGACCAGCATGGGCGTTCACCTTCTGCACCGTGCCGCGCTGTCCATCCCGGTCCTGTTCGGCGTCCTGCTGCTCGGCTTCATGCTGCTGCAACTCGTGCCCGGCGACGTCGCCCAGGTCATCGCCGGCCCGCAGGCCACGCCGGAGGTCATCGAGCAGATCCGCAAGGATCTCGGCCTCGACCGGTCACGCGTGATCCAGTTCTTCATCTATATCAGCCGGGTGGCGCAGGGCGATCTCGGCTACTCGATGATCAACAACACGCCCGTGATCCAGGAACTCGGCGAGGCCATCGGCCCGACCTTCGAGCTGATGCTGGGCTCGCTCATCTTCTCCGTTCCGATCGGCATCGCCCTTGGCACGATCGCCGCCGTCAACCGCGGCCGCGCCCTCGACCGCATCATCATCGCCATCGCGGTCTTCGGCGTCTCGATGCCGGTCTTCTTCATCGGCCTGATGCTGATCATGTATGTCGGCTATCATTGGGAACTGCTGCCCTTCCTCGGGCGTGCCGGTCCGCTCTGGACGCTCGACGGCCTCGCCCATGCGGCGCTCCCCTCGCTGACCCTCGGCCTCATCTTCATCGGCCCCGTGGCGCGCATGACGCGCACCGCCGCCCTCGAGGTGATGAATGCCGACTATGTCCGCACCGCCAGGGCCAAGGGCCTCGCCGAACACACGGTGATCATCCGCCATGTGCTGCGCAACGCGCTGATCCCGGTCGTCACCCTCATCGGCCTGCAGGCCGGCTATCTCCTCGGCGGCGCCGTCGTCACCGAGACCATCTTCTCCTGGCCGGGCGTCGGCCGTCTCGCCGTCGGCGCCATCCTGGCGCGCGACCTGCCTCTCGCCCAGGGCTCCATCCTGATCCTCGCGGTCTCCTTCATCGTGATCAATCTCTTCGTCGACGTTCTCTACGGCTTCCTCGATCCCCGGGTGGGCAAGCGATGACCGCCGTGACCGCAAACGAGCCCGTCGTGGCCCCCCGCCGCTACGGCAACCTGCGCCGCCTGTTCCGCGACAAGCTGGCGATCACCGCGGCCGTGCTCCTCGTCCTCCTCATCCTCGCCGCCCTGCTGGCGCCCTGGCTCGCCCCCAACGATCCCTATCTGACCAACACGCGGTTGCGCATGCTCCCGCCGGTCTGGGAGACGCGCGGGCGCTGGGAGTTCCTGATGGGAACTGACGGGCTCGGGCGCTGCATGCTCTCGCGCCTGCTCTACGGGCTGCGCGCCACCTTGATGATGGGCGTCGTCGCGACCGCGATCGGTGGATCGATCGGCCTGCTCCTCGGCCTCTTCGCCGCCTTCTACCGGCGGCTCGACGGCCTGATCATGCACCTGTCGGACATCCTCCTGTCGTTCCCGGCGATCCTTCTCGGCCTGTCCTTCGCGGCCGTCGTCGGCCCCGGCATGACGGCGGTCGTCATCTCGCTCGCGGTGGCCACGATCCCCACGGTGGTGCGCGTCACCCGCGCCTCGGCGCTGGTGGTCATGGGCCAGGACTTCATCGAGGCCGGGCGGTCGATCGGCCTCGACGACCGCACGCTGCTGGTCCGCTATCTCGCGCTCAACTGCATCTCGTCGGTCTTCGTCTACATGACGCTGCGCTTCGGCCAGGTGATCCTGCTGGGATCGGCCCTGTCCTTCCTCGGCCTCGGCGCCCAGCCGCCGGTCGCCGAACTCGGCACCATGGCCTCGGCCGGGCGCAACGAGCTCTTCCTCGCCCCGCATATCGCGGTGATGCCGAGCCTCGTCATCGTCTTGCTGGTGCTCTGCGCCAACCTTCTCGGCGACGCGCTGCGCGACATGCTCGACCCGCGGCTCAGACACACCTGAGCCGTCGACAGCCAAGGGCCCGGATCAACAGGGGCCGGAACAGAACCCACGTCTTCAGAGGAGTTGGGACATGAGTATGAAACGACTTGCAATGCTGGCCACCGCCATTGCCGGGGGCCTCGCCATGGCCACTCCGGCCCTGGCTCAGGCGCAGAACACGCTGACCATCGTCCGCGAGGTCGATTCCGACCGCTACGACCCGCATCGCTCGACGGCGCGCGCCGCCTCCGAGGTGCTGTTCATGCTCGCCGACACGCTGGTGTCGCTCGACCACGACATGACCTCGATCAAGCCGGGCCTCGCCGAGAGCTGGACCGTGTCGCCCGACGGCAAGGTCTACACCTTCAAGCTGCGCTCCGACGTGAAGTTCTGCGACGGCAAGGCGATGACCGCCGACGACGTGGTCTATTCGCTGAAGCGCTGGATCGACCCGGCCACCCGCTCGCCGGTGCGCTGGCGTGCCGGCCCGGTCGAGGACATCATCGCCAAGGACGCGACGACAGTCGAGTACCGCCTGACCGCGCCCTTCTCCGAGCTCCTCTACCAGCTCACCCAGAGCTTCGCCGTCGTCATCGACAAGGCCAATGTGGACGCCCTCGGCGCTGATTTCGGCGTGCGCGGCTTCAACGGCACCGGCCCCTATTGCTGGGGCGAATGGCGTCCGCGCAACGACATGCGCCTGCGCCGCCATGATGCCTATCGCTGGGGCCCGCCGATCTACGAGAACCGCGGCCCGGCCCATATCCAGGAGATTGTCTGGCGCATCGTGCCGGAAGAGAACACCCGCCTCGCGGCGGTGCTGACCGGCCAGAGCCAGGCGACCCAGTACGTGCCCTATTCGGGCATGGCGCAGATCCGCGCCAACCGGAACCTGCGCATCGTCGACAATCCGGCGGCGTTCTGGACCTATTTCATCGGCTTCAAGGTCGACAAGGCCGGCGTCGACGATCCCGCCGTCCGGCGCGCCATGGTCATGGCCGTCGACCAGGAGGCCATCTCCCGCGACATCAATTTCGGTGAGACGGAGCCGGCCTATTCCTACATCCACCAGACGGCGACCGACTGGAACAAGGCCGTCGACTCGCGCCTGATCCGCACCAATGTCGCCGAGGCCAACCGCATCCTCGACGAGGCCGGCTGGGTTCGCGGCGCCGACGGCTTCCGCTCGAAGAACGGCGTCCGTCTGTCGCCGCTCGCCTATGGCTTCACCGGCTCGACCTGGCAGAAGCTGATGGAGACGGTGCAGGGCGACCTTCGCAAGATCGGCGTCGACCTGCGCATCCAGCTCTTCGATGCGACGGTGGCCTGGGGCAAGCTCGCCACGCAGGAGTTCGACATGTTCGGCATGTCCTTCCCCTACATCACCGCCGGCGACGCGCTGAACCTCTACTTCCGTTCGACCAATGCGCCAACGCCGAACCGGATGAACTGGAAGGACTCCGACACCGACCGTCTGCTGCAGACCGGCATGACCGCCGTCTCCGACGCCGATCGTGCGGCGGCTTACGGCCAGGTGCTCCAGCAGGTGCATGACGCGGCTGTCTGGATTCCGCTCTACCACGAACCGATGAAGGTGGCGGCGACCTCGCGCCTCGCTCCCTTCAAGGCCCACAACATCTACGGCTGCGGCTTCTACAAGGGCCTCGACCTGCGCTTCACACGCTGATGTGACGACCTCTCCGGCCGGGCGCCCCGTGCGCCCGGCCGTTCGTCTTGCGCCGTCCAGAAGAACCCGACACGCCCCGAGAGAACGCCCGATGCCCGTTACCCTGATCAAGAACGCCGCCTGGGTCGTCGCCTTCGACGGCCGCAAGCACACCTATATGCAGGGGGCCGACGTCGCCTTCGAGGACGACAGGATCATCCATGTCGGCCCGGGCTTTTCCGGCAAGGCCGCGACGACCATCGACGGTGCGGGCATGCTGGTCATGCCGGGCCTCGTCAACGTCCATTCCCATCCGGCCTCCGAGCCGATGGCCAAGGGCTGGAACGACGAACTCGGCTCGCCGAGGCTCTACCAGTCGGCGCTCTATGAATTCATGCCGCTGTTCCGCGCCGATTCCGGCGGTGCCCCGGACATGGAGGCGATCCCCGCCTCCGCCACGGTCGCCTATTCCGAGCTGCTGCTCTCCGGCGTCACCACCCTGGTCGACATGTCGGTCGCCTGGGACGGCTGGCTCGACACCTTCGCCGCCTCCGGCCTGCGCGGCGTCCTCTCGCCCATGTACCGCTCGGCCCGCTGGTTCACCAGGAACGGCCATGTGGTCGAATATGAATGGGCCAAGGACGAGGGCGTCCCCGCCATGGAAGCGGCGATGAAGGTGCTCGAGACGGCGGCCAAGCACCCCTCGGGCCGCATGTCAGGCATGGTCTCGCCGAGCCAGATCGACACCTGCACCCCCGGTCTCATCAAGGCGAGCTTCGCCGAGGCCAAGAAGCGCAAGCTGCCCTTCCAGATCCACGCGGCGCAGTCAGTGGTCGAGTTCCACGAGATCACCCGCCGCCACGGCATGACGCCGGTCGAATGGCTCGGCTCGCTGGGTGTCCTCTCCGACCGCTCGCTGATCGGCCACGGCATCTTCATGGACCACCACACCTCGGCCCAATGGCCGCGCCGTGACGATCTTCAGGATCTGGTGGATAGCGGCACCACGGTCGCCCATTGCCCGACCGTGTTCCAGCGCCGCGGCATCGCCCTGCAGACCTTCGGCGAATATGTCCGCCGCGGCGTCAACATGGCCATCGGCACCGACACCTATCCGCACAACATGATCGAGGAGATGCGCCACGTCGCGATCATGTCCCGCGTCGTCGGCGAGGACGTCTATGACGTCCGCTCCACCGACGTCTTCAATGCCGCGACCCTCGGCGGCGCCAAGGCGCTGGGCCGCAAGGATATCGGCCGCCTTTCGGTCGGCGCCAAGGCCGACATCGTGCTGGTCGATGTCACCCACGCCTCCATGCGGCCGCTGCGCGATCCCGTCCGCTCGATGATCTATTCGGCAGCCGAGCGCGCCATCCGCACCGTCTTCGTCGACGGCCAGAAGGTGGTCGACGGCGGCAAGGTGCTGACCATGGACCTCGACGCCGCCTCCGAGAAGCTGGAGGCCGCCCAGCGCCGCGCCGAGGCCGGCGTCAAGGCGCTCGACTGGGCGAAGCGCGACCACATGAAGATCTCGCCGCTGATGTTCCCGCCGGCGAAGGGGTGAGGTCCGATCGGGCCGGGGTCGGAACGCCCCACCCTGACCCTCCCCGCTGCGCGGGGAGGGGGACTACCACGTCTCTCCTTGTCGCGACGGTCGCGCCAGGCTCCTCCCGGCAAGATGACCCGCGACGTCGAAGTCCCCCTCTCCTCGCGTGAGCGAGGGGAGGGTGCGGGTGGGGCCTTCCAGACCCCCGGGCCCGCCCCCGCCCTTAGCCCCAGACCTCGCGCGCCACCGCGACGATCATTTCCAGCTTCCGCCACTGCTCGTCCTCGGCCAGCGTATTGCCCTCCTCGGTCGAGGCGAAGCCGCATTGCGGCGACAGGCACAGCTGCTCCAGCGGAACGAATCTCGCCGCCTCGTCGATCCTGCGCTTGATGTCGTCCTTGGATTCCAGCACGCCGGTCTTCGAGGTGACGAGGCCGAGCACCACCGCCTTGCCCCTCGGCAGGAAGCGCAGCGGCTCGAAGCCGCCGGCCCGCTCGGTGTCCCATTCCATGAAATAGGCGTCCACCGGCATGGTGTTGAAAAGGAGCTCGGCGATCGGCTCGTAGCCGCCGGAGGCGACGAAGGTGGAGCGGAAATTGCCGCGGCACAGATGCATGGTGATGGCGAGGTCCTTCGGCCGGCCGCCGATGGCCGCCGTCACCATCGCCGCATAGATGGCACCCTGCGCCTCGGGGTCGTCGCCCCGCTCGGCCAGCATCTGCTTCTGTTCGGGGTCGCAGAGATAGGCGAAGGAGACATCGTCGAGCTGCAGGTAGCGACAGCCGGCGTCGTGGAAGGCGTGGACGGCCTGGCGATAGGCCTGGCCGAGATCCTCGTAATAATCGGCCATGTCGGGATAGAGGCCCATATTGATGAGCTTCCGCCCGCCCCGGTAATGCAGCATCGACGGCGAGGGGATGGTCATCTTCGCCGTGCGCGTCGTGTTCGCCTTCAGGAACTTGAAGTGCTCGATGAAGGGATGGGTCGAGAAGCCGATCCTGCCCGTCACCCTTGGCGCTTCGGCCTTGGTCTGCACCCCGGCGAACTGGATGCCCTGGTCGAGCTCCACCCGGGTGACGCCGTCGAGCTGCCAGAGGAAATCATAGTGCCACCAGGAGCGGCGATACTCGCCGTCGGTGATCGCCTGCAGGCCGATCGCCTCCTGCCGGGCGATCAGCGTCTTGATCTCGGCATCCTCCACCGTGCGAAGGCCGAGCGCGTCCAGCTTGCCGGCCGCATGGGCGGCGCGCGCCTCCTTCAGCGGCTGGGACCGCAGCAGCGAGCCGACCTGGTCGGCGCGGAAGGGTCCGGCCTTGCCGGGAAGAACGGAGGCGGGCGTGGTCGTGATGCTCATCGGTATTCCCCCTGGCGGACCCCTGGCCCGGTCCCTTGCGGCCGGCGGCGGTCTTCTGGACAGCGAGAATAAGACGGAATCCGCCGCCCGGCCATGCAGCGCCTGCGTCGGCGGAGCCTCGGCGCGGGCATCGGTGCAAGCCCGGCTTGCGGCACGGCCAGCCCGGGCCTCTTGCCCGGCGGCGACTTCCGGCCGATCTAGGCATCAACGACAAGCGGCCCCCGCCGCATCACGCGAGGACGAGCCATGACCCCCGCTCTCACCGGTATCCACCACCTGACCGCCGTCTCGGCCAATGCGCCGGGCAATCACGCCTTCTTCACCCGTGTTCTCGGCATGCGCCTCGTCAAGCGCACGGTGAACCAGGACGACACCTCCGCCTACCACCTCTTCTACGGCGACGGCATTGCCAGCCCCGGCTCGGACATCACCTTCTTCGAATGGCCCGTGGCCCCGGAGCGGCGCGGCACCAATGCCATCATCCGCTCGGCGCTGCGCGTCTCAGGCGAGGCGACAATCCGCTGGTGGGCCACCCGCTTCGCCGAAATGGGCGTCAAGCATGATGCGCCGGTGATGCGCGATGGCCGCCTGACCCTCGACTTCGAGGACCCGGAGGGCCAGCGCCTCGCCCTGATCGACGATGGCGGCGCCGGCGACGCCCATCCCTGGGACCAGAGCCCGGTGCCGGCCGGACATCAGATCCGCGGCCTCGGCCCGATCACCGCCAGCGTTCCCGTGCTGGAGACCACCGATCTCGTCCTCACCCACGTGCTCGGCATGCGCAAGGTCCGCGACTACACCCTGCCCAGCGCCTCCCCCGTCCATGTCTATGCGATGGGCGAGGGCGGGCCGGCCGCCGAGTACCATGTCGCCGTCGAGCCGCATCTGCCGCAGGCGCGCCAGGGGGCGGGCTCCGTCCATCATGTCGCCTTCCGCACCCCCGACGAGACCGAATATGCCGGCTGGATCGCGCGGCTGAACGGGATGCGCATCCCCAGCTCCGGTGCCGTCGACCGCTACTATTTCCGCAGCCTCTATTTCCGCGAGCCGAACGGCATCCTTTTCGAGATCGCCACAGACGGCCCCGGCTTCGATGTCGACGAGCCGCTCGCCACCATCGGCGAGAGCCTCGCCCTGCCGCCCTTCCTCGAGCCGAAGCGCGCGGCCATCGAGCGCGGGCTGAAGCCGCTGGGCTAGTGGCCGAGCCGGCAGCGACCGTGCGCCGCTTGTGACCGGGCGGCGCCGGTGCCTAAAGTCACAGCGTCGATTCGTGACTGTCGGGGCCTTCCATGATCCGCCTGAGCCTGCTTTCCGCCCTCGCCGCCTGCGGCCTCGTCGCCTGCCAGACGACGACGACGACCGAGGTGCCGGCCCCGCAGCCGGTGGCGGCTTCGGCCCCGTCCTATGTGACGCGGCCGGATTTCCGGCTTCCCGAAGGCGCCGGCTGCTCCGGCGAGATCGCCCGCTTCCGCGCCGTGATGGACAATGATCTGGCGACCGGCCATGTCACGCGCGAGGTCCATGGCAGGGTCATCGCCGACCTCCGGGGCCCCGAGGGCGCCTGTTCCGCCGGCCGTGACGGCGAGGCGCGCGGCGCTCTCACCGCCGTCAAGCGGCGCTACGGCTATCCCGGCTGATCGCCGAAAGGCGGCCTTGCGGCCGCCGCGCCTCGGTTGAAGGATGAGCCCGCGGATCGCACGATCCGGGAGGCGCCCATGCGCATCGCGCTCATCGCCGATATCCACGCCAATCGCGAGGCGCTCGAGGCGACGCTCGCCCACGTGGCGCGCCAGCAGGTCGGGCGCATCGCCGTACTCGGCGACGTCGTCGGCTACGGCGCTGACCCCGTCGCCTGCACCGAGATCGTCATGGACCTCGCCGCATCGGGCGCCCTGGTCCTCCAGGGCAACCACGACGAGGCGGTTGCGCGCGACGATGCCGACATGAATGCCGACGCTCTGGCGGCGATGGTCTGGACGCGGGGCGTCCTCGGCGAGGCGCACCGCCGGTTCCTCGCAGGCCTGCCGCTCTCCACCCGCGAGGGTGATCTGCTGCTCGTCCATGCGGGCGCCCGCCATCCCGGCCAGTGGCCCTATGTCATGACGCCGCGGGACGCGGAGCTGAGCTTCGGCGCCACCGACGCCCGGCTCATCGTCTGCGGCCACACCCATGTGCCGGCGCTGTTCTCCCTGCAGCCGAACCGCACCTGCATTGCCTTCACGCCGGTCGCCGGGTCCCCCGTGCCGCTCGCCGCCCATCGCCGCTGGCATGTGGTGGTCGGCTCCGTCGGCCAGCCGCGCGACGGCATCGCGGCTGCCGCCTATGCCGTGCTTGATCTCGGCCAAGGCGTGCTGGAGCCCCATCGTGTTCCCTATGACCATCCCGCCGCCGCCGCGAAGATCCGCGCCGCGGGGCTGCCGGATCGGTTGGCGAGCCGCCTCGCCCTCGGGAGGTAACGAGGCATGCGGCCGCCGCGCATCGAAAAGGGCCTTGTCCTCGACGGTTTCACCCTGGTCGCGCCGCTGAAGCTCGGCGGCATGGCGCAGATCTGGGAGGTGACCCGCGAGGGTGACGATCTCCCCGTCGTCATGAAGATCCCGCTCATCCTCGACGGTGACGACCCCACCATGATCGTCGGCTTCGAGATGGAGCAGATGATCCTGCCCCGGCTCTCCGGCCCGCACGTGCCGCGTTTTGTCGCCGCGGGCGACTTCGCCCACCAGCCCCACATTGTCATGGAGCGGATCACCGGCGGCTCGCTCTACGAGCGCATGACCGGGGCGCCGTTCGCGGCGGCGGAGGTCGTCCGGCTCGGCCTTGCGGTGGCGCGGGCCCTCTGCGACCTACACCGCCAGGGCGTCCTGCATCTCGACGTGAAGCCCGCCAACGTGCTGTTCCGCGACCACGGAACCGCCGTCATGGTCGATTTCGGCCTCGCCCGTCATCGCCGCCTGCCCGACCTCCTCGCCGAAGAGTTCCGCCTGCCCATCGGCACCGCGCCCTACATGGCCCCTGAGCAGGTGCTTCGGGCGCGCGACGATCCCCGCTCGGACGTCTTCGCCCTTGGCTGCGTCCTCTACGAGATGACCACGGGCCGCCAGCCCTTCGGCGACCCCCGCGGATCGCGCCGCCTGCGCAAGCGCCTGTGGTGGGATCCCTGGCCGCCGCGCGCCCTGCGCCCGGACTGCCCGGCCTGGCTGCAGGAGATCATCCTGCGCTGCCTCGCCGTCGACCCCGCCGGCCGCTATCCCACCATGGCGCAGCTCGCCTTCGACCTCGCCCATCCCGCCGAGGTGCGGATCACCGCCGCCGCCTCGCGAATGAAGCGCGACGGCCGCATTGAGCGGCTCGGGCGCTGGTTCAGGGCTGCCGGTGCCGAGCGTCCGCTGCCGCCGGCGCTCGACGACGAGGCCAAGGCACCCATCGTCCTCGTCGCCGTCGACCTCTCCGCCGACTACTGCGCGATCGCCGATGCGGTCCGTGGGATGACGGGGCGCATGCTGACCCTCATCCCCCGTGCCCGGCTCGCCTGCGTCAACGTGCTGAAGCTGAAGCGGCTCGGCATCGACGATACCACCGACGGGGAGGGCCGGGCTCTCCACGTCGCTCGTCTGATCCAGCTGCGTGCCTGGGCGGTGCCCCTCGGCCTGCCTGCCGAGGCCATCAGCTTCCACGTGCTGGAGAGCACCGACCCGGCGGAGGCGATCGTCGCCCATGCCCGCGAGAACCACGTCGACCAGATCATCATGGGCGCCCGCGGCCAGTCCGGCACGCGTCGCTATCTCGGCAGCGTCTCGGCGCAGGTGACGGCCGAGGCGCCCTGCACCGTCACCGTCGTCCGCGCCGCTCAGAGCGCCGCGCCGCCGGCGAGCCACCATTCCGCATAGGCGAGCTGGAAGGGCGGCATCAGGTCGGGCCTGAGGTCGTCGTGGGTTCGCACGATATGGATACCGGCGAGTTCCGGCTCGGCCTGTCGCGCCAGGCGCTCCAGAATGGCGCCGCGCAGGTCCTCCGCGGTGAGGCGCGTGCGCACGACCTTGATGAAGGCGGAGCGCTTCTCGTCCTCGTGCAGCCAGAACCCCTGGTCGAAGGCCAGTTCCTCCGCCGTCAGCCCGGTCTCCTCCGCGAGCTCGCGCACCACGCTGCCGTCGAGGTCGACCTGTCCGTCGACGATGTCGGAGGGGTCGGGCGTACCCCCGGGGAAGTAGATCTTGCCGGCATTGACCGTGTGCCCGCCCATGATCCCCATCACCAGCGCACCGTCGGCACTGGTCAGCCCGGCGACGGCGAAGCCGTTGCGGCTCACTCCGTCCGGCTCTGCGTGCCGCATGTAGTGGAGGAACTGCGCATAGCGGACTTGCCGGTAGCGGGCCTCGAAGACATCGCCCGCCACCTTGCGCTCGGCGATGACGAGGACCTGCCCGTCGAACAGGGCGGGATTGGCCGCCGATGCCGCCAGCCAGGCCGCTTCGATCGCCGCGGAATGCGTCTGGGCATAGTCCCAGGCGCGATCCTCGACCGTGGCACGAATGTGGCGGATGTGGCGGAACCGGTATGGCGTCAAGGCGTTGTCCTCGCGCGATGTCCTTCGGCCCGGAGGTCCATCGGTCTAGAGATCCGTGCTGCTGAAAGCACGGCCCTTGACCGACCTCAAGGCTGGCGGACTTGCAGCTTGGCAAATGGCACGACGGTCACCTATGGTCCACCCTGGGTCGGGGGCCTGCAGGAGGGAATATCCATGTTGAAGAAATTGGCTCTGGTCGGCGCTGCCGCCCTGATGATCGGTGCGTGCACCCCGCGTGAAGAGCGCGCTGCCGCAGGTGGCGCCATCGGCGCGGGTGCCGGTGCTCTGATCGGTGGTCTCGCCACCGGCACGGGTGGTGGCGCTCTCGCTGGCGCCGCGATCGGTGGCATCGCCGGTGCGGTGATCGGTGCGGAAACCACGCCGCGTCGCCGCTGCTGGATCAACAGCTACGGCGAGCGCGTCTGCCGCTATCGCCGCTGATCGCAGGCTGCGACGAGATCAAACCCGCCGGCGCCAGCCGGCGGGTTTGCTTTGCCCGAATCGGCGGGACGAGGGCAGGCCTAGACTAGAGAAATAGCCGGCCCTCGGTGACGATGACAGCGCCACCGCCGATGGTGACGGTCTCGACACTGCCGCCCGCCAGCGTCAGGCCGAGGGCGATGCGGCTCGGACGCCCCATCTCGAAGCCCTGCTCGATGATGATCTGGTGCGTGCCGTCGGCGAGGCCCTCCTGCGCGGCGAGGACGCCGGCAAAGGCGGCTGCAGCGGAGCCCGTGGCGGGATCCTCGGCGATCCCGAGGCCGGGCGCGAACATGCGGGCATGGAACTGCGCCGCCGGATCCACCGTCTCGCGGCTATAGGCGAAGATCGCCGGGTGGGAATCCTGGATGGCGGCGAAAGTTTCGGCGAACCAGCGCGTGTCGACGCGGATCCGGCCCATGGCCTCCCGCGTCTTGACCGGCACGTAGCAGAACGACACCGGCGCCCCGTAGCGGCTGGGACGGTGGCGGTCGAAACCGATGTCGCGCGGGGTGAGGCCGAGGACGCCGGCCAGTTGCGCCGGATCGGGGGCGGGCCCGAGATCCGCCGGCTTGCGGGGGGCCTCGAAGCGCGCCTCGAAACGGCCGTCGGCATGGCGCGTGACGCGGCAGGGGACCGGCCCCGCCTTCTCGCCGATGATGAAAGCGGTCTCCCTGCCCGGCGCGAGGCCGTCGAGGGCGGCGAGGAGTACGGCAGTCCCCACCGTCGGATGGCCGGCGAAGGGCAGCTCCGCGCCGGGGGTGAAGATGCGGATGTCGGCGCGGTGGCCGGCCGTGGTCCCGGGCAGCACGAACACCGTCTCCGACAGGTTGAACTCGCCGGCGATCCTCTGCATGGCGGCGGTGTCCAGCCCGGCGGAATCATGGACCACCGCCAGCGGATTGCCGGCGAGCGCCTCATCGGTGAACACGTCGAGCGTATGGAAACGGCGGGCGGGGGGTGTCTGCGTCATGGCAGGTCTCAAACGATCGGTTCGGGGGAGAACAGGCGCGACGGCGTGACGAACTCGTCCTGCGCGGCGACGGTGAGGATCTCCCGCGAGCCGGCTTCTTCCGTGCGCTTCAGCAGGCCGAAGACCGAGGATGCCGCGCGCGAGACCGCGAAGGCCTCGTCGCCAGTCGTCGCAGCATGGACGAAGAACAGCGCGGCGATGGCGTCGCCCGCCCCGTTGACCGAGACCGAGAGCCGCGGCGTGCGCACGCGGAAGCGGCCGTTCGGCCCGCAGGCGAGGAGATCCATGGCGTCGGCAGGCGTATCCTCGGTCATCAGGCTGGTGACGAGCACCGTCTTCGGCCCCGTCGCGCGGATGGCGTCGACCGCCGCCACCGCATCGGCGATGGTGGTGATGGAGCGACCGGAGAGATATTCGAGCTCGAACTGGTTCGGCGTGATGATGTCGGCGGCCGGCACGGCCTGGTCGCGCATGAATTCCGGAATGCCGGGCCGGACGAAGACGCCCCGGCCGACATCGCCGATCACCGGATCGCAGCAGTAGAGGGCGGTGGGATTGAGGGCGCGCACGCGCTTGACCGCCGCCATGATGGCAGAACCGATGTCGGACGAGCCCATATAGCCGGACAGAACCCCGTCGCACCGCCCGAGAACGCCGCGATCGGCGATGCCCTCGACGAGTTCGTCGATCATCGGCCCGTCATAGACCCGGCCCTTCCAGGCGCCATATCCCGTATGATTCGAGAACTGCACCGTGTGGATGGCCCAGACCTCGTGGCCGAGCCGCTGCATCGGAAAGACGGCCGAGGCATTGCCGACATGGCCGTAGGAAACCCAGGACTGGATGGACAGGATGTTCATGGTGCGCTCCGTCGCGCCACCCTAGCGCGCGCCTGTGGCACTGCACCAATTCTGTTCCGTGAACTCCGCCATCAGCCAGTGCCGGCCTCAGGCGATCTTCACGCGCCCGCGAGCGATGGCGATGCCGCCTGTATCGTAGAAATGCGTCAGCTCGACGATCAGCCCATCCTTGACCCGGATATGGTCGAGAATCTCGTAGGTGCCGGAGCGCCCGTTGTCGAGAAAGCGCACCTCGGCGGTCCAGCGCACGACGACATGATCGCCTTCCGTGACGATGTCTTCGATCCGATGGCTGAGATAGGCGTTTTGGTCATGCAGGTGCTGCAGGTAGCGGGCGATGTCCTCACGGCCGAGACGCATGCCGGCGCCCGGGCTGAGAGCCGGATTGCCGACCACGGTCAACCGCGCATCCGGGGCGAAATAGGACACGAACTCGTCCACAGCGCCGGCCATCCGGGCGGTGTAAAGGGCGTGCACCGCCTCGGCGATTGCCTCGCTGTGCTTCTTGCGCGCTGCGGAGGTCGAAGGGGGCGTCGCCATGTTCAGATACGACCAGAGAGAACAGCCAGTGATGCGGTGTCGATGAACTGTGCCAGCTCGACGATCTGCCCGTTCTGGAAGCGGACGAAATCGGCCACGTCGAAATCGGCGACCGACCCGGTGGCGATGCTGCGAAGGGTCAACTGGCGCCGGGTCACCGCGATGTCGAAATCGGCGATGACATCCACCACCAGGCCGTCGAGATACTCATAGCGGCCGCACCAGTTCCGCACACCCTTGGCAATGGCGGCGCGGCCCTGAAACGGACCTGATTCGGGTACCAGTCGGTTGTCTGCGACGATCCGCATGGTGCCGTTCTCGGCGAAGGCGGCGGCGAACTGCTCGGCATGGCCATTCCGGCCCGCGGCGTAGAGTTCCGCGAGCCGTTCCTTGAGGTAGGGCAACCCCGAGATCAGACGCAGGCTCGGTTGCGACATGAAAGTTCCTGAATCCGACTCTGGTCGGAGAAGTCGTCGTAAGCCCCTTTGCGCGGGGCGCCAAGGTATTTTGGCACAGGCTGCGGCATGACTGCTGAGTGGAACATGAACAGAGCCCATACCACAAGATTGCGCCGTGAGAATTGTGCCGTTGCAATGGGTGGTCTGCTCTGCATCTGCCGCCTTGAAGCGGCAGCCGTCATAAGACGTCGGCACCCGGACAGATCAGAAACTGTGCCTCACCGCGTAGCCGTGGGCCTGCCTCTTTCGGTAATGTCCCGGCTCAAAGGCTCGACAGGTGATCGACCAGCATGCGTTCGGTCAGAATCTGCGGCAGCAACTGCGCGTCTCCGTTACGGCTGAACAAGAGGTAAAGGGGAACGCCGCTGCGCCCATGGCGCTCCAGGACGCGGGTGATCTCGGGATTGCGGTTGGTCCAGTCGCCCTTCAGGTAGGCGACATTGCGCGCGCGGAAGAGGGCGCGGACCTCGTCGGACGCGAGCGCCGTGCGCTCGTTGACCAGGCAGGTGATGCACCAGGCCGCGGTCAGGTTGACGAAGACCGGCCGCCGGCCTTCGGCGATCAGCCCGTCGAGCCGGGCCTGGGTAAAGGGTTCGGTGCCGTCGCGGCTGTCGCGGACCGATCCGGCGGCCATCGCCCCCGGATCCGTCGCGATGGCCCTTCCTGCCGGAAGCAGCGCGAGGAGGGCGGCGAGGGCGACACCGCGCGCCACCCACGCGCCGCGCCGGCCGGCATGATGCGCCTTGCCGGCGAGGAAGACCGCGAGCCCCACCAGGACCAGCCCGGCCAGCGCCGCAGCCATGCCCGTCGGCCCGACCTGCTGCGACAGCACCCAGACGAGCCAGGCGACCGTGGCATAGAGCGGGAAGGCGAGGACCTGCTTCATCGTCTCCATCCAGGCACCGGGCCGCGGCAGGCGCCTGACGAGGGCCGGCACGAAGGTCAGCACGAGGACCGGCAGCGCGAGGCCGAACCCGAGCGCCAGGAACACCGCCATGCCCACCGCGGGCGGCTGGGTCAGCGCAAAGCCGAGCGCCGTGCCCATGAAGGGTGCCGTGCAGGGCGTCGCCACCACGGTGGCGAGAAACCCGGTCAGGAACGAACGCGGCAAGCCCGGCGGTGCCGCCGCGCCGGTGCCGACACGGGTCATCGCCATGCCGAATTGGGCGACGCCCGAGAGGCTGAGACCCATGGCGAACAGGAGGAAGGCGAGCGCCGCCACCACGACCGGCGATTGCAGCTGGAACCCCCAGCCGACTTCGCCGCCCGCCGCCCGCAGCGCATAAAGCAGGGCCGCCAGCCCGGCGAAGGTGACGAGAACCCCGGCGGCATAGGCGAGGCCGTGGCCGCGAGCCTGCGAGGCCGGGGCCTCGCCGTGGCCCGTCAGCTGCAGCACCTTCAGCGACAGGACCGGAAAAACGCAGGGCATCAGGTTGAGGATGAGCCCGCCGAGCACCGCGAGGGCGATCGCCTGCAGCAGGGCCGTGAGGTCAACCGGCGGCGTGACGGCGACCGCCGGCGTGGCGGAAACGGCGAAGGCGTGGCTGACGGTGCCGCCGTCGACCTGCTCGTCCATGACGAGAACGCCGTCGAGGGTCGCCGGGGTGCCCTGCATCAGCGTGCTGCGCTTCAAGGTCAGAACCGGCCGGCCGTCGGTGACGGTAAAGGTCTGCGGCGCCGCGTGGTCGATGACCTCGCCCGAGGCGGGGAAGAAACGCATGCCCCGCAGCGCCGTGGCCGGTCCGCCGGCGGCCGGCGTGATGGTCACCGCATTCGCTCCGACGCTGAAACGGGCTGCGAAGGGCGCGGCGAGCGGCAGCGCGGCCCGCGCCACGGAAATCGGCGTCTCGACCAGGGGCGCGTTCGGGGCCCGCGACGTCGGCCCCGCCACCGGCAGGGTCAGGGACACCGCGGCCTCGCCCGGGATGCATTCGCGCTGGCAGACGAGATAGGCCACCGTGGCCCTCAGCGGGGCGCGGCTGCTCGGCGCGAGGTCAGCCGGTGGCGTGATGGTCACCAGCAAGGTGGCCGTGCCTTCGTAGCCGTAGTTCATCAGCGGCCCGACGGGAATCGCCTGTGGCACGGGCCAGGCGATGGCGCCTGCCGAGAAGCCCGGTGGCAGTTGCCAGCGGATCTCCGTCGCCATGCCGGAATCGCCAGGGTTGCTCCAATAGGTGTGCCAGTGCTCCTTCATCGTCAGCCGCACGCCGACTGTGAAGGGCTCGCCCTGGCGGATGGCCGGCGGCTCGGCGATGAGCTCGGCCTTGACCAGCGTCGCCGGGTCATGAGGCTGCGCCATCGCACCCTGGGCCGCGCAGACGACCATCGCGGCGGCCGCCGCTGTTTTCATGAAGGCGCGGAGGTGGATCATCGGGCCATTGTAGAAACGATGTTGCAGGCGACAATGCGACACGGGGCGCGATGGCGGTGTTTCACACGCGGATGTGAAGAAAAAGGGCAGCCGGAGCCGCCCTTTCCAGATTTCGGCAGAGGATGACTGAGGCGTTTCTCAGTTCTTGGTCTTGTCGACCAGGGCCTTCGCCTTGATCCCGAAGGACGGGTGCGAAGTCACCCGTCCGTCGCGACGATGCCGTTCTCAGTTCTTGGTCTTGTCGACCAGGGCCTTCGCCTTGATCCAGGGCATCATGTCGCGCAACTTGGCGCCGACTTCCTCGATCGGATGGGCGGCCATGCGGGCGCGGGTCGCCTTGAACGAGGTCTGGTTGACCTTGTTCTCCAGCATCCAGTCGCGGGTGAACTTGCCCGACTGGATGTCGGTGAGGACGCGCTTCATCTCGGCCTTGGTCTCGGCAGTGATGATGCGGGGGCCGGTGACATACTCGCCATACTCGGCTGTGTTGGAGATCGAGTAGTTCATGTTGGCGATGCCGCCCTCATAGATGAGGTCGACGATCAGCTTGACCTCGTGGAGGCACTCGAAATAGGCCATCTCGGGAGCATAGCCGGCTTCCGTCAGGGTCTCGTAGCCCGCCTTGATCAGCTCGACCAGGCCGCCGCAGAGCACGACCTGCTCGCCGAAGAGATCGGTCTCGCACTCTTCCTTGAAGGTCGTCTCGATGATGCCGGCGCGGCCGCCGCCATTGGCCGAGGCGTAGGACAGGCCGAGGTCATGGGCATTGCCCGAGGCGTCCTGGTGGATGGCGATGAGGGTCGGAACGCCGCCACCGCGCTGGTACTCGGAGCGCACGGTGTGGCCGGGGCCCTTCGGGGCGACCATCAGCACGTCGAGATCCTTGCGGGCCTCGATCAGGTTGAAGTGCACGTTGAGGCCGTGGGCGAACATGATCGCGGCGCCCGGCTTCATGTTGCCGGCGAGGTCGTCGCGGTAGATGTCGGCCTGCAGCTCGTCCGGGGTCAACATCATCATGATGTCGCAGACCTTGGCGGCCTCGGCGGGCGTCATGACGGTGAAGCCGGCGGCCTCGGCCTTGGCGCGCGTGGCGGAACCCGCCTTCAGCGCGATGACCACGTCCTTCACGCCGGAATCGCGCAGGTTCAGCGCATGGGCATGGCCCTGGCTGCCATAGCCGACGATGCAGACCTTCTTCGACTTGATCAGGTTCAGATCGGCGTCGCGATCGTAATAGACACGCATGGGATGGTTCCTTCCTTGGGCTTTGCGTTTCGGGGTTGGGGAGATGTGGTCAGGCGGCAGCCGGTGTCGGGGTCTTCCGGCCGTAGAGGGTGAGAAACTGGTCGGTCGCCGCCGCGGCGTCGCGGTCGATCTCGGACTTCCCGAGCTTCAGGTCGTCACCGAGCAGCAGGCGGATCTGCACGTCGCGGCCAGCGAGGCCGAAAAAGGTCCGGAACGCCGCCTCGGTATCGTCGAACTGGAGCAGGCCGGCCGCCCGTCCTTCTTCCAGCACGGGCTTCAGCCGGTCGCCGATGGCGAAGCGACCGTTCTCGAGCACGATCTGGCCGAGATTGCTCTGCTGCGACGCGGCGTGGGTGATCGCCAACCGATTGAGTGCGATCGACGTGGCGCTGGAAATGACCGAGAGCCAGTTCGCGGCGAAACCCCTGAGGCTGTCCCTGAGGCTCGATGCATCGC
The DNA here is from genome assembly GCF_030691135.1 of Phreatobacter sp. GTDB lineage: Bacteria > Pseudomonadota > Alphaproteobacteria > Rhizobiales > Phreatobacteraceae > Phreatobacter. The sequence continues at coordinate 118,201 of NZ_JAUYFA010000052.1, forward strand.
GCCTCTGCCGGTCGTAGCGGCCGGCGCGCACGCGGGATGCCTGCCACTGCACGGTGGCGGTCAGCAGGCCGTCACGGTCGCCGAACCACTTGTACAGGGTTTCCTTCGAGCAGCTCGCTCGCCGGGCGACGCCCGTCATGGTGAGCTGGCCGCCCTGCTCCTGCATCAGCGCCAGCACGGCGTCGAGCACTGCCGCCTGACGGGCGGTCGGCTCCGCCGGGTCGGCGCTCGGTGCTTCGGGAACAGGGGTCTTGGCGGCGGAAATCATCGGATGTCGACAGGTGGGGAGAGCCGTACCGTACGTTACGGTTCTCTAGCCGAGCGTGGTGGCCAACGCAAGCGCACGCCGCATCGATACCTCGACGGATGACGGCACATTCGCGCGATGCGCGAACAGCATCGTCATTCGGTATCCTTCCAACCCGGGCCGATGATTTCCCAGAGCTTGGCTCGGACGGCCGACAGGAGTTCCGGCGAGGCACGCCCGGCAAACCGGAAGCCGCGCGAGGGGCGGTGCAGGCTGCGGATCTGGTCGACCAGGACGGCCCCTTCGATTTCGGGTTCGTCGACCATGACGACCTTGGTCGGCCATGGCCTGGTATTGCGCGTGATCGGACACACGATGACGAGATCGGATCGCCGGTTGTACTCGACATCGGAAATCACCAGCGCCGGGCGCGCCCCGGCCTGTTCGCTGCCCTTTGTCGGGTCGAAATCGACCCAGAAAATGTCGCCCGCGTGGATCAGGGGCCGCCCGTCATCGCCTGTCATCGACGATCTCGTCCCCGCGATCCGATCCCCAGTCCACGACATCCGGCCGGCTGTCCGGTCCGAGTCGGTCCATCTCCGCCACCATTTCGGCAAGGCTCACGGACGGATACCGGGGAGTCTTCGGCCGGCGGATGTTCAGCCCGCCCGGCACCGCGAAGATCTCCAGGTCCTCGCCGGGCTTCAGGTCAATCGTCTCGGCCACGGAACGCGGCACCCGGACGGCAATGCTGTTGCCCCATTGAGCGGATTTGGCGCGCACCGTCAGGCCTCCGACACCAGTCTGGGATATCCGACGTATATCCCAGGCGGGGCAAGGCGTAAACGCGCACGCAGCCAACCTGCAGAGGGTCAGGCCGTCAGCCGCCGCAGGCCTTGCGATAGAGCCGCACGGTCTCCGCCATGCCGTGGATCAGCGCGTCGGCGGTCAGCGCATGGCCGATCGAGACTTCCGCGATATCAGGGGCGGCGGCGATGAGGGCTGGCAGGTTGTCGAGCGTGAGGTCGTGGCCGGCATTGACGCCGAGGCCGGCCGATGACGCAGCCGTGGTGGTCGCCACCAGCTTCGCCAGCTCCGTCGCCTGCAACGCCGCTTCGCCGGCATGGCCATAGGGCCCCGTATAGAGCTCGATCCGGTCAGTGCCGGTGGCCTTGGCGCCCGCCACCAGCGCCGGATCGGCGTCGAGGAAGATCGAGACCCGCATGCCGCCCGCCTTCAGCCGGGCGATGGACTGCTGCAGCAGGCCGGCATCCCGGTGGACGTCCCAGCCGTGATCGGAGGTCGCCTGCGCCGGGTCGTCCGGCACCAGCGTCACCTGCGCGGGCTTTACCTCCTCGCACAGCGCCAGGAAGCGCTCGTCCGGATAGCCCTCGATGTTGAACTCGTCGGCGGGAAACTCGGCACGCAGCATCGCCGCCAGATCGAAGACGTCGTGCCGGCGGATATGCCGCTCGTCGGGCCGCGGATGCACGGTGATGCCCGCCGCGCCCGCCTGCATGGCGATGCGGGCGAGGCCGGTGACGCTCGGCCAGGGCAGGTTGCGCCGGTTGCGCAGCTGCGCGATGGCGTTGACGTTGACGGACAGATGCGTCGGCATGGCGGGCTTCCGGGGAAGACTGTTCTAGCGGGTGCAAGCTGTAGCAGTTTGCAGAGTGGGTCGCATTGGCTTCACGCGAACCGGTTCCGACTTCGCTGGCCAATGCTCCCGATATCAGCGTCCCTGCGCGCCATCCGGCAAGGCCGCTTCCTGCATGCCTTCCGCGCCGCGGCTCATGGCGGCGATGCCGGTGCGCGACACCTCGACGAGGCCGACCACGCCCATCAGGCGGATGAAGCGCTCGACCTCCTCCGTCGTCCCCGTCAGCTCGAAGACGAAGGAGTTGAGCGTCGCGTCCAGCGTCCGGGCGCCAAAGGCCCCGGCGAGGCGCAGCGCCTCGACGCGCGAGTCGCCCTTGCCGCGCACCTTGACGAGGCAGAGCTCGCGCTCCAGCGCCGAACCCTGGACGGTCAGGTCCACCACCCGGTGCACCGGCACCAGCCGGTCGAGCTGCGTCTTGATCTGCTCGATCACCTTCTCCGTGCCGGTGGTGACGATGGTGATGCGCGAGACATGCTTCTCGTGCTCGGTCTCCGAGACTGTCAGGCTCTCGATATTGTAGCCGCGGCCGGAGAACATCCCGGCGATGCGGGCGAGGACACCGGGCTCGTTGTCGACCAGCACGGCGAGCGTGTGGCGGCGCTCGGCATGGATGGCGTCGGAGAGGAAATAGGCGGACTGGGACTGGGTCATGGTCTTTTCTTCTGACGGGTCAGGGACTGACGACGGGCGGATGATCGAAGGCCGACGGGGCAGCTTTGACGAGCGCTTGGTCGAAGGTGGCGAAGGCGTCGGCCTTGTCGGAACCGGCGACATGCAGGGCATCGGCGAAATCCAGGCCGGTCCTGTACCCCTCGATCGCTGCCCGAACACGAGGCGGGTCCTCCACGACAACCCGCTCGTTTTCCGCGATGCGGAGCAGAGCTTCCGTCACGCGGGCGCGATCGATGCCGTAAATCTTCCGGAGCACCCATTCGGTTTCCAGGAAAACGGTCGTGGTGATGTACACGATCGAATCCTTGAAGAGTTCGCGAGCTTTTCTCTCCTGAAGCGCATCATCGCCAGTGATCAGGCGCACGATCACATTCGTATCGACGCCGATCATCGTGATTTTCGCTCCCAACGTTCGGTCATTGCGAGGTCGATGGCCGTGTTCATGTCCGCGATGGACACAGGCGGGCCATCGTATTTCAGGCAACCGGCGAGATCGTCGAGTGTGTAGCGCTTGGCCACGGCAGGCGTTCTGAGCAAGACGCCCTCCGGATGCGGCACGACCTCGAGCTCCGTGCCGCTCGGCCAGTTCTTGGCGTCGCGTACGGCCTTGGGCAGGACGACCTGCCCCTTGGTCGACAATCGGGTCGTATCCATGGCTCCCTCCGGCACAGCGGTAAGACGACGGTAAGATAGCATCCCGCCGCCGTCTTCGCCACGCCTCACACCAGCTGCTTGCCCTTGGCGTCGATGATGTCGCCGGTCTGGCCGACGAAATCGGCGAGGATCATCTCGTTATGCGCCTTGCCCGAGGGGATCATCGGGAAGCAGTTCTCGTGCTTCGCCACCAGGCAGTCGAAGATCACCGGTCCGGGATAGTCGAGCATCTCGCGGATGGCGTCGTCCAGCAGGGCCGGGTCGGAGCAGCGGATGCCCTTGGCGTGATAGGCCTCGGCGAGCTTGACGAAGTCCGGCAGCGCCGCCGAATAGCTCTCCGAATAGCGCCCGCCATGCAGCAGCTCCTGCCACTGGCGCACCATGCCCATATATTCGTTGTTGAGGATGAAGATCTTCACCGGCAGGCGATACTGCGCCGCCGTCGACATCTCCTGCATGTTCATCAGCACCGAGGCCTCGCCCGCCACGCAGATGACGAGATCCTTGGGATGGGCGAGCTGCACGCCCACCGCCGCCGGCAGGCCATAGCCCATCGTGCCGAGGCCGCCCGACGTCATCCAGCGGTTCGGATCGTCGAAATGGAGATATTGCGCCGCCCACATCTGGTGCTGGCCGACCTCCGTGGTGATGAAGCGCTTGCGGTGCTTGGTCAGCGCCTCCAGCCGCTCCAGCGCATGCTGCGGCTTGATGATCGTGTCGGAATTCGCATAGGCGAGCGACTTGCGCCCGCGCCAGCCCTCGATCTCGCTCCACCAGGCCTTGATCGCCGGCTTGTCGACCTGTCCGGCCACGTCCTTCCACAGCCGCACCATGTCCTCGAGCACATGGGCGCAGTCGCCGACGATGCCGATATCCACCTTGACGTTCTTGTTGATGGACGAGGGATCGATGTCGATGTGGATCTTCTTCGACCCCGGCGAGAAGGCATCGAGCCGCCCGGTGATGCGATCGTCGAACCGCGCGCCGATATTCACCATCAGGTCGCAGCCATGCATGGCGAGGTTCGCCTCGTAGGTGCCGTGCATGCCGAGCATGCCCAGCCACTGCGGGTCATGGGCCGGATAGGCGCCGAGGCCCATCAGCGTCGAGGTCACGGGATAGCCGGTGGCGCGCGCCAGCTCGCGCAGCAGCTGCGAGGCCTGCGGCCCGGCATTGATGACGCCGCCGCCGGTATAGAAGACCGGGCGCTTGGCCTTGGCGATCAGCTCCACCGCCGCCTTGATCTTGGAGAGGTCGCCCTTGATCTGCGGACGGTAGGTCTTGTGCTGGTTGTCGCGCGGCTTCTCATACTTGCCGCTCTTGAACTGGATGTCCTTGGGGATGTCGATGACCACCGGCCCGGGACGGCCGTTCTGCGCCACATAGAAGGCCTCGTGCAGGATGCGCGGCAGGTCCTCGATGTTCTTCACGAGATAATTGTGCTTGGTGCAGTGGCGCGTGATGCCGACCGTATCGGCCTCCTGGAACGCGTCCGAGCCGATCAGATGGGTCGGCACCTGGCCGGTGAAACAGACCAGGGGAATGGAATCCATCAGCGCATCGGTCAGGCCGGTGACCGCATTGGTCGCGCCGGGGCCGGAGGTGACCAGCACCACGCCGACCTTGCCGGAGGAGCGGGCATAGCCCTCGGCGGCATGCACCGCGCCCTGCTCGTGGCGGACGAGAATGTGCTTGACGCTGTCCTGCTGGAAGAGCGCGTCATAGATCGGCAGCACGGCGCCGCCGGGATAGCCGAAGAGCGTGTTGACGCCCTGGTCGATCAGGGTCTGCACCACCATTTCGGCGCCGGTCATCTCGCGGGACATGGGTCGGTTTCCTTGTAGCGTCGTCTTGGTCTGTTGTTGCGGCAAGGCGTTAAGCGGCAAGGTCGTTCAGGGCAACAAAAAAGGCCCCGTGAGGGACCTTGTGTTGAGCGCCACCGTTCGGCCGCCGTGTGATGTCTCACACGTCCGTCGATGGCGCCCCGGATACAATAAGGTTGAAACGCACGGCGTGCGGCTCCGATTGAGAGAGGCGCGAACCATAGGGGAGGGGGAAGGAGGGTGTCAATGGGGGAGGGGGTGACCGACTAGATCAACTGGGCGTGTGGATTGGCAGCCATTAGCGATGTCGAGGTTGGTAAAGCGACCACTTGCGCTCACGTAATTAAATAATAATATAGTAATTACCGGAGGTTGAATATGATAAAAGACTATTTTGATGAAATCAGCCATGGTCTGGCTCGTGAGTCCGAGCGAATGCGAAAGGACTTCGCTACGCACCGACAATCTGCAGGCACCAATCGGGAGGCTATCGTTTGTAAGCTTTTAAGACAACATATATTGCAGTCGGTTGGAATAGAGACTGGATTGGTGCTGTCTGCATCCGGGGATTTATCCGCGCAATCGGATATTATTCTTGTAGATAAAAATTCGAATGCTGCCTTACATGGAGATCGTCCTATTCCTATATGGCTTGTCGAATCAGTATATGGAGTAATTGAGGTAAAAACGCAGTTTACACCTTCTACTTTAACAGACTCTGTTGCCAAATGCAAGAAATTCAAGGCGTTACCCAGGAATTTTGCAGACAGCTGTGGTCGTCAAGCAATAAAAGATAATCTTTTCTGTGTGTGGTCGTTTGAGTCGCCAGCAGATTTAAACGTAGCGAAAGAAAATATAGCTAAGGAAGTTGATGGTCTTTCGATCAACGAGAGGCCAGATTTTATAGTGGTACCCGGCTCATTCCTCTGGCGAGGCGGTAGATATTTTGACTTGACTCGCAATGGGCAACCGGGGTCATCCCACTATAATCAACGGCTCCGGGAAGTTGGAGGGGACGTAGAGAAGCTTTTGGATCCATCCGAAGAGATGATGGGTCTGGGGGAAAATTCGCTGTTTACGTTCCTTTACTGGATCAACAGCTGGCTGTATGCCGCCGGTCCGCGGCGTCCCGATCTGGTGAAATACTACCCGAGCATGACATTCGGTAGCATCATCTGACAAATGTCGGAGCCTGAAGCCGTCCCTCCACATCCCACGCCACCACCTTCTGCTCCCCGCCCCACCGCCACAGCACGAGGTTCCGCATCCCCTCGGTCGCACCGATCGCAAAGCTAGGCACCACCACCCCGGCGGCCCCCGCCGCGACGAGCCGCTTCGACAGCGTCCAGGTGGGCGGCGTCCGCCCCTCGGCCCGGTCGAGCATCCAGGCGCAGCCGAGGGTGGACAAGTCCGTGCCGGCGGCTGTGCGGCCCGCCTCCGTCGTAAGGTCGAGGATATCGGTGCAGTCCACCTCGTAGGTCACCACCGTCAGCGGCGGGAAGCGGTGGGCGAAACCGTGGGAGACCTCCGCGAACATGCCCTCGATGCTCAGCGCCAGGTAGAGCGCCGCCATGCCCTTCGGGTTGAACCGCCCGCCATGGATCGCCGCGCCCGCGCCGGAAGTCGGCGCGAAGGCCCAGCGCGGGTCGTGGGCGCGATAGGCGAGGCCGCGGTAGCGGGTGAGGGGGAGGGCGGTCATGGCGCGGCCGGCCCTTGGTGCCGGTTGTCGGGCGCCGCCCTCACGGCGTCGTGCCCAAGCGCCACCCTCACCGGGTCATGCCCAAGCGCTTCCCTCACCGCGTCATGCCCGGGCATGACGGACTGAGGTTCGGGTGGCGATTGCGGAGAGGCCGTTTGCCC
>NZ_JAUYFA010000042.1 GCF_030691135.1 Phreatobacter sp.
TGATAGTTGACGCCGGCATGGATGCCGCCGGTGATGCCGCCGGTGTTGAAGCCCTGGTTGAAACCGGTGGCGACGCCCGTGGCGGTGATGAACTCACGGGTCCTGTCATTGAACCAGACGCCGCCGACCTGGCCGCCGAGATAGAACCCGCTCCAGTTGAAGGCCGGCGCCATGACCGCGCCAGCGATCGGCATGCGCGGCGAGCCAAGATCCGCAGCCTGCACAGCCGTGGCGAAGCCGAGGATGGCGGCGGAGGTGACGAGGAACTTCTTCATATCTGACTCCAGGAAGTATGGACTTCGATGTCCACATGTTGGCCATGCGTGTTTTTCTGAATTGTGGCGCCATATCGACGCACTCCAAATCGACGCCAGCTGTTGCGTCTGCGCCACACCGTTCCGGGGCGGCGCAGCGCACGCGTCGGCGATCCGGGCGAAATCTCGCCCCGCCAGCGGCCGCTTCGTCCGATAAGTCTGGCGTGGAATGCCCCGGAAACCGGCCTGGGGTTACGAGCTTATGCCACCGCGGAGAACACGCTCCGCGACAGGAAGCCGATGAAGGCATCGGCTGCCGGGCTGCGCTCCCGGCCGGGGACCTCGATCGCCCAGGCCGCCAGTTCGCGCGTCCTGTAGCCGCGCAGGAGCGGCACCAGGCGCCCGGCCTTCAGGTCGTCCTCGACGACGAAGCGCGGCTGCTGGATGATTCCCATGCCGGCCAGCGCCGCCGCGAGGAGCGCGTCGCCATTGTTGCTGGTGAGCCGCCCCGTGACGCGAATCCGCTGTTCACTGCCTCCCGGTCCCCGGAACGACCAGCCGCGGCCCGGCTTGGCATAGGCATAGAGCAGGCAGTCATGGGTCAAGAGATCGGTCGGCCGCTGCGGCGCGCCGTTGCTGTCGATATAGGCGGGCGTCGCACAGAGCACGGTCTCGATGAGCCCGAGGCGGGTCGACGCGAACTCCGCCGTCGGCTGGTCACCGATCCTGACGGCGATGTCAAACCCTTCGTCGATCAGGTGGACCTGCCGGTCGAGCAGAACAACGTCGACGCGCAGCCGGGAATGAGTGGCCATCAGTTCCGGCAGCCGCGGCGCGATCTGGCGCCAGCCGAAGGAGACGGGAACGCTCACCCGCAGCGTGCCGGCGACCTCTCCGGCGTCGCTTCCAGGCCGGGCGATGACGTCGCGATAATGGTCGAGCGTCGCACGGGCGGTGTCCCTCACCCTCGCGCCTGCTTCGGTGAGGGTCTGGCTGCGCGTCGTCCGGATCAGCAGCGGTTCGCCGATCCGCTCCTCCAGGCTGCGGATGAAGCGGCTGACCGCCATCCGGCTCAGGCCCAGCGACGCCGCGGCCGCGGCCTGGCTGCCCAGTTCGATGGTGGCTGCGAAAGCCTCGAGTTCGGCGAAACGGTCCATGCCAGATTATAACATCAGCGTTATAATTGGCTCAACGCTTAGTTTATTGTAACAGTCATGGAACATTGCGATAGGAGCGACATCACCGGAGGCACGACGCCATGACCGCACAGACACCCCTGTCCCTGACCGACCGCCGCAGGGCTCTGACCGGCCTGCTGGCCGCCCCTCTCCTGATGACGGCGGCCGGCGCCGTCGCGGCGCCGACCCCTCTCGTCCCCTCGCCCGACCTCGACACCCGCAGCCTCGACGACATCCACAAAGCGGCGATGGCCGAAGGCGGCAAGCTGATCGTTTATGCGGGTGGCGACGTCCCCAATGCCTATGCCGGCGTCGAGCGGGCCTTCATGACGCGCTTTCCGGGCATGTCGATCCGGATGTTCGCCGATCTCAGCAAGTATCACGATGCGCGCATCGATCTGCAGCTGGCACGCGGCCGGCTGGAGGCCGATGTCGCGGTCCTGCAGACGCTGCATGACTTCGACCGCTGGAAGGCCCAGGGCCAACTGCTCCTCTACAGGCCTGCCGACTGGGACGCGATCCACTCCGAATACAAGGATCCCGACGGGGCCTATGCCGGCATCGGCATCATCGCCTTCAGCAACAGCTACAACACCGCAATGCTGACCGAGGCCACAGCCCCCCGCGATGCCGTCGATTATCTCGACCCGAGCCTGAAGGGCCGCGTCGTCCTGACCTATCCCCATGACGACGATGCGGTGCTCTATCAGTTCGACCGGATCGTCCATGCCCATGGCTGGGACTACATGGACAAGCTGATGGCGCAGGACGTTCTCTGGATCCGCGGCACCGTGCCCGCGCGCCTCGCCGTCAACGAGGGCCGGCGGGCCGCGACCTTCACCGCATCCGGGACCTTCGCCAACATTCCCAATGCGCCCTCGCGCTTCATCCTGCCGCGCAACGACGTGTTCCAGTCCTGGGCGCAGACCGCGGCGATCCTCAAGGAAGCCCGGAACAAGGAGGCGGCCAAGCTGTTCATCAGCTGGATGGCAGCCCGCGACACGACGGTCGGCCGCACCGGCCAGTGGTCGGTCCGGCGGGATGTGCCAGCGGCCGGCGGCATGAAACCGCTTGGCGAGTACAATACGAGTCCGCTGCGGTTCAAGGATTTCATGAAGGACCGCGAGCGGATCGAGATCCTCAAGACCCAGTTCGAGCACGTCATCGGGCCTGCCGCCGGCCCCAATCCGACCGGCATGAAGGGCGTCTACCTCGTTCAGACCTGATCGCCTCCGCCGCCGCAGATGCCCGGACAGTCCGGGCGCGGCGGCGGCCCGTCATACCTCCCCGAAACTCTGGCCAAGGTGTCCCCATGCGCTTGTTCAAACCGCCGAGCAGTGCCTTTAGTGCCGAACCGGTCTCGCCCTCGCGGCGGAACTTCTTGGCCACGGCCTGTGCCTGCTGTGCGGTATGGGCTCTGGACCCGGCCCCTGCCCTGGCGCAGTCGCCGGAGGTACAGCGCCACCTCGCCTTAGCGCGCGAGGCGGCAGGCACCGACCTCCTGTCCTATTTCGGTCTCAGCCAGATTGCCGCGCCTACGCCCGGGCTTCGGCGGGTTTCCCCCGACGAACTGATGCGCATGCCGACGCCGCCTCCGGGTCAGGCCTTCGACAACCTGTTCTTCGTCGGCAATCGCTGGGTCAGCGCCTGGGCGGTCGTCACGTCGGACGGCATCATCCTGATCGACGCCATGGACAATGACGACGAGGCGGAACACATCATCGATGCCGGGATGCGCAAGCTCGGCCTCGACCCCAAGTCCATCAAGATGGTCGTCGTCACCCATGGCCACGGCGACCATTACGGCGGCGTCGGCTACCTCAAGCGGAAGTACAATCCTCAGATCATCGCCAGCACGCTCGACTGGACGATGATGGAGACCGCCCTCGAATTCGACCGCCCGGACTGGGGTCGCCCACCGCAGCGGGATGTCGCAGTCGACGACGGCAGCGTGCTGCGTCTCGGCGACACGTCCATCGACGTGCTGCTGACGCCGGGCCATACGATGGGAACGATTTCGCTGCTGTTCAACGCCAGGAGCGGCGGGGCGACCCATCGGGTCATGCTCTGGGGCGGCACCGCGTTCAATTTCGGCCGCCGGGCTGACCGCCTGACCCGGATCGACGCCTATATCGCGGCGACAGATCGCGCCCGCGAGATCGCGGTGCGCCAGAACGTCGACGTGTTCATCTCCAACCACAATATCTACGATCAGGCGGTCGAGAAGCTGGAGACCATGGCCCGTGGTGGACCGAACCCGTTCGTCCTCGGCTCGGCCACGACGGCCCGCGCGCTGACGGTGATGAACGAATGCGCCAAGGCGACCCGCGTGGTCTGGTCGAGCTGACGCCGATCCTGGCGTCCGGCTGCAAGCCGGACGCCTCAGGCCAGAGCGGCCGATCGGGACGGTGATCCGGCGATGCCGGACCCGGCCGACGGCCTGTGCGCCGTGCCCATTCCCCTGTCCGCTGTTTCACGGCCATCGATTTCGGGCGCGCCCTGCTGTCTTCAGGCCGCCCGGACCGCCGCCTGTAAGCGTTCTTGACACCCTTGTGTAAAAATATTATTACGCTACTATATGTCACATTAAGTTGACGGTCGGCCGCCGATGGAGTGCTCCGCGAAGAGCCGGGCCGGTGCCGTCAGACAGCATTCTCTCCGTTTGACCGCCGTGCCGTGCCGGCAGGCCGTCCGCTCGAAGGATCGATATTCGGTGCGCTGCGCACCGACAGGCACTGCGCGCTAGCTGACTGCGGCGCGTAGGAGACACGTGGCTTTGCGGGTCTCGCAACAGGAGCGGTCTTGTCTCACTGAGGGAGAAAGCAAGTGGACAATCTGGACGATCCAAACAGGGTCTGGCCGACGGGCCTGACCATCAAGGAGTCGGAGGCGCTGCACAGGCACGTCATCGACGGAGCGCGCGTCTTCTTCGCGATCTCGCTTTTCGCGCACCTGCTCGCCTACATCTATTCTCCCTGGCTCAAGTGAAGGGGAAATCCGATGAACAATGGTCGAATCTGGTGTGTGGTCAATCCGACAGTCGGATTGCCGCTCTTCCTCGGCAGCGTCGCGATGATCTCGTTCACGGTGCATTTCGCCGTGCTGAACAACACGACCTGGGTCGCCGACTTCTTCAAGGGCAAGTCGCGGACGGCAGCGCGCGCTGACACCGCCCCGATCACTCCGGTGGCGTTGCGCGCCGACGGCAACACGACCTTCGTGCTCAACGTCGCACCGGCCGCAGCCGGCGACGCGGTCAGGCAGATCGTGGTGACGGTGACGCCGCAAGGCACGGCCAGCGTGGTCGATACCCCGCCGCGAGCAAGCCCCAGCGCGACGGAAGGCTCGGCCGGTGTGGTGGACAGTCCGCCGGGGCGAATGGCCTTCGCCACCCGAGAATGACGGCGCAATCTGCCCGGCATGGGCGGTGACGATCACTGCGGTCGTATGATCCCGGTCCGGACCTTGAATCCGGCTACCGGGTCATGCGGCTGCTGCCGCCAGCCTTGGCGGGGCGTCCGTATCCGGGCGCGCCGACCTCCTATCAGACCGTGCCGCGCCCCGCGAAGGCGCTCGGGCGCCGCGCAAGGCGAAACCGGAGGCAGGGCAATGCGACGGGCCATGGGGTTCACGGCGCGATGAGCGGTTCGAGGCGATGAATTCGATCAGTCAGAGAGCGATGAGGGCTTGGGTCGGGCTCGGCCCGCGCTTCCTGCCCTTTGCGGATGCCGCCTCCGCCGAGGTGCCGCTGTCGCGCCTGCTGCGCCTGTCCCTGGTTCAGGTCTCGGTCGGCATGTCGCTGGTGCTGATGGTCGGCACGCTGAACCGCGTCATGATCGTCGAACTGGGCATCTCCGCCGGCCTGGTCGCGACCATGATCGCGCTGCCCGTGCTGTTTGCGCCGTTCCGGGCCTTGATCGGGCAGAGTTCCGACACCCATGTGTCGGTGCTCGGCTGGAAGCGGGTCCCCTTCCTGTTCAATGGCACGATGGTGCAGTTCGGCGGGCTGGCCCTCATGCCCTTCGCGCTGCTCGTGCTCTCCGGCGGTGGCGCGGCCAAGGATTATCCGGTCTGGATCGGACAGGCCGCCGCGGCGCTGTCGTTCCTGCTGGTCGGGGCCGGTGTCCACACGACGCAGACCGTCGTCCTCGCCCTCGCCACCGACCTGACCAGCGAAGACCGGCGACCGAAGGTTGTCGGCCTCATGTATGTGATGCTGCTGGTCGGCACCATCGCCAGTGCGCTGATCTTTGGCCATCTGCTCGAGGAGTTCACGCCGGGCCGGCTGATTCAGGTGATCCAGGGCACCGCCGTGGTGACGATCGCGCTGAACGGCATCGCGCTGTGGAAACAGGAAAGCCTGAAGCGCATGACGGCTGCCGAGTTGGCCGCACCGCAACCGAGCTTCCGCGATTCGATGCGACGCTACATGCAGGGCGAGGCGGCGCGACGCCGGCTTGTCGCCGTCGGTCTCGGCACCATGGCCTTCGGCATGCAGGACGTGCTCCTCGAGCCCTATGGCGGCGAGATCCTCGGGCTCTCGGTCGCCGACACCACCAAGCTGACCGCCGCCCTGGCCGGCGGCGGGCTCATCGGCTTCGGCATGGCGTCCCAAGTGCTCAGCCGCGGCGCAGACGCCTTCACCATGGCAGGGCTCGGCACGCTCGTCGGCATTCTCGGCTTTGCCGGGGTGATCGCCGCAGCCCCGGCGGGCTCACCCATGCTTTTCGCCGCAGGCGTCATCGTCATCGGTGCCGGCGGCGGCCTGTTCGGGCATGGCACACTGACCGCTGCGATGAACTATGCGCCGGAGGGCCAGGCTGGGCTGGCGCTCGGCACCTGGGGCGCCATCCAGGCCACTGCCGCAGGGCTTGGTATCGCCGTCGGGGGACTCCTGCGCGACGTCGCCATGTCGATCGGAGCGCTGGAAGGTCTTGGCGCAGCACGCGGCTACATGATCGTCTATGCGACGGAAATCGTTCTGCTCCTCGCGACCTTGGCAGCGATGTCCTCGCTGTTTCGGCCCGCCGGGGACCAGAGCACCAGAGGCTAGCGGCGCGCGGCGCCTGTCGAACCGGGACATTGGGACATGACACAGACAATCGGCAAACTCTTCGGTTCTCCGAGCCAGGCGACAGCGGCGGCGGACAGGCTCAAGGCCACCGGCTATCGGCACGTCTTCGTGTTTCTCGGCGACCCGTCCGGTGCCGACGATGCTGATGCCGCCGTCGATCCGGGCGTCGTCAAGGCGATGATGGAAGCCCACATCTACAAGTCCCATGCGCAGATCTATGCCGGCCATCTCGCCAAGGGCGCCAGTCTGGTGCTGGTCCATGCCTACTGGGGAACCGCGCAGAAGGCGATCACCCTGCTCAAGAGCTTCGATCCCCTGCCCGACGCCATCCCCAAGCCGCCGGTGCCGAGCCGCTTCATCTACAATGAGCGCACGCCGTTCTCGAGCACATTCGAACTGCCGCTGCTCACCGAGAAGGTGATGCATCCGGCCGAGACGCTCTCGGGGATCGGCTCTCTGACCAAGCGGCCGCGCCTGTTCACATCCGGCTGGCTGCCGATGCTGACCGGCTCCGCGGCGCCGTTGTCCGGCCTGTTCAACCTGCCGACGCTGACCCGGTCGAAGACCCCGTTCTCGTCGCTGCTCCGCCTGCCGCTGCTAAAGCGCATGTAGAACCGGGCGTGCGGTGCGCTGGTCTGCCGAGGCTGGCCGGCAGACCCCATCATCGTCGACATCGCGGCCGTCAGCAGCGCCCGCGTTATTCCACGTCGTCGGTGTCGCCTTCCTTGGTGCCGTAGGCGCGCATGGCGAGCGTCGCCTCCATGAAGCCGTCGAGGTCGCCGTCGAGAACGTCCGACGGCACGCCCGAGGTCTTGCCGGTGCGCAGGTCCTTCACGAGCTGATAGGGCTGCAGCACGTAGGATCGGATCTGGTGGCCCCAGCCGATATCGGTCTTGGCGGCGAATTCGGCGGCGGCCGCCTCCTCGCGGATCTTCAGCTCGCGCTCGTAGAGCTTGGCGCGCAGCATCTGCCAGGCGACGGCACGGTTGGCGTGCTGGGAGCGTGAGCCTTCCGACACGACCATGACGCCGGTCGGATTATGGACCAGGCGGACGGCCGATTCGGTCTTGTTGACGTGCTGGCCGCCGGCGCCACCGGAGCGCATCGTGTCGATGCGGACGTCGCCCTCGTTGATCTGGATGTCGATCTTGTCGTCCACCACCGGATAGACCGTGGCGGAGGCGAAGGACGTGTGGCGGCGGGCATTCGAATCGAAGGGCGAGATGCGCACGAGCCGATGCACGCCGGCCTCGGTCTTCAGCCAGCCATAGGCGTTGTGGCCCTTGATCAGCAGCGTCGTCGACTTGATTCCGGCCTCTTCGCCGGCGCTCTCCTCGACCACCTCGACCTTGAAGCCGCGGCGCTCGGCCCAGCGCGTGTACATGCGCATGAGCATGAGGGCCCAGTCCTGGCTCTCGGTGCCGCCGGCCCCGGCATGGACCTCGAGATAGGTGTCGTTGCTGTCGGCCTCGCCGGAGAGCAGGGCCTCGAGCTGCAGACGCTCGGCGCGCTTGCGGGCCGCGACGAGGGCCTTGGCAGCCTCGTCCAGCGTCGCCCCGTCACCCTCGTCCTCGGCCATTTCGGCGAGTTCGAGATTGTCGGTGAGATCGCGGCCGATCTCCGTCAGCGCGTTCATGCGGCTGTCGAGCGCGTTGCGCTCCTGCATGACCTTCTGCGCCTTCTCCGGATCGTTCCAGAGGTCGTTGGTTTCGGCGAGGGCGTTCAGTTCGGCGAGACGTTTGACCGAGACATCCCAGTCAAAGATGCCTCCTCAGGAGCCCGACAGACTCCTTGATGGCCTCGGCGGTGGCGACGATGTCGGCACGCATGGGGCACTTCCCTTCGGGGTGGACGAAAAAGAGGGCGCACCCTAGTCACGTGCGCCACGGTGTCAATCGTCGCAGGCCGCGGCAAGGCGACCGGCGGGGCCGCGTCAGGCCCGGCGGCGCTCCTGGCCGGCAAAGTCCGGGTCGCGCGGCTTGCGGCGGTCGAGCGGGCCGCTGCGCAGGGCGACGATGAACTGCTTGACCTCGTCGGAAAGGCGGCCCGCCTGGATCGCCAGATCCTGCGAGCGGGAGCTCACCGAGGCTGCAGTCTGCGAGGTGCGGGAAATCACCCCGATGACGCTGTCGACGCTGTCGGTGAGCTGGCCGGTGCCGGTGGCCGCCATCTGGGCGGATTGCGAGATCTCACGCGTGGCCTGCGACTGCGCCTCGACCGATGCGACGACCATCCGCGTGATCGCCTCGACCTCCGACATCGTATCAGCGATGGAGGCGATGGTGGCGGCGGCCTGTTCGGTCGAGAGCTGGATGCCGCCGACCTGGCGCGCGATCTCGGCGGTGGCCTTGGCGGTCTGACCGGCGAGCTGCTTGACCTCGGAGGCGACGACGGCGAAGCCCCTGCCCGCTTCACCGGCCCTCGCGGCCTCGATCGTCGCGTTGAGGGCGAGGAGATTCGTCTGCGCCGCGATGGCCTCGATCAGCCCGACGACGTCGCCGATCCTGCGACCGGCCTCGGCGAGGGAGTCGATCTGCCGGACCGATTCGCCCGTGACCGCGCGGGCGCGGCCGACAACATCCGTGGCGGTGCCGACCTTGCTGGAAATATCGGCGATGGAGGTGGCGAGCTCTTCGGAGGCGGCCGCGACGTTCTGGATGTTCTGCGAGGTATGGACGGAAGCGGTCTGCGCCAAATCCGACCGGCCGGCGGCCTCGCCCGCCATGGCGGTCAGGCTGCGCGAGGCCTCGTCGAGCCCGACAACCGTGCTCGTGGTGGTGGAGAGGACGCTTTCCACCGATGTCTTGAATGCGTCCAGCATGTCGCTGAGCTTGGCGGTATAGGCGAGCCTTGCCGCTTCCTCGCGAATCGCCTGTTCGGCGAGCCGGTCGCGCTCGACGGCGTTGGTCTTGAACACCTCGACGGCGCGGGCCATGGCGCCGATCTCGTCGCGGCGCTCCAGCGAAGGAACGTCGACGGACAGATCGCCCTCGGCCAGCGCGTTCATCGTCGCCGTCATGCCGGTGATGGAAGACGAGATGGCGCGCGCCATGCGCCAGAAGAGAAAGGACGCGAGGGCGATGATCGAGGCCACGACCGCCAGGCTCGTCTGGGCGGCCTGCCACAGTGCCGCGTTGAGGTCGTCGATGTAGACGCCGGTGCCGATCACCCAGCCCCACGGCGCGAAGCCGGCGACATGGGAGAGCTTCGGCTGCGGTTTCTCGGCACCGGGCTTCGGCCACATGTAGCCGAGGATGCCCGTGCCCTGGTCGCGGACGATGCGGGCGAACTCGACGAAGATGCGCTTGCCGGTGGGGTCGGCGAAGGCGCTGAGGTCCTGGCCGTCGAGGCGGGGGTTGGTCGGATGCATGATCATCCGCGCCTGCAGGTCGTTGATCCAGAAATAATCGCCCTGGCCGTAGCGCAGTTGGCCGATCCGGATGGCGGCGTCGTTGCGCGCCGCGGCGTCGGGCTTGTTGCCGCGCTGGACGGCCGCATGCTCCTCGCGGGCGATGGACACGGCCGTCTCGACGAGGTGCTTGAGCTCGGCCTCCCTCTGGCTGGTCAAACCGCTGCGCAGGGCGTGGAGGTTGTAGCCGGCGATGGCGATGGTCGCGACCACGAACAGGGCAAACAGGAGGGCGAGCCTGGCGGCGAGGCCGCCGGCCGGCATGAAGCGCGACATGTTGGGAATCTCCGGGTCGAACCGCTCCGCTCAGCGGTGCCCCAAAATCGCCTCACGCCGTTAACGCAACGTTACGTTGCAGGGACATCGCAGCATACAAGGCCTGCGATAAGGCCAAGGCTGCCCTGCGCTCACGTCGCCGGGGATCACCGCCGACTGCCCCCGGCCACAAGGCCGCGGCCGGTCGATCCTCGGCCTTTCGGACGCGGCAGACCCCGTTGCGCCGTGGGGATGGGCAAGGCCGCGCCTTTCCGGTGGACGACAACCGCTCCGGCTCTGTTCCCGCGCCAGGCCTGCCCTATGCTGGGACCCTGCGAAGCGCACCGGGACGGGTGCGGGAGGGACAGCCATGTCGCACTATAAGCCGGTGCCCCTGCCCGACCACGTCGAATGGCCGGCCGAGGAGATGCAGGCGCGCGCCGAGGCCTTCCTCGCCGACATCCGACGCCGCCATACGGTGCGCGACTTCTCCGACCGGCCGGTGCCGAGAGCCCTGATCGAGACCTGCATCCGTGCTGCCGGAACGGCCCCGAACGGCGCCAACCACCAGCCCTGGCACTTCTGCGTCATCGGCGACCCCGTCGTGAAGCGGCGCATCCGGGAGGCGGCCGAGGCCGAGGAGCGCGAATTCTATGCCGGCAAGGCAGGCGAGGAATGGCTGAAGGCGCTGGGCCCGCTCGGCACCGATCCCGACAAGCCGTTTCTCGAAACGGCGCCCTGGCTGATCGCCGTCTTCGGGGCGCGCCGCTCGGTCAGCGCCGACGGGGTGCTGCGGAAGAACTATTACGTGCCCGAATCGGTCTCCATCGCGGTCGGCTTCCTCATCGTTGCATTGCACCAGGCAGGCCTCGTCAGCCTGACCCATACGCCGGCGCCGATGGGCTTCCTCAACGAGATCTGCGGCCGGCCTGACGAGGAGAAGCCTTACATCCTCATGGTCGTGGGCTATCCGGCGCCGGGCGCCACCATTCCCGCCCATGCGCTGGAGAAGAAGCCGCTGGAGGCGATCGCCAGCTTCCTATGAGGGAGCGGCGGCCTACGGACACCACCGTCGACTCCAGGTTCGGCGCCGCGGGGCGTCGAAGCGGGAGACCGACGCAAAAGCGGCCCGAAGGCCGCTTTTTTCGTCTTCAAGCCTCTCGCGAGCCTTCAGTAGAGCCCGCCGGTGCCCGTGCCGATGGCGCGGTTGCTCTCGCTCGAGGGGCCGCGGCGCGGTCCGCCGGCAGCGGCCGAGTCGAAGGGGTTGATCAACTGATAGCTGTCCGGCGGGGCGGTGCCGGGCTTGAAGGCCTCGAGAATGGCGCCGCCCGAGCCCGCCCCGGCACGCAGGCCGGTGCGCGGGTCGATGCGGATCAGCTTGATGCCGGTGGGCACGCGGAAGGGCACCGCCGGACGGTCGGCGAGCGCAACACGCATGAACTCCTGGAAGATCGGCACGGCGAGCGCGCCGCCGGTGGCGTTGCTGCCGAGGCTGCGGGGCGTGTCGTAGCCGACATAGACGCCGACCGCGAGATCGGGCGAGAAGCCGACGAACCAGGCGTCCTTGGCGTCGTTGGTCGTGCCGGTCTTGCCGGCGATCGGCTTGCCGAGGGCGCGCAGCTGGGTGGCGGTGCCGCGCAGCACGACGCCTTCCATCATCGAGGTCATCTGATAGGCGGTCATCGGATCGAGCACCTGCTCGCGCCGGTCGACGAGGATCGGCTCGTCCTGGTTCTGCCAGCGCGGCGCCGTGCAACCCTGGCACTGGCGGTCGTCGTGGCGGAAGATGGTCGAGCCGGAGCGGTCCTGGATGCGGTCGATCAGCGTCGGACGGATGCGGCGGCCGCCATTGGCGAACATGGAATAGGCGGCGGTCATGCGCATGACTGTCGTCTCGCCGGCGCCGAGCGAATAGGACAGGAACGAGGGCATGTCGTCATAGACGCCGAAGCGCTTGGCATATTCGGCGATGAGCGGCATGCCGACATCGTTGGCGAGGCGCACGGTCATGACGTTGCGCGAACGCTCGATGCCGAAGCGCAGGGTCTGCGGCCCGTAGAACTGGCCGGAATAGTTCTCCGGCCGCCAGACCTCACCGCCGTTGCCGGTGGCGAGTTCGAAGGGCGCGTCCATCACGACGGTCGAGGGCGTGTAACCGTTGTCCAGGGCGGCGGCATAAACGAAGGGCTTGAAGGCCGAGCCGGGCTGGCGGCGCGCCTGGGTAGCGCGGTTGAACTGGCTCTGGTCGAAGGAGAAGCCACCGACCATGGCGAGGACGCGGCCCGTGTAGGGGTCCATGGCGACGAGGCCGCCCGAGACTTCCGGAACCTGCCGGAGGCGGAACTGGCCGTCGCGGCCGGCAAGCGGCTCGACATAGACGACGTCGCCGGCATTGAGGGTGCGGCCCACGGGCCGGCGCGTCCAGCGGGCGCCCTCGGCGGTGATGAGGCCGAGATCGCGCGCCGGGCTGACCTGGCCCGAGGTCTCACGGCCGGGATGCAGGCCGATGCGCGCCGTCTCGCCCTGGGCGTCGATGACAACGGCAAGGCGCCAGCCGATATCGTTGAAGTTGCGAATCTCCGCGAGCTTGGTGCCCCAGTCGCCGCGCATGTCCTCGATACGGGTCACCGGGCCGCGCCAGCCGCGCTGCTCGTCGAAGCGGATGAGGCCGGCGGTCAGCGCCTGGCGGGCGGCGACCTGCAGCTTGGGATCAAGCGTCGTGCGGATCGACAGGCCGCCTTCCAGAAGCTTCTTGTCGCCGAACCGGTCGATCATCTCGCGGCGGACCTCCTCGGCGAAGAAGTCGGCTGCGAACTGCTGCTGGCGCGGCGAGCGCGGGTTGACGGTCAGCGGCGTGCGGCGGGCGGCCTCGCCCTGCTCGGCGGTGATGTGACCGTCCTCGACCATGCGGCTGATGACGTAGTTGCGGCGCTCGACGGCACGGTCGCGGTTGCGGAACGGATGGAGCTGCGTCGGGCTCTTCGGCAGGGCGGCGAGATAGGCGGCCTCCGGCACGGTGAGCTCATGCACCGACTTGTCGAAATAGACGAGCGCGGCGGCGGCGACGCCATAGGCGCCGAAGCCGGGAATGACGAAGCCGAGATAGATCTCGTTGAGGTAGAGCTCGAGAATCTGGTCCTTGGTGAAGGCCGATTCCATGCGCATGGCGATCAGCGCCTCGCGCACCTTGCGGTCGACAGTCTGCTCGCCGGTCAGGAGGAAGTTCTTCGCCACCTGCTGGGTGATGGTCGAGGCACCCTGCGGGCGGCGGTTGGAGCCGCGGTTCTGGAAGTTGGTCAGGGCGGCGCGGGCGATGCCGGTGAAGTCGATGCCGTTGTGCGAGTAGAAATTCTTGTCCTCGGCGGAGAGGAAGGCCTGGACGACCATTTTCGGCACGGCCTGCATCGGCAGATAGAGCCGGCGCTCGCGGGCATATTCGGCCATCAGCTGACCGTCGGCCGCATGGACGCGGCTCATGATAGGCGGCTCGTAGTTGCGCAGGGTGTTGTAGTCCGGGAGCTCCTTCGTCACCTGCGCGACGTAGATCGCCACGCCGGCGGCACCGAGCAGGAACGCGATCGTCCCCAGCCCGAAAGCCCAGCCGAAGAAACGAAGAACCAGCCTCATCCGCTCAAATCGCGCCCTGCGGGCTGCGCCTCTCATCGTCCCCGGAAAGCTGCCGGTCGCCGGCTGGGGACACCCTGTTCAAATCAGACGCCATCCTAGCACGAAGACGGCGTCCAGCCCATCCGCACGGCCCGTGCGCTGAACCCAATTCTGGCAGCGGGAAACGCAGTGGGTGACGGATGTCCTGTGACTGTGGCGCAGATGTGACCCGTTCGCGGCGCCCGACCCGACAGCCGGCGGGTGTGCTTCCTCCGACACGTGACGCAGCACCGTTAACAATCCGTCACCTTCCGGTCACTGGGCCTGCCTAGCGTCCAGTGTCGGGAGCCGTCTGTGACCCATGTCGGGCTCGGGCTCCCAGTTGTGGCATCGCATTCGGGGGGGGTTTCCGTGCAGGTAGATTTGTTCACACAGGTTCTCGTGCCTGTCGTCGGAGGCCTCGGCATCTTCATGCTGGGCCTCGAATTCATGTCGAACGGTATCCAGTCGCTCGCCGTCAATAAAATGCGCGCGCTCCTGGCAAAATTCGCGGGCACTCCGTCCAAGGGTGTCATGGCCGGAACCTTCATCACCGGCATCATCCAGTCCTCTACTGCCATGACGGTCATGGTCGTCGGCCTGGTTAATGCCGGCGTGATCGGACTTCGACCCGCCATCGCCGTCATCATGGGCGCCAATATCGGCACGACGCTAGGCAACGGCCTGATCGCTCTGCCGCTCGGACCGCTGGGGCTCTTTCTCGGCGGCATCTTCGCCCTGATCTACATCTTCGCCAAGACCGACAAGGTGAAGAACATCGCGCTGGCCTGCATGGGCTTCGCCCTGATCTTCTACGGCCTGAACCTGATGACCGGCGGCCTGCGTCCGCTGCGCGCCATGCCCGAGGTGATGAGCGTCATCTCGACACTGAAGGCGGACAACTACATCAATCTGCTCTACTGCGTGCTGATCGCCGCCACCATCACGGCTTTGATCCATTCGTCCTCGGCCACCATCGGCATCGTCATGGGGCTCGGCGCCGCCGGCATCCTCGACTGGAAGACCGCCGTCGCCTTCTCGCTCGGCGCTGACCTCGGCACCACGATCACCTCGTGGATGGCCTCGCTCAACCTGTCGAAAAACGCCAAACGCGCGGCCTATGCCCACATATCCTTCAACATCATCGGGGTCTGCGTCACGATACCCCTGTTCTTCGTATCGATGGACGTGCTGACCTGGGCCATGCAGTGGTTCGGCGGCGATCCGGGCGTGCCCGTCCTCGTCAACGGCAAGGAAACCTTCCCGCTGGTTCCGGTCGCGGTGGGTGTCTATTCGACCTTCTTCAACATCTTCAACGTCCTCCTGCTCTTCCCCTTCGTCGGCGTCTTCGAGCGGGTCCTGATGAAGGTCGGCGCGTCTTCGCTCGACGACATCGAGGACTATTCGCAGCCGCGCTTCCTCACCGCCGCCGCCGCGAGTGATCCTGCCCAGGCGGTTCCCGCCGTCCTGCAGGAGACGGGTCGCTATCTCGAAGCGGCCGAGAAATTCCTCGACATCGCCCGTGGCGACGAAAACGCCCCCGACAAGGTCGAGGAACACTGGGCGGCGATGGACGTGCTCAACCGCGAGATCCGGTCCTACACCTCGGGCATGTTCAAGGCCGATCTGCCCTATGCACGGGCCGATCTGGTGGCGAGCCTGATCGAGGAGGAAGACTTCACCGCCAGCCTCGGCGAGGCGCTCTTCCAGATCGCCCGCCGCGTCGAGCGTCAGCCCTTCGGCGTCACCGGCCGCAAGCTGGTCGACGAGATGCTGGCGGAGGTGACCACCGCCATGCGCGCCATCGTGCCGATCGACAAACCGGACCGGGACGTCTCGGCGGCCGCCGATCCGCGGATCGCCAGGCTCGGCGAGCTGCGTACGCAGGCGCTTCGCCTCGGTGACGAACTGCCCTGGGTCGAGCGCGGCGCGATCCTCGCCCTGCTCGGCAGTGCCGAACGCGCCTACTTCCTGATCGAGCGCATCGACGCCGAGCGCCGTTCGGTCTCGCGGACCGTGCCCGTCACCGAGACGGGCAGCCAGACGCAGGCCAGCGGGGGGCTCTCGCCCGCCGCCGCACGAGCCTGAGGCGCACCGCCATGGTCCGCCTCGCACTCGTCCTCCTCGCAGGGCTGGCGCTTTTCGCGCCGGCCCCAGCCGCCGCCCAGACCTTCACCGGCGCCGGTTCCACTTTCGCCTACCAGCTGTTGATCCGCTGGTCGCAGGCCTATCAGCGCTCCCAGCGCGACGCCGAGTATCAGCCGGTGGGCGCGCTGTTCGACTACGAGCCGAGCGGCTCGGAAGCAGGGATCCAGCGGCTGCAGCAGCGGGCGGTGGATTTCGGCGCCACCGAGGTCGCCCTGTCCGACGAGGAACTGCACCGCTACAACGCCATCCAGTTTCCCGTCGTCGCAGGCGGCATCGCCATCGTCACCAATGTGAACGGCGTCGGCGCCGGCCGCCTCAAGCTGACCAGCGACGTGATCGCCGCCATTTATGCCGGCCGGATCACACGCTGGTCGGACCCCGCCATCCGCGCCGACAATCCGGACCTCGTTCTGCCCGACACGGCCATCGTGCCGATCCGGCGTGCCGACGGTTCCGGTACGACGGCGGCCTTCACGGCCTATCTGTCGAAGGTGAACGCGGACTGGCGCGGCAGCATCGGCAGCGGACAGACTGTCCGGTGGCCGGTCGGCGTTCCGGCGCGCGGCAATCTCGGTGTTGCCACCACGGTGCGTAACACGCCCAACGCGATCGGCTATGTCGACCTCGCGACGGCGCGGGCGATGAACCTGCCGCCGGCGGCGATCCGCAATTCCAACGGCAATTTCGTGGTGCCGGATCTGGTCAGCCTTCGCGCCGCAGTTCAGGCGGCGTCGGCGGCGACCGACCTCAGGAACGTGCTGGTCGATCCCGGTGGACCCGCGGCCTATCCGATCGTCGCGACGGTCTTCGTCGCGGTGGCGAAGGAGGCGGCGAACACCGGTCGGTTCCGGGCGATGATGGCCTTCTTCGCCTGGGGCATCGAGAACGGCGCCGCCGATGCGGAAGCGCTGGGATATGTGGCACTGCCGGGCACGGCGGCCGGCTTCGTGATGGAAAGCCTGCGCCAGCAGAGAGGGCCGGCCATGCGCTGAACGCAGGGGGCTTGCCGCAGGGTCTGCGCGCCGCCTCTCCCAGCCAAATCGAAGGGCCGCCTCCATTCCGGAGCGCGGCCCTTTTTTTAGTCGTCGGAGGCGGGCCGTGGGCGCGGTCAGGGCTGGGCCCCGACGCGTTCAACTCACCGCCGGGCCGCCGGGGCCACGGGCGGCCCGTTGCGGGCGGCGAAGAACTGGTCGACGGCCTTGGCCACCGAGTCCGCCGTCCGGTCTCGCCAGATCGCCGAGGTCAGCATCTCCACGTCGCGGCGGCTGGTGACGAAGCCGAGTTCGACCAGCACCGAGGGGATGTCGTGCGCCCGGAGCACCTGAAAGCCGGCGGAGCGCAGCGGCAGGCGGTGCATGCGGGTGACCTGGCGCATCTCGCCAGCCAGCGTCCGGGCGAAATTGGCAGAGTAGATGCGCGTCTCGCGGCGCGTCAGGTCGATGAGGATGTCGGCGACCTCGGAGGGCTCCTCCGAAAGGTCTAGGCCGGCAATGGCGTCGGCCTTGTTCTCGCGCTCGGCGAGGCGCTCGGAATCGGCGTCGGAGGCGCGGTCGGACAGGGTGTAGACGGTGACGCCGCGGGCATTCTCGTTGGCGCCGCCGATGGAATCGGCATGGACGGAGATGAACAGCTGCGCCCGCGCATCGCGGGCGAGACGCACCCGCTCGCCGAGGGGCACGAAGATATCCCGGTCGCGCGTCATCACCACGCGGTAGCGGCCGCCGGCTGCGAGCTTGTCGCGCAGCACCTTGGCGAAATCCAGGACGATCATCTTCTCCTCGTCGCCGGTGGAGGGTGCGATCGCCCCGGGATCGATGCCGCCGTGACCGGGGTCGATGACGATGACTGGCGGGCCGCTCTCCTCCTCGACGCGCGGCGACAGGCGCGGCCCCAGCGTCTCGCGATTTCCCCGGCGGGCGATGTTGCTGACGGCACGGTCGGCGAGCGCCCGGCGGAAGCCGTCGGCATCGGTGCGGACGAGGTCGAGATGGAGGCGTGGCGGCCGCCCCTCCTGACCCTCGATGGTGAGCGCCCGCTCGATCGTGGCGGGGCCGGAGAGTTCGATCACGATGCGCGACTTGCCCGGCGCGAAGAGGCCGAAGCGGAAGGTCCTGATGAGGCCGCGCGGCTCGCCGGCCGGCGGTGCGATATGGAAATGGACCTCGTCGAGATCGATGATGATGCGGTAGGGATCGGCGAGTGCGAAGGCGCGCATCTCGACCGGGCGCGTCAGATCGAAGGTGAGGCGCGTGCGCGGACCGTCGACGGAAAGATGGGCCGCCGCGACGACGGCGGGCAGCGCGGTGCGGGCGCCGTCGGCAGAAGCGGGAACGGCGCGTCCTGCCGACGTCAGGGTGCCGGTCGTCTGCGCGCGGGCGACAGGCACCGCGGCGAGGGTCAACGCAGCCAGAACAACCATCGTGAGGCGGCGAACGACCATGATCCCCCGAGAATCGCGGCGATGACGGCGACAGGACCGCCAGTCTCGATAGCTCATAGGGCCGGCGCGGTTAACTCCTCGTTAAGCAAAACCGCCGATTCGCGAGGGTGCCGTTGCGCCGGGGCAACGCGACCGCCGGGGCCTCAGGTGTCCCGGGCGCGGGTCTTCTCGACGAGGTCCCGATAGGCCGGCGTGCCGATGCCGACCTGGCCCCAGATCGACCGACGGCGTCCGCCGGGTGCGATGAGATCATATTGCTCGTCGGCGGCCCACAGCGCCACGATCTGCCGCGGGAACAGGTGGCCCTCGGGATCGAAACCGGGATCGCTGCCGCCGTCGGCCGCGGCCACCGCCCGGAAGAGATCGGCGGCCGGCGTGTCGGCGCAGTCGAGGCCCGCGAGCGTCACGCGGTGGACCTCGGGCAGCGGGGCGACGCCGATGAAGCGGACGCGGCCCGCCGCGTCGTAATCGACCTGAACCGACTCCTCGGCGAAGGCGTCGGACTCGGCGTGGGTCGCGCCGGACGCAAGCCCCAGCGCCGCGGCGGCCGCACGCAGGGCCTGGCGGCTCGCGCCGAGCTTCAGCGGCCCCAGGCCGTCATGGGGAACGAGTTGCAGCCTGATCATGAAGGACCCCGTCGATGGTTCGCCCGCATGGATCGCGCGGCACTGCGGCAGCGCTGTGACCTTCCGCTTAACGGCATGCCCGCGATAGCCATCACCAACCGCCGCAAGTGTGGGAATTGAGCAACAGAGAAGTCCTGTCGGCGCGCCAAATCCAGTGTTCTCGCGGCTTCGTGATTGCGGCTTTTTCGCGAACAGGTCACCTCTACCCTCCGTGTTTAATCACGATTCACCGCAAGGCAACGCCGAAATGCAGAACGTCCCCCAGAGTGCCGCGTCCCCCACTTCCGCGACCGCCGGCGAGACGCTGCAGCTCTCGCGCCGCTTCTTCGTGCTGGCGGCTCCCGCGATCCTGACCACTGCCTGCACCACCGCCGGGACCGGCACCGGCTCCTACGGGACCGTCACCGAGGGGCGCGTGACGCTGCCGGCGATGGATACGTCGGGCGTCAATCCGCGCTGGCTGCGCCAGACCGTGGCCTACACCGGCGGCGAAGCGACGGGCACGGTGGTCGTGCGGCCGGCGGAACGCCATCTCTATCTGGTCACCGGCCGCGGTACGGCGATTCGCTACGGCGTCGGCGTCGGCCGCCAGGGTGCGCTCTGGCACGGCCGCGCGGTGATCGGGCGCAAGGGCTCCTGGCCGAACTGGACCCCGACCGCAAACATGATCCGCTACGATCCCCGCAACGCCCGCTATGCCGGCGGCATGCCCGGTGGCATCAACAATCCGCTCGGGGCCCGCGCGCTCTATCTGCATCGCGGCGGCCGGGACACGATGTACCGCCTGCACGGCACCAATGTACCCTCCTCCATCGGTACCGCGGTCTCGTCAGGCTGCATTCGCTTGTTCAACCACGACATCATCGACCTGCATGACCGCGTGCGTGTCGGCACTCCCGTCGTGGTGCTCGCCGGCTGACGGAGCGCGAAGCCGGCCGGCGGGGGCCGCGTGCCCCCTCCTCCCTTATCCGGCTTGCCAATCCGCCCCATGCGCCGCTACAACGCGTTCAGCATGGTTCGTGAGCCCGAGGGCGGCGAGTCGCGTTCGCCGCCGGTAACTAGGGTTCCGGCTCCGCGGCTTCCCCGTCCGACAAGCGCTCCGTTCAGGTTTCTCGCCGAGACCAGACGACCGTGCCCCTTCGCCGCATCTTTCTTGCGGCGTGTCACGTTCACGGGTGTACGGCATGCCGGCATCGACGGTCATCGGGTCAGGACGAACGAGCGGTTCCACCGCTTTCGCTCGCCGCCCCTCCGTCAGCCTTCCGTCCGGCCCTACCCCCTTCCTTTCCGCAGCATTGACGGCCGTGCGCCGGCGCCCTGTCGGCGCCGCCCCGGCATACTTCGCCGAGCGGGGCCCTGTCGGGCCGGCGCCAGCGGCCGTCCCAACACACAAGAGTTCATCCGATGGCCAACAAGATGCTCATCGATGCCGCCCACCCGGAAGAGACCCGGGTCGTGGTGGTCCGTGGTAATCGTGTCGAGGAATTCGATTTCGAGAGCCAGTCCCGCAAACAGCTGCGCGGCAATATCTACCTCGCCAAGGTGACACGGGTCGAACCGTCGCTGCAGGCCGCCTTCATCGAATATGGCGGCAACCGCCACGGCTTCCTCGCCTTCTCCGAAATCCACCCCGACTATTACCAGATCCCGGTCGCCGACCGCGAGGCACTGCTCGCCGATGAAGCGCGCCAGCACCGCGAGGAGGACGACGAGGACAACGGCCGCAGCCGGCGCTCCGAGCGCCCGACCAAGGGCGGCAACGGCCGCCGCCGCCGTCGCAACGAACGGCGCCCGCGCAACGAGGCGGCTGATGCCAAGACCTCCGAGGCCGTGACCGGCGACGCCGAACTCGACGCCGACCACGAGGGTGACACCGGCGCTTTGGTCGAAACCGCCGAGAATGCTCCGGCCCGCGAGAACGCTCCGGATTTCGAAGGCGTGAAGGCGTCGGAACCTGCCCCCTCTGAGGACCGCGCTTCTGCCACGGATGCCGAAGGCGGTTCGTCCGACGAGGACGACGAGGACGGTGACGACGACGAAAACGGCGACGAGGAGAACGGCGAGGGACCCCGCGAGGAGGACCAGGTCGAATCCGTCGGCGCCGGCGACGCCTATGAGGACATGCCGGACCGCACCTTCCGTCCGCGCAAGCAGTACAAGATCCAGGAAGTGATCAAGCGCCGGCAGGTGATGCTGGTGCAGGTCGTCAAGGAAGAGCGCGGCAACAAGGGAGCGGCGCTGACCACCTACCTGTCGCTCGCCGGCCGCTATTCGGTCCTGATGCCCAACACCGCCCGCGGCGGCGGCATTTCCCGCAAGATCACCAATGCGGTCGACCGCAAGCGGCTGAAGGCCATCGCCGGTGACCTCGAGGTTCCGGACGGCATGGGCGTGATCCTGCGCACGGCGGGCGCCAACCGCACCAAGACCGAGGTCAAGCGCGACTTCGAATATCTCCTGCGCATGTGGGAGACGGTGCGCGAGACGACGCTGAAGTCCCACGCCCCGACGCTGACCTACGAAGAGGGATCGCTGATCAAGCGCTCCATCCGCGACCTCTACAACAAGGACATCGACGAGGTCCTGGTCGCCGGCGAGGAGGGCTACAAGGAGGCCAAGGACTTCATGCGCATGCTCATGCCGAGCCATGCGAAGAATGTGAAGCCCTATCGCGAGCCGCAGCCGCTCTTCGCCCGCTCGGGTGTCGAGGCGCAGCTGGACGCGATGTTCTCCAACACCGTCCAGCTCAAGTCGGGCGGCTACATCGTCATCAATCCGACGGAAGCGCTGGTCGCCATCGACGTGAACTCGGGGCGTTCGACCCGCGAGCACAATATCGAGGATACGGCGCTCAGGACCAATCTCGAGGCGGCCGACGAGGTCGCCCGCCAGTTGCGCCTGCGCGATCTCGCCGGCCTCGTCGTCGTCGACTTCATCGACATGGACGAGGGCCGCAACAACCGCGCCGTCGAGAAGCGCATGAAGGACGCGCTGAAGAACGACAGGGCGCGCATCCAGGTCGGCCGCATCTCGCATTTCGGCCTTCTGGAGATGAGCCGCCAGCGCATCCGCACCGGCGTGCTCGAGAGCTCGACCGAGACCTGCCCGACCTGCGGCGGTCTCGGCCATGTCCGCTCGGTCTCTTCCGTGGCGCTGCATCTGCTGCGCTCGGTCGAGGAGCAGTTGCTGCGGGCGGCGACGCACGACGTCGTCGTGCGCACGCGCACGGCCGTGGCGCTCTATGTCCTCAACAACAAGCGCGCCCATCTCCATGAACTGGAGACGCGCTTCCGGGTCAGCGTCGACATCAGTGCCGACGAGACCCTGGCCGGCCAGCAGATGTTCGCCATCGACAAGGGCGCCCAGGTGCACACGGCGGAAACCGCCTACAAGCCGCCGGCTGCCCTGCCCGTTCCCGTCGAGCCCGAAGACCTCATCGAGGAGGAGTTCGAGGAGGACGAGGAGCCCGTCGAGGCCGAGGCCGAGAGCGGCGAGGTTCGCGCGCGCGCCAAGCCCCGCGACCAGGGCGAGGCCGAGAGCGAGGAGAGCAGCGAGCGTCGCCGCAAGCGTCGCCGCCGTCGGCGGCGCGGCCGCAACGGTGAGCGCGAGGATGGTGCCGAGGGCGCCGAGCGCGGCGGCCAGCTCGCCGATGACGACGGATCAGCCTCCGGCGACGACGAGGGTGACGACGAGGACGAGGCCGCTGCCGCCACCGATGGCGAAGCGGGTGAAGGCGGCGGAGACGACGCGAGCGAGGCCGAGCGCCGTCGCAGGCGCCGTGGCCGCCGTGGCGGACGTCGTTCGCGCCGCGAGGACGAGGCCGATGGCGTCGTCGACGGTGCCACCGGGGTGGTCGCCGCTGCCGACGAACAGCCTTCGGGCGAGGATCCGTTCCCGGTACCTGCCGAGACCGAGACGTCCGCCGAGCCCGAGAAGGGCGGGCGCGGACCGCGCCATGCCGGCCGCCGCGGACGTACGCCGCGCGCCGTCGCCATCACCGAGGACGGTGTCGAACCGACCGCCGCCGAGGCAGCACCCGTTCCGGCAGAGCCGCCGGCGCGACGCCGCCGTACGCCACCTGCCGAACCGATCGTGGTCGCGGAGCCGGTCACCGTGGCCGCTCCGGTTGCTGTAGCCGCTCCGGTCGCTGTGGCGACGCCGGCTCCGGAAGCGCCCGCAGCCGAACCGGTCAAGCGGCGCCGTACCCCCGATCCCGAGCCGATGGACCCGGTCCAGCCGGCGGCAGCGACGGCCAAGCGTGCCGGGTGGTGGAACCGCAAGGGCGCCGAATAGGGCGTGACGGCAAACGATCGAATATGGATGCGGCCGGGGAAACCCGGCCGTTTCCGTTTGACGCGACGATTCGGTGACAAATCCGATTCGCTTGTGATTCGAGGTGTCTAGAGACCGTCGGCGGCTATGTTGAAGGTGCTGTGTCGGCGGACCTGCGCGTGAACGAAGCCGCAACAATGCCCCTGGTCCTGTCACGCATTTGCCACATGACGGGATGGCGCCCTGGGGATGACGGGTGAACTTATCCCTTGCGGACGCGGCAATCGGCAGACGGCACCGGGCCCGGGCAGAATTCACTTGCCGAATCTCCCCGCGATTTCCGAGACTTGCGACAGCCGAGCGGCAATCCCCTGGAAAATTCGACGCATCCACACCACATTTAGGGGCTCGTTTACCCGCGCCCACTATATCTTGACGTCGTCAGTGCCTGCCGCATAGGTTGCGTTCGGTTCGGCGGATCGTTTCAAGTCCCCGCCGCGCCTTCCCCAGACGGTTTTGAAGGTTGCTGACGCCCTGGCGCGTCGGAGCTGGAAAAGTGTCTCCGCAACCGATGGATGGCGTCCGCCCCGGCGGATCACCACCGCGGCAGGCGGAGCGACGCCGGGGTCCGTGCGACAGGGCGCGGAGTGGATTTCAACGAGCCGGCTCCCCTCCCCTGTGGAGAGCGGGAACAAGCCGGCCACGGCGACAAACGGGGCCCGGATAACCGGGTGGGGCAGGTCCGGCTCGCTGGACCCAATGACGGCGCGGGAGCACACTCCCGGCCTGAGACGAGGATCGACAGATGCGCATCGACAGGCGTTACACCACGGCCGGAAAGTCTCCCTATGCGGAGATCGCCTTCCGCAATGCGACGTCGGAAATCCGCAATCCCGACGGCTCGATCGTCTTCCGCCTGGAAGGCATCGAGGTGCCGGAGGCGTGGAGCCAGGTGGCCGCCGATATCCTGGCGCAGAAATATTTCCGCAAGGCCGGCGTTCCGGCGCGCCTCAAGCGCATCGAGGAGAATTCCGTCCCGTCGTGGCTGTGGCGCTCGACGCCCGACGACAAGGCGATGAAGGAGCTGCCCGAGACCGAGCGCTGGGTCGGCGAGACGACGTCGCAGCAGGTCTTCGACCGCCTCGCCGGCACCTGGACCTACTGGGGCTGGAAGGGCGGCTACTTCGACCAGGAGGCCGATGCCCAGGCCTTCTTCGACGAGCTGCGCTTCATGCTGGCCCGCCAGATGGTGGCACCGAACTCGCCGCAGTGGTTCAACACCGGCCTGCACTGGGCCTATGGCATCGATGGTCCCGGCCAGGGCCACTACTACGTCGATTTCGAGACCGGCAAGCTGACCAAGTCGACGTCGGCCTACGAGCACCCGCAGCCCCACGCCTGCTTCATCCAGTCGGTCGCCGACGACCTCGTCAACGAGGGCGGCATCATGGACCTGTGGGTGCGCGAGGCGCGCCTGTTCAAGTACGGCTCGGGCACCGGCTCGAACTTCTCCTATCTGCGCGGCGAGGGCGAGAAGCTCGCCGGCGGCGGCCGCTCCTCCGGCCTGATGAGTTTCCTGAAGATCGGCGACCGCGCCGCCGGCGCCATCAAGTCGGGCGGAACGACGCGCCGCGCCGCCAAGATGGTGGTGGTCGACGCCGACCATCCGGACATCGAGGCCTATATCGACTGGAAGGTGATGGAGGAGCAGAAGGTCGCCTCGCTGGTGACCGGCTCGAAGATCGTCGCCAAGCATCTCAAGGCCGTCATGAAGGCCTGCATCAACTGCGACGGCGACGGCGATGCCTGTTTCGACCCGAACCAGAACCCCGCGCTGAAGCGCGAGGTGAAGGCGGCGCGCAAGTCCATGGTGCCCGACAACTACGTCAAGCGGGTCATCCAGTTCGCCAAGCAGGGCTACAAAGACATCGACTTCCCGACCTACGACACGGACTGGGATTCCGACGCCTATCTGACGGTGGCCGGCCAGAACTCCAACAACTCCGTCTCGCTGAAGGATGACTTCCTGCAGGCGGTGGAGCAGGACGGCGACTGGAACCTGACGGCGCGCATCACCGGCAAGGTGATGAAGACGCTGAAGGCGCGCGACCTCTGGGAGAAGATCGGCCACGCCGCCTGGGCTTCCGCCGATCCGGGCCTGCATTTCAACACGACGATGAACGACTGGCACACCTGCCCGGCGGCCGGCCCGATCCGCGCGTCGAACCCGTGCTCGGAATACATGTTCCTCGACGACACGGCCTGCAATCTCGCCTCGGCGAACCTGCTGCAGTTCTACGATCCCAAGGCCAAGCAGTTCGACATCGCCGGCTACGAGCATCTCTGCCGGCTGTGGACTGTCGTGCTCGAGATCTCGGTGCTGATGGCGCAGTTCCCGTCGCGCCAGATCGCCGAGCGGTCCTTCGAGTACCGCACCCTCGGCCTCGGCTACGCCAATATCGGCGGCCTCCTGATGACCATGGGCATCCCCTATGATTCCGACGAGGGCCGTTCCCTCGCCGGCGTGCTCACCGCCGTCATGACCGGCATCTCCTACAAGACCTCCGCCGAGATGGCCGGCGAGCTCGGACCCTTCCCGGGCTACCAGCCGAACCGCGAGGCCATGCTGCGGGTCATCCGCAACCACCGCCGCGCCGCCCATGGCCAGACGACCGGCTACGAGGCGCTGTCGGTGAACCCGGTCGCGCTCGACCACGCCAACTGCCCGGTGCCGGGCCTCGTCGCCCACGCCACCCGCGCCTGGGACGAGGCTCTCGCCCTCGGCGAGACCAACGGCTACCGCAACGCCCAGGTCTCGGTCATCGCGCCCACCGGCACGATCGGCCTGGTCATGGACTGCGACACGACCGGCATCGAGCCGGACTTCGCCCTGGTGAAGTTCAAGAAACTGGCCGGCGGCGGCTACTTCAAGATCATCAACCAGGCGGTGCCGGAAGCGCTGCGCACCCTCGGCTATCGCGAGAGCGAGCTCGCCGAAATGGAGGCCTATGCTGTCGGCCACGGCACGCTGTCGCAGGCCCCGGCGATCAACGCGGCGACGCTGCGCGCCAAGGGCTTCACCGACGAGGCGCTGGCCAAGGTCGAGGCACAGCTGAAGACCGCCTTCGACATCAAGTTCGTCTTCAACAAGTGGACGCTGGGCGAGGACTTCGTGGTCAAGACCCTCGGCATCCCCGCCGAGGAGGTCAACGCGCCGGGCTTCGAACTGCTCGCCCGCATCGGCTTCTCTAAGAAGGACATCGAGGCGGCCAACGAGCATGTCTGCGGTGCCATGACGCTGGAAGGCGCGCCCTACCTGAAGGCCGAGCACTATGCGGTGTTCGACTGCGCCAACCCCTGCGGCCGCAAGGGCAAGCGCTACCTCTCGGTGGACAGCCACATCCGCATGATGGCGGCGGCCCAGCCCTTCATCTCGGGCGCCATCTCGAAGACCATCAACATGCCGAACGAGGCCACCGTCGACGACTGCAAGAGCGCCTACATGCTCTCGTGGAAGCTGGCGCTGAAGGCCAATGCCCTCTACCGCGACGGCTCCAAGCTCTCCCAGCCGCTGAACTCGCAGCTGATCGAGGACGACGAGGACGAGGACGGCGTCGAGGAGCTGATGGAGAAGCCGCAGGCGGCCCGCGCCGCGGCACTGGCCGAGCGCATCGTCGAGAAGGTGGTCGAGCGCGTGCAGGTGATCCGCGAGCGCGAGCGCATGCCGGACCGCCGCAAGGGCTATACCCAGAAGGCGGTGGTCGGTGGCCACAAGGTCTATCTGCGCACCGGCGAATATGACGACGGCCGCATCGGCGAGATCTTCATCGACATGCACAAGGAGGGCGCGGCGCTGCGCTCGCTCCTCAACAACTTCGCCATCGCCATCTCGCTGGGTCTGCAGTACGGCGTGCCGCTGGACGAATATGTGGAGGCCTTCACCTTCACGCGCTTCGAGCCGGCGGGCCCGGTGCAGGGCAACGACACGATCAAATACGCCACCTCGATCCTCGACTACGTGTTCCGCGAGCTCGCCGTGAGCTATCTCGGCCGCGCCGATCTCGGCCATGTCGATCCCGGCGAGAGCCGCTATGACGCGCTCGGCACCGGGACGACGGAGGGTGCCAGGAGCGTCCTCTCCAAGGGCCTGGTGCGCGGCAAGACCGACAAGTTCACGGTGGTCACCGGCCAGAACGGCCAGCCGACCCCGGGTTCGCTGTCGAGCGACGGGCGCACCGGCACGGTGGTGACCATGGCCCGCGGCGCGACGATCGGCGCCACGGCGCTGAAGGAGGAGGTGGTGACCGCCGTCTCACCCGCCCTCGCAGTGCTCTTCGACCAGGCCGAGGCGGCGCCCGAGGCGAAGTCGGAGCGCTCCACCGCCGACCGGCGGGCCGAGGCGCAGCTGCGCGGCTATGTCGGGGATGCCTGCCCGGAATGCTCGAACTTCACCATGGTGCGGAACGGCACGTGTTTGAAGTGCGACACGTGTGGCTCGACGACGGGGTGCTCGTAAAATGGTTGAGAGATGTGGAGCGACGCATAACTTGGCACCAAAAGCCGGGTTAGCGTGGCGCAATTCAGCCATAACGTGACATTCGACCCTGGAGGCCTCGCCGATCGGCGGGGCCTTCGTCATTTCAGGCTGGGAAATATGGGGCACCAACGAGGCCGACTACGAGGCTCCAGCTGAAGCGTTCAAAACGCGGCCAATCCCGCTTGGGAGCTGTCAGGAGCGCTAAAGAATTTCCACAAATGCGGGAATGAGTTTCCACAAATCCCGAATGTGCTTCCTCGTTCCGCTTCGGTCACGGTATTTGAGATGAAAACGGCATCGTCAGCCCACCCGGAAAAAGCGAACGCTGTCAACTGCTCGACCGCTTTCGGGCCTAAACCAGAGGGCGGGAATGTCCGCTTATAACCCGACACTACGTGTCGGGTCTGGCGGCGCAAAGCGCCTTAACGGTGACCGTCGGTTGAGCGGATCCATCAGGGGAGCATTCAATCGTGATTGCCGCGCTCGCGGGTGCCGCGTTCACGAACTTCGCCGTGGGCGCTCCTGTGACAAGAAACGCAGTTCGTGAAGTTGGGGATGCCTTCGCGGATGTGCTTCCTGCGGATATTGGCTTCGGTATGCTCATGGCAGCCGTAACAGGTGTACTGCCGCCGATCGCTCGTCGTGTGGCACGTGGCGCAGGGTGCGTTGTGATCCCGGTCGAGCACGAAGAAGCGCGCGTGGTCAAACGTCGCCGGCTTCCACCGATCCTGACTATGGCATTGCGTGCACTGGCCTGTCAGACCGCTGTGGACAGGTGTCGAGGGAGCGGTATGGCACGACGTGCAGTTCTCCCGGATTGGCGCGTTCAGCAGCGCATGGGAGAAGGCGGGCCGGCCGCGCGGCGTCAGCGCCGGGTTCGTGTGGTCGGTGTGGCACGCCATACAGTTCTGCGACGTCAGGCCCTGATGAAACGGCGTGACCGGATTCATGCGCGCAACGGCCAAGCCCGCGGTCGTGCGCAGTCCGATATCCGCCACCTTGTGGCAGGTGATGCATCGATCTGCGCTGGCCCCGCGTAACGGCGCATGGCAGGCAAAACAGTTTGTTTCGAGATTGGCATGTGCTGGAATGAGTGGTCCCGGCGCTATCATCAAGTGTGGATACAGCAACACCAGTGCTGTGAGACCGACTAAATTGACCGCGATGAGAAGGAGAATCCAGCGTCGCTTCATCTCCACCCCCAGAACAGGAAAATGCTCACGATGTGGCCAAGCGCCAGAACGGCGAAGGCCAGCGTGATCGGGTAGTGGACCGCACGCCAATGCTTGACGGCGTCAAAGGTCAGGCTGTCCCAATAGAGCTTGTCTTCAAGCTCTGCGCTGGACAAACCCTGCGCGCGCATCTGGGTGCGCGTTTCCTCCAGCCTGAAACGCGCGCGCTGCAGAAGAAACTTACCGGTCAGCCCGCTGCCGATGTTGACGAGCATGGCCCAGACCGCGAGCCAGCCCAGGATGGCGTTGAAGTGGATGCCCGCATGAACAAGGATCAGAAGCGATCCAGACCAGGCCATGTATTCGTGCAGCCTGAGCAATGTTGCGGGTTTTCCGGATGTGATGAGTTTGCGCTTGCGCAGGGAATAGCCGAAGGATCCAATGATCAGCAGCACTCCGGGAATGCCGAGGTAGCGTCCGATCCAGACAGCGTTCAGCCAATGCAGGAGCGCGTCGATTGCGAGCGCCGCGAAGCCAAGCAGCGCGAGCCGCAGGAAGAAGGGGATGACTTCACGTGAGAAGAGGCTGAAACGCATGATCTTCAGGCCTCCAGCACAAGGTTGGAAGCCGGAAGGCCAACACACAAAAGGCATGCGCCGGCGGGAACGTCGAAGTCGGGCTTGCTGGGATACCGTACCTCGCCCGAGACAAGGCGCGTTTCGCAAGCCCCGCAACTGCCGGACCGGCAACCGGCCTCAATCCGAATGCCGCGGCGTTCGGCGAAGTCGAGAAGGCTCTGATCTTCGCCTGTCCAGGCAATTGTCCGCTGTGACCGGCGGAACTGGATGTCGAAGGGCTTGGTGAGCGGCGTTTCCGTTGCGCCCGCCACCGGTCGGACATATCCCGAAGATGCCGGCCCGAAGGACTCGAAATGGATGTCGCTCTTGGGGACGCCCCATTCGGCCAGCGCGGGGACAACCGCCGCCATCATCGCCGGCGGACCGCACGCGTAGAATTGGTGTCGCCCATGGGGCAAAACGCGCTTCAGCAACGCGATATCGATAAACCCGGCCTGCTGAAAATCCCGGCCTTCGATGTCGTCGGGGCCGGGCGCGCCGTAAAGCACAACCAGCGTTAAGGCAGGATGCGACTGGGCCAGCCCTACTAGCAAGGCTTTGAAGGCGTGGTCGCTGCTGTTCCGAACGCCATAGAAGAGGAAGAGCCGCCGCTCCGGTTCGTGGGCTAGCGACCAGGACATCATGCTGATCATCGGCGTCACACCGATGCCGCCAGCGATGAAGACGGCCGGCGTGTCAGGTGTCGTGTCCAGCATGAAGCTCCCGGAAGGCGCCTTGACCTTCAGAAGGTCGCCCACCTGAACCGCGTCGTGCAGGAAATTTGAAGCCGCTCCGGCCGGCAGATCTGGCTGCGTCGAGGGGGCTGGCATGCGCTTGACGGTGATCCGGTAGGTCTCGCCGTTAGGCTGGTCGGACAGGGAGTAGCAACGCACGATGGTTCGCTGCGGCTCCGCCGCCGACGCCGTTAAATCAATTGAGAAGGTCAGATATTGCCCCGGAGCAAAGTCTGGCAGTGGCAGCCCGTCCACCGGGCGGAGGATGAGAGTCCGCTGGGTTCGGGCCTTGTCTTCGAGGGCAACGCCATCGACGCGAAACGCGCGCCACCCGGCCCACGCGCCAGTCACCGCCGTGAGGGCGTCCCTGTCGACGGGCGGCGGCGCCGACGCATGATATCGAAGCCGCCAGACCCCGACGCCGATTCCCACAGCGACCTGAAGAAGGATCACCGCCGAGATCGCAACGAGGAGCAAGGGCGCGGTCATGGCGCACGCCTTGCGAACTGAACGGGCGCTGCTGCTGCGCCGGCAAGCATCGCACTGGCCCTTTCCCGGTCGAACCCCATTCGCCAAAGCGGTTTGGGGACTTCAAGGACCGCCAGCGCGACAGCACCAGCGCCGACAGGGAGTGCGGGCATAGGCTCACGAATGACCTCCCGAATGATTCTGAAGGCTGTCCGTTGGCAGTGCTTCGGAAGCTCGTTCGGGCCGCCTTCGAGCAGCCGTGCCTTTGCCGCAGCTTCGCGATGGCCTGATAAGTGGGTCGTCTGCTGGGACGTCATGGGCAGATTGCCCTTTCCGGGACGCCGCGCGGCGAATGGGCCGAAGCTAGGACAGACAGCCTGCTCCAAGGTATGTGCCGCAGCCGCTATGGAGCTTTTTGCAACGTCGCACGGACTGCAACCTGACGTATTGATCCAGATCATCAAGCGGACATCGAAACAGCCCGAATTCGACTATTCGATCAATCACCGCCGTCTGTTGGATCACATGCCAACGGATAAACGGCGATTTGAAATTTTTGTTCCGTTCACAAGGAACCAACAACACATCGGCGCATTCAGCGTTGCAGTACGAATACATACAATGAGGAGAACGCTGTGAAGGGTTTCGTTGACGACATTGAGAAGCTCGCCGAAGAGAACGACGATTTTCGCCAGGTTCTCTATACCGGCAAGTATCTGCAATTGGTGCGGATGTCGCTCCATCCGGGCGAAGAAATCGGCGATGAAATGCACAAGAACGGCGATCAGTTCTTCCGGGTCGAAAAGGGCAAGGGCCAGATCGTCATCGACGGCAAGACGCACAAGATCAAGAGCGACGACGCCATCGTCGTGCCGGCTGGGTCGCGGCACAACTTGATCAATACGGGCGACAAATCGCTCAAGATCTACACGCTATGTGGACCGCCCAACCAACTCGACCAGTTGATCCAGACCACGAAGGCGGAAGCCAGTGCTTCCAAAGAGGCATTTGCTGGGGCGACGACCGAGTAACCGGCCGTGCTTCAGATCGTCACGAGAGGAGCAACGACATGACCATTTCCCTCTGGGGGCAATACCACCTATCCAAAACCCGGAAGAGCGACAATCGCACCGACAACCGTCGAAACGATCTAAAGACTGGACAAAACTGGCGGTAACGTCACCCACGTGCCTCGTCCTAGAGGGGCAGGCCGACATAGTTCTCGGCCATGACGGCGCGTGCGGGCTGCGACGATTGCAACAAGGCGAACTCGGCGCGCTGCATGCGCTGCTCGAAAGGCGTGTAGCTGTCGAAGCGGTGCAGCAGGGTCGTCATCGACCACGAGAAGCGCTCGGCCTTCCAGATGCGGTTGAGGGCCCGGGCGGAATAGTGGTCGATACCGGCACTGGAGCGTTCCAGAAAAAATTCCCGGAGTGCCGAACCCAGATAGTGCACATCGCTCACCGCCAGGTTCAGGCCCTTGGCGCCCGTGGGCGGCACAATATGGGCCGCATCACCCACGAGGAAGAGACGCCCGAAACGGAGCGGTTCCGCGACGAAGCTGCGCAGCGGAGCGATGGATTTCTCCAGCGACGGTCCGGTCACGATGTTGTCGGCGACGGCAGGGCCGACCCGCCGGCGCAACTCATCCCAGAAGCGATCGTCGGACCAGTTCTTGGCGTCGTCGTTCAGGTCGCACTGGACATAATAGCGACTGCGATGAGGCGATCGCATGGAGCACAGGGCAAAACCCCGCTCATGCGCCACATAGATAAGCTCGTGGGAACAGGGGGGAACGTCGGCGAGAACACCCAGCCAGCCGAAAGGATAGGTGCGTTCGAAGGTCTCGAGGCCCTTATCGGCGACCGTGCGCCGGCTGACCCCGTGAAAGCCGTCGCATCCGACGACGATGTCGCAGGAGACCCGATGGGTGACACCGTCCTTGACGAAGGTGACGAACGGGTGCGGCGTGTCGATGTCGCCGATCGCGACGTCAGCGGCCTCGTAGACGCTCGCAGCACCGAACCTGCGACGCTGATCCATCAGATCGCGCGTAACCTCGGTCTGGCCATAGACCGTCACCGTCTTGCCGCCGGTCAGACTCTTCAGGTCGATGCGCAGCACTTCGCCGTCGACGCAAAGCGCGAAGCCGTCGTGGGGCAGGCCTTCGGAGCGCAGACGCGCATCCGCGCCGGCCTGGGTCAGCACATCGACAGTGCCCTGTTCCAGGACACCCGCCCGAATACGGCCCAGCACATAGTCCGGGGATCTGGCTTCAACAATGAGGGCATCGATGCCGGCACCGTGAAGAAGGGAACCGAGCAACAACCCCGACGGGCCGCCGCCGACAATGACGACCTGATAACGGTGGGACGGCTTTTCGGGTGAGGGGTTCATGACAGCAACCTTACCAACCACAATGCCAGCGCCGGGAAGGTGACGACGAGGGCGAGCCGCAGGATATCTGCGGCGACGAAGGGGATGACACCGCGATAGGTCGAGAGGATCGGCACGTCCCTGGCGATGGCGGAGATGACGAAGACGTTGAGG
>NZ_JAUYFA010000053.1 GCF_030691135.1 Phreatobacter sp.
GCGCATCGCGGCGGCGCGCGAGTTCCGCATCGGCCTCGGCGAAGCGGTCGGCTGCCTCCTCGCCCACCGCCACGTCGACGCCCGCATCGCGGTAGAAGACGAGCAGCGCCTCGAGAGCATCGGGGGTGAGAGACAGGGTCATGACCCCATCATAAGCGAAAGGCCGGAGCGCTGCGACCCGCTCCGGCCTTCTGTCTCCACCCGCTGCGACCGCCGGGGAGACGGACAGAGATGAGGAAAGCTCAGCGGCGCGGATTGGCCACCAGCTGCGGGCCGGCGGCACCGCCGTTCAGCGAGACCCACTGGTTCGGGTCGGTCTGCGACTGGCGCTTGATGAAGCGGTAGCCGGTCTCGTGCCACAGCTTCACCTCGTTGGTGAAGTTGTCGAGGACATAGTCGCCGCGGTCGGTGACGACGGTGAGGATGGCATGGCCGTCGCCGTTGAGATCGCGCACCACGGTGATCAGCATGGCCTCGCGCGGCACGCCGAGGGCGATGAGACGGCGCTTTTTCTCCAGCACCAGATCCTCGCAGTCGCCTTTGCCGGTGACCGGATAGGTCCAGTATTCCTCGACGCCGAAATGATCCATGTCGGTCACCTGCTCGATCTCCCGGTTGACCTGGAGATTGACGCGGGCGAGCTGCGCGAAGGCGGCGGAGGTCAGATTGACCGAGCGTGCGGCCGGTGAGCGCGTGGCACAGTCCACCGGGTTTTCCCCGCAGAACTGAACCCAACCGATCGGCGCCGACGTGGCTGCCCCGGCCGGCAACGAAGCCAGCCGACGGGCGCCCTGCTGGGCGAGGGCACCTTCGGACAGGCCGACGATGCCGAGAGCTGCGAACATAAACCAGGACGCAAAGCGAAACATGGGTGGAAACCCCTGAACCAACGATGACTGCCCTGCGACCCGGGGCCATTAATCTCCTGTTAATGATTGCGGCTCAAGTCAGATGTTAAGACATCGTTAACGGAGGTTACCAAATGGTTAACGGGCGATGTGCCGGTGGCCGCCCCCCTCGGCCTGTCGACGCGTTGTCATCGGCCGGAAGCCGTGCTTTAGAAATCGACCAAAGTTGCATGGGGCGTCCCGGACCCCGAATGACGAGGGATCTCAATGGCCGAAGCGATGGACCTGCCCGAGCGCGAGGGCATGGACTATGACGTCGTCATCGTGGGTGCCGGCCCGGCCGGACTCTCCGCAGCCATCCGCCTCAAACAACTGGATGAAAACTGCACCGTCGTCGTGGTCGAGAAGGGGTCCGAGGTCGGAGCCCATATCCTGTCCGGCGCCGTCATCGACCCGGCCGGCCTCGACCAGCTGCTCCCCGACTGGCGCGAGGACCCGGATCGTCCGCTGAAACAGGCGGTCACCGCCGATCGATTCTACTTCCTCGGCCCTGCCGGTGCTCTTCGCCTGCCGAATTTCGGCATGCCGAAGCTGATGAACAACCACGGCAATTTCATCGGCTCGCTGGGCAATGTGACGAAGTGGCTGGCGGCCCGTGCCGAGGCCATGGGCGTCGAGATCTATCCCGGCTTCGCCGCCGCCGAAGTGCTGTTCGACGACCAGGGCGCGGTGACCGGCGTCGCCACCGGCGACATGGGCATCGACCGCAACGGCGAGATCACCGACCGCTTCACCCGCGGCATGGAGCTGCGCGGCAAATACACGCTCTTCGCCGAGGGCGCCCGCGGCCACCTC
The DNA here is from genome assembly GCF_030691135.1 of Phreatobacter sp. Taxonomy (GTDB): domain Bacteria; phylum Pseudomonadota; class Alphaproteobacteria; order Rhizobiales; family Phreatobacteraceae; genus Phreatobacter. Next base: position 1,704 of record NZ_JAUYFA010000053.1, read on the forward strand.
ACCAAGCAGCTGATCAGGCGCTTCAAGCTCGACGACGGCCGCGAGCCCGGCAAGTACGGCATCGGCCTGAAGGAGATCTGGCAGGTCAAGCCGGAGAACCACCAGGCCGGCCTCGTCCAGCACTCCTTCGGCTGGCCGCTCGACATGAAGACCGGCGGCGGCTCCTTCCTCTATCACGCCGAGGACAACCTGGTTTACGTCGGCTTCGTCGTTCACCTGAACTACGAGAACCCGACGCTCTCGCCCTTCGACGAGTTCCAGCGCTTCAAGCAGCACCCGATGGTCCGCCCGGTTCTGGAAGGCGGCAAGCGCATCTCCTACGGCGCCCGCGCCATCACCGAGGGCGGCTGGCAGTCGGTACCGAAGCTCTCCTTCCCGGGCGGCGCGCTGATCGGCTGTGCGGCGGGCCTCGTCAACGTGCCGCGCATCAAGGGCTCCCACAACGCCGTCCATTCCGGCATGCTGGCGGCCGAGCACCTGACCGAGGCGCTCAAAGCCGGCCGGGCCCATGACGAACTCGCCTCATACGAGGCGAGCTGGCGCTCCAGTGCCATCGGCAAGGACCTCTGGACCGTCCGCAACGTCAAGCCGCTCTGGTCGAAATTCGGCACGATCGGCGGCGTCGTCCTCGGCGGCATCGACATGTGGATCAATGCGATCTTCGGCGTCTCTCCGTTCGGCACCCTGAAGCATGGCAAGGCGGATTTCGAGACCCTGAAGCCGCTCGATCAGGTGAAGCCCATCGTCTATCCCAAGCCCGACGGCGTCATCTCCTTCGACAAACTGTCGAGCGTTTTCATCTCGAACACCAATCACGAGGAAGACCAGCCGGTCCATCTCACCCTGAAGGACGCCTCGGTCCCGATCGCCCAGAACCTGCCGAAATATGGCGAGCCGGCGCGGCTCTACTGCCCGGCGGGTGTCTATGAGGTGGTCTATGCCGACCCCGAGGCCAAGACCGACCCGAAATTCGTCATCAACGCGCAGAACTGCGTCCACTGCAAAACCTGCGACATCAAGGACCCCGCCCAGAACATCAACTGGGTGACGCCCGAAGGTGGCGGCGGGCCAAACTATCCGGGGATGTGAGGTTGGGCCCGATGTCGCGTCCTCCGCGCACCTTCTGAGGGTGCGGGCCGCCCTCTGTCGTCATGGCCGGGCTTGTCCCGGCCATCCACGACTTGAACACCGCGACACAGGAATTCGTGGATGCCCGGGACAAGCCCGGGCATGACGATGTGCGGCCGCAGAGCCTCACCTCACCGCGGCGGCGGGAACTTCTCGAAGGCCGGCACCCCTTCCGGGAACTGATGGAAGGGCTGCGCCTCTGACGTGTAGAACACGACCTCCGGCCCGCCGTAGACTGAGGGATCGTCCAGCCCGCCGACCTTGAGGATCACCGCGTTCTTCCGGCGCGGCGACCGCGTCGCCAGATGCGTGCCGCAGGTGGCGCAGAACTCGCGCGTCACGGGGTTCTCGAGGTCCGGCCTGGCAAACCGCGCCGGCTCGCCCTTGACGTAGCGGTAGCCGTCCACCGGTACCGCCATGAAGTAATTCTCGGCACCGCCGGAGATCTTCTGGCATTCTCGGCAATGGCATTCGCCGCGAAACAGCGGCGCGCCCTCGGCCTCGTAGCGCAACGCGCCGCAATAGCATCCGCCCGTCAGCATGACCCTCTCCCCCGGAACCGCAGCGCGTCGCCGCGGCGCGACGAGAGGCTAAAGCGGAGCTGCGCCTCTGGCGAGGCCGGCCGATCGGCGGAGGTTACCCCCTCACCCGGTGCAGCGTCGTACGGTGGCCGTTGCCGCAGCGCGAGGCGATGCGATCGCGCGTCTCCAGCGTCACCGAGCACCAGGTCTCCGAGGTGCGGCTGCCGTCCGAGCAGCGGCCGCGGAAGTTCAGCCGCGAGGTGAAGCCGGTGAGCCGCCCGCGCCCCTCGGTGCCGCAGCGCCCGGCGGCCTGGGTGTTGAACAGTTCGCGGGCGACGATGGAGGCCCCACTCACCCGGATCTCGACACCGGCGCGGCCGCCCGGCTGCGAGGCCCAGAAGCCGGCGAAATCGGCTCCGCGCAGGCGCTGGCCCTGTGCCTGGCCCTGGGCGGGAGCCTGCGCCGCCGCAAGGGTCGGGATCGCGAGAAAAGCCGTCAGGGCGAGGAGAAGCGCGCGCATTGTCATCAGTCCAGTGTGCCGCGGGGCTTGCGGCGAATCCGTGGCGCAGCCTAGCGCCAATGCCGACGGGCCGCGACGGTCCGCCGCCGATCCCCTCCAGAGCCTTCGCCCATGGGAACCGCGCGACCGTCATCGGGGTTTGACGACGGGGTGGAAGGCTCGCGGCGCTGGCCTCACCGGCGGCCGAGCCCCATCTCTGCCGGCAGGCCGCTTCGGCCCCGCCCCCCCAAGTCCGAGGAGATCTCCCATGAACCGATCCGCAAGCGCCGTCTGGCACGGCACGGGCCGCGACGGCAAAGGCATGCTCACCACCCAGTCCGGCGTGCTGGACGGGACGGCCTATTCCTTCACCACCCGTTTCGAGGACGAGAAGGGGACCAATCCGGAAGAGCTCATCGCCGCGGCCCATGCCGGCTGCTTCACCATGGCGCTCGCCTTCGCCCTGCAGGCCAGGGACCTGACGCCGACCGAACTCAAGACCGAGGCCGTCGTGTCGCTCGAAAAGGACGGTGCCGGCTTCAAGGTGGCGAAATCCGCCCTGACCCTCACCGCCCATGTCCCCGGCATCTCGCAGGACGATTTCGCCGAGATCGCCAAGAGCGCCAAGGAGGGCTGCCCGATCTCGAAGCTTCTCAACGCCGAGATCACGCTCGACTGGTCCCTGGTCTGACCACCGCCGGCCACGATGCTTGCGTCCCGGTTAACCGGACCGGGATGCTTTTTCGTCAAAGGCCGCGCCGGCGTTAAGCGGGCCCTCACACCTCCTCGGCGACAATGAGGTTTGTTTCGCTCCCCAGCGAGGGTCCATGGCCGACGACGTGGCAATGAACTTCCGCAAGAATCGCGGGCGCCCTGCCGGTCGTGAGCCCGAGCAGGCGAACGGCGGCGTTTCCACACTGCTTCTGGTGGTAGGCGCCGCCGCATTCGGCTTCGCGGCCTTCGCCATCGGCTCGGGTACCATACCCCTGCCCGGCCTGCCCTCGGTCTCTGCGCTGTTGAATTCACCGGCACCGGTCGCTCCGGCCGCGACCGCCGATGCCGGACCGCGCATCATGTCTCTCGTTCCGGGCGTGCGCGAGTCCACGACCACGACGACGGGCATGCCGCTGCTTGGCACCGCCGCAGTGTCCCTCACCTACACGCCGGTCGGGCCTGTCGTCTTCCGCAAGCGCGACGGCTATGTCGAGGTCGACGGCCCGCGCCTGATCCCGCCGCCCATCGGCCCGCGCCGCAGCGGCCAGGCCGTGCTCGACCACGCCGCGAAGCTCGCCAACGAGTTGCGCGCCCTCGCCTACACGCCCTGCGACAGCCACCTGCGCCATCTCGCCGCCGCCAACATCACGCTCTTCGTCGCCGGTTTCATGCCGCCGCGGACGGCGGTGGACCCCGGCGCTGCCGCCGATCCGGCCTTCTGGCGTCGCCCCGAGGCGAGCATCCTGCGCCGCGCGGTCGTCCCCTTGGCGGAACGCGGCGCGCTGGCCCCGGCCGATTTCGGTCTGGACCTCTCGCCCCAGGCCCGCGGACTGTTCGACGGCGTCACCATCGGCCGGATTTCCTGCAATTGAGGAATGCCACGATGGTCGCCGCGATTCTGCCTGAATCAGCCTGTGTCATACTGCATCGAATCATCGAGGCCCGCGGGAGAGAATCATGCCGCCAGTCCTGATGGGGGCCGCGGTCGCGGTCGTCATGATCGCCACCTACGTTCTCGTGCGCAGGTCCCTGCAGGCGCAGCTCAAACCTGTTCGCGCCCAGCAGCCGGGCCGCCGCCTGAGGCGCGATCCCGCCACGGGTGAATACCGCCCCTTCTGACGGCGGTTGACCCCCTCGCACCCGGTCATTAAGGGTCGGCTCCGCTCGTCCCGACAGGCCGCACCGCGATGTCCTCTGCTCACCTGCCTCCGCATATGCGGCCCGAACGTTCGTTCCAGGGCCTGATTCTGGCGCTCCAGACCTTCTGGGCGGAGAAGGGCTGCGTGATTCTCCAGCCCTATGACATGGAGGTCGGGGCCGGAACCTCCCATCCCGGCACCATGCTGCGCTCCCTTGGCCCCCGGCCCTGGAACGCCGCCTATGTCCAGCCGTCACGCCGGCCGAAGGACGGCCGCTACGGCGAGAACCCCAACCGGCTGCAGCACTACTACCAGTTCCAGGTGATCCTGAAGCCGAACCCGCCGAACCTCCAGGAGCTCTATCTCGGCTCGCTGGAGGCGATCGGCCTCGACCCGAAGCTGCACGACATCCGCTTCGTCGAGGACGACTGGGAAAACCCGACGCTGGGCGCCTGGGGCCTCGGCTGGGAATGCTGGTGCGACGGCATGGAGGTTTCGCAGTTCACTTACTTTCAGCAGGTCGCCGGCATCGAATGCGCCCCCGTCTCGGGCGAGCTCACCTACGGCCTCGAGCGCCTCGCCTGCTACCTGCAGAATGTCGAGAGCATCATGGAGCTGAACTTCAACGGCCGCGAGGGAGCCGAGAAGGTCACTTACCGCGAGGTCTTCCTGCAGGCCGAGCAGGAGTATTCCCGCTACAATTTCGAACATGCCGACACCGCCGCCCTGTTCCGCCGCTTCGCCGAAGCCGAGACCGAATGCCGGGCACTGCTGGGCAAGGGCGAGAGCGGCGAGCGCCACCTGATGGTCCAGCCCGCCTATGACCAGTGCCTGAAGGCCGGCCACGCCTTCAACCTGCTCGACGCCCGCGGCGTCATCTCGGTCACCGAGCGGCAGAGCTATATTCTGAGGGTGCGCGAACTGGCCAAGGCCTGCGGCGCCGCCTGGTTGAAGACCGAAGCAGGTGGAGCCGCCGCATGATCCTGATGAACCGCCGACTGCTCGCCGCCGGCCTGGTGCTGTCGACCCTGCCCGCCATCGCCCAGCCTGCGCCGCGGCCCGCCCAGGCGCCGGCACCTGCTGATCCCGTCACGGCCCTGCGTGCCCTCTACACCAAGCCGGAACGCGCCTCGGTGAACCCCTTCCTGACGCCGCGCCTGCGACGCCTCTACACCGAGCAGCAGGCCCGCGGCCGCAGGGCGGGCGAGGTCATGTCGGGCCTCGACTTCGTTTTCGCCTGCGGCTGCCAGGACAGCGACGACGCCTACCACACACGCAACGTCTACCGCGTCGTCAGCCGCGACGAGCGCAAGGCGCAAATTGCGGTGACGCTGAAGCTCTTCGCCGACCAGCCGGAGACGCAGGTCATCACCTTCGACATGCTGAACGACAATGGCCGCTGGCTGATCGACGACGTCTCGGGAGCGAGCGGCGACATCGCCTGGGTCCTGTCGCGCCTTCTCCAGATGCGTGAGTGACATGCCCGACCTTCTCCTCGAACTCCTCTCCGAAGAGATCCCCGCCCGCATGCAGGCGGATGCCGCCGCGCATCTGCAGAAGGCGGTGACGGATGCGCTGGTGGCCAGGGGCTGTCTCTACGAAGGCGCCCGCGCCGTGGTCACGCCGCGCCGCATCGCCCTTTCCGTCCATGGCCTGCCCGCCGCTTCGCCCGATGTGAAGGAAGAGCGCAAGGGCCCGCGCGTCGGCGCGCCCGAGGCCGCCATCCAGGGCTTCCTCAAGGCCGCCGGCCTCACCTCCATCGATCAGGCGACCATCCAGTCCGACCCGAAGAAGGGCGACAGCTACATCGCGGTCATCGACAAGCCCGGCCGCCCGGTGCCCGAGGTGATCGCCGAGATCGTGCCGGAGATCATCCGTGCCTTCCCCTGGCCGAAATCGATGCGCTGGGGCGCGGCCTCGGTCTCGTCATCCTCGCTGCGCTGGGTGCGGCCGCTGCAGTCGATCCTCTGCACCTTCGGCCCCGAGACCGAGGACCCCGAGGTCATCCGCTTCGCCATCGACGGCATCATCGCCGGCGACACGACGCGCGGCCACCGCTTCATGGCGCCCGGCGACATCCGCGTGCGGCGCATGGACGACTATCTGACGAGCCTGGAAAAGGCCTTCGTCGTCGCCGATCCGGAAGAGCGCAAGCGCCGCATCCTCACGGACGCCCGTAACCTCTGCTTCGCTCAGGGGCTGGAACTGGTCGAGGACGAGGGGCTCTTGAACGAGGTCGCCGGCCTGGTCGAATGGCCGGTCGTGCTCATGGGCGCCTTCGAGGAGAGTTTCCTCGCCATCCCCGACGAGGTGATCCGCGCCACCATCCGCGCCAACCAGAAGTGCTTCGTCGTGCGCGACCCGAAGACCGGCCGCCTCGCCAACCGCTTCGTGCTCACCGCGAACCTCGAGGCCAGCGACGGCGGCCGCGCCATCGTCGCCGGCAACGAGCGCGTCATCCGCGCCCGCCTCTCCGACGCGCTCTATTTCTGGCAGACCGACCAGAAGCCGCTGCCGGACTTCGAGAACGCAGCAGCCAAGCCGCTGGACCAGCGCATGGCCAAGCTGCGGGCCCTCAACGTCGTCTTCCACGAGAAGCTGGGCACGCAGGGCGAGCGGGTCGACCGCATCAAGGCGCTGGCCCGCCACATCGCGCCCCTCGTCGGCGCCGATCCGGACCTCGCCGAGCGCGCGGCGGAACTGGCGAAGGCAGACCTCATGACCGAGGTCGTCGGCGAATTCCCGGAGGTCCAGGGCCTGATGGGGCGGAAATACGCGCTGCTCCAGGGCGAGCACGAGAGCGTCGCCGCCGCCATCGAGGACCACTATAAGCCGCAGGGGCCGAGCGACCGCGTGCCCACCGACAAGGTCGCTGTCGCTGTGGCGCTGGCGGACAAGCTGGACACGCTGGTGGGCTTCTGGGCGATCGACGAGAAGCCGACGGGGAGCAAGGACCCCTTTGCGCTGAGGCGGGCTGCGCTGGGTGTGATCAGGCTGGTGATGGAGAACGGGCTCTCAATGAAGCTCGTACCAGCCGCTGTTCTATCGGGCCGCGCCATCATGGCCGATCTGCTTCAAGCTCATGCGGGAAAAGTGAAGGGCACTCTTGAGCTGGCACGGCATACGGGTGACCTCAACCCCGATGGATTGTTGTCTAGGCTGACGCACACGTCGACAGACGCGGTCCGTGCTCTCCGCGGCACCCCTATCGTCGCCATCCCTCCCCAAGACTGGGAGCGTCACCGGAGCGCCGACCTCCTCTCCTTCTTCCATGACCGCCTGAAGGTCCTGCTCCGCGACCAGGGCCAGCGCCATGACCTCGTCGATGCCGTGCTGGCCTCGGGCGAGGGCAATGACGACCTGCTGCTCGTCGTCCGCCGGGTCGAGGCGCTCGCCGGTCTGCTCGGGACCGAGGACGGCAAGAACCTCCTCGCCGGCACCAAGCGCGCCATCAACATCCTGCGCATCGAGGAGAAGAGGGACGGCCGCGCCTATGACGGCGCGCCGGATTCAGCCCTCGTCCACGCCAAGGGCGAGCCGGAGGAGCGGGCGCTCTTCGCGCTCCTGCAATCCGCCAGCGCCCATGCCCGCGACCACGTGGCGCGTGAGGACTATGCCGGGGCGATGAAGGCGCTGGCCGAGCTCCGCCCGGCGGTCGATGCCTTCTTCGACAAGGTGACGGTCAATGCCGAGGATGCAGCGCTGCGCGAGAACCGGCTGAAGATCCTCGCGGAACTGCGCGCCGCCACGGCGACGGTCGCCGATTTCTCGAAGATCGAGGGCTGATCTGGCGTTTCCGCAGGGCGTCGTCATGCCCGGGCTCGCCCCGGGCATCCACGAATTCTGTCACGCGCCATGTTCAAGCCATGCATGCCCGACACAAGGCCGGGCGTGACAGAGAGAGCTTTGTCCAGGTGCGGCCGAGACGGCGTTCGCAGTCTCCTAGAGCGCCCGCCCCTCGCGCAGGATCGCCTCGGCTTCCGCCGTCGGCCGTCCGAGGCAATCCTGCAGCACCAGCCCTGGAAGGATGGAGACCGGCGCCCGCGAGCCCTTGGTCCCGGTGATGATCAGCCGGGCGGCCGGTGATTCGGGTTTCGGGTGAATCGGCCGGATGGTGAGGCCGCCGAACCGGCCCTTCATGGCGGCGAGCAGCGCCTCCGGCCGGTCGGCGCGGTGGATCAGCGTCACGGTTCCGCCGGGGCGCAGCACACACACGGCCTTGCGCAGGAAACCGGCGAGCAGCTCGTCGCCGCCGGAATGGGCGAGGCGCTTGGCGGCGCCCGGCGAGGCGCGGTGGCGCGGCGCGTCGTGGAACGGCGGATTGGTGATGACGCGGTCAATCTCGCCGACCAGAAGCGCGGTCTTCTCGCGCGGTGCCCCCCGCGCCAGCGCATCCATGACGATGACGCGCGTGCGGTTGCCGAAGCCGTTGGCTGCGGCGTTCTGCTCGGCAAGGGCCGCCAGCGCCGGGTCGATCTCCACCAGGGTCAGGAAACATTGCGGCACGCGGGCCGCCAGGCAGAAGGCGGCGGCGCCGACCCCGGCCCCGAGATCGAGGATGCGGTCGCCCGGCGCAGCCGGCACGGCAGCGGCCAGCAGGACGGCATCATGCCCGGCACGGTGACCGACCCGCGGTTGCGTGATCTCCACGCGGCCCCCGAGAATCCGGTCCGCCGTGGGTTCAAAGAGAGGGTCGATAAGCAGAGTCATATGCGCCTTATTGCATACACGTGCGCTTGTTAGAATCTTTCAATCCTAATGTGCGCTATGCAGAAAAACATCTGCGGCCACCCGCGATCAAGGATTCCCCTGCCTCAGCGTCTCGCCCCAGCCGGCCTGGGTAATGGCCATCCGGGCGCGGGCGACATCTTCGGCGGGAACGAGAATACGCAGCGGAAAGGCGGCGATCCGCGCCTCGACAGCCGAGATGTGCCGGTCAGCGACGAGGACCGTGATCCCCTCGCCCTCGAGCAGCGCTTCCACGGCGCTGACGAGAACCGGATCGGCGGTGCGGATGATTTCTTCCAAAACGTCCTCCGGTCCGCCGCGTGCGACTTTTCGTGAAGGGTGCGCCGCTTGAGAAGACCACGCCGCGACCCTATTGTCCGTCACGAAATTGCCCGCATCCTGCGGGCCGGCAGTGGAGCATGGCGTGGCAGTCGTTGTCCCCTTCGAAAAGGACAGGGCCTCCATCGAGGCATTGGTAGGCGCCACGCGGGCGGACATGGAACGGGTCAATGCGATGATCCTGTCGCGGACCGGCTCCGAGGTCACCATGATCCCGGAAGTGGCGAATCATCTGATCTCCTCCGGTGGCAAGCGCCTCAGGCCCATGCTGACGCTCGCGACCGCGGCCCTGGCCGGCTACCAGGGCGAGGGCCATGTCAAGCTCGCCGCCGCGGTCGAATTCATGCACACGGCGACGCTCCTGCATGACGATGTGGTCGACGAGAGCGACATGCGCCGCGGCCGGCCGGCGGCGCGCATGGTCTGGGGCAACGAGGCCTCGGTGCTCGTCGGCGACTTCCTGCTCGGCCAGGCCTTCAAGATGATGGTCGAGGTCGGCTCGCTGCGCGCCCTCGACATCCTGTCCACCGCTGCCGCCGTCATTGCCGAGGGCGAGGTGATGCAGCTCGCCGCCGCCAAGAACACCTCGACCACCGAGGACGAGTATCTCGCCGTCATCCGCGGCAAGACGGCAGAGCTCTTCGCCGCCGCCTGTGAGGTCGGCCCCGTCATCTCCGGCAAGCCCAAGGCCGAACAGGCCGCCGCCCGCGCCTATGGCATGAATCTCGGCATCGCCTTCCAACTCGTCGACGACGCCCTCGACTATGGCGGCAAGGCGCAGAAGCTCGGCAAGAACACCGGCGACGACTTCCGCGAGGGGAAGATCACCCTGCCCGTCGTCCTCGCCTTCCGGCGCGGCTCCGAACAGGAGCGCGCCTTCTGGAAAAAGGTACTGGTCGACGGCGATATCGCCGACGGCGATTTCGAGACCGCCACCGGCTTCATGGCCCGCCACGGCGCGCTGGCCGACACGATCGAACGCGCCCGTCACTATGGCGACATGGCCAAGGACGCCCTTGCCCTGTTCCCGGACAGCGCGATGAAGGACGCCCTCGTCCAGGCGGTCGATTTCTGCATCTCCCGCGCCCATTGATGACGGCCAACGACGAACCGGCTCCCATGACTGGCGACGGCGCCCTTGTTCTCTTCTCCGGTGGACAGGATTCGGCCACCTGCCTGGCCTGGGCCCTCGACCGATTCGGCCATGTCGAAACCCTTGGCTTCGACTATGACCAGCGTCATCGGGTCGAGCTCGCCTGCCGTGCTGGCATTCGCGATGGGCTGCCCGCGGTGAAAGCCGAATGGGCGGCGCGACTGGGGTCGGACCATACACTCGGTCTCGCGGCCCTCGGCGAGGTCTCCGACACCGCCCTGACGCGATCGGTCGCCATCGCCATGACCGACCAGGGCCTGCCCAACACCTTCGTGCCCGGCCGCAACCTCGTCTTCCTCACCTTCGCCGCAGCCCTCGCCTATCGCCGCGGCCTCAGGCACATCGTCACGGGCGTCTGCGAGACGGATTATTCCGGTTATCCCGACTGCCGCGATGACACGATCAAGGCGCTGCAGGTGGCGCTGAACCTCGGCATGGAAAAGCGCTTCGTGCTGCACACGCCACTGATGTTCATCGACAAGGCCGAAACATGGCGGCTGGCGGAGCGGCTCGGCGGCGCGGCGCTGGTCGAGCTGATCCGGACCGAATCCCATTCCTGCTATCTCGGCGACCGCAGCCAGCTCCATGACTGGGGCCATGGCTGCGGCACCTGCCCGGCCTGCGAGCTCCGGGCGGCCGGCTGGGGTCGCTATCGGAACGGCTGACGGGCGCGGTCGTCGCCCTCACCCCATCATGGTCGGCTTCACCCACCAGCCCGGATGGGCGGCGCTGATCGCCTTGCCCGCGGCCGCCGCGGCGCGGCAGGTATCGTAGAGCCCGAAGACCGTCGCACCGGACCCCGACATGCGGGCGAGCCGGCAGGCGGGATCGGCCCGGAGCCGCGCCAACGTGCTGCCGATGACCGGCTCCAGCGCCAGGGCCGGCGCCTCCAGATCGTTGCGCGAAGCGGCAAGAAGCGCCAGCAGAACCGATTTCTCCGGTCGCAGGACCGTCTCGATGACCGTCGCCGGATCCGCACCCTGAACCGCCCCCGTCGCGAGGCCGAGGCGGGCGAAGACGGCGGGTGTCGGCACCGCCACCTGCGGGTTGACGAGAAGGGCGGCGAGCCGCGGCAGGACGAGCGGCGGGCCGAGATCGTGCCCGATGCCGCGCATGAAGCGGGCGGCGGGAACGAGACAGACCGACACGTCGGAGCCGGTCAGCCGGGCCGCCTCCAGGAGGCGCGGATCATCGAGGCCAAGACCTGCGGCGCGGGCGAGGAGGCGCAGGGCGGCGGCGGCATCCGACGAGCCGCCGCCGAGGCCGGCGGCGACCGGCAGCCGCTTGACGAGCGTGAAGCGACCAGCCGGCAGGCCAGGGACGCGGTCAGCCAGCAGCCGCGCCGCCTTGAGCACGAGATTGTCCGCACCGGGTCCGGCGGCCTGCGCAGTCCTGCCGCGCACCACCAGGCCGAAAGCGTCCCCGCCGGGCACGAAACGAAGCTCATCACCCGTCCGGGCGAAGACCACGAGGCTTTCGATGTCGTGATAGCCGTCCGCCCGCCGCGCCCTGACGGCGAGCGTCAGATTCACCTTGGCGGGCGCGCGCTCGGCGAGAGCGGGCGGCATGGGCAAGGCACCCGAACCGATCAGTTCGGCTTCGGGGCCGGGGCCTCGCCGGTGTTGCGGCTGGTCTGCACCGGGCTGTCGGTGAGGCCATTGGCGATCTTGTCGAGGATCCGCGGCAGGTCGTCCGGCTCCGGCTTCAGGTCGCGGGCATGGTTCCACTGGAACCGTGCCTCCAGTTCGCGGCCGGCCTTCCAGTAGGCATCGCCCAGGTGATCGTTGATCACCGGATCTTCCGGCTTCAGCTCGATCGCTCGCTCCAGTTCGGCCACCGCCTCCTCGTAGCGGCCCATGCGGTAATAGGCCCAGCCGAGGCTGTCGACGATATAGCCGTCCTCGGGCGTCAGCTCGACCGCCTTGCGGACTAGTTCGAGGCCCTCTTGCAGATTGATGCCCTGGTCGACCCAGGAATAGCCGAGGTAATTCAGAACCTGGGCCCGACCGCGCACATTGTTGTCGGGGATCAGCGTCAGCGCCCGCTTCAGGTCCACCTCGGCCTTGGCCCATTGTTTGGTGCGCTCGTAGGCGATGCCGCGGAAATAGAAATAGATCCAGTGCTGGGGTCCGGGATCGGGGATCAGCGCCAGCGCCCGGGAATAGGTCTCGGCCGCCTCACCGAACATCTTGCGCGCCCGCTGGATATTGCCAAGCGCCTGCAGCGCCTCGAGATCCTGCGGGTTGCGGGCGATGAGTTCGGACAGCGCCTTGCGCGCCTCGTCGGTGCGGTCGAGCTGCTCGAGGTTCAGCGCCCGCTGGATCTGGGCGTTACGGTAGAGCGGCGAACTCTCCGGCATGGCCTCGAACACCGCAATGGCGCGGCGGGGCAGCTTCATGAATTCATAGAGGTCGGCCAGCGACAGGATCGCCATGTCCTGCTGCGGCTCAAGCCAGCGGGCGAGCTGCAGATAGATGAGGGCGAGATCCTCGCCGCCCTGCCGCGACAGCGCCGAACCGAGGCCGTAGAGGACCTCGGCCGCGCCCGCCTGGCTGGTGCGCACCAGCATCGGCAGGCTTCCGCCCGGCGCGTTCAGCCGCTCCTGCGCGGCGACAATGACCGGGTGGTTGGGAATGACCTTGTCGTAGGCGGCGAAGATCTGCCGGGCGTCATCCGCCGACTTGGCGCGCGATGCCCAGCGCCCGTAGGCGTCGACGATCCTAAGGATGGTCGGATCCTGCTTATAGGCCTCCTCCAGCCGCCGGCCGGCTTCCGTGCGACGCCCTGCGGCATCGAGAATGAGGCCGGCATGGAAGTTCTTGAACAGGCTGTACCAGTCGGCGCCGGTGAGGCGGTCGAGCGCGGCGACACCCGCCTGCGCATCGCCCGATCCCAGATGCGTCCAGCCGATGAGCAGCGCCGAGGTCAGGTCGGCATTGGCCCGCGGCGCCGCCGTCAGGTGCATGCGCGCCGTCTGGAACTGCTTGGCCTTCACCGCCCGCATCGCCAGGGTCAACCGCGCCAGGCGATGGCCGCGATCGATCAGGATGAGCCTTTCGGCGAGCGGGCTGGCCTCGTCGACATTGCCGTCGGCCAGCGTCGTCACGAAGGCGCGTTCGAGAATCTCGGTGTTGCGGGGATCCTGCCGGAGCGCGGCGCGCCAAAAGACGGAAGCCGCCGCGGTGTCCCGCACGTTTGATGCGAGACGCGCCGCCAGCACGTTGCCGTAGACCGACACCCGCAGGGCATCGCGGAAAGTCGGCGTCGCACCCAGCGGTTCAAATGTAGGGTTGCGCACCTGGGCATGGCCCGAGGAGACGGCGGCGGTAGCGATGGCAACCGCCAGCACGAGGACGCGAAAAGGGGTCTTTATCGTCACAATCGCTCTCTCGTCATCCCTCGGGGAAGATCGGCGCCGCGCGCGCGAACAGCGCCTGTCGGGTCGGGGTGCACCGCGGCAGAATGCCTCCGAAACGGGTGATCCGCAAGGAGACCTTCGCCCCAGAAGAGACACCCTCGCCCCGGACTTGGGCGATGCGATGGCAGATGGCGGTTTCGTGATCGCCGCGCGCCACTCCGTCACGGCAGGCGACGAGGCTTGAAGCCGGACCGGTGAGCCTTTAGCACGGCGGAAGGGCGAGGTTGTCGCCCGTTGCGGAACGTCTTCCATGCCAAGCGCCTCGGCCCTCTCGCCCGCCGACGAACTCCTGACGCTGCGCGACCTCGTGCGCTATGCGGTGACGCGCTTTTCCCAGGCGCGGCTCACCTACGGCCATGGCACCACCACCGCGCTGGACGAGGCCGCCTTCATGATGCTGGAAGGGCTGTCGCTGCCGGTCGACGAACTCGGTCCCTGGCTCGATGCCCGCCTGACACGGCCCGAGCGCGAGCGGCTGATCGGGCTCATCGAGGCCCGCATCGCCACCCGCAAGCCGGCGCCCTATCTCGTCGGCCGCGCCTATATCCAGGGCGTGCCGTTCCGGGTGGACGAGCGGGTCATCGTGCCGCGCTCCTATCTCGGCGAGATGATGATGACGGGCGCCCTGACGCAGGACGGCGCCGGCCCGATCCCCGAGCCTTTCGAGGTGACCCGCGTGCTCGACCTGTGCACCGGCTCGGGCTGCCTCGCGATCCTTGCCGCCATGGCCTATCCGAACGCCGCCGTCGACGCCGTCGACCTGTCGAAGGACGCGCTCGAGGTGGCGCGGCTCAACGTCGCCGACCACGAGATGGAGGACCGCGTGCACCTCGTCGCTGGCGATCTCTTCAAGCCGCTGGCCGGCCGGCGCTACGACCTCATCATCGCCAACCCGCCCTATGTGGCGCAGGCGGAGGTCAACGCCTTCCCGGCGGAATACCGCGCCGAGCCGGTCATGGCCCATCTCGGCGGTGCCGACGGGCTCGACATTGTCCGCCGCATCCTAGCGACGGCCGGCGACCACCTCACCCCCGAGGGCGGGCTCCTCTGCGAGATCGGTACGGGCCGCGACATCCTGGAGGCGGAATTCGACCTGCCCTTCCTCTGGCTCGATTCGGCCGAGAGTGAGGGCGAGGTGTTCTGGCTCAGCGCGGCGGATCTGGCGGGGGAGTGACGGCAGACGCCCCCACACCCCTCCCTGCTGTTCCGGGCGGGGAGGGGAAAGAGTGAGGGGCCAAGAAGCGGAGCGGCAGTCGGCCGCCGCTCGTTTCGATCAGCGCGCGAACTTCTTGTACTGGATGCGCTTCGGAATGGTCGAATCCGTGCCGAGGCGGCGCTTCTTGTCCTCCTCGTAGTCCTGGAAATTGCCCTCGAACCACTCGACATGGCTGTCGCCCTCGAAGGCGAGGATATGGGTCGCGATGCGGTCGAGGAACATGCGGTCATGGCTGATGATGACGGCGCAGCCGGCATAATCCTCCAGCGCCTCCTCCAGCGCCCTGAGCGTATCGACGTCGAGGTCGTTGGTCGGCTCGTCGAGCAGCAGGACATTGGCGCCGCGCTGCAGGATCTTGGCGAGGTGGACGCGATTGCGTTCGCCGCCGGAGAGCTGCCCGACCTTCTTCTGCTGGTCGCCGCCCTTGAAGTTGAAGGCGCCGCAATAGGCGCGGGCGTTGATCTCGCGTTTTCCCAGATAGAGGATCTCGTTGCCGCCGGAGATCTCCTCATAGACCGTCTTGCCGTCGGCGAGGGCGTCGCGCGACTGGTCGACATAGCCGAGCTTGACGTTGTCGGCGACGACGATCTCGCCGGCGTCCGGCGCTTCCTGGGCGGCGATCATGCGGAACAGCGTCGTCTTGCCGGCGCCGTTCGGGCCGATGACGCCGACGATTCCGCCCGGCGGCAGGCGGAACGACAGGTTGTCGATCAGCAGCTTGTCGCCGAAGGCCTTCGACAGGGCCTTGAACTCGATGACATTGTTGCCGAGCCGCTCGGCGATCGGAATGATGATCTGCGCCGTCGTCGGGCCGACCTCGGCGGCCTTCTGCACGAGATCGTCGTAGCGCTGGATGCGGGCCTTGTTCTTGGCCTGCCGCGCCTTCGGGGACGAGCCCATCCATTCGGCTTCACGCTGCAGGGCCTTGAGCCGCGTTTCCTCCTCGCGGCCCTCCTGCACCAGGCGCTTCTGCTTCTGCTGCAGCCAGGACGAGTAGTTGCCCTCGTAGGGGATACCCTTGCCGCGGTCGAGCTCGAGGATCCAGCCGGTGACGTTGTCGAGGAAGTAGCGGTCGTGGGTGACGATCAGGATGGCGCCGGGATAGCTGCGCAGGTGGCCTTCCAGCCAGGCCGTCGTCTCGGCGTCGAGATGGTTGGTCGGCTCGTCGAGAAGGAGCACTTCGGGCCTGTCGAGCAGCAGGCGGCAGAGCGCGACGCGGCGCTTCTCGCCGCCCGAGAGCTTGTCCACCGCCCAATCGTCCGGCGGGCAGATCAGCGCGTCCATGGCCTGGTCGACCTGGCTGTCGAGGTCCCACAGGCCCTGCGCCTCGATCTCGTCCTGGAGCTTGGCCATCTCGTCGGCGCTCTCGTCGGAATAGTTCATGGCGAGTTCGTTGTAGCGGTCGAGGATCGCCTTCTTCTTGGCGACGCCGAGCATGACGTTCTCGCGCACGTTGAGACTGGTATCGAGCTGCGGTTCCTGCGGCAGATAGCCGACGCGCACGCCCTCGGCGGCCCAGGCCTCACCGGTATACTCCTTGTCCATCCCGGCCATGATGCGCAGCAGCGTCGACTTGCCGGAGCCGTTGACGCCGAGCACGCCGATCTTGGCATCCGGGTAGAAGGACAGGTGGACGTTCTCCAGGACCTTCTTGCCGTTCGGATAGGCCTTGGAGAGGCCGGTCATGTGGTAGGCGAACTGGCGAGCCATGGCGTGGGGCGTCCCTGGAATGCCGCGTGCACCGGCGGTGCCGCGCCGCGTCGAGAATGATGTCGCGTGATCAGCGCGAGATAGCGGGCGACGGCGGAAGCTGCAAGCAGCAAGCGCCGAAAATTCCCGCCGCGGTCCTGTGACATGATCCGGCAATTGTGCTCATGATACCGTCGTTTCGGCGCAAGCCAGATCAATCACGGGGAGTGACGATGTTCACAAGGACGCTGGCCGCGACCGCGGCGATCATGATGGCGGCACTGGGCGCCGCCGCCGCCCAGCAACTGACGGGACGTTACCAGGTCATCGGCGACAACGGAAACGGCACAGGCTATCGCGGCGTCGCCGTGATCAGTGGCACGGCGGGCGGCAATTGCGGCATCCGCTGGAGCATCGCCAACACGCCGCCCACCGAGGGCTTCTGCATGCGTCAGGGCAATGTGCTCTCCGCCGCCTACAAGCTCGGCGAGTCCGTCGGGCTCGTCGTCTACCGGATCAACGACGATGGCACCCTCGACGGCACCTGGACCATCGCCGGCCAGGAAGGCGTCGGCAAGGAACGTCTCGTCCCGGCGCGGTGAGGCCAGGCCCCGCGGCCTGGCGTTCCATGAAATGCCCTCGGCGCGTCATCCCCGGCCTCGTGCCGGGCATCCACGACTTGAACACGAAGATCGAAGGAAGTCGTGGATGCCCGGGGCAAGCCCGGGCATGTCGGTGGAGGTTCCCGAGCCTTCTCCGAACACATGACGATGGAGGTGACAGAGCCTCTTCGGTCGGCGGATGCTCACCCCTTGAGCCCCTCCAAGAACCCCGTCAGCAGCGCACTCACCTCCGCCGCCCGCTCCTGCTGGATCCAGTGGCCCGCGCCCTCGATGAGATGCACGCCGCGGCAGCCCGGAAGGGTCGTCGGATAGGCCTCGATCTGCGCCTTCGATGCCGGGAAATGCATCACCCCGTCGTGGGTGCCGGCGATGAACAGAGACGGCTGGCGGATCGGCTGGCCGCGCCACGGCGCCGTCAGCGCCGCGTTGCGCCTGAGGTTCCGGTACCAGTTGAGGCCGCCGCGAAAACCGGAATGGGCGAACTGGCCACCCATGTAGGCCATGTGGGACGATGGCAACCAATCGGGAGGTTCACCGGGCGGATCGGTATTGGCGATGATGCCGCCCGGCGTCTTCAGCCGGATCATCGATTTGCGGCGGCCGGCGCGCTCGCCGAACCCGTCGAAATAGATCCGCTTCAGGCTGTCTTCGGGGTCGCGGTCGAGTTCGGCCTCGGCGACGCCCGGCGCCTGGAAATACTGCATGTAGAAATCGCGGATACCGAGCTTCTCCAGCGCCGTCAGGAGATCCGTGTAGCCCGGCGGCGTCCAGGGCACGCTCATGCCGACGACGGCCCGGAACAGGTCCGGGCGCAGCAGCGCCGCATGCCAGGCGACCGGCGCGCCCCAGTCGTGGCCGACGATGACGGCGCTGTCCGCCCCCAGCACCTTCACCAGTTCCACCTGGTCGGCGACGAGGTCGAGGAGGGAATAGCGCTCGATCTCGGCCGGCGCGTCGGTATGTCCGTAGCCGCGCATGTCGGGCGCGACCGCCCGGTAACCCGCGGCCGCCACCGCCCGCATCTGATGACGCCATGAGGCCCAGCCCTCCGGCCAGCCGTGGCAGAAGAGGACGAGCGGCCCCTCGCCGAGCTCGGCGACCCGCATCGCGATGCCATTGGCCTTCACCATCCTGAGCGGGATGGGACCGTCTTCCGTCGCCGACATGGAACCTCCGCGGGTGGGCGGGATCGGGAGCCTGCCCCAGCACTCGGCACTTGAACATTCCCCCGAACGGAGGCGACCTGGCATGCCGGGACCCTGTCGCCGATAAGCGGCCCCCCTGTTCGGCCGATATTGAGCAAGCCGGACAAGTGGTCTTCACTGATCGCCCGATCAGGACCGTCAGGGCACCATGACCCCTTCTCGTCCGCCCGCCAGAGGCTCCTCCCGCGAGGACATTCTCGACGCGGCCGAAGCCATCTTCGCAGCCCGCGGGTTCGAAGGGGCCTCGATGCGCGCCATCGCCGATGAGGCGGGTGTCGCCCAGGCGCTGCTGCACTATCACTACAAGACCAAGGAAGGCCTGTTCGAAGCCATGTTCGCCCGCCGTTCCGGTGCCATCAACCGCATCCGGCTGGCCCGCCTCGACGTCATGCTCGCCCGCGGCAAGACGTCGGTGGAGGACATCGTCGAGGCCCTGCTGCGCCCCACCATCGAGGCCGGGCATGATCCGAGCCTGGGCGGCGGCCGTTTCGCCGGCCTCATTCTCGCGGTCAGCACGTCCGAAGGCGACTGGCAGAAGGGCCTCGTCGCCCGCAGCTACGACCCCATGGCGGAACGGTTCATCTCCGCGCTCAAGGCCGCCCTCCCGGGTCTCGACCGCGCCAACGCGACCTGGGGCTATCTCTTCGTCGTCGGCGCGGCCCTGACCCAGATGACGCCGACCGGTCGCGCCGACCGGTTGTCGGAGGGCGAGGCCCGCGACGACGACACCGACGCCATGCTCGCGCGGGCCGTCACCTTCGCCGCGGCGGGCCTGCGCGCTCTCGCCGCAGAAGAGCACGGCCACTGAATCGCGTATCCGATGACCAGCCCTCGAGGAGTTTCCCCTTGCCACGCCGCATTATCGACCTTTCGGTGGCGCTGCGCGCCGACATCGCCTCCGACCCGCCGAGCGCCCTGCCCGCCATCACCTATATCGACCACAAGCAGTCGGTCGCGCAGATCCTGCCCTTCTTCCCCGGTCTGACGCAGGACGACCTGCCTGGCGGCGAGGGATGGGCCGTCGAGCAGCTCAACGTCTCGACCCACAACGGCACCCATCTCGACGCGCCCTACCATTTCCACTCGACCACGGATGGCGGCAAGCCGGCCTGGACCATCGACGAAATGCCGTTGGACTGGTGTTTCCAGCGCGGCGTGAAGCTCGACTTCCGCCATTTTCCCGACGGCTACGTGGCCACCGCCGACGATGTCGAGCAGGAACTGGCCCGCACCGGCGTGACACTGCAGCCGCTCGACATCGTGGTGGTGAACACCGCCGCCGGGGCGCGCTATGGCGAGCCTGATTATGTCGGGCGCGGCTGCGGCATGGGCCGCGAGGCGACGCTCTGGCTGACCGAGCGCGGCGTCAGGATCACCGGCACGGACGCCTGGAGCTGGGACGCGCCCTTCGTCCACACGGCGCGCAAATATGCCGCGACGGGCGATGCCAAACTGATATGGGAGGGCCATCGCGCCGGCATGGTGCGCGCCTATGGCCATATCGAGAAGATGACCAACCTCGAGCAGTTGCCGCCGACCGGCTTCACCATCGCCTGCTTCCCGTTCAAGATACACAAGGCCTCCGCCGGATTCTGTCGGGCCGTTGCCATCTTCGAGGACTGAAACGCCATGAAGCTCGTCACCTTCGTCGGCTCGCATGGACGCGACCGCCTCGGCGCCATCATCGGGCCGGAGGGCGACGAGCACGTGCTCGACCTCGCCACGGCGGCCCACCGCGACCACGTCCCGGCCACCGCGTTCCGCTCCATGCTGTCGCTCATCGAGGCGGGTCCGCGCGCCCTCGACAAGGCGCGCCACCTCGCGGCGACGCACAAGATCGACGAGGACATCGCCCGGCCGCTGTCGCGGGTGCGGCTGCTGGCGCCGATCCCGGTGCCCCCGCAGGTGCGCGACTTCTCGGTCTTCCCCCGCCATATCCTCGATGCGCCGGTTGGGATGCGCCGGATCATCGCGCGCGCGAAGGGCGACGAGGCCGCCGCCCGGGCACTGAAGCCCGAAGCCGAGGTGCCGAAGGTCTATCGCGAGCGGCCGATCTACTACTTCACCAACCGTTTCTCGATCGTCGGCCCGGACACCGACATCGTCTGGCCCGACTATTCGACGCTGATGGACTACGAACTCGAATTCGCGGCGATCCTGTGGGGCGGCGGCTCCAACATCCCGGTCGGCGACGCCGGCGGGCATATCTTCGGCTACACGATCTTCAACGACTTTTCGGCGCGTGACGCGCAGCTCGCCGAGATGGCCGGCATGCTCGGCCCCGCCAAGGGCAAGAGCTTCGACGCCGGCAACGCCCTCGGCCCCTACATCCTCACCGCCGACGAGGTCGCCGATCCCTACAGCCTCGCCGCCACGGCGCGGGTGAACGGTGCCCTCTGGACCGACAGCAGCACGGCCGGAATGCTGCACTCCTTCGAGGACATGATCGCCTATGTCTCGCGCTCGGAAACGCTGCGGCCGGGCGAGGTCTTCGGCTCGGGAACGGTGAACGGCGGCTGCGGCCTCGAACACGACCGGTTCCTCGCCGAAGGCGACGTCATCGAACTGTCGGTGGCCAGGCTCGGCACGCTTCGCAACCGGATTCTCGTCGCCAGCGGCTGAGCCGAAGCGACCGGCGCCCCCCGCGGACGGCGAATTCGCCTCCGTCTTTGGAAAGAGGGCAGCGCCGCGATCCGGCCGGTCCATTTCGGCTAACGGAATGAAATTTCATTCTTTTGCCGGTTGTGGCTTTGAGTTGCGCTGCAACGCAAAACCACGTCCCGCACTGCGGTACGGCGACAAAGCGTCGCGGCAGGCATTGCAGCCACCGCGCATATCTGCCCACACTGCCTCCGACGATCAGGGTCCCGCCGAAAACGGCAGCGCAGAAAGCGCAGGGCTTCCAGGGAGGGTCGCGGCCCATGACATCCGTTGGCTTTGCCGACGCACACCCGGATTCCGTCAAGACGCCACTTTTGGCAGTCCGTGGCATTTCCGTCCGCTTCGGCGGCATCATCGCCCTGAACGGCATCTCGTTCGACGTGGAGGCCGGCCATGTGGTCGGTCTCATCGGCCCGAACGGCGCCGGCAAGACGACGCTCTTCAACTGCCTGAGCCGCCTCTATATCCCCAACGAGGGCGACATCCTCTTCCAGGGGCGTTCGATCATGAACGCCCCGCGCCACGCTATCGCGGCGATCGGGATGGGGCGCACCTTCCAGAATGTCGCGCTCTTCGACCGCATGTCGGTCCTCGACAACGTCAAGGTCGGTTGCCACAGCCAGACCCATGCGGGCTTCCTTCGCTCCGTGCTGCGGGCGAGCGGCGTCGCGGCCGAGGAAAAGGCGATCGAGGACCGCGCCCGCGAACTGGTCGCCTTCATGGGCCTCGAGCCCGTCGCGGCTTTGCCGGCCGGCCCCCTGCCCTTCCCCATCCGCAAGCGCGTCGAACTCGCACGCGCCCTCGCCGCAAAGCCCAAGCTTCTGCTCCTCGACGAACCGGCGGCCGGCCTCAACCACGAGGAGATCGAGGTCCTGAAGGAGCAGATCCGCCGCGTCGTCGAGATCCAGAAGGTCACCACGCTGCTGGTCGAGCATCACATGAGCCTGGTCATGTCCGTATCCGACAAGGTTGTGGCCATCGACTTCGGCAAAAAGATCGCCGACGGGACGCCAGCCGAAGTGCAGCGCGACCCCGAGGTCATCCGCGCCTATCTCGGGACGGGGGCCTGACCGATGGCGCCACTCCTCGAGATCAGTGGCCTCAGGGCCTATTACGGAGCGACGGAAGCCCTGCATGGGCTGAGCTTCTCCATTGCCCAGGGCGGCATTACCACCCTGCTCGGGGCCAACGGCGCCGGCAAGACGACGACGCTGCGGGCGATCAGCGGCCTCGTCCGCCGCGAGGGCAGCATCGTCTTCGACGGCCGCCCCATCGACCGCATGGCGACCGAGGACATCACCCGCCTCGGCGTCGCCCATGTCCCCGAGGGACGCGGCACCTTCGTCGGCCTGTCGGTCGAAGAGAACCTCAAGATCGCCAGCTACGGCCGGCGCGACAAGTCAGGGGTCAAGCGCGATCTCGACGTCGTCTTCACCTATTTTCCCCGCCTGAAGGAGCGCATCGCCCAGCAGGCCGGCACGCTCTCGGGCGGCGAGCAGCAGATGCTCGCCATTTCGCGCGCCCTGATGCTGGGCCCGCGCCTGATGCTGCTGGACGAGCCCTCCTTCGGCCTCGCTCCGCTCATCGTCCAGGAGATCTTCCAGATCATGCGGCGGATCAACGAAGAAGCCGGCGTGTCCATGCTGCTCGTCGAGCAGAACGCGGGGCTGGCGCTGAACCTCGCCGAGAACGCCTACGTGCTGGAAACCGGCAATGTCGTGATGGCGGGACCTTCGGCCGAACTGAAGAACGACGAGGGCATCCGCAAATCCTACCTCGGATACTGAGCCGGGGGCTGGAAGGCACAGAGGACGACGCATGGAACAGCTGATCCAGCAGATCGCATCGGGGCTCGCATCAGGCGCCATCTACGCGCTCGTGGCTCTTGCCCTGGTGATGATCTTCACGGCGACGGATCACCTGAATTTTGCCCAGGGCGAGATGGCGATGTTCTCGACCTACATCTGCTGGCAGCTCATCCAGTGGGGCTTCCCGTTCTGGCCGGCCCTCGGCTTCACCATTCTTTTCTCCTTCCTGCTCGGCGTCGCGATCGAGCGCATCATCCTGCGGCCGCTGCACAACGCATCGGTGCTCTCGATCGTCGTCGTCTTCATCGGGCTCCTCGCCATCTTCCATTCCCTGGCCGGCAGCATCTGGAGCCACACGATCAAGAACTTCCCGTCGCCCTTCCCGAACGTGACCTTCGCCGGATCCGGCTATATCGGCTCCCACCAGATCGGGATGATCCTCGTCTCGCTGCTGATGCTCTTCGCCCTCTACGCCTTCTTCCGTTTCACCCCGCTCGGCCTTGCCATGCGGGCGGCGGCGCAGAACCCGGTTTCGGCACGGCTCGTCGGCGTCAAGGTCGACTGGATGCTGGCGCTCGGCTGGGGCCTTGCCGCCGCGGTCGGCGCCGTGGCGGGCGCCATGGTCGCACCCGTCGTCTATCTGGAGCCCAACATGATGGCCTCCATCCTGCTCTACGGCTTCGCCGGCGCGCTGGTCGGCGGCATCTCCAATCCGGCTGGCGCGGTCTTCGGCGGGTTCCTGGTCGGCGTGCTCGAAAACCTCGTCGCCTATTTCGGCAACCTCACCGAGAAGACCTTCGGCATCTACATCGTCGGCAATGGCGAGAAGCTGACCGTGGCGCTGATCATCGTCATCACCATCCTCACCCTGAAGCCAGCCGGCCTGTTCGGCCGCACCACCGTCAGGAGGGTGTAGCCATGACCGCCATCACCACGGCCGCGCCCGCCGCTGCGGAGACCTCCCGCAACCTGACGCGCAGCATGCTCATCGGTCTCCTGCTGCTCGCCGCCGCCCTGCCCTTCATCGTCGGCAAGTCCGGCTTCATCTCCAATTTCACCTTCCTGCAGCTCAGCCTGATGATCGTCTATGCGATCGCGGTGCTCGGCCTGAACCTCCTGACCGGTTTCAACGGCCAGATCTCCCTCGGCCACGGCGCTTTCTTCGCAGTCGGGGCCTATACGGCGGCGATCCTGATCGAGCATTACGGCGTCAACTACTGGCTGACCCTGCCCGCCGCCGCGCTGATCTGTTTCGTGGTCGGCTATCTCTTCGGCCTGCCGGCCCTGAGGCTCGAGGGGCATTATCTGGCGCTGGCGACCTTCGGCCTCGCCATCGCCGTGCCGCAGATGCTGAAATACAAGCATCTCGAGCCGCTGACCAACGGTGTGATGGGCATCAACCTGCTCAAGCCCGACGCGCCTTTCGGGCTGCCTCTGTCGGGCGACCAGTGGATGTATCTGGTGGTGCTGATCGTCGCGGTCGCCATGTTCTGGATGGCACGCAACCTGCTGAACTCGCGCCCGGGCCGCGCCATGGTGGCGATCCGCGACCACACGCTCGCCGCCAGCACGATGGGCATCGACACGTCACGCTACAAGGCGACGGTCTTCGGCATCTCGGCGCTCTATGTCGGTGTCGCCGGCGCCCTGCACGCCATCATCTTCGAGTTCGTGTCGCCCGACAGTTTCCGCTTCGAGCTTTCCATCGCCATCCTCGTCGGCGCGGTGGTGGGCGGCGTCGCTTCCCTGCCCGGGGCGGTCATCGGCGGGATCTTCGTCCAGTTCATCGAGAAATATGCCGACGCCATGACGAAGAAGCTGACGCAGGCGATCCACCTGCCGCTCGAGCTGCAGCCGTGGACGCTCTACGGCATCACCCTCATCGTCCTGATCTACGTCATGCCGGGCGGCATTGCCGGAGGCCTCGCCGCCCTTTGGGCAAGACTCAGACGATCCCAGGGAGGCTGACCCACGCCTGGATTCCACTGCAGTGCATCGAGACGACGACCAAGCCAGAGCGGCCGCAGAAGACCGCAACTCACCCGGAGGACATCCCATGACTGAGTTGAAACGCAGAACCGTCATCGCCGGCCTCGGCATCCTCGCCGTGACGCCCGTCTTCGCGCCCGCCATTGCGCAGAAGCGCTACGACGACGGCGCCAGCGACACCGAGATCAAGATCGGCAACATCATGCCCTATTCGGGCAATGCCTCGGCCTACGGCGTCATCGGCCGAACGTCCGAAGCCGTCATGAAGATGGTCAACGATGCCGGCGGCCTCAACGGCCGCAAGATCACCTTCATCACCTATGACGACGGCTATTCACCGCCGAAAGCGGTGGAGATGGTTCGCAAGCTGGTCGAAGAGGACAAGGTCCTGCTCGTCTTCAATCCGCTCGGCACCCCGTCGAACACGGCGATCCAGCGCTATCTCAACCAGCGCAAGGTGCCCCAGCTCTTCGTCGCCACCGGCGCCTCGAAGTGGGGCAATCCGCGCCAGTTCCCCTGGACCATGGGCTGGCAGCCGGACTACGTCACCGAAGGCTCGATCTACGCCAAGCACATCCTGGCGACGAAGCCGGACGCCAAGATCGGCGTGCTGATGCAGAACGACGACTACGGCAAGGACTACTTCAACGGCTTCAAGCAGGGCCTCGGCGCCGCCAACGAGCGCAGGATCGTTCAGCTCTCGACCTACGAGGTCACCGACCCGACCGTCGACAGCCAGATGATCCAGTTGAAGAATTCCGGCGCCGACGTGTTCTTCAACATCACCACGCCGAAGTTTGCGGCGCAGGCGATCAAGAAGGCGGCGGAGATCGCCTGGAAGCCGGTCCACTACCTCAACAACGTGTCCTCGTCCTTCGGCTCGGTCCTCAAGCCGGCCGGCATCGACAATGCCCAGGGCATCATCGTCGCCCTCTACCGCAAGGATGCCAGCGACCCGCAATGGGTGAACTCGCCCGACGTCGTCGCCTGGAAGGCCTTCATGGCCAAGTACATGCCCAACAGCGACGTGCGCGACGACGGCCACAACTTCGGCTTCAGCGTCGCCCATACGCTGCTGCAGACCCTGCGCCAGGCCGGCGACAACCTGACGCGCGAGAACGTCATGAAGGAAGCGGCCAACATCAGGGCCTTCGAGTCGCCGCTGCTGCTGCCCGGCATCAAGGTCAACACCAGCCCGACCGACTTCTATCCGATCCAGTCGGTGCAGCTCGCCCGAGTCAAGGGCGAGAGCTTCGAGCTCTTCGGAAGCGTGTTGTCCAGCGAGAGCACGTCCTGAGGAGAGACCTGGCGGCGCGGGTCAGCCGCGCCGCCTCTTCCCCCACCACTCTGGCCCCGCGAGAAAGCGAACAGATGTATCCCGGGCATCACGCCAAGGCGTATCCGGACCGCGCCGCCTTCATCATGGCCGGCTCCGGGGAGACCGTCACGTACCGCGCGTTCGAAGAGCGGGCCAACCGCCTCGCCCATCTGCTCCGCGCCCAGGGCCTGCAACGCCTCGACCACTACGCGATTTTCATGGAGAACAATGCCCGCTACCTCGAATCCTGCAGCGCAGGCGAACGGGCGGGGCTCTACTACACCTGCATCAATTCCTACCTGCTGGCGGACGAGCTCGCCTACATCCTCAACAACAGCGAATCGAAGCTGCTGATCACCTCCCGCTCCAAGAAGGAGGTGGCGCTGCAGGCGCTGAAACAGTGCCCGAACGTGACGCTTTGCCTGATCGTCGACGGCGACCCGGCCGACACCGCCCATCCCGATTTCGTGACGACTGTCTCGAATTATCCGGCGACGCCCATCGCCGATGAATGGCTCGGCACGCCGATGCTCTACTCCTCCGGCACCACTGGCAGGCCCAAGGGCATCCTGCGCCCGCTGCCCGAAAACCCGCCCTCCGAGCCGCTGCCGCTCTACACTTTCCTCGACAAGCTCTGGCACTACCGCGACGGCATGATCTACCTGTCGCCGGCACCGCTCTATCATTCCGCGCCCCAGGCCGCCGTCGGCCTCGCCATCCGCCGCGGCGGCACCGTGATCGTCATGGAGCATTTCGATCCGGAGGCCTATCTGGCCCTGGTCGAGAAACACCGCGTCACCTACAGCCAGCTCGTGCCGACCATGTTCTCGCGCATGCTGAAGCTGCCGATCGAGGTGCGCGCGCGCTACGACCTGTCCTCGCTGGAGATCGCCGTCCATGCCGCCGCCCCCTGTCCGCCGCAGGTCAAGGAGGAGATGATCGGATGGTGGGGGCCGATCATCCATGAATATTACGGGGCGACCGAGGCCATGGGTTTCACGGCCTGTGACTCGGAGCAATGGCTGAGCCATCGCGGCACCGTCGGCAAGGTGCTCCTCGGCGACCTGCACATCCTCGACGCCGACATGGACCCGGCGCCGAAGGGCGAGCCGGGCGAGATCTGGTTCAAGACCGCCAATCCCTTCGTCTATTTCAACGATCCCGAGCGCACCGCCGCCTCGCGCTCGCCCGACGGCACCATGTCCACCGTCGGGGACGTCGGCTATGTCGACGACGAGGGCTACCTCTACCTCACCGACCGCTCGACCTTCATGATCATTTCGGGCGGGGTGAACATCTATCCGCAGGAATGCGAGAACCTGCTCATCACCCATCCCAAGGTCGCCGACGCCGCCGTCTTCGGCGTGCCCAACGAGGATTTCGGCGAAGAGGTGAAGGCGGTGATCCAGCCGATGCCGGGCCACGAGCCCGGCGAGACGCTCGCCGCCGAGCTCATGGCCTTCTGTCGCGACCACCTGTCGGCGCAGAAATGCCCGCGCTCCATCGACTTCATGGATGCGCTGCCGCGTCTGCCGACCGGCAAGCTCTACAAGAAGGCGCTGCGCGACCGCTACTGGGGCGACCGCAAGGTGCGCATCATCTGAACCGTCGCGCTTGCCAAGAGAGCCGGCCGGGGCTTCTCTGCCTGTTCCAGGGTTCGGACAATTGCCATGCAGCGTCAGGTCATCGAGGTCCCCGTCATTTCCGAGGCGATCCGCCGGCTCGGCGCGCCGACCTCTGCCCTGGTACGCGCCGGGGACCTGCTCTTCACCTGCGGCATGCCGCCCGTCGACATCCGGACCGGCGACATCGTCCAGGGTGATATCGCCACCCAGACGCGTGCCGCGCTCGATGCCCTGGAGGCCACCCTCGCCTTTGCCGGCTCCTCCCTCGCCCAGGCGGTCAAGACCACGGTCTTCATCACCGACCCGGCCCTGATGGGCACGGTGAATGCGATCTATCGCGAGCGCTTTCCCGCGGGATTCCCGGCCCGCACCAGCGCCGGCATCAATCCCTGGCCGGCGCCCTTCGACATCGAGATCGAATGCGTTGCGGTCATTCCGTGACGCCATCTTGCATCGGTGTATAAAATATGCGCCGATGCGCCGCGAGAGAACGCTGGTGCTGCGGCACTGGCTGAAACTAGGATAAGCCGGTCGCTCCCGTCGCAGGCAGCAGAGATTGCACCTGCAGGCCGGAACGTCCCAAGGACAGCCTGCCGCGTGAGGACCGCACCATGAGCCTGACCCTGTTCCGCAATTTCCGCCTCCTCGACCCGGCCATCGCCGACGAACTCGTCGACGGCTATGAGCTTCTGGTCGAGGGCGACACGGTCAAGGAGTTGTCCGACAAGCCTATCAAGGCCGCGAAGGCGCAGGTGGTGAATTGCGGCAAGCGCACGCTGATGCCGGGTCTCATCGACTGCCACGTCCATGTCATCGCCACCATGGTCAATATCGGCCAGAACGCACTGGTCCCTGATGCCCTCATCGCCTATCGCGCCGCCCGCATCATGAAGGGCATGCTCGACCGCGGCTTCACCACGGTCCGCGACCTCGGCGGCGCCACCTATCCGCTGGTCGAGGCCCAGGAGCAGGGCCTGATCGAGGCCCCCCGCCTCATCATCCCCGGCAAGGCCCTGTCACAGACGGGCGGCCACGGCGACAGCCGCTCGCGCTACGACCGCCGCGACCCCGAGACCTGGACGCGCACGCTCGGCTCCCTGGGCCGCCTCGCCGACGGCGTCGACGCCGTCAGGGTGGCCTGCCGCGAAGAGATCAAGCAGGGCGCCCATTTCATCAAGATCATGGCCAATGGCGGCGTCGCCTCGCCGAACGACCCGATCCACTTCCTCGGCTATTCGCGCGACGAGATCATCGCCGCCGTCGAGGAAGCGACAAATGCCGGCACCTATGTCGCCGCCCACCTCTACACCGACGAGGCGATCCGCCGCGCCGTCGAATGCGGGGTCCACAGCCTCGAACACTGCAACCTCATCCAGTCCAAGACCGCGAAGTTTGCTGCCGAGAATGGCGCCATCGCCTGCCCGACGCTGGTCACATATGAATATCTTGGCGTCGAGGGACCGGCCCTCGGTCTCGACCCGATCTCCGTCAGCAAGGTCGATACGGTGAAGGTCGCCGGCATGAAGTCGCTGGAGATCATGCACAAGGCCAAGCTCACCATGGCCTATGGCTCCGACCTCCTCGGCGAGATGCATCGCCACCAGTCCGAGGAATTCGTCATCCGCGGCCGCGTCCTGCCGGCCATCGAGGTGATCCGCTCGACGACCGTGCATGCCGCCAAGCTCTGCCGGCGCGAAGGCAAGATCGGCACGCTTCGGGCCGGCGCCTATGCCGACGCCGTGCTGGTCGACGGCAATCCGCTGAAGGACCTGTCGCTCCTCACCAAGCAGGGCGCGCATCTGGCCCTGATCATGCAAGGCGGGCGCATGCATAAGAACCAGCTCTCCTGATCGGAAGGCATGATGACGGAGCAGGCGGCATGATGGCGGACGGGCGGCTGGTGGGGCGGGTGGCACTCTACGGAGTCGCCTGGCTGACGCTCGCCTTCATCCTGATGCCGCTGGTCTTCGTCACCTGGCTCGCCTTCTTTGCCCAGGAGATTCCATCCTTTCCGCCGGAGGGCTACTCGCTGAAATGGTTCGGCGCCATCGCCGCCAACCGCAACTTCGTCACCGGCTTTTCCACGAGCCTGCAGGTGGCCGTCGCGGCCACGCTGATCGGCCTGCTGATCGCGGTGCCGGCGAGCCTCATCCTAGCCCGCCGGCAGTTCGCCGGCAGCGCCGTGCTCAACCAGTTCCTGCTGCTGCCGCTGGTGGTGCCCGGCGTCGTCATGGGCACCTCGATCTACGTCTTCCAGATCGAAACGGAGATCGCCACCGGCCTGCCGATTCTCGGCTCGCTCGGCGGCCTCGTCGCCGGCCATACCCTGCTGGTCATTCCCTGGACCGTGCGGCTCGTCACCGCGAGCCTGACGGGCCTCGATCGGGCAGCGGAAGAGGCCGCCCAGAGCCTCGGTGCCAATCAGTGGACGACTTTCTTCCGGGTCACCCTTCCGGCCATCCGGCCGGGTGTCGTGGCGGGCGCCCTGTTCGGCTTCGTCACCTCCTTCGGCAATCTGGAGATGAGCCTCTTCCTCGTCGGCCCGGGTCGCGTGACCCTGCCGATCGCCATCCTTCAATATCTGGAATGGAAGATCGACCCCACGGTTGCCGCCGTCTCCGTCCTGCAGATCCTCCTCATCGCGGTCGCCATGATCATCACCGACCGCTACGTCAAGCTTGCCCGAGTCGTCTGATCCATGGCCTCCCTCACCCTCGACGCACTGACCAAGCGCTACGGCGACAATGTCGTGGTCAAATCGGTCTCGCTTGCCGTCCGGGACGGCGAATTTCTCGTCCTGCTCGGCCCTTCCGGCTGCGGCAAGACGACGACCCTCCGCATGATCGCCGGCTTCGTGCCGCCGAGCGGCGGGTCGATGCGCATCGGCGACAAGGACATCACCACCCTGCCGCCATGGAAGCGCAACGCCGGGCTCGTCTTCCAGAGCTATGCGCTGTTCCCGCACATGACCGTCAATGAAAACGTCGGCTTCGGCCTCGACATGAGGAAGGTCGACCGGGCCGAGACCACGGCTCGCGTCGCCGAGGCGCTGCGCCTCGTCCGCCTGGAGGGCTTCGGCGAGCGCTATCCCCGCCAGCTCTCCGGCGGCCAGCAGCAGCGCGTCGCGCTGGCCCGCGCTCTCGTCATCCGGCCCGACGTGCTCCTCCTCGACGAGCCGCTCTCAAACCTCGACGCCAAGCTCCGTCTCGAGGTGCGTCTGGAGATCCGCGCGCTGCAGCAGCAACTCGGCCTGACCACGGTCATGGTCACCCACGACCAGGAGGAGGCGCTCACCATGGCCGACCGCCTCGTCGTCATGTCGGACGGCGCCGTGCGCCAGGTCGGGACGCAGTCCGACCTCTACGAGCGCCCCGCCGACCTCTTCGTCGCCGATTTCGTCGGCCGCTCGACGATGATCTCCGGCACCGTGGCAGGAGCCGGCGCGTTCCGCTCTGACGGCGGCCTGATGCTGTCCTGCCAGCTGTCGTCTGCCGAGGGGGCCGCGACCATCGCCCTGCGTCCCGAGCGCCTGACGCTCGGTGCGGCGGCACAGGGCCTCGCCAACCACGCCACGGGGAAGGTGACCTTCGTCTCCTATCTCGGCGCACTGCTCGACGTGCATGTGCGCCTCAACGACACCGACCATGTGGTCGTCCAGATCCCCAACCGCTCCGACGGGCATGTTCCGGCCGTCGGCGACATGATCGAGGTCGGCTGGCCGGCCTCGGCCTGCCTCGTGTTTCCGCGCGAGGTCGCCTGAACCATGCGGCATTCCGCCGCCAACTGGGAAATCCAGAAGGGAGAAGTCGACATGTCCACATTCACCAAGGGAATTGACCGGCGCACGACGCTGAAGGGCCTCGGCCTCGCTGCCGCCGGCGGCCTTCTGCCGGGTGCCGCCGCCACGCCCGTCTCGGCGCAGGCCGCCGGCCGGATCGTCGTCGGCACCTGGGGCGGCGACTATGCCCGCCTGCTCGCCAAGAACGTCGAGGAACCCTTCCTCAAGTCGAAGGGCTTCGAAGTCGTCCAGGACCAGGCCTCAGATGCGCCGCGCCGCGCCAAGATGGTCGCCGAGCGTCGCCTGCCGCGCGGCACGACGGACATCCAGGGCCTCTCCGCTGCCCAGATGTTCGAGATGAACGCCGCCGGCGTGGCCGATCCGATCGACTATTCCAGGCTGAAGAACGCCGGCAACCTCATTCCGATCGCCAAATATCCCTACGGCGTCGGCCACATCATCTCGGGCAAGGTCATCGTCTACAATCCGAAGATGGTGACCCCGGCACCGACCGCCTACAAGGATTGCTTCGATCCGAAATACGGCAACAAGCTCGGCTTCATCGACATCCAGTATCAGTTCGTCATGCTCGCCGCCGGTCTCGCCGCCGCCGGTGACATGACCGCGCTGGAAAAGGGCAAGGAGCTTCTCCTCGCCGCCAAACGTGGTGGTGCCCGCATCTATCCGACGAACGAGGCCTTCGCCCAGGCGCTCAAGACGGAAGAGATCTCCATCGGCATGATGTGGAAGGCCCGCGCGGTGC
The DNA here is from genome assembly GCF_030691135.1 of Phreatobacter sp. Taxonomy (GTDB): domain Bacteria; phylum Pseudomonadota; class Alphaproteobacteria; order Rhizobiales; family Phreatobacteraceae; genus Phreatobacter. Next base: position 34,018 of record NZ_JAUYFA010000053.1, read on the forward strand.
AGTGGCAGAATGCCGGCATCACCGTGGAAGCCGCGGCGCCGAGCGAGGGCACCATGGCCTATGTCTCCGGCTTCATGATCCCGAAGAACGCCCCGAACAAGGCCGGCGCCTATGCCTATATGGACGCCATGCTGGAAAAGACCGCGCAGGAGAATTTCGCCATCGACATGGGCTTCGGCCCCACGGTGACCAACGCCGCGGTCGCCCCGGACCTGCAGAAGCGCATCGGCTTCACCGAGGAGGAGAACAAGAAGATGCGCGACCTCGACTACGACTTCCTCGCCAAGAACGACGCGGCGATGAAGGAGTGGTGGGACAAGGTCTTCAAGGCCTGATCGGAGGCTCGGCTCGCCATGGCGGCAGTTTCAACGCGTCCGGTCGGCGAGCCCGGCAATCTCACGGCGGCGGGCCTTCTCGTGCCCGCCACCATCTTCGTCGCGATCGGCCTCATGGTGCCGATCGCGATCCTCTTCCGCTACAGCCTGAACGCCTTCGTGCCGGGCCAGTTGATGGTCGACGCCCTGACCGTCGCCAATTACGTCAAGTTCTTCACGGACCCCTTCTACCTGCAGGTGCTCTGGCGCACGGTGCGCGTCGCCGTCGCCTGCACGGTCTTCTGCCTGCTCTTCGGCTTTCCGCTGGCCTATGTGCTGGCGCGGACGCAGTCGCGCTACAAGAACCTTCTGGTGATGGCGATCATCCTGCCGCTCTTCGTCGGCAATGCCGTCCGCGCCGCCGGCTGGATGGTGGCCTTCGGCTCCAAGGGCTTCGTGAACTCGACGTTGATGAGCATGGGTCTGATCTCCCAGCCCCTCGAGATCATGTACACGGAACTCGCGGTGGTCATCGGCATCATCGCCGTGAACCTCCCCTTCATGGTGCTGACCCTGCAGAGCGTCATCGAGGGCATCGACCGCAATGTCGAGGAAGCCGCCTTCTCACTCGGTGCCTCGCCCTTGACCATGGCGAGGCGGGTGCTGTTTCCCCTGGCGCTGCCCGGCATCCTCGCCGGTGTCATCCTCACCTTCATCCTGGCGATGAATGCCTATGCGACGCCGGTGCTGCTCGGTGGTCCGAAGTTCCAGACCATGGGGCCGCTGGTCTTCTCCACCTTCGCCCAGCAGAACAACTGGCCCTTCGGCGGCGCGGTGTCCTTCATCCTGATGACGGCGACGCTCATCCTGACCATCGCCTCCAGCCTGCTGATCCGCCGCCGCTACGCCTGAGCCAGGGTCACGATCTCCGCCGCCAGCTCATCCTGCGGCCGCCCGGCATCGAACCTTTGCCAGCCGATCGCCCCAAGATCGTAGCCGAGCTGCGCCTCGACGACGGCGACCGTCGCGTCCGAAGGGTCGCCGCGCCGCGCCGCG
>NZ_JAUYFA010000074.1 GCF_030691135.1 Phreatobacter sp.
GCCCGTCTGCAAGATCATGGACTACGGCAAGTTCAAGTTCCAGGAGCAGAAGAAGGCTGCCGAGGCCCGCCGCAACCAGAAGACGGTCGAGGTCAAGGAGATCAAGCTGCGCCCCGGGATCGACGATCACGACTACGATACCAAGATGAAGGCGATGAAGCGCTTCTTCGAGGAGGGCGACAAGGTCAAGGTGACCCTTCGCTTCCGCGGTCGCGAGATGGCGCATATGGATCTCGGCATCAAGGTTCTCGACCGCGTCAAGGTCGATACGGTCAACATCGCCAAGGTCGAACAGGAATCGCGGCTCGAGGGTCGCCAGATGATCATGGTGCTCGCGCCGAAATGAGGCTTGCCGGCCTCCGGCGCGACCCTGCATTGTCATCGACGCCTGCGATCCGATCGCAGGCGTTTTCGTTTCGGGATCAGCCCGAGCAAATGAGATCCGGGAGACAGCCATGTCCGCCACCGCCGATACCGGGACCTTGCGGCGCGACCTCGCGGCCGCGCTTCGGCTGACCGCGCGATTCGACCTCAACGAGGGCATCTGCAACCATTTCTCCGTCGTCGTGCCCGGCCCGGACGAGCGCTACCTGATCAATCCCTACGGCATCCATTGGGGCGAGATGCGTCCCGACGACCTCCTGCTGATCGACGGCGAGGGCACGATCCACCAGGGCTGGGGTGAGGTGGAGGCGACGGCCCGCAACATCCACATCGCCGGCCACCGCGCCAATCCGCGCCACCAGGCGATCCTCCACGTGCACATGCCCCATGCGACGGCGCTCACGATGGTGGAGGGCGGCAGACTGGAAATGGCACATCAGACGGCCTGCCGGTTCCTCGACCGGACCGCCTACCAGGGCTTCGGCGGCGTTGCGTTGAACGCCGAGGAAGGCGAGCGCATTGCCCAGGCGCAGAAGGACAATCCCCATGCCGACGTGATCTTCCTCGATCATCACGGCGTGACCATCGGCGGGCCGACGGTCGCTGTCGCCTTCGATGACCTCTATTATCTGGAACGCGCCTGCCGGCAGCAGATTCTGGCGCTGTCGACAGGGCTGCCGTTGAAGATCATCCCCGACGAGCAGGCGCGGCAGACGGCGCGAGAGTGGATGCAGGTCCTCGACTATCAGGCGACCAAGCATTTCCAGGCGCTGATGCGGATCAACGGCTTGTGACGATCCGCGACCATCGGCGCGTGGCGGACTAGTTTGGAACGGTGCTAAACAACCTTCGTGGTCCTTGATCGACGTCAAGGCCAAGACGGACGTGCTTCGGCACATTCTGACAATCCCCCGACCTGTCGCCGGGGCTCGCACGGACAGACGAGCCATGACCTACGCCCATTTCTTCGAGCAGGCAGTCTCCCGCCTCAAGGACGAGCGCCGCTACCGCGTCTTTGCCGACCTCGAACGCAAGGTCGGCCAGTTTCCGCAAGCCACCTGGCATTCCCCGGGCGGCCCGCGCGACGTCGTCATCTGGTGTTCCAACGACTATCTCGGCATGGGCCATCACCCGAAGGTGGTCGAGGCGATGGCCGAGACTGCCCGCTCCATGGGCGCGGGCGCCGGCGGCACCCGCAACATTTCCGGCACATCGCATCCGATCGTGGAGCTGGAGCGCGAGCTCGCCGACCTCCACGGCAAGGAGGCCGCCCTGGTCTTCACCTCCGGCTACATCTCCAACCAGGCCGGCATCTCGACCATCGCCAAGCTGCTGCCCGACTGCCTCATCCTGTCGGATGCTCTCAACCACAATTCGATGATCGAGGGCATCCGCCAGTCCGGCTGCGATCGTCGGATCTTCCGCCACAACGACCTAGCCCATCTCGAGGAGCTCCTGGTCGCCGCCGGCCCCGAGCGCAACAAGCTGATCGTCTTCGAGAGCGTCTATTCGATGGATGGCGACATCGCGCCGATTGCCGCGATCTGCGATCTCGCCGAACGCCACCACGCCATGACCTATATCGACGAGGTCCATGCGGTGGGCATGTATGGACCACGTGGCGCGGGCGTCGCCGAGCGCGACGGGCAGATGAACCGCCTCGACGTCATCGAAGGCACCCTCGGCAAGGCCTTCGGCGTCATGGGCGGCTATATCGCGGGATCGGCGGCGGTGATCGACGCGGTGCGCTGCCACGCGCCGGGCTTCATCTTCACCACCGCCCTGCCGCCGGCCATCGCCAGCGCAGCGGCTGCCGCCATCCGTCACCTGAAGGGCTCAGCCATAGAGCGGGACATGCAGCAGCGTCAGGCCGCCCGGACGAAGCGCGTGCTGTCACTCGCCGGCCTGCCCGTCATGATGTCGAACACCCACATCGTGCCGGTGATGGTGGGCGATGCAGAACGCTGCAAGGCTGCGAGCGATCGGCTTCTCGCGGATCACGGCATCTACATACAGCCGATCAACTACCCGACCGTGCCGCAGGGAACCGAGCGCCTGCGGATCACGCCCGGCCCGGCCCATACCGATGCCATGATCGACGATCTCGCCGGGGCCCTGCTGCAGGTCTGGATCGGCCTCGACCTGCCGATCCAGCGCTATCAGGCCGCTGCCGAATAGGCGGCGTCCCGGTCAGGCGGGGACCACCTCGGTGGTGCGCATCCGGGCGAGGGGCAGCCGCGAAATGACGCGGTCGATCTCGGCCGGACGCATCAGGCGAAACCGCACCGGTGCCTTGTGCACGTCGGTGAGGGGCTTTCCGGCCGTCACGCGCCAGGCGACGATCAGCATCTCATAGGTCTCGGCATCGACACCGGCGATGTGGCAGATGGCGCCCAGCGCCTTCTCGTCGTCACGCTCGAGGATTTTTCGGCCGGCATCGCGGTCGCGACCGATGCAGCGCATCAGCAGGTCCACCGCGGGAACGATCTGCCGCTCTTCGGAGAGTTGCTGCAACTGTTCCAGAAGCTCCTCACCGGTCGGGATGTCCCGCGACGAGGCGGTGCCGAATTTCGTCGCCAGATCGACCGGACAGTCGGGACGCTGGGTGAGCATGGATCGGACCGCGGGATCGGCGCCGTGGCGCGCCACGATCTCGGCGAAACCTTCCGAGGTCAGCTGCGCGCCGGCATTGCGCACCAGCGTCAGGACGGTGGCCGCCTCCCCGTTCTCGACGATGGCCCGTGAGATCAGCGCGGAGACCTTCTGTCGCTTGGCGATGATCTGCATATGCTCCTGGCGGTCCGCGGCGCAGACGCGCAGCATGATCTCGTCGGGCAGATCGGGCGCGTTGAGAATGGCTTCGGCGACGGTGATCACATCGCAGGCGAGAGTCGTGGACGCCTCCGGCAGGCTGGCCGCGCAGCGGGCGAGACGTGGAGAGGCGCGGACGCGGCTGGACATCGGCGCGTCCCGCAGCGCCTCGGCGACGATATTGTCGAGCACCAGCGCCTTGCGCGAATCAGCATTCAGCCGCTCGCGCGAGATCTCATCGACGAGCTCCTCCACCAGCGCTCCGCGCAGCTTGGGCGCGAGAGCGCCGATCATCGAGTTGATCGGCTTCAGGGTTTCGTCGAACTGCGTTGTCATCCACCATGGCCTTTGGGATGGCAGGATGCCGCAGATGTCTTAATCAGCCCTAAACCATCTGTCGCCACGCCAGGGGACGTCAGGCGTCCCGGACCTCGCCGGCAGGCGTGAAGCCGAGACCGACCAGCGCCGGACCGGCTGCCGCAAGCGCCGCCTCGAACCGGGCGAGGACCGCCGGGCGGCGCGGGACGGCAGCCACGGCGAAATCGTAATGCTCCTGCGCCAGCGGGATGAAGCCGAGACCGAGGGCCGCGGCGGCCGGGGCGATGGCAAGGCCCCAGTCGGCCCGGCTCTGGGCGATGGCGGCGACCACCGCATTGTGAGAGCGCGGCTGGTTCCAGTAGCCGGGCGGTTTGCGGCCGGCGAGGAGCCCATCGAGGAGCATGCGCGTGCCGGCTCCGGCATTGCGGTTGACCATCAGGCAGTCCGGGTCGGCCCATGCCGCCGCCAGCGCCTGTTCGGGCGCGGTGAGGCCATCGAAACGGCTGTCGCCAGGCCGATAGACGATGCCCTGCATGCGGCGCCAGCCGGGAACGAGGCGCATGCCCTCCGCCAGGAAGGGTGCGTTGTAGCGGGAGGTGGCGGCATCGAGAAGGTGGATCGGCGCGATGTCGCACTCGCCGCGCTTCAGGGCGGCGAGACCGCCGAGGCTCCCGAGGGCATGGGAACGGGCGGTGACGCCGCTGTCCGCCAGGTGCTCGATCACGGCGTCGAGGCCGGTGCAGTGGCTGCCCATGATGGTGAGGTCGGGCGGAACGATGTGGGGAGCGAAGAGCGTGACAGTGGTCTCGGCACCCGCCGCCATGGCCTCGCTCAACGCGTCGATGGTGAGGAACCCGTCGGCCTGGCTGAAGGCGGTGACGGCGCCCGAGCCCTTGCCGACGGGATAGGCGGCAAGGCCCTCGGGGCCTTCGGAGAGCGCCACCATGACGAATTCGGTCCGGCCGAGATCGGAGGGGATGCGCGCTGCGGTGCGCGCCGTGACGCCGATCTCCGCCCGCTCGGGCAGACCTGCCAGAAGGCGCAGGACCGGGGCGACGATGTCGTGGAAGGTGAACATGGCAGAGGTCGGAAAGCCCGGCAGGACGACCACCGGCTTGCCTTCGCAGACGGCGAGACAGAGCGGCTTGCCCGGCTTCAGGGCGACGCCATGGGCAACGATGCCCGGGGCGCCGAGCTTCTCGACAAGGCGATAGGTCAGGTCTCCGGCACCTTTCGAGGTGCCGCCGGAGAGGATGACGGCGTCGCAGGTGGCATGGGCTTGCCGAATGGCCGCCTCGAGCGCCTCGGCCGCATCGGGGACGGCGCCGAAGCGGATGGCGGTGCAGCCGTTCTCCTCAAGCGCCGCTGCAACGATGGGGCCGTTGGAATCGTAGATGGCCGCGGGCCTGAGTGCGTCGCCCGGTGCCACCAGTTCGTCGCCGGTGGAAATGACCGCGACCCGCGGCTTGCGCCAGACAGGTGCCGCCGCGGCACCGACCGCGGCGAGCATGCCGATCTCGCGCGAGCCGATCACCGTGCCGCGGCGCAGCAGGGTTTCGCCGCGGGCGATGTCGGAGCCGGCGAAGGCGATGTTCTGGCCGGGACCGGCGGCCCGCTGGACGGACAGGCCGCGCCCGGGCTCGAACGCGGTATGCTCGATCATCACCACAGCATCGGCGCCGCGGGGGATGGGACCACCCGTCGCGATGGGCGTCGCCGTGCCGACCGTCACGGCGAGACCGGGCGGGGTTCCGCAGGCGATCGTCTCGTCGTTGAGCAGCAGCCAGACCGGCGCCGCCTCGGAAGCGGTCGGCACATCGGCGGCGCGCAGGGCGAAGCCGTCGACCACCGAGCGGTCGAAGGGCGGCGTGTCGACCGGGGCGGCGATGGTTTCGGCGAGGACACGTCCCACCAGCCCGTCGAGAGCCACCGGCTCAGCCCCGAGCGGCGTGAGGTCGAGTGCCGCGCGGAAACGGGCAATGGCCTCGTCGCGGGACAGGACTGTCAGGAACTGGTCCTGAACGATGGCGGCGTTGGGGGTCATAGCGGTTCGAAAGGCTCCGTGAAGGGGATCGCGGCGAGCGGCGCGCCGGCCGCGGCACCCTCGCTTGCCGGATCGAGGATGGCGACGGCATCGGCGGCGAGCAGGGCCGACAGGGTGACACGCCCGATGCCGAGTGGCTCAAAGGCATCGCCGGTGTGGCGGAGCAGGGCGATGTCGGCAAGACCCACCTGCGAGACGATCTTGCGGGTGAGCGGACGGGTGACAAGGCGGGGCCGCCGCGCCGTAGCGGCCGCGACGAAGGGCAGAACGAGGGCATAGAAGCCCATGACGACGGCGTCGAACCGCGGCGCGAGGACGAGCATGCGGCCGGTGGCATCGCCGGACAGCGCCATATCGCCGCCCGGACGGACGGCGATGCCGGACAGGTCCACCGCGACTCCGGCCGGGTCGGCCGCGAGGTGCAGGGTGAGATCGACGGGCGGCATGGTGACGACGGCGCAGCCCGCTGCCGACAGCCGCGCAGCCAGCCAGACCGCTGCGGCGCCGGCATTATCTCCCATCACGGCGATGCGCGGCCGGCGGATCGCCACGGTGGTGATGCCGGCCAGGGCCAGCGCCAGGGCGATCTCGGCGGTGATCGTGGCGCCCCCCGCGACGAGCAGCGCGTCCTGCGCCAGGTCGCTGCCGGCCAGCGCCGCACCCTCGCCGGGATAGGCCGGCTGGCCGATCTCGTGGACCGGCCCCGAGACAGTGACGGCATCGGCGGGAAGCACCGCATCGGTGCCGGCAGGGAGGTCATCGCCGTGGAACAGCCGCGGCGGCGCCGACGCCATCATCGCCGGCGTGTAGGGGGAGGCGCCGACGAGGTCGGCGCTGGCCACCGCGATGCCGCTCCGCAGCGCGACTGACCTGGCGGGAAGGGCCATCGCGGCCCGCAGCGTCACGGCCGCGACCCAGCCGACAGCCTCACCCACCGGCACGATTTCGGGCGGCACGGGCGCGAGACCGGCGAGGAGGCGGGCGAGGGCATCGCCGAGGGGCGTGAGCGTGGTGGCGCTGGACATGAGGCTCATATGGGGCGCGCGCCGTTCATGTCACCGGTTGAGCCGCACGACACCCGCGGGCGCCACGTCGTAGCCACCCAGGGCCTCGGCGCGGCGGGCGAAGCCCGACTCGCGCAGAAAGGCGAAGAGCCGCTGGGCGGGAGGCTCGAAATAGGTGCGACGACGCAGCACGAGATCGAAGGTCTCCCAGACCAGCGGCACGAAGCCAAGACCATGCATGGCGGCGACGGCCCGGGTGGCGATGCCGCAATCGATCTCGTCACCGCGGATGGCGAGAGCGAGATCCGGCCCCGTCGGATAGGGTGTCGGCGCACGCCGGAGACGGTCGAGGGCCATGCCCGCCCTCGCCGCCACGGCGGCCAGCAGCAGTTGGGCGCCGGCGCCGGCCGGGCGAAGTCCGATACGCGCCTCGCGCCGCGCCACGTCATCCAGCGTGCCGATGGCCAGCGGGTTGCCGGGAGCGACGAGAAAGCCCTGCTCGCGGCGGGCGAAGCCGATCACCACCGCGTCGTGGAGGCCCGCCCGGGCGATGACGCCGGAGCGGTTCGCAGCCTCGTCTTCGCCCGCGTCGTGCAGATGAATGGCGGCGGCAGCGACCTCGTTGCGCTCCAGCCGGTCGAGCCCCGCCTCGGACCCCTCGGCGAGCAGCGCCAGGCCCGATCCCGACTGGCGCAGGGCCCATTCGAGCAGGGGATCGTGGCTGCCACCGACGATGGGTGGGGCAGGCTCGGCGACGAAACCGTCGGGCCGGGCGAGGCCTGCGGCCACCCAGCGGTCGAGCGCCGCACGGGGAAACAGCCATTTGCCGCTGACCTTCGAACAGGGCACCGCGCCGTTCGCCACCAGTTCGTAGAGCTTGCGCTCCTTCATGCGGAGATAGGCCGCCGCCTCGTCCGTGGTCAGGAAGACATCGTCCTGCATAGATATGCTCTTGAATGCATTGATTCCATATTTGCCTATTCCTATGCATTTTTTGTAGAGTTCGCAAGAGTTTGCCGCAGACACTGGACTTTACCCCCCTTGGACATCTCCCAGTCCTTCGCCGCCGCCATCGGGCTGATCCTCGGCGGCGACCCGGCCTTCCTCGCCATCGTCGGCCTGTCGCTGACCGTGACGCTGTCCGCCGTGGCCATCGCCGCGTTCATCGGCCTGCCGCTCGGCGCCCTGCTGGCGCTCGCGCGCTTTCCGGGCCGCGGTGCGGTCATCGTGCTGGTCAATGCGCTGATGGGTCTGCCGCCCGTGGTCGCCGGGCTCCTCGTCTTCCTGCTGCTGTCGCGCTCGGGGCCGCTCGGGCCGCTCGGCCTGCTGTTCACGCCGACCGCCATGGTGCTCGCGCAGACGCTGCTGGTCCTGCCCATCGTCATCGCCATCACGCGGCAGCTCACCGAGGATCTCCACGGTGAATATCGCGAGCACCTGGCGTCGATCGGACTGACCGGCCGCAGCGCCATTCCCACCCTGCTCTGGGATGGGCGCTTCGCCCTCGCCACCGCGATCCTCGCGGGGTTCGGCCGGGCCAGCGCCGAGGTCGGCGCCGTGCTCATCGTCGGCGGCAATATCGCCGGCTACACCCGCACGATGACGACCGCGATCGCCCTTGAGACCTCCAAGGGCGACCTGCCGCTGGCGCTCGGCCTCGGCATCGTGCTGATCCTGCTGACCCTCGCCATCAACGCCGTCACCTATGGCGCGAGCCGTGTCGGCGCGCGCTTCGCCGGATGAGCGGCATGCGCGACACCCTCTCCGTCCTGCCGCTGACGGTGACCGATCTGGTCTTCGAGGCCGGCGGGCGCCGGCTGGTCGACGGCATCGGCTTCACCCTGCCGCAGGGCGGTCTGACGGTGCTGATCGGCCCCAACGGGTCCGGCAAGTCGCTGACCCTGCGGCTCTGCCACGGACTGCTGACGCCGCACTCCGGGTCCATCTCGTGGGCAGCGGCTGACGGGATCGTCAGCGGCGTGAAACGCCACGCCATGGTGTTCCAGAAGCCGGTCATGCTGCGCCGCTCGGCCCGCGCCAACATCCTGCATGCACTGGCCGCCTTCGGCCTGTCGCGCGGCGAGAGGACCGCGCGTGCCGCGGAAGCACTCGAGCGTTTCGGGCTCGCCGGCCTCGCCGATCGCCCGGCGCGGCTCATGTCGGGCGGCGAACAACAGCGGCTTGCCATCGCCCGGGCCTGGGCGCTGCGCCCGCAGGTCCTGTTTCTCGACGAGCCGACCTCGCAGCTCGATCCCGGCGCCACGCGCCAGATCGAGGAGATGCTGATGGCGCTCAGGGGCGAGGGCATGACGCTGGTCATGGCCACCCACGACATGGGGCAGGCGCGGCGGCTCGCTGACCGCGTGCTGTTCCTCCACCGCGGCCACCTCGGCGAGGACGCCGAGGCCGCAACCTTCTTCGCCGGCCCGGCCAGCACCGAGGCCCGCGCCTTCATCGCCGGTGACCTCGTCTGGTGATCCGGTCCGACAACCCTGAGGAGACGACCATGCTGACCAAGAGACATCTGCTGGGCGCCACGACGGCGCTGCTGGCACTCGGCGCCGCGGCGCTGGCCCAGGATACGCGTCCCGCTGCGACGACCGCGGCACCGGCCCCGGCGGGCACCCGGTTCATCACGGTGGCCTCGACCACGTCGACCGTCGATTCCGGCCTGTTCAACCATCTCCTGCCGCTGTTCAAGGCGAAGACCGGCATCGACGTCCGGGTCATCAGCCAGGGCACCGGCCAGGCTCTCGACACCGGGCGGCGCGGCGATGCGGATGTCGTCTTCGTGCACGCGCGCGCAGCCGAGGAGAAATTCGTCGCCGACGGCCATGGCGGCCCGCGCCGCCCGGTCATGTACAACGACTTCGTGCTCATCGGTCCGAAGAGCGACCCGGCCGGTATCAAGGGCTCGCGCGACATCGCCGCCGCCCTGACCGCCATCCAGACCAAGGCGGCGCCCTTCGTGTCGCGCGGCGACCGCTCCGGCACGCATCAGGCCGAACTCGCCCTGTGGCAGGCGGCCCGCATCGATCTCGCCGCCACGCGCGGGACCTGGTACCGCGAGATCGGCCAGGGCATGGGCGCCGCCCTCAACACGGCGGGCGGCATGAACGCCTATGTCCTGTCCGACCGCGCCACCTGGCTGTCGTTCCGCAACCGCGGTGATCTCGACATCCTCGTCGAAGGCGACCGTCGCCTGTTCAACCAGTACGGCATCATGCTGGTGAACCCGCAGCGTCACCCGCATGTGAAACAGGCGGATGGCCAGGCTTTCATCGACTGGATCGTTAGCCCGGAGGGCCAGAAGGCCATTGCCGACTACAAGATCAACGGTCAGCAGCTGTTCTTCGCCAATGCCTCCGATACGGGGGCTTGAGATGCGGACGCTGATCGTTACGGCTGTCCTGGCGTTGAGTACAGGTTCGGTCATGGCCCAGGAGGCCGTCCTCCTGCACGCGGCGGGGAGCCTGCGTGGCGCACTGACGGAGGTTTCGTCGGCCTTCGAGGCGGCTGGCGGGCCGAAGGTGACCCAGGTCTATCGCCCCTCCGGTCTGATCCGCGAGGCCATCGCCGGCGGCGAACGCGCGGAGGTCTTCGCCTCCGCCAATATGACCCATCCCCAGGCCTTGGCCACCGCCGGCAAGGCCGGGCCCGTCGTTCTCTTCGCCCGCAACGCGCTCTGCGCCTTCGTGCGGCCGGGGCTTGAGGTGACACCGGCCACCCTGCTCGATCGCATGCTCGACCCGGCGATCAAACTCGGCACCTCGACGCCGCGGGCCGATCCGGCCGGCGACTATGCCTACCAGGTTTTCGCCCGCGCCGAGGCGGTGCGGGCGGGGGCACGGGCGGCGCTGGAGGCCAAGGCGCTTCAGTTGACCGGCGGCCCGACCAGCGCGCCGGTCCCGGCCGGTCGCAACGCCTATGGCCATGTGATCGCCGAGGGCAAGGCGGACCTCTTCCTGGCCTATTGCACCAATGCGGGTCCGATCGCGCGCGAACAACCCGGCATCCGGATGGTGCCTCTGCCGGAGACCCTGGCGGTCGGCGCCGATTATGGCATCACCGTCATCGCCAGCGCCTCGCCCGCGGCCTACCGGCTGGCCCTGTTCGTCCTGTCCCCGCCGGGCCAGCAGATCCTCGCCAAGCACGGCTTTGTCGCCCCAGGCCTGCCGAAGGAGTGAGGCAACGGGCCGATGGCACGGCGCTGCGGCGCCGTGCTATGGACGCGGGTTCCATCGTGACTCTCGGTGCCATGTCCCAATCCGCCCCGCTGATCGTGCCCAACCCCGCCGACCCGCGCCTCACCGAGAGGGTCACCGGCGTCAACGAGAGCGGCGAGCGGATCGAGACCTCGGTGACGGTGGAGCGGCCGCTGACGCTCTATCTGAATGCCCAGGAGATCGTCACGATGATGACGATCGGCGATTATCCCGACTATCTCGCCATCGGCTATCTGCTCAACCAGAACATGCTGAAGCCCACGGACGTGGTCACCGGCGTCGATTATGACGAGGATCTCGAGGTGGTGGTGGTGCGCACGGAAGAGCACACCAATTTCGAGGCCAAGCTGAAGAAGCGGACGCAGACCTCAGGCTGCGCCCAGGGCACGGCCTTCGGCGACCTCATGGAGGCGCTGTCGGAGATTTCGCTGCCCCGCTCCGCGTTCCGCACGTCGTGGCTCTACCGGCTGACCCACGCCATCAACACGATGCCCTCGCTCTATCTCGAGGCCGGCGCGATCCATGGCTGCGTCCTGTGCCGCGAAGACCAGCCGCTGGTCTATATGGAGGATGTCGGCCGTCACAATGCGGTGGACAAGATCGCCGGCTGGATGTTCCGCCACGGCGAGAGCGGCGCCGACAAGATCTTCTATACGACCGGGCGGCTGACCTCGGAGATGGTCATCAAGACCGTACGCATGGGCATTCCGGTCCTCGTCTCGCGCTCCGGCTTTACCGCCTGGGGTGTGGAACTGGCACGCCAGTGCGGCCTGACCCTGATCGGCCGCGCCAAGGGCAAGCGGTTCGTGGCGCTGGCCGGCGAGGATCGCATCGTCTTCGACCAGGACCTCGCCTATGTCGCGGACGAGAGCGCCCGTCACCGGCGCAAGGGCGCGGAGGACTGAGGCGTGACCCATCCCGAGACCCTCGGCGTGCTGCTGGCCGGCGGCCTCGCCCGGCGCATGGGTGGCGGCGACAAGCCGCTGCGCAGCGTCGGGGGCGTGACGCTCCTCGATCGCGCCGTGGCCCGCATCGGCCCGCAGTGCGACGGTCTCATCGTCAATGCCAATGGCGACCCGGCGCGCTTCGCCGGCCTCGGCCTGCCGGTCGTGGCCGACACGGTGGAGGGGTTCGCCGGACCGCTCGCCGGCATTCTGGCGGCGCTCGAATGGATGGCGGCGCAGCGGCCCGGAACGGGCTGGCTCGTGTCGATCCCGACGGATTCGCCTTTTCTGCCAGCCGATCTGGTTAAGCGGTTGCATGCAGCGCGCGAGACGGCGGGAACGGCGCTCGCCTGCGCCCGCTCCGGCGACCAGACCCATCCGGTCGTCGGACTCTGGCCGGTGTCGCTGGCCGCCGACCTCCGGCATGCCCTGGTTGTCGAGGACATGCGCAAGATCGACCGCTGGACGGCGCGCCATGGCATTGCAGAGGCGGTGTGGCCGACGGCGCCCTGTGACCCCTTCTTCAACGCCAACAGCCCCGAGGATCTGGCGGAGGCCGAGACGATCCTCGCCCGCTTTCCTGAGGCCTAGAGGTCAGCGCAGTAGCGCGTAGGCGAGGAAGGCGACGGTTTCGCCGGGCGCCACGCGCTCCACCGGCTCGGGCAGTTCGATCAGCCCGTCAGTCTCGGTCAGCGACGTGATGACCCCGGCACCGTCGCGCGGATGCTTCACCGCCTCGATCACCCCATCGGCGCCACGTCGGAGCGCGACGCGCACATATTCCCGCCGGCCGGTCTTCTTCCTGTAGGGGAAGGCGGAGCGCACCGGCAGGGCCATGGGCGCCGTCGGCGCGCCGCCTGCCAGAACGGCCAGGAACGGCCGGACGACATGGGCGAAGGTGACAAAGACGGCGACGGGATTGCCGGGCAGGCCGATGAAGGCGGCTGACTGGCCGGGCCTGTCCGAAGGGATCACGCCCATGGCGACAGGGCGTCCTGGCTTGATGGCGAGGCGCCAGAAGGTGAGGCTGCCGACAGCCTCAACCGCCGTCTTGACGTGATCCTCCTCACCGGTGGAGACTCCGCCGGACGTCAGGATCAGGTCGTGGTCTGTGGCGGCCGCCCGCAGCGCCGCGGCGATCGCCGACCGGTCGTCTCCGAGGATGCCGAGGTCGGTGACGGCGACGCCGAGACGGCGGAGCAGGGCCTGCAGCATGAAGCGGTTGGAATCATAGAGCTGGGCGGGCCCAAGCGGCGTGCCCGGCGAGACGATCTCGTTGCCCGTCGAGAAGACCGCGACCCGCACGCGGCGGCGGACCGTGACGCGGGTCAGGCCCAGGGCGGCCGCCAGCGCGATCGTTTCCGGAGCCATCAGCCGGCCGGCGGCCAGCGCGAGGCCGCCTGCCGGCAGATCCTCCCCCGCCGGGCGGCAATTGGCACCGGCGGCAAGGCCCGGCGGCAGCATGACGGCATCGCCGTCGAGCCGCACATCCTCCTGCATGAAAACGGTGTCGCAGCCCTCCGGCATCGGTGCGCCGGTGAAGATGCGCACAGCTTCCGCCGGGCGGGAGGCGGCGGCCACGGCGCCGGCGGGAACGCGCGAGCCGATGGCGAGGCGCGTCTCGGCGCCGGGCGTCAGGTCGGCGAGGCGCACGGCATAGCCGTCGACGGCGGAGTTGAAGAAGGGGGGCAGGTTGACCGGGGCGACGAGCGGGCCGGCGAGGATCCGGCCATCGGCATCGAGTAGCGCGACCTCCTCGGTCTCGGCGACGGGGGACAGTCCCGCACCGACGCGGGACAGCGCCTCCTCGACGGACAGAAGCTGGCCGCCAAAGGCGAACTGGTCGGAGGAGAGCTGGGCCATGGCCTATCCCGTCCGCGTCGCCTTGCGCGGCTGGCGCGCCAGTTCCAGCGGAGCGGTGGCCCTCAGACGCGCGACGACTTCGCCCAGGGGCTCGGCGGCGTCGACCAGCAGGTCGGCGGCCGCTTCGCCGGCGTCGAGGCCGACGCGCGGGCCTGTCCAGGGCGGCGGCGCGACATCGCAGATCAGCCCATGGACGTGGGAGATGTCGGGAAAGAGCCAGGGCTTGCCGTTGGCGGCGCGGTGGATCTCGACCTTGGGATGGGCCTCGCGCTTGAAACCCTCGACGATCACGAGGTCGACGGGGGAGAGGCGCATCAGGAGATCGGCGAGGCGTGGTTCCTCGGTCTCGCGCAACTCGTGCATCAGGGCCCAGCGGCGGCCCGAGGCGACGAGCACCTCGGTGGCGCCTGCCGTGCGATGGGCATGGGAATCCTTGCCCGGCTGATCGATGTCGAAGGCGTGGTGGGCGTGTTTGACGGTGGAGACGCCGAGGCCCCGCGCGGTCAGGACGGGGATGACGCGGGCGAGCAGCGTGGTCTTGCCCGCCCCGCTCCATCCCGCAAGTCCGACGACCTTCATGAACGCTCCCCCGGCCCGTCCGGGGCAAGGTCCCGGCTGCGCGGGAAACTAGGGCGTCGGCCGAGCAGGCGCCAGCCCCTGAGACGAAGACGCCCGACCTTTCGGCCGGGCGCGCATCGCATGACCTTGCGGACAGGTCTATTCGGCGGGCTGAGCAGAGGCGTGGGGATGAGCCGCACCCTTGCCCATTTTCTCCTCGACCCAGAGCGAATGGTGCTCCTTGGCCCAATTGAGATCGACCTCGCCGGAGGTCATGGCATCCGCCGCGCCCTCCATGCCGACCGAGCCGATATAGATATGGGCGATCATCGCGGCGATCAGGAGCACGGAGACGATGCCATGGATGATGTTCCAGAACTGCAGGGCCAGGACGCCGCCCGCCCATTCGGGGAACAGGAGGTAGACGCCCGAGAGCGACAGGAGACCGCCGCCGATGATGACGGACCAGAAGATGACCTTCTGTCCGGCGTTGAACTTCTTCGCCGGGGGATGCTCGCTGCCGACCAGTCCGCCACCCTTCTTGATCCAGTTGATGTCGGTGCTGTCCGGGATGTTGTGGACGACCCAGGTGACGAACATGAAGACCAGCCCGAGCATGAACGGCCAGGCGAGGTAGTTATGGGCATATTTGGCCCATTGCGACATGGCGGCGAAGGCGCCTTCGCCGAACAGCGGCGCCAGGACGAACTTGCCGAAGGTGACGTTCAGTCCCGACAGGGCCAGGATGATGAAGCAACCCGCCGTGAGCCAGTGGATGAAGCGCTCGAAGGTGGAGAAGCGCAGGATGGTGACGCCCGCCCGGCCGGCTTCGATCATGATGCGGCCGCGGGTCATGTAGAAGACCGCGAGAAGGCCGAGCATGCCGAGGATGGCGATGGCGCCGATCCAGTGCATCGTGCCCTGGTGGAAGATACGCCAGGCCTGGCCCTGCGGCTGGATCAGGTTGCCCGCGCTGGCGTCGGGGATGGTGATGCGGCCCGATAGCGTCGTGCCCTGGCCCGGTGTCCCGGACCGCAGCGCGTCCAGGAGCTGGCGCTCCTGCACGGAGGCGGCCGTCGGATTGACCGAGGTCGGCTGCTGGGCGAAGGCCGGCGCGGCGATGAATAGGGCCGTTGCAACAGCGAAGGCTGCAACGAGAGACCGAAGCGAGAAGCGCATCGGGTGGTCCTCCCTGTGGATGGACCGCACCCGCGGTCATCCGGAATTGACGGCGATGAGGGCGGCGGGCGAACCCGCCGCCGCAGCGGATCAGATGGCGATCGTTTCCTTGTAGGCCGTCTGCCAGCCCCAGGCGCCGGAGCCGTAACCGCGCCTCAGCACGCGCTCCTTGTAGATGGTCGCGATCATCGCGCTGTCACCGGCAAGGAGAGCCTTGGTCGAGCACATCTCGGCGCAGAGCGGCAGCTTGCCCTCGGCGAGGCGGTTGGCCCCGTAAGCGGCATATTCGGCCGTCGAACCATCCGCCAGCGGGCCGCCGGCGCAGTAGGTGCACTTGTCCATCTTGCCACGCGTGCCGAAATTGCTGACGCGCGGATATTGCGGCGCGCCGAAGGGGCAGGCGTAGAAGCAGTAACCGCAGCCGATGCAGAGCTCCTTGGAGTGGAGCACCACCGCGTCCGCCGTGGTGTAGAAGCAGTTCACCGGGCAGACCGCCGCGCAGGGCGCGTCGGTGCAGTGCATGCAGGCCATCGAGATGGAGCGCTCGCCGGGCTTGCCGTCGTTGAGGGTGACGACGCGGCGGCGGTTGATGCCCCAGGGCACGTCGTGCTCGTTCTTGCAGGCGGTGACGCAGGCGTTGCATTCGATGCAGCGATCAGCGTCGCAGAGGAATTTCAT
This sequence comes from Phreatobacter sp., assembly GCF_030691135.1. Lineage (GTDB taxonomy): Bacteria > Pseudomonadota > Alphaproteobacteria > Rhizobiales > Phreatobacteraceae > Phreatobacter. The sequence continues at coordinate 16,010 of NZ_JAUYFA010000074.1, forward strand.
GCGGGCCATGGATCAGGTCCTCCCTCTCACGCTGCCTGGATCTGACAGAGCGTGGCCTTGCCTTCGTGCATTCCCGTCACCGGGTCGTAGCCGTAGGTGGTCACAGTGTTGACGCTCTCGCCGAGGACGATCGGATCCGTCCCCTGCGGGTAATTGCTGCGCTGGTCGACGCCCTGGTACCAGCCACCGAAGTGGAAGGGCATCCAGGCGACGCCGGGACCGACGCGCTCGGTGACCAGCGCCTTGACGCGGGCGCGACCGCCCTCCGGGCCGGCGACCCAAACCCAGGAACCGTCGGCGATGCTGCGCTGGCCGGCGTCACGCGGGTTGATCTCGACGAACATGTCCTGCTGCAGCTCAGCGAGCCACTTGTTGGACCTGGTCTCCTCGCCACCGCCTTCGTACTCGACCAGCCGGCCGGAGGTGAGGATGATCGGGAACTGCCGCGCGATCCCCTTGTCCACTGCGCCTTTCTGATAGGTCGTGTGGAGGTTGGGCATGCGAAGTGTGCGCTCGTCCGCGCGGGCCGGATACTTGGCCACGAGGTCGGTGCGGGGCGTGTAGATCGGCTCGCGATGGATCGGCACCGGATCGGGCAGGTTCCAGGCGATGGCGCGGGCCTTGCCGTTGCCGAAGGGGCAGACGTTCTTCTCGAGGCAGACACGCTGGATGCCGCCGGAGAGGTCGGTCGCCCAGGACACGGCGCCGGGATTGGCTCCGCCCTGACGCTCGATCTGCGCCTTTTCGTCCGGGGTCAGAGCCGAATCCCAGCCGAGTCGCTGGAAGATGGCATAGGTGAACTCCGGATAGCCGTCCTGGATCGCCGAATCGAGGCTCCAGGAATTCTGCGCCAGCAGCGTCTCGCCGTTGCGCTCCAGGCCGAAGCGCGGCCGGAAGGTACCGCCGCCGTCCTTGATAGCGACATTGGTATTGTAGAGGATATGCGTGCCGGGGTGACGCACCTCGGGCTTGCCCCAGCACGGCCAGGGCAGGCCGTAGAAGTCACCGCCGACGTCCGCCAGATCCTTCGGCGCGCGCAGGGTGACGATGTCGAACTTGTCCTGGTTCGCCATGTGCGCCTTGATGCGCTCCGGTGACTGGCCAGTATAGCCGGTCGACCAGCCGCCGCGGTTGATCTCGCGGAGAATGGATTCGGCCTGGGGCTCGTCGCCGTACTTGCCCTTGATCATCGTGTAGTTCTTGAACATCTCAGTGGCGAAACCGAGCTTCTGGGCGAACTTGTAGATGATCCAGTAGTCGGTCGCCGATTCGAAGATCGGCTCCACCACCTTCTCGCCCCACTGGACCGACCGGTTGGATGCGGTCCGCGACCCGTCGCACTCGAAATTGGTGCAGGCCGGCAGGACATAGGTGCCGTCGCGCCGGTTGTGCAGCGAGACGAAGTTGGTCGGATGCGGGTCGACAACCACGAGAAGTTCGAGCTTGCCGAGGCCCTCGACCGCCGCCGGAACGCGCGGGATGGTGTTGCCGCCGTGACCCATGACGAACATCGCCTTGACGTTGTCCTTCTGGTCCACCTGCTCGCCCGGCAGCAGGGTCGCGTCAAACCAGCGGGTCGACGGGATGCCGGAGACCTCCATGTTCTGCTTGCCGGTACGGGCGGCGCGGCCGCCCTTGGCCGGCACGTCGTCGAAGCGCGACACAAAGTAGTCGTAGGGCACGTCCCAGACACGCGACCAGTGGCGCCAGGCGCCCTCGACCAGGCCGTAATAGAGCGGGAGGTTACCGACATCGAGGCCGAGATCGGTCGCACCCTGGACGTTGGTGTGACCGCGGAAGATGTTGGCGCCGGTGCCGGGCGCGCCGACATTGCCGGTGAGCAGCAGCAGCGTGCAGTAGGCGCGCACGTTGGCGGTGCCGACCGTGTGCTGGGTGGCGCCCATGCACCAGATCAGGGTCGAGGGCTTCTCGGTGGCGAAGAGCTTGGCGACCTTCTCGAGCTGGGCGCCAGGAACGCCCGACACGTCCTCGACGGTCTTCGGGTCCCACTTCTCGACTTCCTTCAGCGCCTCGGACATGCCGTAGACGCGCTGGGCGAGGAACTCCTTGTCCTCCCAGCCGTTTTTGATGATGTGCCACATGATGCCCCAGATCACCGGAATGTCGGTGCCGGAGCGGATGCGGACATATTCCGTCGCATGGGCGGCAGTACGCGTCATGCGGGGATCGATGACGATCATGTTGGCGCGGTTGATCTCCTTGCCGACCAGCACATGCTGCAGCGACACGGGATGGGCCTCGGCAGGGTTGCCGCCCATGATGATCATGGTCTTGGAATTGCGGATGTCGTTGTAGGAGTTCGTCTGGGCGCCGTAGCCCCAGGTGTTGGCGACGCCGGCCACCGTGGTGGAGTGGCAGATGCGGGCCTGGTGGTCGACGTTGTTCGTGCCCCAGAAGGCGGCGAACTTGCGGAACAGATAGGCCGCTTCGTTGGTGAACTTGGCCGAGCCGAGCATGTAGACGGAATCGGCGCCGGACTTGCCGCGGATCTCCATCATCTTGTCGCCGATCTCGTTGAACGCCTGGTCCCACGAGATGCGCTGCCACTGGCCGCCGACGAGCTTCATCGGATATTTGACGCGGCGCTCGCCGAAGACGAGCTCACGCGAGGCGGCGCCCTTGGCGCAATGCGTGCCGCGGTTGATCGGGCTCTCCCAGGCCGGCTCCTGGCCGGTCCAGACGCCGTTCTGCACCTCGGCCTTGACGGTGCAGCCCACCGAGCAATGGGTGCACATGTTCTTCTTGACGGTGATGGCGACGCCCGGCTGGGGGGCGGCGACAGCCTCGGCGCGACGGACAGCACCGAGGGTCAGCGAGCCGACGGCGACGGCGCCGGCGGCGGTGAGGCCGGAGCGGGCGAGGAAGGTACGACGATCCATCACCCCGGAGGTCAGGCCGCCGGCGAGGCCGGTGAGGCGGGTGCGGGCAGCGTCCTGGGACTTGCGCTTGATGAGCATGGGGGAGCGCCTCTCAGTAGCGGTTGGTGCGATAGAAAGCCTGGACGTCCGCAGAATTGGCCTGGTAACGGGCCTTTGTGCGTTCGTTCCGGCTCTCGCGCGTGGCGGTCTGGGCTTCGGCCGGCTCGGCGCCGACGATGGCTGCTGCGGTGACGACGGACGCCCCCGTCATCGCCTTGAGGAAAGCGCGGCGAGCCGGAGCGGCGGCGTTTCCTTGGTTCTTGGCACTACCCGACATGGTCGCGTCCTCCCGTTCGTCCCTCGCGCCTCAGGCGTCGAAGGAGAAAGCCTCGTCTTCAATGGCGACGAACAGGCGACCGACCGCGCCGACGGCGGCATAGAAGGGTCTGTTCGTCATCGATTCCAGATCAGCGAAAAAGCGGCCGGCCCAAGGCTTCAGATGCGCCTCGAAGAAGGCCTTCTCCGTCTCGTAGCCCTGGCCGATCTCGCGGACGGCGAGGTTCGCCATCACGTCGAACAGCAGGGCTATGTGGTCTTCCGGCTCGCGCGAGTCGTCATCACGGATGATGGCGAGGTCGACGAAGGACTGGCGCACGGCGGCGAGCGGACGCTCGTGCAGGAAGCCCGTCAGATAGTAGGAGGCATAGGGCAGAAGCTCGCCGCGACCGACTCCGACGAAGAGATCGAAGAACTCGCGGTTGACAGCTTCGACCGAGGCTTCGCTGGCGGCCTTGGCGAGGGCCAGATGGGCCATTCCAAGCGGCGACACGTCGCCCTTCAGCGCCGCAACGCGGCCCAGGACATCGGCGGTGGGAACGCGAAACAGGAGAAGGGCCAGCAGGCCGTATTCGGCCGACCGCAGCCGATCCATCTCGTCGACACCTGCAGATCGGTCCTGGGCGGCTTCCATGGCCACGGCGATGCTCGACCGGCTCTCGGGATAGATGTCGGGTCGCAGCACGTGGCGGCCAACACCGGAGATTTTCTCGACCGCGATGACACGCTCGGGCGGCACGCGGCTCCAGCTGGAGACGGAGGGCTGCGAAATGCCAAGCGCACGCGCCAGGGCACCAACCCCGCCGACCGCCTTGATCGCTTCCTCTAGTCCCCGCTCACGCACTGCCGTGCCCGTTCCCTTACCCGGCCGGCGCTTGTCGGCGCGCCTTAGGCCATAGGCTCTCTACATTCGTCTTAGAATAGGTACAAGCTATGAGCGGTGATGGCAAGCGGCCGTCAGCCCGGAAGGGCACCGCCGTGGCGCCGGGCGACAGGCCGCAAGTCATTCGTTTCGCTAACATTATTGTGCGTTGCAACACGATCGGAAGCCGGTTCAACACCGGTTTGGCGTGGATTGCCGGTCTCCTGGGCGGGCTCCTCGGCGGCGGGCTTCCCGGCGACCTGCGCAACGGGCGGAATTTGCTGCGCTGCACCATCAGACGGGGCCGGTTCGGGGCGCGATTGCGACACATTGTCTTGGCCCCCGCCGGCGACGACCGGTTCGCCGGCTGCATCCCGCCCGAGCGCCCTGTCGAACATCTCGGCCACTTCGCGGATGGCGTCCCGGCCCGTCTCCATCGGGCCGAAGCCAGGCGCGGCACCCGGCGTGTTGTAGTCGTAGGCGTAGTCCAGCGCCGGGCTGACATAATCGCGGATCGCGGGGTCGAGCAGCCACATGCGCTGCAGCGCGGCGTTGCGCAGGCCGGTCGGTACCCACGGCTGCATGAACGCGATGAGGCTCTGCCCGGGGACGAGGTCGTCGAGCCTCGGGAGTTCCGCCAGGAGATCGTCGAGCGTCTTGCCCTCGGGAAGGGCGGGCGACGCCGGCTCGGCCGCAGCCGGCGGGGCCGGAGCCGGCTCTGGCTCGCGCTTCAGCCGGGACCAGCGGGAGATGAACCCCTCATGACCGCGGCTCATGAACGCCTCCCGGGTGTCTGACGCGCGGGGTGTCCGAGACCGAAGTCGGGCTCGGCGTGGGGATCCTTGCGGTCGCGCTTGCGCTTGAAGAAGGGCGCCTCGACGTGGTGGGCGTCGACGAAGGCCTGCAGCTCGACAGCGATCTCATGCGGCATGGCCAGAGGCTCGACCTTGTCGGACACGGCATCGACGAAGGCCTCTCCCTCATAGGGGTCGACGGTCGCTCCCGCCACGAACCAGCCGCCGTCGGCGCCCTCGCGCAGCGCCACCCAGACGGCCGGCCGGCCCGACACGAGATTGTCGCGGTAATGGGCCGTCTCACCGGAGTGGAAGACCAGCTCGGCGGGGCCGAGATACCAGCGCTCCACGGTCCCTTCGGCGCCGATGAGCGTGCCCGGCTGGACGACGGGCAGCCCCGGCAGCACGGCTTCCGGGAGCCATTCGAAATCCACCCAGGGATTGTTCAGCTTGCGCTTCACGGCGACGATGCCGACGGTCACGTTCTGCACGGGCATGGACGTCTCCCTCAGGCCGCCTGCCGGCCAACGAGCGGCAGGCCGACGATCAGGTTCTGCGGCTTGATCCGGAGGATCATGTCCTCGGTCAGCGCCATGATGAGATAGACCGGCTTTCCCGCGAGTTTCGGGTCGATGGTGCGGGGATCGGCGAAGTCGAGTCGGAACAGGCCGCAGACGCGGCTCTGGTCGGCCGGATCGATCGCCTCGCCGCGCCACAGCCGGTTGCCGAGGGCGGTGGCCTCGGCGTCGAGGCCGACGAACCAGCGCCAGTCGGCATCCTCAATGCGATCGATCGTGGCGATGGTCGTCTCGACGCCGAGCATATGGGCGATCCAGGTTTCCAGCGCCCGGCACAGGGCCTCGCGAGAACGCGGGTCGCCGCCGATGTTGAAGACCATCGAGAAGGCGTCGGAACGCGACCAGTAGGTGGGCGCGGTCTCATCGGTCATGACCTCCAGATCGCCCATGCCGTCGGTGCCCATCATGGCGGCCAGCGGAGAGGTTTGCAGCAGGGCCCGGCGCTCGGCCTCGAAGGCCTCGATGAGTTCCTGGTCCGCGAGGAGCAGCGTCCCGTCCTTCAGCGACCCCTTCTGGGGGCGGAAGAAGAGTTCGGCGGCACGCAGCACGAAGGGGTCCTCGCAGCCGTCGAGCGCATTGCGCAGGACGAGATGGACGAGCTGGTTGAGGAAGAGCGGCGGCACGCCCCTCGAACCCTGACGGACGATGGCGAGATAGGCCGCCTCGATGCTCGGATGGGCCATCAGCTTGTCGCGGAAGCCGATCATGAACTGCCAGTTCTCGCGGGCATCCTCGTCCGCGATGGCGGCGATCATGGCGGCGGTCACCGGCCGGCGCGGCTCACGCATCAGGTCGGCATGGAGCGCGCGCTCGGCGGCGCAGGCCTCGGCCGGCGGGACCAGTTCGGGGCGAGCGAGATAGGCGAGGATCATCTCGTCGGTGACGGCGAGGCCGCCGCCGTCGACACGGCGGGTCATGTGATGGCCGGACGAGACCCAGAATTCGGTGACGGTGCGGGTTTCGGTGGTCATTTGCGGGCTGCCATCATGTCGATCAGGTCGACGCGTTCTTCGGGACCGTCATCGACCTCCTCATGGAAGGTGAAGGCGCGGGCGGTCGCATGCAGGCTGTCGGCGCCCGCCGTCTCCTCGCGTGCCGTCAGCGTGCGGAACTGTTCGCGAATCTCGCCGTCGACGACCACGCGGTGCATGGCCACCAGCGTGCCCTCGTCATGCTCGGCGAGGGACGTCGAGAAAGTGATCTCCTCCGCCGCTGCGGCGCGGGCCGCTTCCATGTCGGGCGCGCCGAGCCTGTCGATCAGGTGGTGGGCGAGGCTGTCGATGGCCGCGGCGCGTTCCTCCGGCCGGATCGGCTGCGCCACGACCAGTGTCGAGAAGCCGAGCGAGGCGACGCCGACGAAGCCGGCGCGGAAGGCGGCGCGCTCCTTGCCGGCGAGGCCGGCGACATCGCGGCCCCAGAACAGGAAGGTGCCCGTCACCGCCCATTCGCCGGGTTCGGCGGCCTCGGGGAAGACAAAGGTATCGGAGGGGTCGAGGCGGATGGTCCGCAGCATCATCACAGCTTCGGCCCTCCCGTCTCGCGGTCGAGCCAGGCGGCGGTCTTCAGGCCGTCGAGGAAGCCGAGGCGCCGCTCCATGTCGCCGATGACCGGGCGGACGACGAGGTCGCCTGCGGGCGAGACCGTGATCGTGTCGCCGGGCCGGTCCTTGGCGACGCGCCGGGCATAGTCGGCGAGGATCGGCGCGAAGCCCTGGTGCTGGAAGACATCGACGAGGCGCAGGAAGAAGCGGGCGAAGCTCTCGATCAGCATGGACGGGCCGACGCCCTCGAAACCCTCTTCGTCGAGGGCAGCGGAGGTGGGCGCCTGGCCCGGCTCGACGAGACCCGAGAAGGCGACGCGGACGCTCGCCGAAAAGACCATCCAGGCGGGAACCTCGTCCTCGCCGCAGCGCTTCGGCCAGCCGAGCCGGCCGCCGCCGACCAGACCGCCGTCGAAGCGGATCGCGTCGGGATAACCGAAGGAGACGCTGCGCTCGGGCGGGCAAAGCGCGGCGATGGCATCGGCGGCGGCATTCATGCCGATGAAGAAGGCCTTGCGCGCCTCGGCCAGCGGCTGGTCGGGCTCGAGGATCAGGGCGAATTCGGCGACATCGAAGCGGCGGACCCAGACGAGGGTACCGGCGCCCTCATCGGCAGCCGTGCGACAGGCATGGGCGAAGGCATCGCCCGATTCGCGCAGCGGAACGGCACGAAAGCCGGGAGGCAGATCGAGGGTCGACGGGGCGCGGAGCGTGACGAGGGCCATGGAGTCCCTGGTTTCGGGGGCGCGGCAACAGGCCGGTCTGGTTCTTTTGACTGCTTCCAATATATGAAGATGACCCGTGGCGGAAAGAGCCGCGGCCCGGAGAGCACAATGACGGCAGGCACCACATTCCTCTGCTCCTGCGAGGAAACCATGCCCTTGCATGGAGAGACGGTGGCGAAGGCGTGCCGGACGAAGGTCCGCACCGCCGACCAACTGTGCCGCAAGGAGCTCGATTTCTTCAAGGCGGTGGTCGCCCAGGGCGGCGACGTGACCGTCGCCTGCACCCAGGAAGCGCCGCTGTTCTCCGAAGTGGCGGAAGATCTCGGCCATGCCGGCCGCCTGACCTTCGCCAATGTGCGCGAACAGGCGGGATGGTCGGCCGAGGCACAGAAAGCCGGCCCGAAGACCGCCGCGCTCCTCGCCGCGGCGGCCGAGGAGATGCCGCCGATCCAGGCGGTTTCGCTGACCTCCAAGGGCGTGGCGCTGGTCTATGGCCGTGACGAGGAGGCGATCGCGGTGGCGCGCCGCCTGTCGGCGACGCTCGACGTGACGGTTCTCCTGACCCGGCCCGGCGAGGTGACTCCCCCGCGGGAAACCGCCTTTCCGGTGGTGAAGGGCACGATCACCGCCGCCCATGGCCATCTCGGCGCCTTCTCGATCGACGTCGACGACTATGCCCTCGCCTCGCCGTCGTCGCGGCGGACCTATCTCTGGCAGGTGCCCCGCAACGGCGCCTCCTCCACCTCCGACATCGTCATCGACCTGTCCGGCGGGATGCCGCTCTTCCCGGCACATGAGCTGCGGCCCGGCTACCTGCGCGCGGACCCACGCGACGCCGCCGCGGTCGAAAGGCTGATCGGCGAGGCGAGCGGCCTCGTCGGCACCTTCGACAAGCCGCGCTTCGTCACCTTCACCGCCGATCTCTGCGCCCATTCGCGCAACAAGATCACCGGCTGCACGCGCTGCCTCGATCTCTGCCCGACCGGAGCGATCACCCCCGACGGCGACCATGTCGCCATCGATCCCGCGGTCTGCGCCGGCTGCGGCCAATGCGCCGCGGCCTGCCCGACAGGTGCCGCAGCCTATGCACTGCCGCCGGTCGATGCGCTGCTGCGCCGCCTGCGTGCCCTGCTGACGACCTATGCCGCGGCCGGCGGCACGGGTGCCGTCCTGCTGGTCCATAATGGCGATCACGGGCAGCCGCTCATCGACGCGACGGCACGGTTCGGCGCCGGACTTGCCGCCCGCGTCCTGCCGCTGCAGGTGAACGAAATCACGCAGGCCGGCCCGGAATTCTTCGCCGCCGCCCTCGCCTATGGCGCGGCGGGCGTGGCGGTGCTGGGTCGTGCCAAGCCGAAGCACGATCTTCTCGGGCTGACGCGGACGCTGGAGACGACGCGCACCATCGCCCAGGCGCTCGGTTATGGCGCGGAGGTGGTGCGGCTGATCGAGACGGACGATCCCGACAGGCTCGCCGAGGCGCTCGCCGTGCCCTTCGCCGGCACGCCCGCGCCCAAGCCCTCGACGTTCCTGCCGATGGGGACGAAGCGCGGCCTGCTCGAACTGTCGTTCCTCGAACTGCATGCGGCGGCACCCGCCCCGGTCGACCGGATCGCGCTCGACAAGGGCGCGCCCTTCGGCAAGGCCGAGGTCGATCTCGCGGCCTGCACCCTTTGCCTGGCCTGTGTCTCGGCCTGCCCGACGGCGGCGCTGTCCGACAATCCCGACAAGCCCATGCTGCGCTTCACCGAGAGCCTCTGCGTCCAGTGCGGGCTGTGCGAACAGACCTGCCCGGAGGACGCCATCGCCCTCATTCCTCAGCTCGACTTCGTCGCCTGGCAGGAACCCAGGCGCATCGTGAAGGAAGAGGAGCCGTTCCACTGCACCGGCTGCAACAAGGCCTTCGGCACGAAATCCACCATCGAGCGGATCGCATCGAAGCTTGAGGGACACTGGATGTTCACCGGCGCCAATGAGGCGCGGCGGGAGGCGCTGTTCATGTGCGAGGACTGCCGTGTCGAGCGCGTCGTCAACGAGGGCTTCGACCCCTATGCGGCGCAGCCGCGCCCGCGGGTGCGGACGGCGGAGGATTATCTCGCCGAGGCCAAGGCCGGCAAGGACGGGCTGAACTGAGCTATTCGGCGCCCGTCGCCTTGGCGATGAAGTCGACGAGCGCCTTGAGATCGTCGGGATCGGTCACCTGCTGCTCCGGCATCTTGGTGCCCGGCGTATAGGCGTTCGGCCCGATCTCGAAGAGGCGGGCGATGGTCTCCCTGGTCCAGACGATATCCATGCCGCGCAGCGCCGGCGAAAAGTCGTAGCCTGGGGCGGTGCCGATGCGCCGCCCGATGACGCCGTGCAGGGTCGGGCCGGCGCGGTTGCCGTCGTCGGGATCGAGCGTGTGGCAGGCCGAGCAGGCCCGGAAGACCTCGGAACCGGGATGATCGGCAAGGCGGGCGACGCGATCGGACGGCCTCGCCATGACCACAGCACCGAGATGTTCGCCGGTCGTCGCCAGCCAGCGGCGCACCAGGCGGTCGCCGCCGCCGGTCATCAGTTCGTCGGTTCCCGGACGGAAGGCGAGCGACCAGACCGGCAGGCCGGGGCCGACCAGCACGCGCTCGATCCGGCGCGACGCTCGATCGACCAGCGCCACCGATCCGCGGATTCCGGCCGCGGCGATCCGCCGTCCGTCGGGCGACAGGGCGACTGCGACGATCGGCGTTTCGGCGGCCGCAATCTCGCCGACCCGTGTGCCGTCGGCGGCGAGGATGCGCAGCCGGCCGTCGGCGCTGCCGGCGACGATTTCACCATCGGGTGCGACGGCGAGCCCGGCCACGGGAAGGCCGAGATCGATGCTGCGGGGGGGCGCGCCGTCGAGCGGCGTGATGCGAAGCGTGGCGTCGTGGCCGCCGGTGACGATGGCACGGCCGTCGGGTGTGAAGGCGACCGTGTTCACCGGCCCGCGATGGCTGGAAAAGACCTTGGCCTCACCGCCTCCCAGCGGCGTGACGCGCGCCGTGCCGTCCCAGGCGGCGGAGGCGAGAAACCGCCCGTCCGGCGAGAGAGCGAGGCCGGCGACGGGCCCGGTATGCCCGTCGATCCGCCCTTCCGGTTCGGCGCGCCCCGGGCGCCAGAGAAGAATGCGGCCATCCTCCCCGCCCGTGACGAAGCGCCCGTCGGGCAGCGCCAGCACCGCATTGACCGAGCTCTCGTGACCGCGCAGCACGGCCATGGCGAGGCCGCGCTCGATATCCCACAGGATCGCAGATGTATCGAACGAGCCGGAGAGGGCGACCCGCCCGTCCGGGGCCGCCGCGAGGGCGCGGACCGGGCCGCCATGGCCCCTGAGTTCCTGGGCCGTGGCCGGCGCGACGATCAGGGCGGTGAAGACGACAAGCAGGCGAAGCATCGGCGATCCGGATCTGGGCGGCACAGACTACAGGGTGGCGGAGAACGGCGCGGGATCAAGCCCGCCGCCGATCACAAGGTTCCGTTCGAGCTGGATGCGCGGCTGATCCCCGCGGCGCCGCCTCGACTCGGGGCGAGCGCTCCGTAAGATCGCGCGGCCCCTTCCGCGATCCGCATCGAGACCAGACATGACCTCCGCCTCTGCCGCAGGCCCCTTCGACCTCGTGATCCGCGGCGGCCGCGTCGTCGATCCGGAAAGCCGGCGCGACGAAGTCTGCGACCTCGCCGTGACGAACGGCCGCATCGCCGCCATCGGAGCGGTCATGGGCGAGGCGGCCCGCGAGATCGATGCCCGCGGCCTGGTGGTCGCCCCCGGCTTCGTCGATCTCCACGCCCATGGCCAGACGGTCGCCGCTGACCGGATGCAGGCCTTCGACGGCGTCACCACGACGCTGGAACTGGAGGCCGGCGTCCTTCCCGTGGCGCTCTGGTACGAGAACCAGGCGAAGAACGGCCGGGTGCTCAATTACGGAACGGCCGCGAACTGGGCCTTCGCCCGCATCGCGGCGATGATCGGCGTCGAGCCGGAGGCCGATCTCGGCTTCATGGGCCGCCATTCCAACGACAAGCGCTGGATCGACAATGTCGCGACCGATGCGGAGATGGGCGAGATCCTGCGGCGCCTGCGGCAGGGCCTGGACGAGGGCGGCATCGGCATCGGCATCCTCAACGCCTATGCGCCGGGCGCCGGGGTGAAGGAGATGTCGTCCGTCTGCTCGCTGGCCGCCGACTATGCCGTGCCGACCTATACCCATGTCGCCTATGCCTCGAACATCGACCCGAAGAGCTCGATCGAGGCCTATACGCGGCTGGTCGGTTATGCCGGCTCGACCGGCGCGCACATGCATATCTGCCATTTCAACAGCACTAGTCTGCAGGACGTGGAGCGCGCCGCGGCGCTGATCCGGAAAGCCCAGGAGCTCGGCCTGAAGATCACCGTCGAGGCCTATCCCTATGGCACCGGCTCGACGGTGCTGGGCGCCACCTTCTTCGCCGATCCCGGCTTCACCGAGCGCACCGGCGGTCCCTACGAATCCATCGAGATGGTCGATACCGGCCGCACCTTCCACAACCGCGACGAATTGCTGGCGGCACAGGCACAGGATCCGGGCTCGCTGGTGCTCTGGCATTTCCTCGACGTCGAGGCCAATCCGCGCCACCGCGACCTCCTTGACGTCTCGGTCCTCTATCCCGGCGGGGCCATCGCCTCGGACGCAATGCCGTGGACCAATCCCGACGGCTCCGTCTATGACGGCGAGGACTGGCCGCTGCCGGAGGGGACGAGCTCGCACCCGCGCTCGTCGGGCACGTTCACGCGGTTCCTGCGCCAGTACGTGCGCGAGCGCGCGATGCTGCCGCTCATCGACGGACTGGCTAAATGCACGCTGATTCCCGCCGAGATCCTGGCCGAGAGCACGCCGGCCATGCGCGCGAAGGGCCGGCTGGCGGTCGGCGCCGATGCCGACATCGTCGTCTTCGACTACGACACGCTGACCGACCGCGCCGAGTTCAAGGCGATGAACCGCGCCTCCGCCGGCATGCGCCACGTCATCGTCAACGGCGAGGCGGTGATCACCGACGGCGACCTGGTGCGTGCCGCGCGGCCGGGCAGGCCCGTGCGCCGGCCGGTCAAGGCGGCGTGACCCTGGGATGAGCATTCCCGTCATCCTCGTCACCGGCTTTCTCGGAGCGGGCAAGACGACGCTGATCAACCATCTTCTCACCGCCAATGGCGGGCGGCGGCTCGCCGCGGTGGTCAATGATTTCGGCGCCATCAACATCGACGCCGACCTGATCGCCGAGCAGGCCGACGGCGTGGTGAGCCTCACCAACGGCTGCATCTGCTGTTCGCTTCAGGGCGACCTCCTGCGGACGCTGTCGAACCTTCTCCGGAGGATCCCGCCGCCAGAGGGCATCGTCATCGAGACCAGCGGCGTGTCGGACCCGGCGGAGATCGTGCGGAGCCTGCTCGACCCCGTCATCTGGCGGGATGCGGCGCTGGAGACCGTCATCGCGGTGGCCGATGCCCGGGCCCTCGCCGACGATCCGGCGCTGCTCGACGACGCGCTCTGCCGCTCGCAGATCGCCAGCGCCGACATCGTGGCGCTGAACAAGGCCGATCTCGTGGACGTGGCGGAGCTCGCCCGCGCCCGCGCCGCCCTGGCGAAGCTGAAACCGGACCGGGTGATCTTCCCCGTGGCCGAGGGACGTATCGCGCCGGAACTCGCCTTCGCCGGCGGAGGACACGAACCCGCCGTGCCCGATGCAAGACGCGCCGCGCAGGCCCGCTTCGCCACGCCGCGCTTCGAGACGACGACCTTCACGACGGAACGCCCCCTCGCCATGGCGGCCTTCCAGGCGGTGATCGGCCGGCTGGCGCCGCAACTGGTGCGGGCCAAGGGCTTCGTGACCTTCGCCGGCCAGCCCGACCGGCCGATGCTGTTCCAACTCGTGGGCGAGCGGGCGACGCTCGGCCCGGCGCCGGCAGGGGGGCGCGGCGAGGCGGTGCGGCTCGTCCTGATCGCCGAGATGGGGCGCATCGAGCCGGCTGCGATGCGGGCGGCGCTCGCCGCATGTGTCGAAGCCTGAAGGGCGGTTGGTCCGTCCTTGTCGCCAGTGCTGTCCCTCGGTTTCCCTGATCATCGCCCTCCTGCTTTTCCACCGCCGGTTCCTGCTATTCGCCATCCTGAAAGCGGCAGTCTTGACCTTACGGGAGCAATTGACTCCGCCGGGCCGGTGGCGATAGCTGAACCGCATGTGGCTTTTCCGTGGCGATCATTTCCGGACGGCGCGCAGCATTCTCGCTGCGACACTGGTCTATGTGATCGCCGCCACGGGCCTCCTTGGCTCGGTCGCGCGGGCTGCCGGCGGCCTCGAATCGTCCGGCTTCGTCGTCATCTGCACCGTCGAGGGCCAGTCCATCGCCCATGACGGGGGGCAGCCGACGACCAAGGCCGCCGCCGCGCATCATTGCGGGCTGTGCAACGTCACGCCCTGGGATCCATCGCGCATGGCGTCCGCCGTCGGCGTACCGGTGGAGATATCCGCCGCGCCGCGGGCCCCCGTCCGCAGCTATGATCCCCTCCTGCCGGCCCACGCCTTCGAGGGCTGGCTCGGCACGCGATCACCGCGAGCGCCCCCCTTCGCCAGCTGATCACGACCCTCCCCCCGGCGCATGGCAAAACGGCCCGCGCCCGTCGTCATCTCCTGTCGAAGTCCCATATCATGATCCGCTTTCCCCTGCCGCGCGCCGGGCTCATCGCCCTTGCCGCCGCCTCGCCTTTCGCCATCGCCACGGCCATGGCCCAGACCACCCAGCTTCCCACCATTACCGTCGAGGGCCGTCCGGCCGCATCCGGACAGGGCGGAGGCACGCTTACCTCGCCGCCAATCGCCGAACAGCGCCGTGCGGTCGAGAGCACCGCCGGTTCGGTGTCGCATATCGATGCCGAGACCACCCGCAATGCCTATGCGACCAACCTGCGCGACGTGCTGCAGGATACGCCGGGCATCCTGGTGCAGAACCGCTACAGCCAGGAGGTGCGCCTCTCGATCCGCGGATCGGGTCTCGCCCGCGCCTTCCACACCCGCGGCATCGAGATCCTGCAGGACGGTGTCCCGACCAATCTCGCCGACGGTTCCGGCGACTTCTATCAGATCGACCCGTTGGCGCTGCGCGCCATCGAGGTGTTCCGCGGCGGCAATGCCCTGCCCTTCGGTTCCTCGACCCTCGGCGGTGCCATCAATTTCGTCACGCCGACGGCCCATACGGCGACGGCACCGAACGTCTTCAGCCTCGAGGCCGGCTCCTTCGGCACGATCCGCGGCCATGGCTCGGTGTCGCGCGTCATGGGCGACTGGGACTTCCACGCCTCGGGGACGGTGACCCATTCCGACGGCTGGCGCGCCCATGAGCAGCAGACGCTTGGCCATTTCAACGCCAATATCGGCCGGCGCATCTCCGAACGGGTGGAGACGCGCTTCTATTTCGGAGCCTACTATACCGACGTGAAGCTGCCGGGCTCGCTCACCTATGGCGCGGCCATGACCAATCCCCGCCAGGCCGCGACGGCGGCCGTCACCGGCGACCAGGCCCGCAACACCTATGTGCAGCGCTTGGCCAATGTGACGAGCATCAAGTTCGACATCGGCCAGCTCGACATCACCTCCTGGGTGATCCACAAGCACCTCAACCATCCGATCTTCCAGGTGCTGGACCAGGACGGCTGGACCTACGGCATCTCGCCGCGCTTCACCGGCTCGTTCAATCTTGGTGGCTACCGGAACGACCTGATCGTCGGCGCCCGTCTGTTCGCCGGCAACAACCAGGCGATGCAGTTCGTCAATGTCGGCAATGCGGTGCGCGGCGCCCAGACGGTGAACGCCCGTCAGGTCGCCTCGAACTACGAGGCTTGGTTCGAGAATCGGTTCTTCGTCCTGCCGCAGTTCGCCCTGACCGCTGGCCTCAAGGCCTATGTCGCCAAGCGCGACTTCGCCGGCCGGCTCAACATGAACACCGCGCCGGTCACCGTCGACACGGGCGTCACCTATTCCGGCGTCAATCCGCGCATCGGCCTCCTGTGGGAGCCGATCCGCGACGTCCAGCTCTTCGCCAATGTCACACGCTCCTCCGACGTGCCGGACTTCTCCGACCTGACGCAAACGACGGCGGCGACCACAGCCTTCGTGCCGCTCAAGGCGCAGACCGGAACGACTTTCGAGATCGGTACGCGCGGTCGCTACGGCCTCTTCTCCTGGGAGGCGACGGCCTATCGCGCCGACCTGCGCAACCAGATGCTGCAGTTCAACACCGGTGTCGGCATTCCCGCCGCCACCTTCAACGCCGCACGGACGCAGTTGCAGGGCGTCGAGTTCGCCGCGAGCGTCGATCTGGCGCGCGATCTCACCGGCAACGGCGATCGCCTCACCCTCAAGCAGGTCTGGACCTATTCGGACTTCCGCTTCGTCGGTGACGCCATCTATGGCAACAACCGCCTGCCACTGGCACCGGAACATGTGCTGCGGACCTCGCTGACCTATGCCCATCCCGCCGGGTTCTCGATCACGCCGTCGGTCGACATCGTGCCGCAGGGTGCCTTCGTCGACTACCGCAACACGTTCCGCGTGCCCGGCTATGCGCTGTTCAACGTCAGCGCGGCGGCAAGGCTGCCAAATGGCGGCGAGGCCTTCGTCGACATCCGCAACATCACCGACAAGCGGTACATCTCCGATTTCGGACCGGTGGTGCTCTACAATGCGGCCACGACCTCGACCTTCTTTCCGGGCACGGGCCGCAGCATCTATGGCGGCCTGCGCGTGAAGTTCTGACGTTATGATGTTACATTCGGTCGGGCCTTCGGGCCCGGCCGTCGCCGTCGTCAACTGTTGAACCCCGAAGGCCCATGCTGCTCGACAGCGCCATCCGCGAGAGACGTGGCGACCCGCCAGATGGCGGGCCGTTTCCGCACGCTCCGTCGCTGCGGCCGGCAGAGGACCCGGCGCTGTGCGGGGCCCCGCCCGTTCTGATCCGTGCCGGACGGGCGGGCGCCGCCCCGCCGCTGGGCCTTGTTCCGGTACCGCCGGAGCAATCTCCGCGGGCGGGGAGTCGCTGGCTCGCGCCGACGACGAACCTCGTCTCCGTTCTGCTGCACGGCGCAGCGCTCGCCGGCTTCCTCGCCTTCGCTGTGCCGACCCTGCCGCGGTCCGATCAGCCCTCCGTCGAGGTCGAACTGGTGCAGCCCGATGGCGAGCCTCCGCCAGCGGCCGCGGCTCCGGTCACGCCCGCGGAGACGCCGCCAGTCGAGACCCCACCGGTCGAGATCGCCCTGGCGCCGGTCGAGGACCTCCCGCTTCCCGCCGAACTGATCCCGCCGGAGCCGGTCGCGACGGCCGAGCCGGCGCCGATCGACCTGCCGCCGCCGCACACCGAAACGCTGCCACTGCCGGCAGAACTGCTCCCGCCGGAACGGCCGACCGTCGATCCGGCCACCGTCACCATCGATCCGCCGCCGGTCGCCGATCTTCCCCTGCCCGCCGAGCTGGTGCCGCCGCCGCGCCAGGACGAGAACCCACGGGTCGAGTCGGTACCGCCGCGGGCCGTTCCGCCGGTTCGCCTGGACCAGGCGCGACCGCCCGTCCAGCGTCAGCAGAGCGAGCGCCAGCCCCCCAGACGCCAGCCGCCTCCGAGTTCCCGCCCGGTCTCGGCAGCTTCGGAAAGCCGCGGCGTGACCGCGCAGGCCTCGGCGCGCACGGCGACGCCACCACCGAGCTATCTCGGCAGCGTCATGGCCCAACTCCACCGCGCCAAGCCGGCGGGATCGGGCCAGCAGGGCCGCGCTGTGGTGCGGTTTTCCATCCAGCGCTCCGGCGCGGCGGCGGGGATCGGGCTCGCCGCCTCGTCGGGCAATGCCGCGATCGACCAGGCGGCGCTGGGCATGGTCCGCCGCGCCGCGCCCTTCCCGCCATTGCCGGCCGAATACGGGCCGGCCTCGATGCCCCTGACCGTTCCCATCAACTTCCGCTGACCGAGATTTCCCCGATGAAACACGCCATCCTCGCCGGCCTGCTTGTTACCGCCGCGATCGCGCCACCCGCTGTCGCCCATGTCACGCTGGAGCGCGGCGAGGCGAGCCCCGGCTCCTACAAGGCCGTCCTGCGCGTGCCGCACGGCTGCGGCCGCGAGCCGACCACGGGGCTGACGGTGACCATTCCCGAGGGCGTCCATTCGGTGAAGCCACAGCCGAAGCCCGGCTGGGCGCTGGCCACGCGCGTGCGTCCCTACCAGCGGGCCTATGTCAACCACGGCCGCGAGGTCCGCGAGGGTGTGTCCGAGATCTCGTGGTCGGGCGGCACGCTGCCGAACGAGCACTATGACGAGTTCGTCTTCGTCGGCCAGATCGACGCCTCGCTGGCCGGCGCCGGCCGCATCTTCTTTCCGGTCGTACAGACCTGCGCCACCGGCGAGAACCGCTGGGTCGAGGTCCCGGTCGCCGGCAGTTCGGGCCCTCTCGCCGCGCCCGCCCCGGCCCTGCGCATCGTCGCCGCCGCACCGGCGGCGCAACCGGCGGCCGCATCGGTCCGGGCCGGCAGCCTGACCATCGCCCAGCCGTGGTCGCGGGCGACGCCCGGCGGTGCGAGGGTGGCCGGCGGCTACCTGACCGTGACCAATACGGGCGCGGCCCCCGACAGGCTGATGGGCGGCAGCGCGGCCTTCGCCGAGCGGGTGGAGATCCACGAGATGGCGACGCGCGACGGCGTCATGACGATGCGCGCGCTGCCGGCAGGCCTCACCATCGCGCCGGGCCAGACGGTCGAGCTGAAGCCGGGCGGCCTGCACGTCATGTTCATGGGCCTGAGGACGCCGCTCGCGGAGGGCCAGACCGTGAAGGTGACGCTGGATTTCGAGAAGGCCGGCAAGGTCGAGCTCGACTTCCGCATCGGCGGTCTCGGCGGCCGGGCAGCGCCCGGCGGAGAGCACCACCACTGATGCCGCTGCCGGGAAGCCGCAGGATACAGGTCACAGGACCGGTCGGCGTCCGGATGCCCCGATTAGCCTAAAGGCTAGTGAGCAGCAGCCTTGCGCGGAAGGCGTTGCCAGCACGGCCCAACCTTCGGCTTATGCCGGCCTCGGCGCACCTTTTTTGGAAGGTGCCCCGTCCATTCCTGGAGGAATCGCATGAAACGCCGCAATTTCCTGGCTGCCTCGGGCGCCGGGCTCGCCGCTGCCGCCGTCGCCGCCGTCGCCGCTCCCGTCGTCGCGCAGTCCTCGCCCGAGATCAAGTGGCGCCTGACGTCGAGCTTCCCGAAGTCGCTCGACACCATCTATGGCGGCGCCGAGACGATCGCCAGGCAGGTCGCCGAACTCACCGACAACAGGTTCCAGATCCAGGCCTTCGCCGCCGGCGAGATCGTTCCCGGGCTGCAGGCGCTCGATGCCGTGTCCAACAACACGGTCGAGATGTGCCACACCTGTTCCTACTACTATGTCGGCAAGGACCCGACCTTCGCCATCGGCACCGCCGTGCCCTTCGGCCTCAACGCCCGCCAGATGAACGCCTGGCTGTTCCAGGGCGGCGGCAACGAGCTCTTCAACGAGTTCTACAAGAAGTACAACATCCATGCGATGCCGGCCGGCAACACCGGCGCCCAGATGGGCGGCTGGTTCCGTAAGGAGATCAAGACGGTCGAGGATCTCAAGGGGCTGAAGATGCGGATCGCCGGCATCACCGGCCAGGTCCTTTCCAGGCTCGGCGTGGTGCCGCAGCAGGTCGCCGGCGGCGACATCTATCCGGCGCTGGAGAAGGGCACGATCGACGCCGCCGAATGGGTCGGCCCCTATGACGACGAGAAGCTCGGCTTCAACAAGGTGGTGCCGTTCTACTACTATCCCGGCTGGTGGGAGGGTGGCCCGACCGTCCACGCCATGGTCAATATCGAGAAGTGGAATGCCCTGCCGAAGTCCTACCAGGCTGCGCTGACCAATGCCTGCACCACCGCCAACACAGTGATGCAGGCGAAGTACGACCTGCAGAACCCGGCGGCGCTGCGCCGTCTGGTGGCCGCCGGCACCCAGCTTCGTCCCTTCTCGCAGGAGGTGATGGAGGCCTGTTTCGCGGCCTCCAACCAGCTCTATGGCGAGATCAGTGCCCGGAACGCCGACTTCAAGAAGATCATCGACGCCATGCAGGCGACGCGGTCCGAGCAGTATCTGTGGTGGCAGGTCGCCGAGTTCACCTATGACGCCTTCATGATCCGCGCCCGCGCCCGCACCGGCCGCTGATCCACTCCAACTGCCCGACGACAGGAGGCCGCATCCCCCCGAGGGGCGCGGCCTTTCCATTGGTTCCCGTCGGACCGGAAAGGGAGCCCTGCCGGAAAACACCGGCTTGGCTCTGGCGCGATGCGGGTGATCGGTGGCAGTTTGCGCGCCCGACCCGGGTCCGTCGCCGGACCTGCGGATCCCGTCTTGCACCTGCGGAGGACGACAACGATGTCCAACAACCTCAAGTTCTACATCAACGGCGAATGGGTCGCCCCGACCGGCGGCGCGACCCTCGACGTGATCGATCCCTCCACGGAAGAGGCCTTCACGCAGATCGCGCTCGGCACCGAGGCCGATGTCGACAAGGCGGTGAAGGCGGCCCGCGAAGCCTTCAAGACCTTCTCGCAGACCACCAAGGCGGAGCGCCTCGCCCTGATGCGCAAGCTCCTTGAGGCCTACAACAGGCGCTTCGCCGATGTCGCCGACGCCCTCTCCCGCGAGATGGGTGCGCCGAAGAAGCTCGCCCACACTGCCCAGGCCGGCATGGGCACGGCCCACCTGTCGAAGATGATCGAGACCCTCGAGAATTTCGAGTTCGAGGAGCTGCGCGGCACGACCCTGATCGCCAAGGAGCCGATCGGCGTCGTGGGCATGATCACGCCGTGGAACTGGCCGATCAACCAGATCATGTGCAAGGTCGCCCCGGCGCTCGCCGCCGGCTGCACCATGGTGCTGAAGCCGAGCGAGATCGCACCGATCAACGCCATCATCTTCGCCGAGATCATGCACGAGGCCGGCGTGCCGAAAGGCGTGTTCAACCTCGTCAACGGCGACGGCCCGACGGTCGGCGAGGCCATCGCCCGCCATCCCGGCGTCGACATGGTGTCCTTCACCGGCTCCACTCGCGCCGGAGTGCTGGTGGCCAAGGCCGCCGCCGACACGGTCAAGCGCGTGCACCAGGAACTCGGCGGCAAGTCGGCCAACATCATCCTTCCCGATGCCGACATCGCCAAGGCGGTGAAGCTCGGCGTCGAGGGCATGATGCGCAATTCCGGCCAGTCCTGTAATGCGCCGACGCGCATGTTCGTCCCCGCCGCCCGGCACGACGAGGCCAAGCAGGTCGCCAAGGAGACCGCCGAGAAGCTGAAGGTCGGTCCGGCCTCGGCTGACGACAGCTGGATGGGTCCGGTCGTCAGCGAGGTGCAGTTCAACAAGATCCAGAAGCTTATCGAGAGCGGTATCAAGGAAGGCGCCGAGGTCGTCACCGGCGGCACCGGCCGGCCCGAGGGCCTCAACCGCGGCTATTATGTGCGCCCGACCGTCTTCGCGGGCGTCACCGACGAGATGACCATCGCACGGGAAGAGATCTTCGGGCCGGTCCTGGCGATCCTGCCCTATGACAGCGAGGACGAGATCGTCGAGCGGGCGAACAATACGCCCTATGGCCTCGCCTCCTACGTCCAGTCGGGATCGCTGGAGAAGGCCCGCAAGCTCGCGTCGCAGATGCGCTCGGGCAACGTCTATATCAACTATCCCGCCTGGGACGCCGGCGCGCCGTTCGGCGGCTACAAGCAGTCGGGCAACGGCCGCGAATATGCCGAGTTCGGCCTCGAGGAATTTCTCGAGATCAAGGGCACGGTAGGCTACGGCGCCGCCTGATCGACGCCAACCCTCTCTGACGGCGAAGGGCGGCCTCCCGGGGCCGCCCTTTTTTCGTTGGCGGGGTTGGTGGCTTGGTCGCTGCGGTCATTTGCCTCGGCACCGAGCGGCAGGCCCGCAGAGCAGAGCCGCTGCCGTTGCGAAACCCGGCCAACCGTGTCACTCAACTGTCATATTGTTCCTGTTTGTCGCCCAGGTACCCTGATCAGGAGCCTCTCATGCGAAGTCTGTTTCGAGCCGCCGCCCTCAGCGCGACCCTGACGCTCAGCTTGCTGTCGAGCGCCTTCGCCCTCGATACTCGTTACCGGGATACCGACGGCGACCTGGTCGCCGACATTCCGGCCGCCGCCGAGCAGGTCGATCCGGCCGTGCTGATCTTCGCCTATACCCCGGTCGAGGATCCCTCGGTCTATGCGCGTGTCTGGGACTCCTTCCTGCAGCACATGTCCCGGGTGACCGGAAAGCGCGTCCAGTTCTTCCCGGTGCAGTCCAATGCGGCGCAGATCGAGGCGTTGCGCGCCGGTCGGCTCCATGTGGCCGGCTTCAATACCGGCTCGACGCCGCTCGCCGTCAACTGCGCGGGTTTCCGGCCCTTGTTCATCATGGCCGCCAATGACGGCGATTTCGGCTACCGGATGCAGTTCATCACGCATCCCGGCTCCGGCGTCGAGAAAATGGAGGACATCCGCGGACGGCGCATCGCCTTCACCTCCGAGACCTCCAACTCCGGCTACAAGGCGCCTTCGGCGCTGCTGCGCGACGCCTACAGGCTCGAGGCCAACCGCGACTTCACGCCGGTCTTCTCCGGCCGGCACGACAATTCGGTGCTGGGCGTGGCCAACCGCGACTATCCGGTCGCCGCCATCGCGAGCGAAGTCGCGCGGCGCATGGTCGCACGCAACGTCGTCCGCGCCGACGCATTCCGGGTGATCTACGAGTCGGACCGCTTCCCCACCACCGCCTACGGAGTGGCCCACAACCTGCGCGCCGACCTGCAGGACAAGATCCGCGAAGCTTTCGCCACCTTCCCGTGGGCCGGCACGGCCCTCGCGGAGGAGTTCGGCAAGACCATTCCGGCCGGTGAACGCTTCATGCCGATCACCTATCGCGACGCCTGGAAGGTCGTGCGCGACGTCGACGCCTCCGTCGGCGTCCAGTACACCTGCCGCTGAGCAGCCGGCCATCGACTGACCGGTTACCCCGCGCTGTGCCACGGCGCGGGGTTCCGCTGTAACTGATGAGGATTTGCGCCCGGTGCTGCGGATCGACAATCTGAAGAAGCGCTACAAGACCGGCGACATGGCGCTCAGGGGCGTATCCTTCACGGTTCAGCCTGGCGAGCTCGTCGGTCTCATCGGTCCCTCCGGTGCCGGCAAGTCCACCCTCATCCGCTGCGTCAACCGACTGGTCGAGCCGACCGCCGGCTCGATCCGCCTCGGCGACGTCGTCCTGACGGATCTCGGCGGAAGGGAACTGCGCAAGGCGCGCCGGCACATCGGCATGATCTTCCAGGAATTCGCGCTGGTCGAACGCCTGACGGTCATGGAGAACGTGCTGTCGGGCCGGCTGGGCTATGTCGGCTTCTTCGCCAGCTGGCTGCGCCGCTTTCCCGAAGCCGACATCCAGCGCGCCTTCTCGCTCCTCGACCGGGTCGGCCTCACCGACCATGTCGACAAGCGCGCGGATGCCCTCTCCGGCGGCCAGCGCCAGCGGGTCGGGATCGCGCGGGCTCTGGCGCAGGACCCCGAACTGCTGCTGATCGACGAGCCGACCGCGAGCCTCGACCCCAAGACGTCCCGGCAGGTGATGCGACTCATCACGAAGCTCTGTGCCGAACGGGGGTTGGCGGGGATCGTGAACATCCACGATGTGGCGCTGGCGCAGATGTTCCTGCCACGCATCATCGGCCTGCGCGCCGGCGAGGTGGTGTATGACGGGCCCGCCGCGGGACTGTCCTCCGACGTTCTCACGCGCATCTACGGCGAGGAAGACTGGTCGAAGCCGGCCGGCGACGCCGAGGACGAGGACGACCTGCCGGCCGCGACACCGCAGGCCGCGACCGGTCTCGTCGCCGACCCGCTGGCGGTGCGCTGAACGTGGACACGCAGCTCGCAGCACCCGCCGGGCCGCGCCTCTGGACGCGCCCGCGCCTGATCAAGCGGGCATGGCTGCGCTGGGCGATCGTGCTGGGCGCGGGCCTCTATCTCGTGCTCGCGATCGGCAGCGTCGACGTGAACTGGGCGCGCGTGTCCGAAGGGATCGTCCGCGCCGCGCGCCTCTTCTCGGGCTTCCTGCAGCCGGACTTCACCTCCCGCTGGAGCGACATCCAGCAAGGTTTGATCGAAAGCCTCACCATGACGGTCTGCGCGACCGTCTTCGGCGTGATCCTGGCCCTGCCGATCGGGCTCGGCGCGGCGCGCAACGTCGCCCCCGCCTGGCTCTACGGCATCTGCCGGGCCATCATCGCGGTGGCGCGCGCCTTCCAGGAGATCATCGTCGCCATCCTTTTCGTCGCCATGTTCGGCTTCGGCACCTTCGCGGGCTTCCTGACGCTGTCGCTCTCCACCATCGGCTTCCTGTCGAAGCTGATCGCCGACGACATCGAGGAGATCGACGAAAGCCAGGTCGAGGCGATCCGCTCGACCGGCGGTGGCTTCTGGCAGGTGGTCGACTATGCGGTCGCCTCGCAGGTCATGCCGCGGCTGGCGGGGCTGATCGCCTACAAGTTCGACATCAACTTCCGCGAGAGTTCGGTGATCGGGATCGTCGGCGCCGGCGGCATCGGCGCCACGCTCAACACCGCGCTCGATCGCTACGAGTTCGACTCCGCCGCCGCGATCCTGCTGATCATCATCGGCATCGTCATGCTGTGCGAATACGCCTCGGGCTGGATCCGCAAGAGGATGGCCTGAGATGAGGATGGGCTGAATGGCGGTTCTGCTGGGAGAAGACGGGGCGCGCGGCTGGCGGCTCCTGACGGCGGAACAGCGCCGCTGGCGCTGGTTCGCCTGGCTCGCGCTCGTCGCCGTCACCGTGCTGTCCTGGCGCGTGATGACGCAGGACACGATCTGGGCCTTCGTCAGCGACGCGCCGCGCCAGGCGCAGGACATTTTCGGCCGGATGCTGCCGCCGCGCTGGTCCTACATGGACAGACTGTGGCAGCCGCTCTGGGACACGATCAATATCGCCACGCTCGGCACGCTGATCGCCATCGTGATCGCGACCCCTCTGGCCTTCCTCGCCGCGCGCAACACGACGCCGAGCGCGCTCTTCGTGCGCCCCGTCGTGCTGTTCATCATCGTGGCGTCCCGTTCGATCAACGCGCTGATCTGGGGTCTGCTGCTGGTGGCGGTGCTGGGACCCGGCGTGCTCGCCGGCATCATCGCCATCGCCCTGCGCTCGATCGGCTTCATCGGCAAGCTGCTCTACGAGGCCATCGAGGAGATCGACGAGACGCAGGTCGAGGCGATCCGCGCCACCGGGGCCCATCCCGCACAGGTGATGAGCTACGGCATCTGGCCGCAGATCCTGCCGGCCTTCGCCACGATCGCGGTCTTCCGCTGGGACATCAACATTCGCGAGTCGACTGTGCTCGGCCTCGTCGGCGCAGGCGGCCTCGGGCTCGCGCTGGAGAGCTCGCTCAACACGCTCGCCTGGCCGCAGGTCTCGCTGATCCTGCTGATCATCCTCGGCACGGTCGTGCTCAGCGAATGGCTGACCGCACGGGTCCGCAAGGCCATCATCTGAGGCCAGGGCGACCGGCGATCGGGTAGCTTCCTGATGCCGTCATGGCGCGACTATGCGTCAGGCGCCATCGGCAATGGCCTTCTCCTCGGCGGCGGCGACACGGTCCGGCGCACGCAACCTCAGCGGCTTTCTCCGCCCTGCCGGGTTTTCCCAGTCCGCCACCGAACAGCAACCGCGCGGCCCGTGCGGGCGGTTGTCGAAGGGGTTTTCCACGCGGCAGGTCGCTGTCGGCCACAGGCGGTTCATCCGCACCTCAGCGGCAGATGATCGGCGGACCCGGCGATCCCTTGCCCCAGCGCAAGGGCATCCTGTTCACGGCGCCGCGACCAATTCTCACGAAATTGCGACCGTGCAATGATGCAATCGTTTATCTGCATCAGTTATTGCGTTTTCTCAAGTTCGTGATTGGCAAGTGATGAGGCCGAGGTCCATTTCAGGGTTGTCGACGGCGGACACATCCCGCCGACACAGCAACACCTTCCGGTCGGCGCGTGTCCCTCCCCGCCCGGTTTCGAACGGAGAACGACCATGAAGAAGCTCATCCTGACTGCCGCCCTGCTGGCTCCCCTCGCCGCTGCTCCCGCATTCGCCCAGGTCGACGCCTCGGCCAATGTCGCGGTCACCCAGACCCGCGAGATCCCGCGCGAGTTCACCTCGCGTCGCGTCCTCGAGGTTCCCGCCGCACTGAACCGTGGCGAGCAGGGCCAGATCAATCGTCAGGGCCTGCCGGGTAACTTCTGATTCCCGGCTTCGACCAGATCCAGGGCGGGCTCCGGTCCGCCTGAACACCACCGGCCGGGCCGCCACGGCCCGCCGGCCCCCTCCAGGAGACCCACCATGAACAAGATCATCCTCGCCGCCGCTCTGCTGGCCCCGCTCGCCGCAGCTCCCGCCTTTGCCCAGGTCGAGGCGACGCAGCGCAACAGCGTGACGCAGTACCAGACCCAGTCGCCGCGCGAGTTCACCGCCCGTCGCGCCTACCAGGCACCGGTCGCCGTCGAGCGCGCGGACGTCCAGTCCGACCGTCAGGGCCCGTCGGGCAACTTCTGATCCCCGGCTTCTACCAGATCCAGGGCGGGCTCCGGTCCGCCTGAACCACCGGCAGGGCCGCAACGGCCTGCCTCACACCCAAAGTAGACCCATCATGAACAAGATCATCCTCGCCGCCGCTCTGCTGGCCCCGCTCGCCGCCGCTCCCGCCTTTGCCCAGGTCGAGGCGACGCAGCGCAACAGCGTGACGCAGTACCAGACTCAGTCGCCGCGCGAGTTCACCGCCCGTCGCGCCTACCAGGCACCGGTCGCCGTCGAGCGCGCGGACGTCCAGTCCGACCGTCAGGGCCTGTCGGGCAACTTCTGACGCCCGCTCACTGAAACTACAGCAAGCGCCGGGGCTCAGCCCCGGCGTTTTTGCGTCCGGATGTGGGGACGCCGACCCTGGGCCGGTGACGGCGCGAAATCGTGCGATGAAGAAGAATGGTACAACCGCCCCGGCTCGAACGGGGGACCTCCAGAGCCACAATCTGGCGCTCTAACCAACTGAGCTACGGCTGCACACGCCCGACCAAGTGGAAAACCTCCCGAGCGGCGCGCAACCTAGTCCGAAGGTCCGGGCAATGCAAGGCGCCAGACGCGACCTTGATCAGCGCGCGGCCATTTTTCGCAATGCCTTGACGGATTTGAGGTATTTTCTTCGCCACGGTGGCCGGCACGATAGAAAAAAGCCCGGGCGCGGGCCCGGGCTCGAAGTTTTGACCGCAGCTGCAAGGATGCGGTCGGGAGGATGGTGATGCTGCCGCCCGCGGACGGCGGCAAATTCAGATGGCGGCAGTCTTCAGGACCTTGCCGACCTTCTCCTTGACCGGCTCGACGGTCTCGGTGGCGGTCTTCTGAACGACGGCCGAGAGGTCCTTGCCCTGGGTCTGGACGGTTTCGAACAGCTTGCGGGCATAGGCCGTCTGCAGCTCGATGACCTCAGCGAGGGACTTGGCGCCCATCAGGTCGCGGGCGTGATCGAAGCCCGCGTTCATGTTGGAGCGGGCGGCCTCGAGGGCCTTCAGGTTGAAGTCCTTCACGCCGGCGCTCGCCGTCGAATAGGTGTCCTCGACCAGATCGGTGGTCTCTTCGGCGGCGGCCTTCATCTTGGCATAGCCGTCCTTGATCTGCGCCACGGCCTTTTCGGTGGCCTCGCGCATGGCGGCGGGAACCTCGGCCTTGGCGAAATCGAACGAAGCTCCATCGAACTTCGGCATTTCGAACTTCGTCAGGTCGAAGGTCGGGAAGGGGAAAATCTGCGCGGCGGTCGCCGGCTTTTCGGTCTTCGGCGCTTTTGCGGCCTGGCTCATGATGGGCATCCTCGCGGGGTCACTTGAACGGGAAGTCACCGCAGCCGCTTCCCCGCTGGAACTGGCGCGACGAGCCGGTCCGCATTTGGAGCGCAGACCATCACGCCGCCGATATAGTCTAAATGATGGTGCATTGCAACAATATATTGCATCGCACAAACCGTAGGACAGCAGTCAATCCTGCCGGGTTCCCGGTTTCGGGGCGAGGGCGCCGCCGAGCTCGCGCGCCTGTTCTTCCATCGCCTTCATCTGATCCTGCAGGAAGCGGGTCTGGATCTCCATGACCTCGGCCATGTCGCGGGCCTGAACCAGGCGCTGGGCATAGTCGAAACTGGCGGCCACATTGGTCTCGGCGAAAGCGATCGCCTTGCGGCCGACGTCCTGGGCGCTGGACTGGACGGCACCGGTGGACCCGTCCATGGCCGAGACCGTGCGCTGGGCCGCGCCGACGAAACCGTCGAAGGCCTTGCGGGCCTGTTCGACGCTCTTGTCGGCGAACTCCCGCATCTCCTGCGGAATCTCATAGGCACCAGGGGTCCTGCCGGCCATGCAAACCTCCCGAATCGGCGCCGCTCGCGGCCCGCGTCGCCTCATCCTTAGCCGCCGCGGGGCTGCCGCGATAGCTGTTGTGGATTACGCCTCAGGGCGAGGGCCGGATCTCACGCCGCGCCGGTCTCCGGCGGGCGCTGGAGGCGCGCCAACTCGCCACGCACCAGAGTGAGTTCCGCGACGATGGTGTCGAGGCGGGCGTTGAGCTCGGCCTCGGCGGTCGCCGGGTGCATCAGCTTCGGCTGCCCATCATCGGTCTCGGCGTCGAGCGCCGTGACGACGACGCCGATGAAGAGGTTCAATGCCATGAAGGTGGTCAACACCATGAAGGTAATGATGATGAACCAGCCGAAGGGAAAGCCCTTCTCCGCCAGCGGCTTGACGATCCCGCCGGACCAGTCGTCGAAGGTCATGGCCTGGAACAGCGTGTAGGCGGAGGCGCCGATGCTGCCGAAATGGTCCGGCAGAGCCACGCCGTAGAGCTTCGTGACGATCACCGCGAAGACGTAGAAGATCAGCCCGAGCAGCAGGCCGATGGAGCCCATGCCCGGCAGCGCCGAGATCAGGCCGCCGACCACCCGTCGCAGCGCAGGCACGGCGGTGACGAGGCGAAGGACGCGCAGGATGCGCAGGGCGCGCAGTACCGACAGGCTGTCGGAGGCCGGAACCAGGGCGATCGCGACCACGAAAAGATCGAACAGGCTCCACGGATCGCGGAAGAAGGCGCCGCGCTTCACCGCGATCCGCGCGAGGATCTCGGCGACGAAGACGGTCAGGACGATGTTGTCGATCGTCAGCAGAATGCCCCCGACCTGGGCCATGACCGTGGGACTGGTCTCGAGGCCGAGGGTGATGGCGTTGATGACGATGAGCACGATGATGGCGGTCTCGAACCGCGGGTGCTGGATCAGGGCGCGCAGCTTGTCGATCATGGGTGAGTTCGGAGTTCTCGTTGGGGAGGGAGTTAACCCTGCCTAACACGGGCTCTTGACTGCCGCCACGGCAGCGCGGGCACAGACGAGCCTCCAGGGCATCTGGATTAACCCTAACTGAGGGTTGACGCTTGGGAAGACCCTTCGTGACATGGACGTTTCGGCTCTGTTCCGACACAATCCATCAACACATCCTTTACCAATGCGGCGTGCCGGATGCGGCATGCCCCGCCTCTTGCCCGGAAGCGACCGTATGACATCCGCGTTCCCCAGCCTGTCGACGATCCTGTCGGAGCCGGACGTCGCGCGCCTGATGGCGGAACCCGGCCCCTGGTGGCTGTGGACGGCCGATGCGAGCCGCCTCGTCATCGCCAACACGACCGGCGCGCGCGCCATGGGCGCCAGCGGCCTCGCCGCCGCCCTCGACCGCGACTATCCCGCGGCCCATGCCTTCGCCGCCCAGATCGGCCGGCTGGCGCCGACCCTGCCGGCCGACGGCACGCCGCGCAGCGAACGCATGCGCATCGCGGGACGTTTCGGTTCGGAAAGTGTCGTCGCCGAAGCCTGCCGCATCAGGGCCGGCGCGCTCAGCCTGATCGCCGTGCGCCTGCCAGCCCTGCGGCGCGGATCGGCACGCGAGGCGGCGCTGGGCTTCATCGCGACGCTGCGAGTCCCCGCCCTCGCCTTCGACCGCGCCGGTTTGCCGCTGGCGGCGAGCGACGCCGCGGCGGCCCTGTCGGCGACGCCGCTGCGCGATCTCGTCGGACCCGCCGCCGAGACGATTTTCGACAGCATCGGCGCCACGGGGCGCGCCTCGGTGGACCTCGTGAACGGGCCGATGTCGGTCGTGGCGCTGATGGAAGCCGACATCGTCGTCGCCCTTCTCGACCCGCTCGCCAAGATCGTCCCGGAGACCGGTCTCCGCCTGGTCGCGGGGGGCGCCGGATCGGTCGCGGCCTTGGCCTCGGACGCGGCGGCGATGGAAGCCGCCGCGGTGGACACCCCCTCGACTGCCGATGTCGGGAACGGCGCCGTCTCGGCCGAAGCGGTCGAAGAGACCGCCGAAGAGGCCACACCGTCGGTATCCGTGGCAGAGCCCTCCACGCCCGGGCCGGCAGCGGAGATCGCGGAGCCCGCGGCTTCGGCCGAACCTGCCGGCCGGGTTGCGGCATCTCTCGTCTCAGCCGAGCTTGGCGGCGATGAAACGACGGACGCCGAAGCTACCGAGGCATCCGAGGAGGTCTCCCGAGACGTTCTCCGGCAGGCCCTCCCGACCGGGCTCGAGAGCCCGTCGACACCGGACGTCGCGCCGGCCGAAACCGCCGCCGTGCCGGACCCGGTCGACGCCGCTCTTGCCGCGCCGCAGCGCTTCTCCTGGCGGATGGACGGGGATTATCGCTTCCACACCATCGCACCGGACGCGGTCGCCGGCCTCGCCGGCGAAACCCTGGAAGCCGCGGCCAACCGCTTCGGCATCGACCCCGACGGCGCCCTCACGGCAGCCGTGACGGCCTTCAGACCTTTCAGCGGCGTGCCCGCTCTCTGGCCGCTGGGTGATGCGGGACGTCGCCTGGCGGTGACGCTCGCCGCCTTCCCGACGCTGCGCGACGGCGCCTTCCATGGCTATTCGGGCTTCGGCCTGGTGGTCGAGGAAGCCTCGCGGGTCGCTCCTGCGACGGCTCCCGAGCCCTTGCCGCAGGACGCGCCGGTCGCCGGTCCTGCTGAAGCCGCTGAACCAACCGCCGAAAGCGCCGATGTCGGGACCGCCTCTCTGCCCGCAGACGCCGTGGACGACGATGCCGACGTCGCAGCCGAGACGGATGAACCCGTCGACGCGCCGGAAGCTCCGGACCTGACCACTGCCGGGGACGATGCCGCCCAGCCTGCCGAAGGCGAAGCCGCGACCACCGAGACGGCCGCCGCCGCGTCAGACGAGGATGCCGACGTCGCAACCGAGGCGGATGAACCCGTCGACGCGCCGGAAGCTCCGGACCTGACCACTGCCGGGGACGATGCCGCCCAGCCTGCCGAAGGCGAAGCCGCGACCACCGAGACGGCCGCCGCCGCGTTGGTCGCGGACGCCGAGGTCGCTGCCGAGGCGGATGAACCCGTCGGCGCCGCGGAAGCCATGGACATCGGCGCTTCCGAGGACGACGCGGCCCTGCCTGCCGCGACTGCCGTCGAAGGCGTCGACCCGGTGGCGCCGACCGAGGTGTCCGAAGCCGGCGCGACGAAGGCCGCCGCAGCGGAGACGACGGCTGCCGCCGGCGATGCGCCGGTGCCCGAGGCGGCGCAGCCCGGCGAACCCGTTTCCGATGCCGATGCGACGCGGCCACAGGCCGACACGCGCCCGGTTCTGACCGTCCACACCAATCCGCCCAATGTCGTCGCGCTCAGGACCTCCGTCGGCCAGGACAGCAAGCGCCCGCAGCTGTCGCCGGGCGAGCGCAACGCCTTCCGCGAGATCGCCCGCGCCCTCGGCGCCCGCACCGGCGACCCGATCCCGGCCGACCAGGGC
>NZ_JAUYFA010000091.1 GCF_030691135.1 Phreatobacter sp.
TCATCTTGAGCACGGACGACTTGCCGGCCCCGGAGGGTCCACCGAGCACGACGCATTCGCCGGCCGCCACCGTCAGGTTGATGCCGGAGATCACCGGGATCACCAGGCCGCCCTGCAGGTGCATGGTGAAGCTCTTGGCCAGGTTGTCGAGAGCAAGGAGGGGCGCTGTCATGTCCGTCTCACGGCTGCAGGATGGAGGAGACGAGGAGCTGGGTATAGGGCTCGCGCGGATCGTCCAGCACCTGGTCGGTCAGGCCGGTCTCGATGGCGCGGCCGTCCTTCATGACGAGGATGCGGTGCGACAGGAGGCGCGCCACCGCCAGGTCGTGGGTGACGACAATGGCGGCGAGGCCGAGATCGGCGACGAGGCCGCGCACGAGATCGAGCAGGCGCGCCTGCACGGAGACATCGAGACCGCCGGTCGGCTCGTCCATGAAGACGAGACGCGGCGCCGTGACGAGGTTGCGGGCGATCTGCAGGCGCTGGCGCATGCCGCCCGAATAGGCGGTCGGGCGCTCGTCGATGCGGCCCGCGTCGATCTCGACGCGCTCCAGCCAGGTCTCGGCCTCGGTGCGGATCTTCCGATAGTGCCGCCAGCCGACCGCCATCAGCCGTTCGCCGACATTGGCGCCGGCCGAGACGCCCATGCGCAGGCCCTGTTCGGCATGCTGGTGGACGAAGCCCCAGTCGGTGCGGAAGAGAAAGCGCCGTTCGGCCTCGGAGAGCGTGAGGATGTCGCGGGTGACGCCGTCGCGCATCCGGTAGAGGACGCGCCCGTCGGAGGGTTCGAGCTGGCCGGAGAGCAGCTTCAGGAGCGTCGACTTGCCCGAGCCGGACTCGCCGACCACCGCGAGCACCTCGCCGGGGAAGAGCTCGAAGCCGACGTCGCGGCAGCCGATGCGGGAGCCATAGAACTTGGTGACGGTCTCGGCCGTGAGGAGGGGGGCGTCCATGGCGTTGCTCATTCCGCCGCTCCCGCGATCGCCGCCGGCGCCTCGCCCAGCAGGGCGCCGCGATGGCCCTCCGCCCGCCGTTCCTCGCAATGGTCTGTGTCGGAGCAGACGAACATCCGCCCGCCGGCATCGTCGGTGATGACCTCGTCGAGATAGGTATGCGTGGCGGCGCAGAGGGCGCAGGCATGATCGAACTTGGTCGGCTCGAAGGGGTGGTCGTCGAAATCGAGCGAGACGACCTTAGTATGCGGCGGCAGCGCGTAGATGCGCTTCTCGCGGCCGGCGCCGAAAAGCTGCAGCGCGGCGCAGTCGTTCATCTTGGGATTATCGAACTTCGGCGTCGGCGAGGGGTCCATCACGTAGCGGTCCTCGACCTTGACCGGATAGGCATAGGTCGTGGCGATATGGCCGTGGGTGGCGATGTCCTCGTAGAGCTTCACATGCATGAGGCCATAATCCTCGAGGGCGTGCATGACGCGCGTCTCGGTCTCGCGCGGCTCGAGGAAGCGAAGCGGTTCGGGGATCGGCACCTGATAGACCAGCACCTGGTCGCCGGTCAGCGCCGCTTCGGGGATCCGGTGGCGGGTCTGGATGATGGTCGCGTTGGCTGTTCGGGTCGTCGTTTCCACGCCTGAGGTCTTCTCGAAGAACTTGCGGATGGAGACGGCATTGGTGGTGTCGTCGGCACCCTGGTCGATGACCTTGAGCCGGTCGGAGGCCCCCAGGATCGCCGCCGTGACCTGTACGCCCCCCGTTCCCCAGCCATAGGGCATCGGCATTTCGCGCGAGGCGAACGGCACCTGATAGCCGGGAATGGCGATGGCCTTCAGGATGGCGCGGCGGATCATGCGCTTCGTCTGTTCGTCGAGATAGGCGAAGTTGTAGCCGCCGGCCGCGACCGTGCCGGACGTTGCCAGGGCGCTCATTCCGCGGCCTCCTTCAGAACGGCGCCGTCCGGACCCGCGGCCGCGGCGCGCGCCGCGATCTCGGCCCGCATCTGGCGGATGAGGCCGAGCTCGGCCTGGAAGTCGACATAGTGCGGCAGCTTCAGGTGCTCGACGAAACCGGTCGCCTGGACATTGTCGGAATGCATCAGCACGAATTCCTCGTCCTGGGCGGGGGCCTTGACCTCCTCGCCGAGCTCGCCGGCGCGCAGTGCCCGGTCGACGAGCGCCATGCCCATGGTCTTCCTCTCGCAATGGCCGAAGGCGAGGCCGTAGCCGCGGGTGAAGCGCGGCGGCTCGGTGGCGGAGCCCTTGAACTGGTTGACCATCTGGCACTCGGTGACGGTGATCTCGCCGAGCGGCACGGCGAAGCCGACATCCTCGGCGAGGAATTCCAGTTCCACCTCGCCGAGGCGGATCTCGCCGGCGAAGGGATGGGTGCGGCCGAAGCCGCGCTGGGTCGAATAGCCGAGCGCCAGGAGGAAACCCTCGTCACCGCGGGCGAGGTTCTGCAGGCGCAGGTCGCGGCCGGCGGGCAAGTCGAGCGGTTCGCGGGTGAGGTCGGGAACCGGCGCATCGGGATCGCCGGGCGGGTTGCGCTCGATCAGGTCGTCATGGCCGAGAAGATCGGTGATGCGCGGCATGGGGACGGGATCGGCGGCGGCGCGGGCCGGCTCGTCGACCTCGGCGCCCGCCTCCAGCAGGAAATCGATGAGGCGGTGGGTGTAGTCGAAGGTCGGCCCGAGGACCTGACCGCCGGGAATGTCCTTGAAGGTGGCCGAGACACGCCGCGCCACCTGCATGGCGGCCGTGTCGATCGGCTGCGTCGCGCCGAAGCGCGGCAGCGTGGTGCGGAAGGCGCGGACGAGGAAGGCGGCTTCCACGAGGTCGCCGCGGGCCTGCTTGATGGCGATGGCGGCGAGGTCGCGGTCATAGAGCGAGCCCTCGGTCATCACCCGGTCGACGGCAAGGGCCAACTGCTCGCGGATCTGGGCGGGCGCCACCTCCGGCACGGCCGGGTCACCGCGGCGGGCATGGGCGAGCAGCCGGTGGGCGTTGTCGATGGCGCGTTCGCCACCCTTGACGGCCACATACATGGGTCAGGTCTCCACCAGGGTGACGCGCGTGGTGCGGGGCAGGGCGGCGACGGAAGACGGTCCGGCGAGAAGGAGGTCGACGCCGCGCGGGAAGAGCGCGTGGTTGGCGGCCAGGCGCTCGACGATGTCGGCGGGGAGGCCAGCGACCGCGAGGGTGGCGTGGCCCTTGATGCCGGGGCCCTCGAGGCGGAGACGGCTGGTGGCTGTGTTCGCCGCGAAATCGGCCACCTGCAGGATCAGCGTCGTCGAGCGGTCCGGATAGATGTCGCTACCGAGGGCGAAACCGGCCAAATCCGGCAGTGCCGCCGGGTCGGCGACGAGGGCGAAGGCCGCCTGCGACGGCGCCGCGATGATGCGGGAGCCGGTGTGGAAGGCGAGCCACGCCGCGACGTCCGGCGCTGCGGCGAGCGGATCGTCCAGCCACAGCGGGGTCTCGTAGTCGGCGAGTGCGACGGCGATGGCGGCGGCCACGGGAGACAGCGGCGCCGGTGCCTCGATCAGCCCGTCGACCGGCTGCAGCGTACCGGGCCGAGCCAGGGCGTTCATCACGGCGCGGAAGGTCTGCTGGGCGCCGTGGACGGGATCGGCGAAGGCGCGGGCGAGAGCCATCAATTGTCTCCGCGGACCATGGTGAAGAAGTCGACGCGGGTGGCGGCAGCGCGCTCGCGCTTCAGTGCGGTCTCGGCGGCGATGCGTTCGCGCACCGGGCGCAGCAGGGCCTCGACGGCATCGCGGGTGGCGGGCGCCTGCCACAGGGCGTCGGCGAGAGCGGCAAGGCGCGCCTTGTCCTTGTCGCGACCGAGCACATGGCCGAATCCGATGACGCCGTCGGGCAGCGACACCGCGGCGCGGGTGACCGTGGCCTCGCCGAGGTTGAAGGGGGCGCCGTCGCCGCCGACGCGGCCGCGCACCATGACGAGGCCGATCTCGGGCGCGCGGAGGACGCGCACCGCGTCTCCGGCGATGGCGTCGAGGCCCGCCAGTTCGGTGGTGGTCGCGCGGCAAACCGCCGCCATGGTAGTCTTGCGGGCGTTCACGGAGGAATCGGGCACGTCGGCGTTCGCTGTCATGATTTGTATATTGATCTAGACCATTATGGTTTTATGACAGTTGGCGCAGTCCTGCAAGTGTGAAATTGACGGACGCGGCGCACGACGGGTGAGCGGTTCCGCATTTCGTTCGCGGGCCGTGACATGCGAATGACGGGAGAGGGCATGCTGGCGAGGGGCAGGGGGGTCACAGTCTGGCGGCAGATCGCCGAGGTGATCGAGGCGGAGATCGCCGGTGGCGGTCTCGTTCCGGGGACGCGGCTGCCGACCGAGGCGGCGCTGACCGAACGATTCGGCGTCAACCGCCATACGGTGCGGCAGGCGGTGAAATCGCTGGTCGACAAGGGGCTCGTGCGGGTGACGCAGGGCTCGGGCACCTATGTCGAGGCCAAGCCCCTGACCTATCCGATCAGCACGCGGACGCGCTTCTCCGAGATCGTGGTCGGCCAGGCGCGAGATCCCGCGGGACGGCTCCTCGGCCACAGCCGGGCCGGCGCCAGCCGCGAGATCGCCGAGGCTCTCGACCTCTCGCCGGAGGACCCGGTGGTGATGGTCGAGAGCGCGCATTTCGCCGACGGCGTGCCGATCTCCTGGGCGGTGACGGCCTTTCCGCTGCCGCGTTTCGCCGACGTTCCCGACGTCTATGCTGCGACGGGGTCGATCACCGCCGCCCTCGCCGCCTGCGGCGTCAACGACTACCGCCGGGCCTCGACCAAGGTCGGCGCCGCCATCGCCGACGCGACCGATTCGGCCCGGCTGGAAATTGCCGAGGGGCGGCCGGTGCTCGTCATCGACAGCATCAATGTCGACCCCGACGGCGTGCCGATCCAGTGGGCGCGCTCACACTTCTGCGCCGACCGCGTGCGATTGACGGTCGGCGGCTAGGGCCGGCTCAGGGCGCGGCGCGCTCGCCGATCAGGGCGAAGCGCAGCCGCGTCGAGATCTGGTCGATGATGCCGACCGTCACCAGGATCATCAGGATCAGCGCCGAGACGTGCTGATATTCCAGCACGCGGATCTGCTCGGCGAGATGCAGGCCGATGCCGCCGGCGCCGACAATGCCGATGATGGTGGCCGAGCGGGTGTTGCTCTCGAAGAAGTAGAGCACCTGGCTTCCGAAGATGGGCAGGACCTGCGGCAGGATACCGAAGCGGATGCCGTGCAGCTTGCTGCCGCCGCTGGAGGCGATGCCTTCCGAGGCCTTGCGGTCGGCGGCCTCGATGGCCTCGGAGAAGAGCTTCGAGAACAGGCCGAAATTCGAACAGAGCAGGGCGAGGACGCCGGCGAAGGGGCCGAGGCCGACGACGCTCACCCAGATCAGCGCCCAGATCAGTTCATCGACGCCGCGGATCGTGTCGACGATGCGGCGCGACAGGAAATGGATGACGGCATTGGGAACGATGTTCTTCGCCACGAGGAACCCGACCGGCAGGGCGAGGATGGCCGCCGTGAAGGTGCCGAGGAAGGCGATGGCCACGGTCTCGGCGAGCGCGTGGAGATAGACGAAGAACTTGGCCCATGTGTCGGTCGAGGGCGGCAGCATGAACCAGAGGAACTGGCCGAGCTTGCCGATGCCGGAAACGAGGCGGGCCCCATCGAACTCGAGAACGACGAGGCCGTAGCCGAAGAGCCCGATCAGCAGGGCGATGACCAGCCCTGCGCGGATCTTCCGGGCGGGCGAGGGATGGAAGATCTCGGGATGGCGCTGCACGAGGCCGTCGCGGTCGGCGCGGGCGGCAATGCGCAGCGGGTGCTCGGCGGCGGGTATGGTCATGAGCGCTGATCCAGGCCGATGAGGCGGTGACGCAGCCACTCGGTGGCGAGGTCGATGATCATCACCGTGGCGATGATCAGCACGAGAATGGCCGAGACGTCGGAATAGTAGAACTTGCGGATGGCCTCGACGAGATCCTGGCCGATGCCGCCGGCACCGACGAAGCCCATCACCGCGGCGCCACGCACGTTCACCTCGAAGCGCAGCAGCGCATAGCTCGCATAGTTCGACAGGACCTGCGGCACCACGGCGAAGCGCATGCATTCGCTCCAGGTGGCGCCGGTCGCGGTCAGGCCGTCCACCGGCTTCATGTCGATATTCTCGGCGACCTCCGCGAACTGCTTGCCGAGCGCGCCGAAGGTGTGGATGGCGATGGCGAGGACGCCGGGCACCGGGCCGAGACCGAAGGCGACGACGAAGATCAGCGCGAAGACGATCTCCGGTACGGTGCGGAAGAATTCGAGCCAGCGCTTGGCAAGGAAGCCGACGGTGGAATTCGGTGTCAGGTTACGGGCCGAGAGGAAGGAAAAGGCGAAGCCGCCGATGGCGCCGATCAGCGTGCCGACATAGGCGATGAGCAGCGTCTCCCAGAGGAGCTTCATCCATTTGTCGAAGCCCCACATCCATTCCACCACGTCGAACAGAACGAAGCGGCCGGCAGCGGCCCCTTGTTCGAGGGTGAAAATGCGGCCGATATAGTCGGTGAACCGCCACAGGTTGGTGAAGAAGGTCGTGGGACGGACCTCCGCGACGATACCGGCGACGATATAGGCGAGGACGAAGAGCCCGAGGCCGATATAGAGCTGGCGCCGCTTGGCGGCGACCGCCTCGGCATAGGCGCCGGCGAGGGACGAGAGCTGGTGATCGGGCAGGCGGGGAACGGCGGTGGACATCGGTTTCCTCTCAGCTGCGCCGGCGGCGCATCTGGTCGATGAAGCGCGAAAGATCGATCATCACCTGGTAGTCCTCGGGCTTCACGGAAACATAAGTGGTGGCATTGCCGTCGCTGATGCGCAGGAAGGCCTCACGATCGGCCGTCGCGGCCTCGATGAAGGCGCGCCTGACCGCTTCGCGCAGGGCTTCGGGGGTCGACCGCATCATGGTGATGGGGGAGCCGGGAATGAGGTCGGACCTGAAGATGATGCGGTATTCCTCAGCGCGCGCCATGTTCTTGGCCACCATGCGCAGCAGGTTCGACTCACGCTCGGTGTTCCACCAGTTGAAGGCCGCGTCGCAGGTGCCCTGGGAAAGGCCGATCACCGCGTTCTCATGACTGCCGGAATAGACGATCTTGCCGAAATGCGCTTCCGGATCGATCCCGAGCTTGTTCAGGGCGTAGCGCGGCACGTTGTTGCCTGAGGCCGAGTTGGGATCGACCAGGCAAAGGTTGCGCCCCTTCAGGTCAGCGAGGCTTTGGGCCGGATCGGCCGCCCGGACATAAAGCACCGAGTAGTAGCCGATAGCGCCCTGCGAATTGGCCATCGTGACCAGCGGCTCGACGCCGTTCTGGGTGACGATGGCGGCACGCGCATAGGCAGCCGGACCCATATGGGCGAAGTGGACCTGTCCAGCACGCAGGCTCTCGATCACCGCCGCGTAGTCGCTGGCGACCCTCAGCGTCACCTTCACGCCCAGGGCCTGCGACAGATAGGCCATGAAGGGGGCATAGCGATCGAGGACGCCCGAGGAGTTCTCGGAGGGGATGATCGAGAAGACCAGTTCGGGATGGGCGCGGCGCCAGTCCCCGGTCTGCGCCAAGACTGGCGCGCCGAAGGGCAGGCTGGCCGCGAGGGCCAGAGCGAGCCGGCGCGAGAGCATGGCACTGATGTCCTGAGCGGGTCGCGGAAAAACGATGAGGCTCCCGCACGATGGCGGGAGCCCCGGTTCATGCCGTCAGGAGCGGGCGCGGCGCATCTGGTCGACGAATTTCTGCAGTTCGACGACGGGGATGTAGTCCTGATGCGTAACCTTCTGGAAGCCGCGGTCCTTGCCGTCGGAGAGACGGTCGAAGGCGGCCTTGTCCTTTTCGGGAGCCTCGATGAAGGCCTTCAGGATGGCGGCCTTGGCATCGGCGGGCAGCGCGGTCAGCCAGGCATAGGGCGAACCGGCGATCAGCTCGGACTTGAAGATGATCTTGAAGTCCTCGAACTTGACCATGCCCTTGTTGACCATGCGCGAGAAATTCGAGTCCTGCTCGGAATTCCACCAGTTGAAGGCGGCGTCGCAAGTGCCCTGGGCCACTGCCGTGATGGCGTTCTCGTGGCTGCCGGCATAGACGACGCGGGAGAAGTGCTGGTCGGGATTTGCGATACCCATGCGGCTCATGGCGTAGCGCGGAACGTTGTTTCCAGAGGTCGAGTTGGGGTCGACGAGGCAGAGGTTCTTGCCGCGCAGGTCCTGGATCGAGGTGGCCGGGTTGTTGGCCCGCGTGTAGAGCACCGAAAAATAGCCGATCGAGCCGTCCGAGTTGATCGTGGTCACGAAGGGCTCGACAGCGCCGTTGGTGACGGTGTGGGCGCGCACATAGGACGAGGGGCCGTAATAGGCGAGATGGATCTGGCCGGCACGCTGGCCCTCGATCACCGCGGCATAGTCGTTGGCGATCCGCAGCGTGACCCTCACGCCGAGTTCCTTGGCGAGATAGGCGTTGAACGGCGCCATACGCTCGGTGAGGCCCGAGGCGTTCTCGGCCGGGACGACGGCGAAGACGAGTTCAGGAAAACGCGTCTGCCAGGCGCCCTGTGCGGAAGCGGCGGCGGAGGCGAAGGGCAGGCCGGCGAGGCCGGTCAAGATCGTGCGGCGGTCGAACATGGGAATGGTCTCCGGAAATTGGGTGGATAGAGGAGGCTGTCAGGCGAAGGCCGCCGTCGGGAGGCCCGGGGCGGGTGCGGGAACAGGCGTATGCCCGTCGAGGACGTCGCCGGCCTCGATGCCGTAGAGTTCGCGCGCAGCGTCGTCCGTCAGCGCGGCAGGGGTGCCGTCGAAGACGATCCGGCCCTGCGCCATGCCGACCAGGCGGTCGCAATAGGACTTGGCGAGGTCGAGGGAGTGAAGGTTGCAGATGACGGTGATGCCGTAGTGACGGTTGATCCGCTGCAGGGCGTCCATCACGATGCGGGTGTTGCGCGGGTCGAGCGAGGCGATCGGCTCGTCGGCGAGGATGATCTTCGGCTCCTGCACCAGGGCGCGGGCGATGGCGACGCGCTGCTGCTGGCCGCCGGACAGGCTCTCGGCGCGCTGTGCCGCGAGGGAGGCGATGTCGAACTGCTCGAGGGCGGAGAGGGCGACGGCCTTGTCCTCCTCGCTCCACAGCTTGAGAAGCGAACGTGCCTGGCCGACATGGTTGAGGCGGCCCATCAGCACGTTGGTCAGCACGTCGAGACGACCGACAAGGTTGAACTGCTGGAAGATCATAGCGCAGGACTGCCGCCAGTCGCGCAGGGCCTGACCGGTGAGGCCGGTCACGTCCTGGCCGTCGCAGACGATCCGACCGGCGGAGGGTTCCTGCAGACGGTTGACCATCCGCAGCAGCGTGGACTTGCCGGCGCCGGAACGGCCGATGATGCCGACGAAGGCACCACGGGCAACCTCGAGCGAGACATCGTCGACCGCCGTCTTCGCACCGAAGCGTCGCGATATCTTGTCGATCGTCAGCATGCACCAGCCCTCTTCGTGAGTAGGCAGTCGGCGAGAGGAGCACCCCCCCGCCGTCCTGCGCTCTAGGGCAGCCTAATTACAGTCGTGTGACAGTCGCCGGCCAAAAGCGACCCCCGGATGTTCATGGGGATACGGGGTCGCAGTCATGCAGTCGTCATCACCGTGTCATCTGTCGCGACGAGGTGCAGCAGTTGCCGAATGCGCAGTCAGGATGCCGCCCTCATGAGCAAGCTGGGCCTCGAACCCTCGATCCACGCCACCGCCATCGTGCGCGACAGCCGCCTTGGCGCCTACACGGAGGTCGGCGCCCGCACGGTGATTTCCGAAACGGTCATGGGTGACTATTCCTACATCGTGCAGGACGGCCAGATCGACATGGCGACCATCGGCAGGTTCTGCTCCATCGCCTCCCATGTGCGGATCAATCCCGGCAACCACCCGATGGAGCGGGCGAGCCAGAGCCATTTCCTCTACCGCGCCTCGCGCTATTTCGACGGCGAGCCCGACGAGGCCGGGTTCTTCGACTGGCGGCGCTCCCATGCCGTGACGATCGGCCACGACGTCTGGATCGGCCATGGCGGGGTGGTGCTGGCGGGCAAGCATATCGGCACCGGCGCCGTGGTCGCGGCGGGCGCCATCGTCACCAAGGACGTCGCGCCCTATACCGTGGTGGGCGGCAACCCGGCGCGGGTCATCAAACGCCGCTTTCCCGAGGAGGTCGCCGCCAGGCTGGAGGCGCTCGCCTGGTGGGACTGGGATCACGAGCGGCTGCGCCAGGCCCTGCCCGACTTCCGGACGCTGCCGGTGGAGGCGTTCCTGGAGAGGAACGGCGGCTGACAGGTCCACGGGGCCTCTGGTCCCCTTATTGTCATTTGTGCGTTGCAGCATTGATCCATGTCGTCGCACCGTGGAGGCCATCGCGGCGACATGGCGCCGCCGGGTAGCCTGCGCCTTCAGCCTGCCCCTAATGTGCGTCCCCGGCCTCTGCCCCCCACTGGATCGACGGAGACCCTCCCCATGTCCCTCTATCGCCTCGACCGGTTCTTCGCGCCGCGTTCCGTCGCCGTCGTCGGCGCCACCGACCGGCCGCACTCGATGGGGCAGGCGCTGATGGCCAATATGGTCAGGGCGGGATTTACCGGCCAGCTTCTCCCGATCAACCCGAAACATCGGACGGTGGCGGGCCTCAATGCCTTCGCCTCGCTGTCCAGCCTGCCCGCCGTCCCCGATCTCGTGGTGATGGCGACGCCGGGCGCGACCATTCCCGCGCTGGTCGATGAGGCGGCGCGGCTCGGCGTGCCGGCGGCGGTGGTCATCTCGGCGCTCGACCGGCACGGTTACGAGACGGCGACCGCGCGTCTCGACGCGGCGGTGCGCGGCAAGGGGATCCGGCTCGTCGGGCCGAACTGCTTCGGTGTCATCGCGCCGCATGGCGGGGTGGATGCGAGCTTTGCCTCGCGCAAGACGCGGCCGGGCTCGCTGGCGCTGGTGTCGCAGTCGGGCGCGATCGCGGCGGCCCTGCTGGAATGGGCGGAGGTGCGCCGCATCGGCTTTTCCGGCGTCGTGACGCTCGGCGACCAGCTCGACGTCGACATCGGCGACTGCCTCGACTATTTCGCCGCCGACTATCGCACGCGCGCGATCCTCGTCTACCTCGAGGCGATCAAGGATGTGCGCAAGTTCATGGCCTCCGCGCGTGCGGCCGCGCGCTCGAAGCCGGTGATCGTGCTGAAGGCCGGCCGCAGCCTCGCGGCGGCGAGCGCGGCGAAGTCGCATACGGGCGCGCTCGCGGGCGCGGACGACGTCTATGCCGCCGCCTTCGCGCGCGCCGGCCTCGTGCGCGTCAACGACCTCGACGAGCTCATCGCCGCCGCCGAGACGCTGTCGCGCTACCCGGCCTTTTCCGGCGACCGGCTCGGCATCGTCACCAATGGCGGCGGGCTCGGTGTTCTCGCCGTCGACGCCCTTGTCGATCAGGGCGGCCGGGTCGCCGGTCTCGGCGCGGCGACGAAGGCGAAGCTCGACGCCACGATGCCGTCGACCTGGTCGGGCGCCAATCCGGTCGACATCATCGGTGACGCCGACGGCGCCCGCTATGTGGCGGCGATGGAAGCCGTCTTCGAGGACCGCGACATCGACGCCGTGCTGGTGATGAACTGCCCGACGGCGCTGCTGCCGAGCCTCGATGCGGCGCAGGCGGTGGCCAAGGTAATCACCGACCGCAAGAGCCGCGGCGGCCGCATGAAGCCGGTCTTCACCGTCTGGCTCGGCGACCAGGAGGCGGCGACCGACCTCTTCGCCCAGGCGGGCCTGCCGAGCTACCCGACCGAATCGGAGGCGGTGCGCGGCTTCATGCACATGGTGCGCTACCGGCGCGGCCAGGATGCGCTGATGGAGACGCCGGAAACCGCCGAGATCGTCTCGCCGGAGGACCTCGCCGCCCTGCGCGCCGAACTCGACGCGGCGGTGAAGGCGGAGAAGCGCTGGCTCGACCCGCTCCTCGTCGACCGCATTCTCACCGCCTACGGCATCCCGACCGTGCCGATCGCCGCCGCCGCAACGCCTCAGGAGGCCGGCGCCTTCGCCGCCCCCTTCCTCGCCGCCGGTCAGGCCATCGCGGTGAAGATCCTGTCGCCCGACATCACCCACAAATCCGATGTCGGCGGGGTCCGGCTGGCGCTGGCGACCCGCGAGGCGGTGGAGACGGCGGTCACCGAGATGCTGGCGCGGGTGGCCAAGGCGATGCCGCAGGCGCGCATCGACGGCGTCATGGTGCAGCCGATGGTCTATCGCCCCGGCGCCATCGAGCTGATCGCCGGCCTCGCCGACGATCCGACCTTCGGCTCGGTCATGCTGTTCGGCCGCGGCGGCAAGGCGGTGGAACTGATCAAGGACCGCGCGCTGGCGCTGCCTCCCCTCGACATGCGGATCGCCCGCGACATGATCGCCCAGACCCGCATCTCCCGTCAGATGGCCGGCTATCGCGACGTGCCGCCGGTGGATGGGGCCAAGGTCGCGGAAATCCTGGTGCGCCTGTCGCAGCTCGCCGCCGACCTGCCGCAGGTCGCCGA
Organism: Phreatobacter sp.; assembly: GCF_030691135.1. Taxonomy (GTDB): domain Bacteria; phylum Pseudomonadota; class Alphaproteobacteria; order Rhizobiales; family Phreatobacteraceae; genus Phreatobacter. The sequence continues at coordinate 12,546 of NZ_JAUYFA010000091.1, forward strand.
GATCGACATCAACCCGCTGCTGGCGGATGCCGCCGGGATCGTGGCGCTCGACGCCCGCATCGCTGTCGGTGCGCCGAAGGCCAAGGGCCTGGTGCGCGGCGGCCATCCGCGCTTCGCCATCCGGCCCTATCCGAAGGAATGGGAGCAGGACCTCGTCACCGAGAGTGGCTTCGCCTGCCGGGTGCGTCCGGTCCGCCCCGAGGACGAGCAGCTGTTCCGCACCTTCTTCGAGCGGGTCGACCCCGACGACATCCGCCAGCGCTTCTTCGCCCCGGTGAAGGAGTTCTCCCACGCCTTCATCGCCCGCCTCACCCAGATCGACTATGCCCGCTCGATGGTTCTGGTGGCGCTCGACCCGGCCGGCGGCGACATGCTCGGTGCCGTCCGCCTGCACGCCGACCCGGACAACGAGAATGCCGAATATGCGATCTTTGTGCGCTCGGACCAGCAGGGCCGCGGCCTCGGCCTGTCGCTGATGAAACTCATCATCGCCTATGGCCGCCGGCAGGGCACCCGGCGCATCTACGGCCAGGTTCTGGCGGAGAATGTCCGGATGCTGGCGCTGGCCCGTGAGCTCGGCTTTCGGGTGGGCGCCGACCCCGACGACCACGCCCTGCAGAGGGTGGTCCTGGACCTCGGCGAGGGGGGATAGATTCGGGACGAAACCCAGGCGCGGACTGGCTTTTATCGAAAAGTTATCAGACAGCGTTGCGCTCTGTGGTAGGATTTGCGTCAGGTTGGGGAATTTCGCCTGGCAGGCGAGGTTGGTCTTCCTGACTGCTGCCCAGCACTGCCTGTCTCCGGTCCTGCCCGGTCTCGTCCCAGCCATCCACGCCTTGACCACCGCCGCCGGGCGGACGTCGCGGATTCCTGGGCAAGGCTCGGACAGGACGTGAAAAAATGGCGCCTGACTGCGGCGAGCCAGCAGCCATCCTCCACGACAGGCGCGCGGAATGAGGGGAACGGCTTCACCTCTCACCCAAAGGCGGGTTGGTCATCGTCCGAGCGCGTAGAATTCCGTGTTCGGACGCATGCTGGTGACATTGGCGAGACGGTTGGAGAGACCGAAGAAGGCCGCGATTGCGGCGATGTCCCACACGTCCTCCGCGTCGAAGCCGTGGGACGCGAGGACATCGATGTCATCGTCGCCAATCCGGTAGGCTTCGGTCGAGACCTTGATGGCAAAGTCGATCATCGCCTTGTGGCGGAGCGTGATGTCCGCCTTCCGGTAGTTCACCGCCACCTGATCGGCGATCAACGGGTTTTTCGCGCGGATCCGCAGAATGGCGCCGTGCGCGACGACGCAGTACTGGCACTGGTTCAGATTGCTCGTGGCGACGATGATCATTTCCCGCTCGGCTTTGGACAGGTTGCCGGGCTTGTCCATCAGCGCGTCGTGATAGGCGAAGAAGGCGCGAAACTCGGCCGGCCGGTGGGCCAGGACCAGGAACACATTGGGAATGAACCCCGACTTCTCCTTGGCTGCCAGGATCCTTTCGCGGATGTCATCGGGCATGTCCGCAAGGGGCGGGACGGGAAAGCGGCTGACGGCCTCGTGTTCGGTCACGGGTGGTTCCTCTCGATGGCGGCGCGCCTGGTGTGAGCCTGGCGCGGAGTGGAGGGCGCGGATCGCCTGGCCGGGGCCGGGTTCGGCCCGCCGCTGCTTCCGGCGGGCCAAGCATGACGTCGGCGCGGCGCCGGCCCTGCTCGGAGCGGACCTCGCCTTCGGGAGGGTTCCGCCCCGGCAGCGGTGGAGGCTCAGGCGGTGAAGTAGGGTGAGTTCATGTCGGCGCTTGCCGTGGCGACAACATCCCCGTCGAAGATCTTCACGGTGAGACAGGCATTTGCGCCCTTTGCGAAACCGGCCAGCATGCCCTCGGCATAGGCACGGGCATTGCCGATGGAATCGAATTCGTAAAAGCCGCCGATCGACTGGGTGTTGATCCCGCTCAGCCATGTCTTGCTGATGAGCCCCTCGACGGTCCGCATCGCGGGATTGGCTTCCGTCCAGACCGCTTCGGTGAAGGGTTTGGACGCCTGGAATTCGGCATAGAGAAAGACGCGGCTGGGTTCAGTCATGGGCTGGCTCCTTGTGGATCACTTGCATGGCCAGCCAGACTATCGTTATCTTTTTCTAGAATGTAAGTACGCACCTTTTGGTAACAATTGACATGTTCCTCCCCGCCGATCCCTACAACATGAACTGCCCGTCCCGCGAGATGCTCGACCTCATCGGCGGAAAATGGGCCATTCTGATCCTGTGCTGCCTGCAGCAGGGCCCGGTTCGCACCGGAGCCCTGTCGCGTGCCATCAACGGGATTTCGCAGAAGATGCTGACCCAAACCCTGCGCGCTCTTGAGCGCGACGGGATCATCGAACGCATCAGTCACCCGGAAGTGCCGCCGCGGGTCGAATACAGGCTGACCGACCTCGGTCGGTCCCTCAGCACACTCGCCCGCGCCATGGAGCAGTGGGTCGTCGACCATTATCCCGCCATCCTGGAACAGCGCCGCCGGAGGGAAGGCGAGGATGCGCGGGCATGAGGTGAATGGTGGCGCCTTATCGCGGCAAGGCTGCCGGCCTCCACACGACAGGCGCCCGGGACGTCGCCCGCGGTTTCACATCTGCCCGGCCGCCCAGGACGAGGGCTCCCTTTCCCCTCTCCCCGGCTAGGGAGAGGGGAAGCGACCGCTGCCCGCCCTTCGGCCGATGGCCGCTGCGGCGCCTCCGTGCCAGTCTCGCCGCCACCCCGCTTCCTGCCTGCGGAGATCAACGATGCCCCGCCACGCGCCGTCGACCCGTCTCGTCACCCACGAGGTGACCAACCAGCCGCCGGATTTCGCCGGCCGCAACCTCTTCACCGCCGATCCGATCCTGCGCCACTGGGCGCTGCGCGAGGGCGGTGACTGGGTGGACGCGCCGCTGACCGCGCTCGGCGCTGCGGTCGGTTCGGAAGAGGTGCTGGCCTTCGGCGATGAGGCGAACCGCCATCCGCCGGAGCTGACGGTCTTCGACCGCTACGGGCGGCGCATCGACGAGGTGCGCTTCCATCCGAGCTACCACCGGCTGATGGACCTCGCGATGGAGCACCGGATCCATTCCATCGCCTGGGCCGAGGAGCGGCCCGGCAATCACGTGGCCCATGCGGCGATGCTCGCCCTGTTCACCGAGGCCGAGCAGGGCACGATGTGCCCGATCTCCATGACCTATGCGAGCGTGCCGGCGCTGCGCCACCAGCCCGACGTCGCCGCGACCTGGGTGCCGAAGATCGTCGGCGGCACCTATGACGCGCCCTTGCGGCCGATCGCCGGGAAGCGCGGCGTCACTATCGGCATGGCGATGACGGAGAAACAGGGCGGCAGCGACGTGCGCGCCAACACCACACGGGCCACCCGCGACGGCGAGGCCTTCCGCCTCACCGGCCACAAATGGTTCTGCTCGGCGCCGATGTGCGACGCCTTCCTGACGCTGGCGCAGACGGAGAAGGGGCTCTCCTGCTTCCTGGTGCCGCGGATCACGCCTGATGGGGAGCGCAACAGCCTCCACGTCATGCGGCTGAAGGACAAGCTCGGCAACCGCTCCAACGCCTCGGCGGAGATCGAGTATCACGACACCCATGCGGTGCTGCTCGGCGAGGAGGGCCGCGGCGTCGCAACGATCATCGAGATGGTCCACCACACCCGCCTCGACACGATCGCCGGAACGGTCGGCATCATGGGCATGGCGCTGGCGCAGGCGCGCCATCATGTTGGCCACCGGCGGGCCTTCCAGAAGACGCTGATCGACCAGCCGGCGATGCGGGCCGTGGTGGCCGACCTGTCGCTGGAATATGAGGCGGCGGTGGCGCTCACCATGCGGGTGGCGCGGGCCTTTTCCGTGACGACCGAGGGCGAGCGGGCCTTCGCGCGGCTGGCTGTGGCTGTGGCGAAATACTGGCTCACCAAGCGCAACCCGAACTTCGTCTACGAGTGCATGGAATGCCATGGCGGGGCTGGCTATGTGGAGGAGAGCCCGCTGCCGCGGCTGTTCCGCGAGAGCCCGCTCAATGCCATCTGGGAGGGCTCGGGCAATGTCATCGCCCTCGACATCCTGAGGACGCTGGGGCGCGAACCGGCGGCGGTGGAGACCTTCCGTGCCGAGGTTGCAACCGCGCTCGGAGCGAACCCGTTGCTCGACGCGGCGATCAGCGGGCTCTTCGCCCTGCTCGCCCGCGTCCCCGCAGAGGCCGACGCCCGGCGGGTGGCGGAGCGCATGGCACTGGTGCTGCAGGGCGCGCTGCTGGTGCAGGGCGCGCCGGTCGCCGTGGCGGATGCCTTCATCGCGACGCGGCTCGGGGCTGAGGGCGGCCGCAGCTTCGGGGTGCTGCCGGCGGGAGCGGATATCGACGCGATCCTCGCCCGGGTCGTCGGTTAGCGGTGAGGGAACCGGGTTCACCTCTCCCCGCCGGGAAGAGGTGAAGCGGCGCCATCTTCGTCGTCGATCGTGACCGTCGCCCGGACCTGCGGCCTTGACCGCTTCCACCGCATCGGGCATCGCTCGCGAGGCGATTGACGCGGCGCAGCACCGTCCGTCCCTCGCCGAGGACGAGGCCCGACCCGATGACCAGCATAACGCAGGCGGTGGAGTTCGACGCCGACGACGAGGAGACCTTCGTCCCGGCGCTCGGCGAGACCCATTCTGCACGGGCCAAGCAGATCCTCCGGGACCATCCCGAGATTCGCGGCCTGATCGGCCGCAATCCCTGGACCGCGGCGGTGACGGCGGCCTATGTCGGCATCCAGCTCGCCGTGGCGGTCGCCTTCGGGTGGGCGGGCGCCTCGTGGTGGTGGCTGGCGCTGATCGTCGCCTATGGCTTCGGCGCCTTCCTCAACCACGGGCTCTATGTCGTCGTCCACGACGCCACCCATAACCTGATCTTCCGCAGCCGCTTCGCCAACAGGGTCGTGCTGCTCGTCGCCGACATCCCGCAGGTCCTGCCCGGCGCCATGGGCTTTCGCGCCTGCCATCTCGCCCATCATTCCCATCTCGGCGAGATGGACGGCGACACCGACATTCCCCATGCCTGGGAGGCCCGGCTGATCGGCCATTCCACCTGGCGCAAGGCGATGTGGTTCCTGTTCTTTCCGGTCTTCCAGGTGCTCCGGGTGACGCGGGTGCGCGGCGTGGCGACGCCTGACCGCTGGATGATCGCCAATTACGTGGTCAATTTCGGCTTTGCCGGGCTGCTCGGCTGGTTCGCCGGCTGGACGGCGGTGCTCTATCTCTTCGCCTCGTTCTGGTTCGCCATCAGCCTGCATCCGCTCGGCGCGCGCTGGGTGCAGGAGCATTTCACCGGCGATGAGGTGCACGACACCGCCAACTATTACGGCCCGCTCAACGGCGTGGCTCTGAATATCGGCTATCACAACGAGCACCACGACTTCCCCTCGATCCCGTGGAACCGCCTGCCCGAGGTGACGCGCATCGCGCCGGACTATTACCTCACCCTGCCGAGCCACCGGTCCTGGACGAAGCTGCTGATCGGCTTCATCACCGATCCCGCTCAGTCGCTGTGGACCCGCACCGTGCGCCCCGAGGCCGGGGGCCGGGCGGCGGGCGCATAGTCCGCGCAGACACCATGGCCTAGTCCATCGGGCCGAATGGCGCCGGCCCCCGGGCGGTCTAGGGTGCCTTTTGGGAAATCGTGCGTCCGCTGCCCGCGGATCGCCATCGCCACAACTGAGGTCCCATGCTGCGGGTGATCATCGTCTTCGGGCTTCTGGCCATCGTCGGGGGCATCGCCACCTGGCGCCCCGACCTCGCGGAGAAGGCCTATCACCAGGTGCAGGCCTGGGTGGCGCCGAAACCCGCCGAGGCGCCGGCGGCCCAGGGGCGCCGCCCCGGTGGCGGCGGGCCGCCGGTCGCAGTGACGCTGGCGCGCGCCGAGAAGCGCAACGTTCCGATCATGGTCGAGGCCGTCGGCACCGTGCAGCCGATCGCGGCGCTGCAGATCAAGGCGCGGATCGACAGCCAGGTCGCCGCCGTCCATGTCGCCGAGGGCGCTTCCGTGAAGCAGGGCGACCTGCTGTTCAGCCTCGACGACCGGGCGCTGACGGCACAGCTCGCCCAGATCGAGGCGCAGATCCTGCGCACCAAGGCCCAGCTCGAACAGGCGGTGCGCGACCGCGAGCGCGCCATCGACCTCAGCCGCCGCAACGTCGGCACCGACGTCGCCCGCGACAACGCCATCACCAACGTCAAGGCGGTGGAAGCCCAGCTCGCCGCCGACGAGGCGAGCCGGATCAACGTCACCACCCAGCTCAGCTTCACCCGGATCACGGCGCCGCTGACGGGGCGTATCGGCTCGATCGCCGCCAAGGTCGGCACCTCCGTGCGCAATGCCGACACGGCGGCGATGACGACGATCAACCAGATCGATCCGATCCACATCGCCTTCGCCGTGCCGCAGTCGACCTTCTACGAGATGCGCGCCCTCATCGGCGACGATCCGACCCGCATCAAGGTCGAGGCCACCGTCGGCGGGCGGACCTCCACCGGCGCCATCGCCTTCATCGAGAACCAGGTCGATCTCGCCACCGGGACGGTGACCGCCAAGGCGCGGATGGAGAACGGTTCGGAGCAACTCTGGCCGGGGTCCTTTGTGCCAGTGAGGGTGACGCTCGGAATGCAGGAGGGCGCGGTGGTCATCCCCGCCGTGGCGCTGCAGGTCGGGCAGAGCGGACCCTATGTCTTCACGGTGAAGGACGGCCGGGCCGCGGTGGTGCAGGTCAAGGTGGCCCGCACGGTCGGCGATGTCGCCATCCTCTCGGAAGGTCTCGCCGGGGGCGAACAGGTGATCACCTCGGGCCAGCTGCGGCTCGCCGCCGGCGTGCCTGTAGCGGCGCGTCAGGCCGGGACGAGCGACACGCCCACGCCGCCGCGCGCCCCGCAGAGCTGAGGATCAGGTCATGCTGTCGGAACTCTGCATCCGCCGTCCGGTGATGACCATCCTGCTGATGGTCTCCTTCCTCGCAGCCGGCATGTTCGGCTACCGGCAGCTGCCGGTCGCCGCCATTCCCCGCGTCGAGTTCCCGACCATCCAGGTCAGCGCCCAGCTTCCCGGCGCCAGCCCCGAGACCATGGCCTCGTCGGTGGCGCTGGTGCTGGAGAAGCAGTTCTCGACCATTGCCGGCGTCACGTCGATGACGTCGACCTCCTCGCTCGGCAACACCTCGATCGTGCTGCAGTTCGACCTCAACCGCTCGATCGATGGCGCCGCGCTCGACGTGCAGTCGCAGATCTCGACCGCCATGCGCCGTCTGCCGGCGGAGCTGACGACGCCGCCGAGCTTCAGGAAGGTCAATCCGGCCGACCAGCCGGTCATCTTCCTCGCCATCTCGTCCGATCTCGCCCGCCTGTCGGACGTCGACCGCTTCGCCAATTCGATGATCCTGCCACGCATGGCCTCGCTGCCCGGCGTCGCCCAGGTGCTGATCTTCGGCACGCAGAAATACGCCGTCCGCATCCGCGCCGACCTCGAGCAGCTGGCGGCGCGCGGCCTGACGATGAGCGACCTGCAGACGGCGCTGGCCTCGGCCAATTCCAACCGCCCGGTCGGGTCGGTCAACGAGGGCGGTCGCGCCGCGATCCTCGATGCGACGGGGCCGATCACCCGCGCCGCCGACTATGGCCCGGTCATCGTCGCCTGGCAGAACGGCGCACCGGTGCGCGTCTCCGACGTCGCGTCGCCGATCGACAGCGTCGAGAACGACCGGATCGCCGCCTGGCTCAACGGCAAGCGCGCCATCGTCCTTGCCGTGCAGCGCCAGCCCGACGCCAACACCGTGGACGTCGTCGACCGGGTGCGGGCGCTGCTGCCGCAGATCCGGAGCGACGCGCCGGCCTCCTATGAGATCTCGATCCTGAACGACCGGTCCAAGTCGATCCGCGAGTCGGTCGCCGACGTCGAGTTCACCCTGGCGCTCGCCGCCATGCTCGTCATCCTCGTCATCTGGTTCTTCCTGAAGAGCTGGCGGGCGACGCTGATACCGGCCCTGGCGCTGCCGATCTCCATCGTCGGCACCTTCGCGGTGATGCACGTCCTCGGCTATTCGATCGACAACATCTCGCTGCTGGCGCTGACGCTGGCCGTCGGCTTCGTCGTCGACGACGCCATCGTCATGCTCGAGAACATCATGCGCCACATCGAGGAGGGCATGGACCCCTTCCAGGCGGCGCTGGTGGGCTCCCGCGAGGTCGGCTTCACCATCATCTCGATGACGATCTCGCTCGTCGCCGTATTCATTCCGGTGCTGTTCATGGGCGGCGTCGTCGGGCGCATGTTCGCGCAGTTCGGCGTCGTCATCTCCACCGCCATCCTGATCTCGGGCGTCGTCTCGCTGACGCTGACGCCGATGCTGTGCTCGCGCGTGCTGAAGCCGATCGACCATCACAAGAAGCTGATCTTCCCGCTGCGCTGGTTCGAGGCCCTCTTCTCCGCCATGACGCGCGGCTATGGCTGGTCGGTGCGCAAGGTGGTCAACGCGCCGGTGATCATGCTGGCGATCACCGTCGGCACCTTCGGCCTGACCTATGTCATGTTCCGCGACATCCCGAAGGGCTTCTTCCCGATCGAGGACAACGGCCTGATCACGGCGGCGACCATCGGTCCGGACGACGCCTCGTTCGACGCCATGGTGGCGCGCACCCAGGCGCTCGCCGCCGCCATCCGCACCGATCCCGACGTGGCGATGGTGATGGCCAATGCCGGCGGCGGCAATGCCGCCAACACGCAGAATTCAGGCCGGCTGTTCATCACGCTGCGCGACAAGCCGGAGCGCAAGGATTCGATCCAGGTCGTCATCTCCCGGCTGCGCCGCATCGCCGCCGAGGTGCCGGGCATCCAGATCTTCTTCGTGCCGGTGCAATCGATCAATGTCGGGGCGGTGCAGAGCCGCTCGCAGTACCAGTACACGCTGACCTCGGCGGATCTCGACCAGTTGCGCCAGTATGCGCCGCTGGTCGAGCAGCGCATGCGCACGCTGCCGGGCATTCTCGACGTCAATTCCGACCTGCAGATGCGGGCGCGGTCGACGACGGTGGAGATCAACCGGGACGCGGCCTCGCGGCTCGGGGTGACGGCGGACCAGGTGCGCTCGACGCTTTACTCGGCCTTCGGCTCGCGGCAGGTCTCGACGATCTACGCTTCGGAAGACACCTACCAGGTGATCCTCGAGGCGGACCCGAAGTTCAACGACACGGCGAACATGCTGCGGCGATTGACGGTGCGCTCGTCCACCGGCGTCATCGTGCCACTCGATGCCGTGGCGAGCCTGCGTGAACAGCCGACCGCGCTCACCGTCGGCCATCTCGCCCAGCTTCCCGCGGTGACGGTCTCGTTCAATCTGCAGCCGGGCGTCGCCCTGTCGCAGGCGGTGACGCTGATCGAGGGGGCGGCGCGTGAGGTCGGCCTTCCCGCGAGCATCGCCACCAGCTTCCAGGGCACCGCGCAGGTGTTCCAGCAGGCGGTGGCGAACCAGGGCTTCCTTTTGTTCGCGGCGGTGCTGGTGATCTACATCATCCTCGGCATCCTCTACGAGAGCTTCATCCACCCTTTGACCATCCTGTCGGGCCTGCCGTCGGCGGGTATCGGCGCGCTCCTGACGCTGCAGCTCACCGGCTTCGACCTGTCGGTGATCGCCATGATCGGCCTCGTCATGCTGATCGGCATCGTCAAGAAGAACGCGATCATGATGGTCGACTTCGCCATCGAACGGCGCAACCAGGGCGTCAGCGCCAAGGAGGCCATCGTCGAGGCGGCGGTGCTGCGCTTCCGGCCGATCATGATGACGACGCTCTGCGCCATTCTGGGGGCCGTGCCGATCGCCATCGGCCATGGCGCCGGCGCCGAACTGCGCATGCCGCTCGGCGTCGCGGTGGTCGGCGGCCTGGCGGTGTCGCAGCTCCTGACGCTCTACATCACGCCGGTCGTCTATCTCATGTTCGACGGCCTTTCGGGCCTGATCTCGCGCCGCGGCAGCGCCGCCGATCCCGCCGCCAAGACCGCCCCCGCGGGCGGTGCCCAGAGCCAGCCGGCGGAGTGACGCCGGCATGAGGCATGGCAGGGTCGCGGTGCCGTGATGGGCGGCGCCGCGCCCGCGCATTGACAGCGCTCCCGCCGCGGTCCTACGCCTTGCGGCCATGTCGCGCATTGCCGTCATCGCCGACGACCACGGAATGTACCGGATGGGTCTCGCCTTCACGCTGAAGGACAGGCTCGGCTTCGACAATGTCGAGGAGGCCGGCTCCCTCGATGAGGCGCTGGCCAGACTCGGCGAGACCGAAGGCATCGCTCTCGCCCTGTTCGACCTGTCGATGCCCGGCATGCAGAGCGCCGCCTCGCTCGCCGCCGTGCGCGAATGCTATCCGGCCCTGCCGATCGCCGTCGTCAGCGGCTCGGACAGCCGGGCCGACGTGCTGGCGGCGCTGGCCGCCGGCGTCAACGGCTTCGTTCCCAAGGGCCTCAAGGACGACGAGCTGGTGGCGGCGCTGCAATCGATCATGGACGGCGCGATCTATGTGCCGGCGAGCCTCGCCTACGGGGCCGGCAGCGCCGGCGAGAGCGCGCCCTCCGCCGGCATCGACCTCTCACGGCTGACACCGCGCCAGCGCGACGTGCTGGGCCTGCTGGTCGAGGGCCGCTCGAACAAGGAGATCGCCCGGGCGCTCGATCTCGGCCATGGCACGGTGAAAATCCATCTCGCCGCGGTGTTCCGCCATCTCGGCGTGTCGAACCGGGCCGCCGCGGTGGCCGTCGCCGCGCCCCTGCTGGCGCGCGGCTGAGCCCCCGCTCAGGTCGCCAGGCGGGCGAGGGCGGCGTGCAGCACCGGCAGGGCGACCGGCTTGGTCAGCCAGGGCGTGCCGCTCGCCTGGAGCCGCGCCAGGGTCTGCGGATCGGTGGCGCCGGTGACGATGAGCGCCGGACAGGCGAAGCCATGCTGGCGGCGCCAGTCGGCGATGAGGTCGAGCCCATCGACGCCGCGGTCGAGCTGCAGGTCGATCACCGCGAGATCGACCGGCAGGCTGCCGGCGACCGCCGCCGTCGCCTCGGAACTGGTGCAGGTGGCGGTGACGGTGGCACCGTCGTCGCGCAGTGTCTGGGCGAGGGCGTCGACGATCATCGGCTCGTCGTCGAGGATGAGGATATGGCGGCCGGCGAGCGACAGGTCGGGCTGCGCGGCCGGCGCGGCGACCAGCGGCACGGCCCGCGGCGCCAGCGGCAGCTCGACCCGGAACACGGTGCCGTGGCCGCGGCTGCTCGCCAGGCTGACGCGGTGGCCGAGCAGGCGGCACAGGCGCCTGACGATGGACAGGCCGAGCCCGAGGCCGTCGTTCTGGCCATGGGCGGCGACCTTGGTGCGTTCGAACTCCTCGAAGACGCGCTCGCGGTCCTCCTCGGCGACGCCCGGCCCGGTGTCGTGGATCTCCAGCACGGCGTGGTCGCCGACACGGCGCACGCCCACCAGAACCTTGCCCGCGGCGGTGAATTTGAGGGCGTTGCCGACGAGGTTGCGCAGGACCGTCTCGATCAGCACGGGATCGGAGACGACGGGAAGCGTCGAGGAGACGAGGCGGAATTCGAGGCCGCGGGCGGCGGCCTGGGCGCGGAAGCCGGCGGCGACCCGTTCCAGAAGGTCGCCGATGACGAAGGTGCGGGGTTCGGCGACGACGATGCCGGCGTCGAGCCGCGAGACGTCGAGCAGGGCGTTGAACATGTCCTGCAGCGAGCCGAGCGTCGTCTCCATGTTGGCGACGAGGCGGCGCGGCTCGTCGCCCTGCACCCGGCGCGACAGGGCATTGGCGAAGAGCGAAAGGGCGTGCAGGGGCTGGCGCAGGTCGTGACTGGCGGCGGCGAGGAAGCGCGACTTGGCGGCGGTGGCCGCCACCGCCTCGTCACGGGCGGCAGAGAGGGCGTGGTTGGCCGTCTCCAGTTCCTCGGTACGGACGGCGACCCGGTGTTCGAGCGTGTTGGCGAGGTGCTTCAGCGCCTCCTCGTTGTCGGCGAGGCGATCGATCATGCCCTGCAGCGAGGCGGCGAGGGAGACGACCTCCTTCGACGAGGATTTCGGCACCTCGATCTCGACGCCGTCCAGCGCCTCGGCGAGGCCGACGCGGTCGGCGCGGGCGGCGATGGCCTGCAGCGGGCTGGCGATGCGGCCGGCCACCCACCAGCCGGCGATGAGCACCATCAGGCCGACGATGCCGCCGGCGGCGATGATCTGGCGGCGCAGTTCTTGCACCGGCGCGAAGGCGACGACGGCGCTGGACGTGACGACGATCTGCCATCCCAGCCCCTCGATGCCGCGGCCGCCGGAAGCGCGGCTGGTGCCGATCACCATGGTGCGCCCGTCCGGCAGGGTGTCGATGGCGAAGCCGTCGGGACGCTGGGCGATCTGGCGCGCCAGGGCGGCGCCGAGATGGTTCTGGTCGCCGATGACGGTGCGGCCGTCGCGGTCGAGCACGATGACCTCGAGGTCCGACTGCCGGCCCTGGGAGCGGTCGATGAGGGAGCGGCGCAGGTGGCCGAGCCAGTCCCAGCTCACCAGCATGCCGAGGATGCCGACCGACCTCCCCGCGGCGTCGCGGACGTTGACGCCGATCTCGACGACCCTCTCGCCCGGCGTCGTCTGGATCGTCGGGCGCTCGGGTTCGCCCGGGGCGAGAGCCGGACGCTCGCGCGCCGCGGCGAACCAGCGCCGCCCGGTGACGTCGCTCGTCTCGTCGAGGCCGCCGGAGCCGACGGTGACGCGGCCCTGCAGATCGGCGAAGCCGACCCAGACGATCTCCTCGACGTTGGACTTCACCCGGTCGAGGATGACGCGCTTGCCCTGATAGGGGCTCGCCGGATTGGTGAAGGCGGGCAGGGTGGAGAGGGTCCGGGTCGAGCGCCAGCGCTCATAGACGTCGCTCTCCAGCGCCTCGCGCATGAAGGCGGCGAGGTCGCCGAGGGAGCGCCCGATGGAGCGCTGCGCCTCGCCGGTGGCTGTCCAGACGACCACGGCGGTGACCGACAGGATGAGGGCCGCGGTCAGGACCGCGAGCGTGCCGGTGAGGATGCCGCGCAGGCCCGGCCGCGTCAGGGACGTCGCATCGATTGCCATGGCCGCACTGTCTGCCCTTCACGGAAGGGCGGCAAGGGGCATGGCGCGCCGTTTCCCGCAGCGACAGCGCCCGTTCGGCGACCGCCGCTCCGTATCCTCAGAAGCGGACGGTGGTGAAGAAGCGCACGCCGCGGCCGGGCATCAGCACCTCGTCCTTCTTGAAGGAGACGTGGTTGCGGATGTCGGCATTGAGCAGGTTGGTGCCGACGACGCCGAAGGTCAGGCTCTCGGCGCCCGATCCCGGCTTCAGCGCCATGCGGTAGCTGATCTCGGCGTTGAGGAGGTTGTAGCCGGGCGTCGGCGTCTCCTCCGCCGCGTTCTGGTTCTGGGCGAAGGCGTGCAGCAGGGTGACGCGGGCGAACCAGTTGGCGTCGCGCCAGAACAGGCCGCCGCCGAGACGGTGGGGCGGGATGCGCGGCACGTTGGTGCCGCCGGCGAAGGTGGCGCGGACGAAGTCGTACTGGCCCTCGACGCCGAAGGTGCCGCCGGCGAATTCGCCGATATCGACCTGGCCGCGCAGCTCGGTGCCGTAGAAGGTGGCGTCCTGCTGGGCGAAGCCGAGCTGGCGCAGCTCGGTGCCGCCGCCCGAACCGCAGGTGGCGAAATCGTCGTCGCAGGTGAGCCCGGTCAGGCGCTTGTAGATGAAGCCGGCATAGCGCGTGTAGAAGGCGGTGGCATCGACGCGCCAGGCGCCCTGGGCCCTTCTGAGGCCGAGTTCGATGGTCTGGGCGCGCTCCTTGCGCAGGTTGGGATCGCCGATCTCGAAAGTGCCCGAGGCCTCGTGCGGGCCCTTGGAATAGAGCTCCTGGGCGCGCGGCGCGCGTTCCACATACTGGCCGGTGAGGCTCGCCACCCAGCCGCCGGGGAGGTTCTGCAGCAGGCCGAGGCTGGCGCTCATCGGCGCGAAGTTGCGCACGGCGGCAAATTCCGCCGGGGCGCCGCCGGCCGGGTCGAGGCCGGCCGGGAAGAGCGCGGCGGTGCCGCCGACGCGGGCCTGTTCGATGCGGGCGGCAGCCTGCAGGCGCGTCGTCGGCGACAGGGCGAGTTCGTTGAAGAGGAAGGCGGCGGCGGTGCGGGTATGGGTCGGCGCGAGGAGCCCGCCAGCCTCGCCGGAGGTGCCAAGGCTCTGGGCGCCGAACTGCATGCCGAAGGTGGTGTTGAGGGTGCCGAACCCGGTTTCGAACGGACGGAACGCCGTCTCGAACCGCCCTTCCAGTTCCTGGTTGCGGAAGGTGGAGGCGGTGGCGAAGGCGCCGAGCTCGAGGGCCTGTTCGTTGTGGCGGTAGAGCGAGCCGCCGAGCCAGAAGCGGACATTGTCGACGACCGCGCCGTCGAAGCGGATCTCGCCCCTGGAGGTGAGGCGCGTCTGAACCATGTCGATGCGGACGCGGTCGGCGGCCGAGCCGGCGCCGGGAATGCCGTAGAGCGAGCGGAACTGCGAGATGGCGGCGCCGATATAGCCCTGGTCGAAGAAGTAGGAGGCACCGAAGGAGCCACCGAAGGTGCGGGCGAAGGAATTGTCCTGCCGGCCCTGGGGTGTCGCGTAGTCGCCGGCATTGCGGCCGAAGACGTCGGCGGAGAAGGCCCATTGACCGGACGAGCCGCGCACCCGGGCGGCGCCGTCGATGCCGCGGTCGACCGAGGACAGGCCGCCGGTCATCATGCCGCTGACGCCGGGCGGACCGAGGCGGGTGGGGATGCGCTCGTTGGTGACGTTGACCACGCCGCCGATGGCCTGCGACCCGAAGCGCAGAGCCGCCGGGCCGCGGATGACCTCGATGCGCTCGGCGGCGAGCGGGTCGATCGGCACGGCATGGTCCTCGGAGAGGTCGGAGACGTCCTGGGCGCCGATGCCGTTCTCCTGGATGCGGATGCGGGCATTGTCGAGGCCGCGGATGATCGGCCGGCTGGCGCCGCCCGGCGCGAAGCTCGACCCGGTCACGCCGGGCACGTTGGCTAGCTGGTCGCCGAGCGTGCTGCCGCCGTTGCGGCGGATCTCGCTCTCCGGGATGACGGTGACCGGCACGAAGGCGCGGTCGATGACGCGGAGCTGGCCGTCGGTGAGGCCGAGATCGCGACTGGCGCCGTCGGGGTTGCGCGGCGCCTCGATGAGGATCTCGGGCAGCGCCGTCTGGGCGGAAGCGGGGGAAATGGCGAGGGCGAGGACGACGAGGCTTGCCGGGGAGAGGGCGAGACGGGCAGGGCGCATGGGAACTCCGGCATGTATGCAATGTTACAACATTACTTATCCTGCCTCGTTATGGGGCCTGTCAACCCGTGACGCCGGGGCAAGCGGCGGGAGGGA
>NZ_JAUYFA010000095.1 GCF_030691135.1 Phreatobacter sp.
GATCGTCTGCTCAGTTGGCCGAGCAGGAATTGGTCGAGCCGCAGACGAGGTTGCTGGTCTGGCAGAGGTTGACGCCGCGGCGCTCCACGGTGCGCTCGTTGGCGAAGACGATCTTCATGTCGTACTGGCAGTAGCCGCGCGTGCGCTGGCGCGGCGTCGGCACGACGCGCAGGGCCTGTCCCGGCTCGATCACGTTCTGACCGAGGCGATCGTCGCCCCAGCCGCGGGTGTCGACGTCGGTCATGTAGAACTCGCGGATCGTGACGCCGGTCCGGTTGACGATGTTGATCCAGCGCTGCTGGCCGTCGCGGTCTGTCTGGGCTACGGCCGGCGGGGCGGCGAGCAGGCCGGCAGCGAGGGCGATCGTAGCAGCGGTCGCTCCAAGGAGCGTCTTGAACGTCATGATGCAAGTCCTTTTGGGAAGCGACCCCGGAATGTCCTTCCGCAGGGGCCGATGGGATTGGCAGACTCCCGAACGGAACGAGAGCCGGGCAGGGTGCACGGCGCAGGTGACCATACGGAATAGACCGCTCGCTGCTATGCTCCTTTGGACAGCGGGGCGCAATCCCGGACAAGGACGGTTTCATCCGTCCTGGCGCGGGGCTGCTCGGGAGCGCCGCCTCTGAAATGCAAAAGGCCGCCCTGAGGCGGCCTTGCCGATCGTCGTGAGCCTTGTTGCGTGTCAGTTCACCCGGCAGGATGCCGTCGACGTACAGACGAGGTTGCTGGTCTGGCAGAGGTTGACGCCGCGGCGCTCGACGGTGCGCTCGTTGGCGAAGACGATCCTCATGTCGTACTGGCAGTAGCCGCGCGAGCGCTGGCGCGGGGTGGGGACCACGCGAAGCGAGTCGCCGGGCTCGACGACGTCCTGGCCGAGGCGGTCGTCGCCCCAGCCGCGGGTGTCGACGTCGGTCATGTAAAACTCGCGGATCGTGACGCCGGTCCGGTTGACGATGTTGATCCAGCGCTGCTGACCGTCACGGTCGGTCTGCGCCTGTGCCGGCATGCCGAAGGCTCCGGCCAGAGTTGCAGCGGCGATGGCCGCGAATGCGACGTTCCTGAACGCCATGGTCTTGATCCTCTTCATGTTGGGCCGCACAAACGCACCCGGTTTACGGCAAAACACCGCAATGGTGTGAAACGTTCAGGTTGCCCCCCGATCGGACAAGCGCCCCCGCGTCACATCGCCTGCGATACTCCGCTTCCCGATCTGATAGGCAAGTGAAAGGTATCGCCGACGAGTGTCCGACGATGCCGACCTATGACATAGGCGCCGGATAATGACGGATCATGCCGGGAGCCGGCCGAATTGTTTCTGTCGCATTACGCCGCAAAGACGAAACATCCGGTCTTTGCGGAACCCGCTCGGGGGTCGTGCTTGACGGGGGCCGACTCAGGGTGTATTGCCACCCGACTTTCCGATGTAGGTCGGTTGCACACGCGGTCCTGGGAACGGCTTTGAGCCGGATCCGACCGAAGCTAACCGAGACCGCATCGCCTGACGTCAGTCAGATCGAAACGCATGATCGCCCGCCCGCAAGGACAGGCGATCCTCTGTTTTCGCCGGGCGCAGTTTGTCTTTCGGGGCAAACCAAGCGCCCGGTTGCCTGTTCCGGCGACGGGACGGGCAAACCATGCTTTACACGAGATCCGGGCGACCGGGCCTCAAGGGTTCAAGGACAAGGCCGCCGATGCCGACAGTCAACCAGCTGATCCGCAACCCGCGTCAGCCGCGCACCTACCGCGAGAAGTCCCGCCATATGGAGGGCTGCCCGCAGAAGCGCGGCGTGTGCACGCGTGTCTACACGACGACCCCGAAGAAGCCGAACTCGGCGCTCCGCAAGGTCGCAAAGGTGCGACTGACCAACGGCTTCGAGGTCATCGGATACATTCCGGGTGAGGGTCACAACCTTCAGGAACACTCCGTGGTCATGATCCGTGGCGGTCGCGTCAAGGATCTTCCCGGCGTGCGCTACCACATCCTGCGCGGCGTTCTCGACACGCAGGGCGTCAAGAACCGCAAGCAGCGCCGTTCCAAGTACGGCGCCAAGCGGCCGAAGTAAGAATTGTTTCCACCGGCCGCTCCTGGCCGAGGCGCGTAGGCGCCGGGCTGGAGCGGCCGGTGGCTTTCAGGATCAACGGAGAGAGCGATGTCTCGTCGTCATCGGGCCGAAAAGCGGGAAGTCATTCCGGACGCGAAGTACGGCAATGTCGTGCTGGCCAAGTTCATGAACTCGGTCATGTACGAAGGGAAGAAGTCGGTAGCCGAACAGATCGTCTACGGCGCCTTCGACCAGATCGAATCCAAGGCGAAGCAGGAGCCCCTCACGGTGTTCCAGTCGGCCCTTGAGAACGTCATGCCGGCCATCGAGGTCCGGTCCCGCCGCGTAGGCGGTGCAACCTACCTGGTGCCGGTCGAGGTTCGCCCCGAGCGTCGCCAGGCCCTGGCGATCCGCTGGCTCATCCAGGCGGCCCGCTCGCGCAACGACAAGACCATGGTCGACAAGCTTTCGTCCGAGCTCATGGACGCCGCCAACAACCGTGGCAACGCGGTGAAGAAGCGCGAAGACACCCACAAGATGGCCGAAGCCAACCGCGCCTTCTCGCATTACCGCTGGTAACGAACTGTCACGGTTCATCCGGAACCGAAGGAACTGAGATCATGCCGCGCACGCACGCGATCGAGGACTACCGCAACTTCGGAATCATGGCCCACATCGATGCGGGCAAGACGACGACGACCGAGCGGATCCTCTACTACACCGGCAAGTCCCATAAGATCGGCGAAGTCCATGACGGCGCCGCGACCATGGACTTCATGGAGCAGGAGCAGGAGCGCGGCATCACCATCACGTCGGCCGCGACGACCGCCCAGTGGGCGGGCAAGCGTCTGAACATCATCGACACGCCCGGCCACGTCGACTTCACCATCGAGGTGGAGCGTTCCCTGCGCGTCCTCGACGGTGCCGTCTGCGTCCTCGACTCCAACCAGGGCGTCGAGCCGCAGACCGAGACCGTCTGGCGCCAGGGTGACAAGTACAAGGTCCCGCGCATCGTCTTCGCCAACAAGATGGATAAGACCGGCGCCGACTTCTACATGTGCCTCGAGGACATCAAGAAGCGCCTCGGTGCCAAGCCGATCGCCATCCAGCTGCCGATCGGTTCGGAATCCAACTTCAAGGGCCTCGTCGACCTCGTCCGCATGAAAGCTGTCGTCTGGTCGGGCGAGTCGCTCGGTGCCGACTTCGACGCCAACCTCGAGATCCCCGACGATCTCAAGGAGAAGGCCCTCCAGTATCGCAATGAGCTGGTCGAGGCCGCCGTCGAACTCGACGACACCGCTATGGAAGCCTATCTCGAGGGCAACGAGCCGGACGAGGCGACGCTGAAGCGCCTCATCCGCAAGGCCGTGCTGACCGCCGCCTTCTTCCCGGTCCTCTGTGGCTCCGCCTTCAAGAACAAGGGCGTGCAGACGCTCCTCGACGCCGTGGTCGACTACCTGCCGTCGCCTGTCGACGTGCCGGCGATCAAGGGCATCGATCCGAAGACCGAGCTTGAGATCGAGCGCAAGTCGTCGGACTCCGAGCCGCTGTCGCTTCTCGGCTTCAAGATCATGGACGACCAGTACGGCGTCCTGACCTTCTGCCGCATCTATTCGGGCAAGCTCGAGAAGGGCATGGCCCTGATGAACTCGTCCCGTGAGAAGAACGAGCGTGTCGGCCGCATGGTCCTCATGCACGCCAATAACCGCGAGGAAATCGCCGAGGCCTATGCCGGTGACATCGTCGCTCTCGTCGGCCTCAAGGACACCCGCACCGGCGACACGCTTTGCGATCCGCAGAAGCCGGTGATCCTGGAGCGCATGGAATTCCCCGAGCCGGTCATCGAGATGGCCGTCGAGCCGAAGACCAAGGCGGACCAGGAGAAGATGGCGCTGGCGCTGATGAAGCTGGCCTCGGAGGATCCGTCCTTCCGCGTCTCCACCGACGCCGAGTCCGGCCAGACCCGTATCAAGGGCATGGGCGAACTCCATCTCGACATCAAGGTCGACATCCTTCGTCGTACCCACAAGGTCGACGTGACCGTCGGTGCTCCCGAGGTGGCCTTCCGCGAGAAGATCACCAAGCGCGTCGAGATCGACTACACCCACAAGAAGCAGACGGGCGGCACCGGCCAGTTCGCGAAGATCAAGATCATCGTCGAGCCCAATGAAGCCGGCGCCGGCAACGCCTTCGAGTCGAAGATCGTCGGCGGCTCGGTTCCCAAGGAATATATCCCGGGCGTCGAGAAGGGCATCGACTCGGTCATGGGTGCGGGCATCATCGCCGGCTTCCCCGTGGTCGACGTCAAGACGACCCTGATCGACGGCGCCTACCACGACGTCGACTCCTCGGTCCTCGCCTTCGAGATCGCCTCCCGCGCCGCCATGCGCGAGGCGCTTCAGAAGTGCGGTTCGGTGCTGCTGGAGCCGATCATGGCTGTCGAGGTGGTCACGCCCGAAGAGTACACCGGTTCGGTCATCGGCGACCTCAATTCCCGCCGTGGTCAGATCCAGGGCCAGGACATGCGCGGCAACGCCAACGTGATCCAGGCCAAGGTGCCGCTCATGAACATGTTCGGCTACGTCAACCAGTTGCGTTCCTTCAGCCAGGGCCGCGCCAGCTACACCATGCAGTTCAGCCACTACGAGCAGGCGCCGTCCAACGTCGCCGCCGAAGTCCAGGCGAAATACGCGTAAACATCGGTCTCTTGCCGGACCGGGTCCCTTGATCCTCCGGCATCGCGAACATCGAAGGAGGCCGTGATGGCCAAGGAAAAGTTCAACCGGAATAAGCCGCACTGCAACATCGGCACGATCGGTCACGTCGACCATGGCAAGACGTCGCTGACGGCGGCGATCACCAAGGTTCTGGCGGAGTCCG
>NZ_JAUYFA010000101.1 GCF_030691135.1 Phreatobacter sp.
GCGGCGGCGGCGGCGGCGGCAATTGTGTGTTCTGGACCCGCTCGCGCGCCACCGGCAGCGCCGCGGGGTCCTGCGTCTGGCGCTCCTCGGCGGCCTGACGGTCGACGACGCGCTGCGGCGTCGGTGTCTGCTCGCCGCGCCGGTCGCCGCGCGTCGACTGGGCCGGCTCGTCCGAGACGATCTCGACCGGCACGCTCTCGCCCTCGTCGACCTTGGTGGGCGACGTCAGGAAGCCGACGAAACCCGCGACCACGAGGAGCACGTGCCCCGCGAGCGAGATCCCGTATCCGACCTTTTGCGGGTGGAGCGCCAACGCCTGTCCCTGCCCTGCCCTCAGCGCGACGAGCGCTCGGTGGCGACCAGCGCCACCTTGGTGAAGCCGCCGCCCTTGAGCTGCGACAGAACGTCCATGATGGCCTGGTAGTTGGCGGCCGCGTCACCGCGCACGAAGATCCGGTCCTCGGCGCCGTTCTGGGCGCGGGTCCGCACGCGCTCGACCAGTCCGGCCGCCTCGACCTTGTCGTCGCCGACGAAGATCTCGCCGTTCTGGCGAACCGACACGGTAATCGGCGGCTTGTCCTGCTGGATCGCGCGGGCCGAAGCCTGCGGCAAGTCGATCGGCACCGACACCGTCATCAGCGGCGCGGCGATCATGAAGATCACCAGGAGAACCAGCATCACGTCCACGAAGGGCGTGATGTTGATCTCGTTCATCACGTGGGCACGGCGGCGGCGGCGACCACCGCCCCGTCCGCCACCACCTGCGAGTTGAGCACCCATGTCGCTCGGCTCCCCTTACGCGGCGCGCTGGTCGTAGCCGCCGCCCTGCTGGTCGATCTGACGCGACAGGATGGCGGAGAACTCGTCGGCGAAGCCCTCGAGGCGGCTGGCGATCTTGTTCACCTCACCCGCGAGCTTGTTATAGGCGATGGTGGCCGGAATGGCGGCGACGAGCCCGATGGCGGTGGCGAAGAGGGCTTCCGCGATGCCCGGCGCAACGACGGCGAGCGAGGTGTTCTTCGACACGGCGATGGCCTGGAAGGCGGTCATGATGCCCCAGACCGTGCCGAACAGGCCGATGAAGGGCCCGGCCGAGGCGACCGTCGCCAGCACCATCAGGCGCGCTTCAAGACGCTCGACCTCGCGCTGGATCGTCACGTTCATCACCCGGTCGAGGCGCTGCTGCAGGCCGGCGAAGGACCGCGATGCCGTCTCGTGGCTGCGCTTCCACTCGCGCATGGCGGCGACAAACAGCGCCGCCATCGCGGTGGTCGGGCGCTGCGACAGGGAGCGATAGAGCTCCTCGAGGCTCTGGCCGGACCAGAAGACCTGCTCGAAGCGGTCCATCTGCGTCTTGGTCCGGCGGTACATGATGATCTTCTCGACGATGATCGCCCACACCCAGATGGACGAGGCCACGAGCCCGAGCATCACGGCTTTGACCACCCAGTGGGCAGCCCAGAACAGGCCCCAGAGGGAAACGTCGTGGGAGACGGCCGCGGCTGCATCGGCGGGAGTCATGGGCAATATCCTTCTCGCGACGGATCCGGCGTGGTGGTCGCGCGTACGCTCCCCGCCCTGATCGACACGGCGTCCAGCGGCTTAAGGCGCAGATTTCGCCCGCTGGTGTCGCCTTTGGGGGCGAAATGACCCCCGAATGTGTCTTGACCGTGGCGCGGACCGTGCTTCCGCGTGGAGACCTACCAAGCCATCGGTAAGGTTAAGGTCAGGTTATCTTCGGCACTGCACCATCATGGCGTGCGGGCGTGGCGGAACAAGGGCCGGTGGGGCGGGAACGTGGCGCTGGAACGCACCGTCTCCGCGCCAGCTTGGCGCAACCAGCCGAGTGGTGCCGAGCTTACAGTCAATCGGCGCGCGATGGCGACAAAATCACGCGGCAACCGCGCACCGGACTATTGCGCCGAGAAAACCTGGCCGGATCAAAGGGCGGTGCGGTGGTGCGGAATTCTTGACTTTTGCACCGAAAGAAGCCCACTTCCTGGCTATTGAGGAAGCCAAGACAATCAAAAAAGATCGGAGCTATCGTTCTGAATCCGTTTAACCTGCCCGGCCATCAAATGCTTCCTAGTACCGTGAATGTTAGGCTCTACCATGGGCTCGATGATCCATCTTTCCGTCGGCAGGCTTGAACTTGACTGGGGCAAAAACAGCGGCTTCACCGATCACAGCGCGCTGTTCCAGGTCGGCGACGTTACCAAGGTCCCTTACTGGTATGCTGATGAGGAAACGCCGATTGACGAAGCTGACATCGCTTCTCTCGATCGCGGCTACAGGCTGAGAATCGAATACCGAGACGGAATGTCCAAGCCGCTAGCGCAAGTAGTCGAACGCATCGGCCTGCTTGGCTATACGCCTTGCTACGCCAGGCGGGAATTTCACTATCTTTCCCAGCTCAACTCCTTCGATGAACAAGCCTTCTCTTTCGACCAGCTTGCCGCCGCGCTGCGCGCGGTCGATGTCGAGGCCGTCTCAGCCGACTACAGTAAGAGCGAAGGTGAAAGCTTCGGGAGATTTTTCCGTCGCGAGATGGCAGACCGGCTTGGTCTTGACCGTGACACAGCCTTTGCCGTCAGCGAGGCAATGGAAAACTTCTCGCCTTACATCCTCCTGCAGATGATGGCGGATAATCCTTCCGCGGTCGACCTCCCGGTCAACTGGCAATTCGCCGATGTCGAGTATGGTGGCTGGGCGAAGCGCGGTGAGTTTGCGAAGCGCCCTGACCAGGCCAATAGATTTTTGATAGTGACTGAGGGTAGTTCGGATGCGAATATAATTCGCCATGCAATTGGCTTGTTGAAGCCGCATCTCGCCGATTTTTTTGATTTTGCGGATATGAACGAAGGCTATCCGTTCACAGGGACCGGCAATCTGTTCAATTTTACCAAGGGCCTGATCAGCATATCGATTATGAATAACATCATCGTTGTCTATGACAACGATGCCGAGGGTGTTTTTAGTTACAATAGAACCTCGCGGCTGAACCTCCTCTCAAACATGCGAGTACTAAAACTTCCAGATCTGGCCGCCTTCGAGAGTTTTGATACCGTCGGGCCTTCAGGATCACATCGCACGAATATTAATGGGCGCGGCGCCGCCATTGAATGCTATCTCGACGCGGGCGCGGCGCCCATCGTGCGCTGGAATAATTTCCACAAAGAGCTGGGCGTGTATCAGGGAGAGCTGGTTGGGAAGACAGACGTCGCTCGGGGCTTCCTGGGCCTTAAAGCGCTCGGCGACATCGCGGGCTATGACACGTCCCGCATTGAGGCCGTAGTCGAGATGATCGTCAACACGTGCGCTAACATGCGGGAGTCTGCCAGACTGATGGACATCGAACGGCAGATCGAAACCGATTTTCCTCCCGATCAAAATCCGGGCGCATAGGAACGCCGCGAACGCGGTTTGCAGTGATTGAGGTATCCAAGATCGTTACCGGCATGCCATGACGCTTTAAGCGGCTCCGGCTGCATGGCATGCGCAAATCTTGAATTCTGCACCGAAGGCCAGACACAACCCTGTCAATTGGAAGGAAGCAGCCAGTCGGAACCCACGTTCTGGCGTTTGATGTGCGTGTGAGATTGTTTCGAAAAGTTCTGCGGCCTGTTCCACTGGGAACAGCGGCGATGCCGGGTTGGCTCCAGGTTCATCACATCGGCGGAACGGTTCGCCGGCAACCACACACAAGGAGATCACCATGTCCCGCAAGTTCGCTCTCGCCGCCATCGCAGTCGCCGCTCTCACCGCAGCCCCCATGCTCGCAACCGACGCCCAGGCCCAGAGCCGCCGCGGAAACGCCCTCGCCATCGGTCTGGCAGCAGGCGTTGGTGGCTTGCTGATCGGATCAGCCATCGCCAACGCCCAGCCACGCTACCAGGTCGAACACCGCTTCCACGCAGAGCCGCGCCGCTTTCACGCAGAACCACGCGGCTTCAGCAATGTCAGCTACGGCTACGGCTATGAGCCGCGCTGCAGCCTTGTCGAACGCGAGAACCGCTGGGGCGACATCGTGGTTCGCCGTGTTTGCCGCTGAGGTGCCGCTCAAGCCCCAATACCAGATTACGCGAACCGCTCAGCCCCCGGGTCGTCCCCCCGGGGGTTTTGCGTACGGCAGATCAGAGCTGACTGAGAAGCAAGAGTAGTGCAAAAATTTTGAATTTTGCAAAAGTATATCAGCTCGCGCTTCTTGACGCATTCGATATTCGCACGGCAAAATACTCTGATCGCAAGGATGCTGTCATGACTACAAGGTCGCCGAGTAAGCCCAAACGGTACCTGGGTGGATGCCTATGTGGTGCGACTAGGTTCGAAGCCGTAGGTTTCCCGGAAAAGCCGCATACCTGTTCATGCCGAATGTGCCAACAGCATACAGGAAGCCTAACAGCCGCATGGGTTGAGTTTCCGAGGGATTCCGTCACTTGGAATGGGTCTGCTGGCGCACCTGCACTATTCCGCTCGTCCGATTTCTCCAGCCGGGCGTTCTGCTCCACATGCGGTAGCAGCCTTGGGGCTATGGACGACAAACCTGTGATTGCTCTGCTCGTGGGCACTTTCGACAGCCCCAACAAGCGCGAGTTGATGCCGACATATCATGCCTATCGCAGGCCACGCCCAAAATGGTGGCATGTTGAAATTGATGCGCCAGCCTCGAAGTCCTGACGCCCTTGGCGCATAAATCCTGAATTTTGCACGACTGTGCGACCGCCTCCGAGCGTCAAACCCAAATCATCCGGCCCGATCCGCACCGGTCACCCGACCAAACTCACCCCCCACTCAAAGAACAGCCGCCGCGCCGTCGCCTCCATCGTGGCGATGGTCGCCCCATCCAGGCCGACCGCCCCGGGCAGCAGCGACACCGCCTTCGCCGCCTCCTCGTGCTGGGTCCAGGGCCAGTCGCTGCCCCACATGAGCCGCTCCGGCCCATAGGCATCGACGATCCGGCCGGCGAGGCCACGGATGTCGGGATGGCGCACGCGATAGGGAGCCGAGAGTTTCATGTGGACGCGCGGGTCAGCCGCCCAACTCGTGACGAGCGCGGCATCGTCCGGACCCGGCCGGCCGAAATGGTCGATGACGATGGGCCCGTCGAAGCCGCGCAGAAAAGGCAGCGCGGCGGCGAGGTCCGGCGCATCGGCATGGAGTTCGACATGCCAGCCGAGCGCAGCGGCAATGGCGAGCATCGCCGTCGCATCGGCCGAGGCGAGGACCTCCGGCGAGCGTCCGACCAGATTGTAGCGCAGGCCGCGGATGCCGGCCGCCGCCATGGCCTCGGCCGCCTCCGGCGCGCGGCGCTCCTCGACCACCGCCACGCCGGCAAGACGCCCCTCTGCCGCCTTGAGGGCCGCGAGCAGGAAGCTGTTGTCGCTGCCGAGGAAGGAGGGTTGCACCAGCACGCCCTCTAGGGCGCCGATACCGTCGAGAAAAGCGAGATAGGCGGCGAGCGACGCGTCGTAATCAGGAACGTAGCGGGCGCTCGCGATCGCCGGCAGACCACGCGCGAAGACATGGGCGTGGGTGTCGATGGTGGTCATGCTTGCGCGTCGCTCCTCATTGCTCTAGTCCTGTATAGGAATAGAGATCTCCATGACAACCATTCTCCCGCCCCTGCTCGACGACCGGCTGCCGCGCTACCAGCAGTTGCGCGACCTGTTCGCCGCTGCAGTAGCCGACGGTCGCTGGCGACCGGGCGAGGCCATCCCGCCAGAGGACAGTCTCGCTGCCACCCATGAGGTCGCCGTCGGCACGGTACGCAAGGCCCTTGCGGTGCTCGTGGCGGAAGGCATGCTGGAACGCCGGCAGGGTCGAGGCACCTTCGTGCGGCGGGGGAGTTTCGGCAATGCGCTGGCCCGCTTCTTCCGCATGACCGATGCGAAGGGCCGACCGATGCGTCCGGTCTCCCGCATCCTGTCGCGCCAGATCCTGCCCGCCAGTGCCGAGGTGGCAGAGCATCTCGGCGTCGCCGACGGCGCCGACATCATCGCGCTGACGCGCCTACGCCTGGTCGACGGTGCGCCGCTGCTGTTCGAAGAGGTCAACCTGCCGCGCGATCCTTTCGCGCCCTTGCTGGACCTGCCTTTCGCCGAGTTCGGCGACCTCCTCTATCCGCTCTATGAGACGGCCTGCGGCAAGGTAGTGGCCTCCGCCCGCGAGACCATCCGCTTCGGACTGCCGCCGGCCCCGGCCGCAGCGGGGCTCGGCATCGATCAGGGGACACCCGCCGCCATCATCGACCGCGTCGCCTTCGGCTTCGACCA
>NZ_JAUYFA010000107.1 GCF_030691135.1 Phreatobacter sp.
CCGCCGTCCGGGTCGCCGTGAGTCCGTCGACGGCGCCCGAGACGAGACCGATCTTCAGGCCGAAAGCATGGGTGCCGTCTTCCGCCAGCGCCACCGGCTGCGTTCCCGCCGCCGTGACCGTCAGCCGGCCGGTAGCGGCCGGATTGCTCTCCGGATTGGCCGAGGCGACGCCGAGATCGGCCTGCATCCTCTGCAGCAGGACCGTCTTGAACCCGTCCTTGGAATTGTCGCCGTTGAGGAAGATCGAGGGCTCGAGCACCGGCGGCGTCGCCGACTTGCGGCCGCCGAAGACGTAGCGGGTTCCATCGTTGGCATTGAGCATGGAAACGACGGCATTCAACCCGTCGCCGGCCGCGACCTGGCCGATGGTGCGGCCCGAGGAAAGCTTGTACTCGTTCGGCTGGAACGACGTCTTGGTCGAGGAGACGGTCTTGGCGATCCCGGTCAGCGACGTGTCGATGACCGAGATGCGGGTGGTCACCAGCGAGATGCTCTGCTGCCAGGCGTCGATCTGGCTCATCGAGGCGCGGAAGGCCAGCGAGAAGCCACGTTCGGGGCCGAGGCCGCCATAGGTTTCGGACTTCTGGCCCGAGCCGAGCTGGCGCTGCAGATCGGACAGCTGCGACTTCATGCGCATGAAGTCACTGGCGTTGAGGCCGGACAGGATTCCTGACGTGCGGATGGACATGACGCCCCTTACATCCTCTGGAGAGAATCCAGCATTTCACGGACGGCACTCATGATACGCGCATTGGCGCCGTAGGCCGTCTGGAGCTGGATCAAAAGGGTCATCTCTTCGTCGATATTGACCGCCGCCACGCTGTCGAACCGGGCTTGCAATTGCGTGACAAGGGCCTCCTGTCCCTGCGCGACCTGCAGGGCGCTGGCGGCCTCGTTGGTCTGCGTGACGATGACGGAGCGCCCATAGGACAGGATCGATCCCTGGAAGGGATTGGTCGCCGTGCCGAGGCCGCCTGCCGGCGCGAAGAAGCGGTTCGAGCTCGACAGGGCAGCTACGAGGAACGAGGGGCGCGTCTCGTCCGACTCGAGCGTCGTCGCATTGATCTTCACCAGCGCGCCGGGATCGGCCTTCAACGCGCCGTTGACGTCGATGCGGGCGGCCAGGCCGACATACTGGGACCCGGCTGCCGTCATCCGGTCGCTGTAGAGGCCGCCGGCACCCGCGGGGTCGACGAAGAAGGGCAGAGCGCTTCCACCGTCGGCGAGCGTGCGCGCGGTGACGTTGGCGGCGGCACGGCCGACCGCCGCCCCGCCGGCGACGGTCGGATCGGCGAGGACCCGGAGGTTGCCGCCGTTGATGGAAATGCCGAATGCCCCCGCGGGTGCGCCGGCCCCGGCCGCCCAGGTATCGATCGCCGCCTGCATCTGGGTCGCATGGCCCGCTGCCGAAGTGCCGGTGAGGCGGAAGACGATGTCGTTCGGGTCGGCGGTCATGGTGTCGGACATCGGCAAGGTCGTATCGTCGACCCGCTTGAAGGTGATCTTCTGCGTGACGCCGTTCGCCGTCAGTTCGAGGGTCACCGTGTCGCCGTCGACGAGGCCGCTGCGAAGCGCCGTGTCGAAGCCGGTCGTCGGGCCCGGTCCCGCCACGGTCGCGGGCGTCGAGGTCGACGTGTTGCCGAGCGCCTGCGCGAGGTTCGCGGCGATCTGGTCGAACTGGGCCTGGGCCGCCGGCAGTGCCTTGTCGCGCAGCTCGATCAGGGCGGCGATCCTGCCCGAGGTGAAGACGCCGGCAGCGATAAGATCGACGGAGCCGGACGTCGTGGAGGCGGTAATGGTGCCGACCGTGCGCTTGGTGGGGTCCTCGTCGTAGACGTTGGTGGGTCCGATGATGTCGCGGGCATCGAAGGACAGTTCCGACCGGCTGGTGGAGAGCAGCACGAAGCCCGCCCCGCCATAGAGCTGCACAGCGCCGCTGTCGTCATAGACGGTCCGGACCTGCACATAATCGGCGATCTCGGCCACCATGGCGTCGCGCTGATCGAGAAGGCCGACGCGGCTCTCGTCGGTGAAGGCAACGGACAGGCGGCCGTTGATCTTCGAAAGATCGGTCAGCAGCGTGTTGAGACGGGCGGTGGCATCGGCGAGGCCGCCCTCCGCGTCGAGGCGCATGTCCTGCGTCGTGCTCGAAAGACTGCGCAGCGTTTGCGCCACCACCGTGGCGGAATTGATCACGCCGGACCTGGCCGTATCGCTTTCCGGTGAGGTCAGCAGCGTCTGGAACGACGAGGAGAACGTGTTGAGCACCGTGTCGAGGGCGCGCGCCGAGCCGGGGGCGCCCATCATCTGGTCGAGCCGGGAGAGGAACTGCGAGCGCGTCGCCGCATAGCCGGCGTTGGAGCGTTCGCCGACCAGTTGGCGCTGCACGAAGGCGTCGTACTCGCGCCGGATCGAGCCGACCTTGACACCGGCGATCTGGTCGCCGGCCAGCGCGTCGACGGGGTCGATCAGCTTGCGGGTATAGCTGGGGTTCCCTGCATTGGCGATGTTGGCGCTTGTCAGCGCCGTCGCCGTCGAAACGAACCTCAGTCCCGAGAGCGAATTGCTTAGCGCGCTGGTCAAAGTCATGCCCGGTCACTCCTTGCCGTGCGTCATGATCCGCTTCAGCGGATCATGTTGATCGTTTCCTGCAGCATCGAGTTGGACGTCGTGACGATCCGCGTGTTGGCCGCATAGGCCTGCTGGGTGATGATGAGCTTGGTGAACTCTTCGGAGATGTCGACGTTCGAACTCTCGAGGCTCTGCGACACGATGCGGCCCGAAGCACCGAGGATCGCCGCGCCGGAGCCCGAGGTCTCGGCGAAGGCGCCGCCGTCGAGGCGCTTCAGCATGTTGTCGCCGTTGAAGCTGGCGAGCGGGATGGAGAACAGATCGACCGACTGGCCGTTGGAATAGTTGCCACGCACGCGCCCGGCATCGGTGATCGACACGGCCATCAACTCGCCGACCGAATAGCCGTTCTGGCCGATGTCGGTGACCTGCACGGTGCCGTCGGTGCGGGCATATTGCGACAGGCCGTTGGTGCCGATGTCGAGCGTGACATTGCCGACATTGGTGCCGTTGACGGTCAGGTTGGGGATGGTCGGATTTGCGGTCGGCGAGGTCAGCTGACCCGTCGCGGAGAAGGTGAAGTTGCCGCCGATCCGGGTCCATGTCTCGGCTCCCGACGCCGAGGCGGACTGATAATAGGCGCTCCAGGTGTCAGACACGGCCGGCGGGCCGGCGGCCGCATTCGCCGTCTTCGCCCAGCGAACCTGGACGTTCACCTCGTTGCCGAGCGCATCATAGGCCGTCTGCGAACCGCCGGCGATGGAGGTCGCGACGAAGTTCGCCGCACCCGTCGGGCCTATGGTCGCCTGACCGATCAGCGAGGCCTGCATCAGCTCGCTGCCGGCGACGTTGGTGGCATTGGCGGTGTTCGGCTTGGGGGGAAGGCTGGCGCGGTACTTCAGACTGTCGGTGGCACGCGCCGGAATGACGTCGTTGGTGATCTGGATCGGCACAGGCGAGGAGCCGATCGGGTTGCCGGTGTTGCGGTCGAGCGGCAGGCCGCGCAGATAATAGCCGGCACCGTTGACCATGTAGCCGTTGGCATCCACCGTGAAGTCGCCGCGGCGTGTGAATGCATTGGACGTGGAGAACGTCGGGTTGCCGTCGACGAAGCCGGACGGCTGCTGGACGACGAAATAGCCGTCGCCGTTGACGGCGAGGTTTGTCGTGATCGAGGTCGCCGAAATCTGGCCCTGGATCGTGTTGGTGGCGCGCGAATAGCCGGTGACCGAACCGGAAAGCTCACGCTTCGGGCCGGAATCCGGGATGAGGTCGACGAAGCTCGTCTCGATCCGCTTGAAGGCCGTCGTTTGCGAATTGGCGATGTTGCCGGAAATGTTTTCCAGGGCATAGGCCTGCGCCGCGAGGCCGCTGACCGCCGTCGTCATTGCACCGAAGATACCCATCGAACTTCCCTTCGCCGATGCCGGCAGAACGCGATCACGACGGAACACCGCCGCACCATGCGATCCTCCTGTGCAGTCGCCATGCCAAACCGTACGCTGGACGAAAGCCTGCAAATCCAGTGACTTGCATGGTTTACAAAGGGTTTACAGCGCGCCACCGGCACAATCGCCTGTGCCGATCGGCATATTCTGCCGGGTGTTGCAGGCGCCCGCCGCGGCCCCTACCCTGCGAGCAGACGATGGAGGTCGGAGCATCCTCCACGCATCAGCACATGAGGCACATCACATGGCGTCCGGGCGTTTCGAGGGGACGAGCGGCTATGTCGCGACCGACGATCTGAAGGTGGCGGTCAATGCCGCGATCACCCTGCAGCGCCCTCTACTGGTGAAGGGCGAACCCGGCACCGGCAAAACCGTGCTGGCGATCGAGATCGCCAAGGCGATCGACGCCCAGCTGATCGAGTGGCACGTGAAGTCGACCACCAAGGCGCAGCAGGGCCTTTACGAATACGACGCCGTCTCGCGCCTGCGCGACAGCCAGCTCGGCGACGAGCGGGTCAAGGACATCGGCAACTACATCCGCCGCGGCAAGCTCTGGGAGGGCTTCACCGCGTCGAAGCGGCCGGTCCTGCTGATCGACGAGATCGACAAGGCCGATATCGAGTTCCCGAACGACCTCCTGCAGGAACTCGATCGCATGGAGTTCTTCGTCTACGAGACCGGCGAGACGGTGAAGGCGGCCCAGCGCCCGATCGTCATCATCACCTCGAACAACGAGAAGGAGCTGCCGGACGCCTTCCTGCGCCGCTGCTTCTTCCACTACATCAAGTTCCCCGACACCGAGACCATGCAGGCCATCGTCGACGTCCACTTCCCCGGCATCAAGCAGAAGCTGGTCGCCGAGGCGCTTCGCATCTTCTACGACGTCCGCGACGTGCCCGGCCTGAAGAAGAAGCCCTCCACCTCCGAACTGCTCGACTGGCTGAAACTGCTGATGGTCGAGGACATCTCGCTGGAGACCCTGCGCGAGAAGGACCCGCGCAAGGCCATTCCGCCGCTGCACGGCGCCCTGCTCAAGAACGAGCAGGATGTCCATCTGTTCGAGCGTCTGGCCTTCCTCGCCCGGAGGGGCTGAGGCATGGTGCGGCCGGGCGACAGCGCGACGAACCGCCTGGATCGGAAGAGATGACGACGGTGATGTCCCTGGGCGCCCGCACAGCCGTGCTGCCGGCCCTCGTCCTTCTCGCCGGCTGTTCGGCGGGGCTCGACGCCAGCCCGCCGGGCCGGCCGGAGACGGCGGCCTGGGCCATTGATCGCCAGGTCGCGCGCTGCCGGGCCACCCAGTCCGGCGGCACCCGGGCGGGCATGGCCGGCGGCGGCGGCCTCGTCGTCTTCGGCGCCGTCACCGCCGTCTCCCGCACCGGCAATGCCGAGGACTGCCCCTCCGTCCTCGCACTCACCGACGAGGACGTCGGCGAGATCCGGACCCTTGCGCTCGCCGCTGCCGCCAGCGCCCGCGGCATGGAGACCAACTGGCAGAGCCGCGCCGGCGCCCGCCGCGAGATCGTACTCTCGGTCTATCCCGCCGAGGCGAGCCGCGGCCGCCCCTGCCGCATCGTCGCCGCGACCCTCACCGTCTACGGCCCCGCACCCGAGGCGCTCGTCGGCGCCCCGCCGCCGGTACCGCTCGACGAACAGCGCTTCTGCCGCTCGCCTGCCGGCCCCTGGGAGCCGGCCTGAGACGGCGACGCCATGGCCCCGGCGCACCGGGATACGGCTGAAATCTGGCACAGCTGTGCCGAACCGCAGCAAATGGAGGCCCCCTGAATGGCATCGACGCTTTTCATGATCCTGGCCGCGGGCGTCGGGGTTGGCCTTCTCGTCTGGGCCGTCGGCAGCCTGTCAGGCGGCAACGGTTCCACAGGAGACGATAGCGGCACGGAGCCGGCCTCCGCGAAGACCGACGAGTCCGACAGTGGCGGCGACGGCGGTGGCGGCGACGGCGGCGGCGATGGCGGTGGTGGCGGCGATGGCGGTGGTGGCGGTGGTGGCGGCGACTGAGGAACTGCGGATTGCGAGCTTCGTCTTCGCGAAGCGGCAAGGTTTACGCGGTAGTATCGCGGTCATGGAGCTGTTCGCCGGCCTCGATCTGATCACCATCGCGGCGACGGCCGCACTCCTCACGCTCGCCGCCGCCCACTACTGGTATGATCGATGGTGCGACCGCAACGGCGTCCCGCGCCCCTCCGGCTCGACCTCGGCCGACGGCATCGCCTGCGGCGATGGCGACGGCGGCGACTGACCCGATCAGCCGGAGCAATCCGGAATTGTCGACTGCCAATTGGCAAGCGGGATCACGCGCCTAAGGTCAAGGTCGCTCACCAGCGTGATATAGGTTTCGCCACGGGCCGGCTTGAGGAAACTCGACATGGCCACGGCGCCATCGGGGATCGGCGCGGTCCGGCATCCGCCGGAGACCTGAATTTCCAGACTGCCGCGCACACGTGGTCCCTGGACAAGGGAGGCCCGCACGCGTCGCTGGATCGCTTCGACGCGTGGCACATCGTCGGGAGCGATCCGCCAGATGGTTATGGCATCCCCCGGCCTGGCCTCGCCGGCCATCTCGACGCGCTCGCGTTCGACCGAGGTTTCCACCAGCAGGAAGCGATCCTCGGTCGGGCTCCCGCCCTCCACCCGGGTCTTGATCGTCATCACCGTATCGCCTGGCCTCACGCGCAGCATGGCGGGCAGCCGCAGCGCGGCACGCACCTCATTCATGTCCATGGTGGCGAGATCGAGCCGCATCAGCCGTGGCAGGCTCGAGATCGGCGTCGACAGGCAGCCGCCTATTCCTACGGAGCAGGCAGCGACGAAGGCAAGGCGGGAAACCAGACGGGACAGGCTCATGACACATTCCATTTGACGATGATAAATTATTGTTTTACAGAAATTCAATATCGACACAAGAGGAAAACGTCATGACGCACATTGTCGCCGGACCGCAAGGCAGCGAGGCTCGTCAATCCCGGCTGGCCCGAATTATGGCGCTGGTCACACTCGCCGGGATCGTCTTCGCGGTTGCCGGCACGCTCTGGGTCTGGACCGACCGGGCCCTGGTCGAAACCCTGCTCGCCCCGCAATTCGGCCTTGCCGGGCGGGCCGTGACCGTGACACCCATGGTGCAGCTGGCCGGCCTGGCGCTCTCCGCCCCGCCGCTCGCGCTGCTGATCTACATGCTGCTTCAGGCCCGCGCGGTGTTCCGGGGCTTCGCTGTCGGAATGCGCTTCACCGACCTGGTGGCAACCCGCGTCTCGCGCATCGGCCTCATTCTGGTCGCCAAGGGACTGCTGGCGCCCCTGTGGCGGGCAGCCGCCGGTGTGGTCCTGACCCTGGGCAATCCGCCGGGGCAGAAGATCCTCGCAATCTCGATCAGCTCGGACGACGTGCTCTGGGCCATTGTCGGCGCGCTGCTCGTGGCGATCGGCTGGACATTGCGCGAAGCGGCCCGAATCGCCGAGGAAAATGCGAGCTTCGTGTGATGCCGATCCTGGTGAACCTCGACGTGATGCTGGCGCGCCGCAAGATGCGGTCGAAGGAGCTTGCGGCCATTGTCGGCATCACCGAGGCGAATCTTTCGCTGCTGAAATCCGGCAAGGTGAAGGGCATCCGCTTCGACACGCTGGATGCGATCTGCAGTGCACTCGACTGCCAGCCCGGCGATCTCCTCGAATTTGTCCCGGATGACGACCCGCGCATCGCCCAGGCTGCCGTCGCACTCTAGGCGCTGGTCAACCGGCGGATTCCCCAGCGAATGAGCCGATAGCCGCCATAGAGCACGCCGACCATCGCGCCCAGGCCGAGGAGACCGCTGGCGACGTCGCCAGGCTGCGGTGAACTGCTCGCCAGCGTCGTCACCATGCTCCCGACAATGACCAGACCGAACACCATCAGGAAGCCGAACAAGGGTCCGCGCACCTCGTCACTGCCGCTGCCACGCCGGCCAATCCAGAGCGCCAGCCGGGTCACGACGAAGATCGCCGAATAGAGCGGCGGCACGATGCCGATCCCGACAAACGACATGATCGCAGTCAGCGCCACCGTCAGGCGCATGCCATCGGCCAGCGCCGCCCAGGGACCCGGTGGACAGGGCGGGAAGCTCAGGCCCGAGGGCGCGGCACAGCCGGCAAGGCCCGAGACCGGCGCCAGCAGGACGACGGAGAGGATGACCCAAAGTCCCGGCAGGCTCAGGAGCCAGCCGAGAGCCAGTAGCCAGGGACGAGATTCTCGGGGCGCAGGAGCGGCAGCGGGAACAGTGATCATGCACCCAACCCTGCCCGTGCCATGTTTCGCCTCTGTGCCACGACGCTTTGGCCGGACACCACGCGGGGTTCACGATTTGCCAATCGGATCATGGTGATGATGGTGCATGGAACTCTGGCATCTCGCCTCCGCCGCCCTGCTTGCCTGCATCGTCACCGGCAGCATCTGGTACAATCGCTGGTGCGATCAGAACGGCGTGCCGCGCCCGGCCGGGTCATCCGGCGGCGACGGCCCCGATTTTTCCGGCGATGGCGGCGAATAGGCCATCCGGACCCCGGTGACGAAGCGCGCGAGAGACGCTAGACTCGAGCGCCATGTTCATCAATTTCTTCCACGACCTGAAGAAGGCGGGCGTACCGGTCACGGTGCGCGAATATCTGACGCTCATGGAGGCGCTGGACGCCGACATCATCGAGCGCGCGCCGACGGACTTCTACTACCTGTCGCGGGCGACGCTGGTGAAGGACGAGCGCAACATCGACAAGTTCGACAAGGTCTTCGGCGCCACCTTCAAGGGCTTCGAGACCCTGGCCGAAGGCCTCGAGGTCAATGTTCCCGAGGAATGGCTGAAGAAGCTCACCGAGAA
The DNA here is from genome assembly GCF_030691135.1 of Phreatobacter sp. GTDB lineage: Bacteria > Pseudomonadota > Alphaproteobacteria > Rhizobiales > Phreatobacteraceae > Phreatobacter. Next base: position 8,884 of record NZ_JAUYFA010000107.1, read on the forward strand.
GTTCCTCACCGAGGAGGAAAAGGCGCAGATCGAGGCGCTCGGCGGCTGGGACAAGCTGATGGAGACGCTGAAGCAGCGCCTCGAGGAGCAGAAAGGCCGCCACCAGGGCGGCTCGAAATGGATCGGCACCGGCGGCACCTCCCCCTTCGGCGCCTATGGCTACAATCCGGAAGGCGTGCGCATCGGCCAGGACGGCAACCGCAACTTCCGCGCCGTGAAGGTCTGGGACAAGCGCGAGTTCAGGGACTACGACGACACGGTCGAGCTCGGCACCCGCAACATCAAGGTGGCGCTGCGCCGCCTGCGCAAGTTCGCCCGCACCGGTTCGCCCGACGAGCTCGATCTCGACGGCACGATCCGCGAGACGGCCCGCAACGGCTTCCTCGACGTGCAGATGCGCCCGGAGCGCCGCAACGCCATCAAGGTGCTGATCTTCTTCGACGTCGGCGGCTCGATGGACTGGCACATCCAGCTCTGCGAGGAGCTGTTCTCCGCCGCCAAGGCCGAGTTCAAGCACATGGAATATTTCTACTTCCACAACTGCCTCTACGAGAAGGTGTGGAAGAAGAACCAGCGCCGTTTCGACGAGACCATGCCGACCTGGGACGTGCTGCACAAATACGGCAACGACTACAAGGTGATCTTCGTCGGCGACGCCTCCATGTCCCCCTACGAGATAGCCCAGCCCGGCGGCTCGGTGGAGCATTTCAACGAGGAGGCCGGCGTCACCTGGATGAAGCGCATCGCCTCCATCTACCCCTCGATGATCTGGCTGAACCCGGTGAAGGAGAAGCACTGGGACTACACCCACTCGATCGGCATGATGCGCGACATCATGGAGCAGCGCATGTTCCCGCTCACCCTCACCGGCCTCGACAAGGCGATGAAGGAACTGGTGCGGTGAGGCCTGCGGCGGCGCCTCAGGCGCCGCCCTGTTCCAGGGACCGCGTGATGTGGTCGCGCAGCCGTCCCGCCGGCGTCGCCAGCGTCGGTGACGTCAGGAGCGCGATCTCGGTATCGGGCAGGTCCGGCAGGCCGACCCCGTCCAGGCGCGACAGGCCGGGCGGCACCATCTCCTTCGGCAGCACGGTGATGCCGAGGCCCGCCCGGACCGCGGCGATGGAGCCGGCCAGCGAGCCGCATGTATAGGCGATCCGCCAGGCCCGCCCGGCGGCCGCCAGGGCATCCGTCGCGCGCTTGCGGTAGACGCAAGGGGTCGGCGAGACGACGAGCGGCAGCGTCTCGCGCAGCGCGACGGCCGACCCGTTGCCGACCCAGACCAGCGGCTCGCGCCAGACGCGGGTCCCGTCGTTGCGCCGACCCTGCTCCCGCTTCACCAGCACCATGTCGAAGGCGCCGTCGCGAAACCCGTCGAGAAGATTGAGCGTCAGGTCGCATGTCACCTCCAGATTGACCCTGGGATGGACCTCGGCGAAACGGGCGAGAACATCGGGCAGATGGCTGGTGGCGAAATCCTCCGGCGTGCCGAGACGCACCGTGCCGGCGAGGTCCGGTTCATTGATCCGCGCGACGATCTCGTCGTTCAGCGCCACCATCCGCTGCGCCGCCTCACGGAACGCCTCGCCCCGCAGCGTCAGCGCCACCGAGCGGGGCGTGCGGTCGAGAAGGCGGTAGCCGAGACCCTCCTCCAGACGCTTGATCTGCAGCGAGACAGTCGACTGGGTGCGGTGGAGCTCCGCACCGGCGCGCGAGAAGCTCTGCGTTCGCGCCACAGCCAGGAAGGCGCGCAGGAGATCGAGGTCGAGGTTGGCGATCTGCGGCATTTGAATTCTCAATAATTGAAACAGGAACAATCAATTTCACAAATCATGACCGGCGGCGCAAGGGAGGGGTCAGGTCCTCACACAGGAGACAAGGCCATGACCATCCACACCCCCGCCACCACCTTCGAGGCTCTTACCCCGCCCGGTTCGACGCCGGTGACCATCGCCTATGGCGACGGCGTCGGCCCCGAGATCATGAACGCCGCGCTGCAGATGATGCTCGCCGCCGGCGCGCGGCTGGCGGTCGAGCCCATCGTCATCGGCGAGACGGCCTATCGCGGCGGGCACAGTTCCGGCATCCCCCCTGAGGCCTGGGCCAGCATCCAGCGCACCGGCCTGCTCTTCAAGGCGCCGATCACCACGCCCCAGGGCGGCGGCTACAAGAGCCTCAACGTGACGCTGCGCAAGAGCCTCGGCCTCTTCGCCAACACCCGGCCCTGCATCTCCTACAGCCCCTTCGTCGCCACCAAGCATCCGGTCATGGACGTGGTGATCGTCCGGGAGAACGAGGAGGACCTCTATGCCGGCATCGAGCACCGGCAGACCGACGATGTCGTCCAGTGCCTGAAGCTCGTCAGCAGGCCCGGTTGCGAGAAGATCGTCCGCTACGCCTTCGACTATGCCCTCGCCAACGGCCGGCGGAAGGTGACCTGTTTCACCAAGGACAACATCATGAAGATGACCGACGGCCTGTTCCGGCAGGTCTTCGACGAGGTGGCGGCCGATTATCCCGGCATCGAGAACGAACACATGATCATCGACATCGGCGCCGCCCGCCTGGCCGCCCGGCCGGAGCAGTTCGACGTCGTCGTCACCCTCAACCTCTACGGCGACATCGTCTCCGACATCGCCGCCGAGATCACCGGATCGGTGGGCCTCGGCGGCTCGTCGAACATCGGCGCCAACGGCGCCATGTTCGAGGCGGTGCACGGATCGGCCCCGCAGATCGCCGGCCAGGGCGTCGCCAACCCCTCCGGCCTGCTGCTCTCCGGCATCATGATGCTGGTCCATATCGGCCAGGCCGACGTCGCCGCGCGGCTGCACCTCGCCTGGCTGAAGACGATCGAGGACGGCATCCATACCGGCGACATCTTCCGCGAGGGTGTCTCGGCGCGGAAGGTCGGCACCCAGGCCTTCGCAGACGCGGTGATCGCGCGGCTTGGACAGGCGCCGCGGACCCTGCCGCGGCCGGACTACGCGGCGGCGACCGCCATCATCCCCTTCACCCCGCAGCGCAAGCCCCCCGCCGACAAGCGGCTGGTCGGCATCGACATCTTCGTCCACGCAGCGGATGTCTCGCCCGCCGCCCTCGCGGCCCGGATGAAGGCCGGTGCTCCGGGCGAACTCGCCCTGACCATGGTCAGCAACCGCGGCGTCAAGGTCTGGCCGACCGGCCAGCCACAGACCTTCCTCACCGATCACTGGCGGTGCCGCTTCGAGATGCCGGCGCCCCGGCAGTTCAACAAGGCGATGGTGGCCGAATTGCTCGCCGCCCTCGCCCGCGCCGGCATCGACTTCATCAAGACCGAGCACCTCTTCACCTTCGACGGGGTGCCCGGCTACACGCTCGGCCAGGGTCAGTAGCGCCGGCAAGACGCCCCCCGCCCGCAGCGATGCGGGTCGGGGGTGACGGCCTGCCCGCCCCTCCCGCGCGCCGCCCTTCCATGCATGCCCCGCCCTTGCGAAACGGTTGAAGACGCCGGCATCATTCCGGCAACGACGCTTCAACAACAACGGGAGGGAAAGTCGTGAAACTCGTTCGCTATGGCGCCAAGGGCAAGGAAAAACCCGGCCTGATTGATCCAGACGGCAAGATCCGCGATCTGTCGGACATCGTTCCCGACATCGCCGGCGCCGCCCTGAGCAAGAAGGGCCTCGCCAAGATCGCCAAGACCAAGTGGGACAAGCTCCCGCTCGTCAAGGGCAAGCCCCGGCTCGGCGCCTGTGTCGGCGACGTCGGCAACTTCATCGCCGTCGGCCTCAACTACGCCGACCATGCCGCGGAGACCGGCGCCGCCATCCCGACCGAGCCGATCCTCTTCAACAAGGCGCGCTCCTGCATCGTCGGGCCGAACGACGACGTCATGCTGCCGAAGAAGTCGGTGAAGACCGACTGGGAGATCGAGCTCGCCATCGTCATCGGCGAGCGCGCCCGCTACGTCTCGAAGAAGGACGCCCTCTCCGTCGTCGCCGGCTTCTGTGTCTGCAACGACGTCTCCGAACGCGAGTACCAGATCGAGCGCGGCGGACAGTGGATGAAGGGCAAGGGCTGCGAGACCTTCGGCCCGCTTGGCCCCTGGCTCGTCACCACCGACGAGATCAAGGACGTGCAGAAGCTCGGGATGTGGCTCGACCTCAACGGCGAGCGCATGCAGACCGGCTCGACCAAGACCATGATCTTCGACGTCAGGACGATCGTCTCCTACATCTCCGAATTCATGGTGCTGGAACCCGGCGACGTCATCACCACCGGCACGCCGCCCGGCGTCGGCCTCGGCATGAAGCCGCCGAAATTCCTCCGGGCCGGCGACGTCATGGCGCTCGGCATCGACGGCCTCGGCGAGCAGAAACAGAAGGTCATCGCCTGGCAGTGAACCGGTGCGGCGGGCGCGACACCGCTCGACCGCCGCGCCCGCGCCGGACATGAAGGCATCTGCAATGCTGAGAACCATCGCCCTCACCGCGACGGCGATGGTCGCCTTCGCGGCCAATTCCATCCTGGCGCGCCTCGCCCTCGCCGGCGGGGCCATCGACGGCATGGGCTATACCGGCTGGCGCCTCGCCTCGGGCGCCGTCGTGCTGTTCGTGCTGTCGCGCATCGTCGGGCGCCGTGACGGCACACACGCCGTTGCCGGCAGCTGGCCGCAGGCCGCCGCGCTGTTCGGCTATGCCCTCGCCTTCTCCATCGCCTATCTCTGGCTCGGCGCGGCGGTGGGCGCCATCGTCCTCTTCGGCGCCGTGCAGTTCGGCATGATCGCCCGCGCCATCGCCGCGGGAGACCGGCCCGGTCCGATCGAGAGCGCCGGCCTCGCCATCGCCTTCGCCGCGCTGGTCTGGCTGGTCGCGCCGGGCGTCGCCGCCCCCTCGCCCCTCGGCGTCCTGCTGATGGCCTGCGCCGGGCTCTGCTGGGCGGTCTATTCGCTGCTGGGACGCGGCTCGATCGATCCGCTCGCCGACACCGCCGGCAATTTCCTGCGCTGCCTGCCGGTGGCGCTGCTGCTCATGGCCTGGGGCTGGCACGTCCATCCGCCGGACGTAGCGGGCCTCGCCTATGCGGTGGCCTCGGGAGCGGTCGCGTCCGGCCTCGGCTACGCCGTCTGGTATGCGGTGCTGCCGTCGCTTTCCCGCGTCACCGCGGCCTCGGTCCAGCTCACCGTCCCGGCCATCGCCGCGGCGGGAGCGGTCGTCTTCATCGGCGAGGCACTGACGATGCGCATGGTCGCGGCCTCGCTGGCGATCCTCGCCGGGATCGCGCTCGTCATCCTGGCGGGCGAAGGGCGGCGCCGGGGCGGCTGAATCACCGTGTGAAGACCCGGACTCTCCACCTCAACACGAGGGCGGATTGCGGTTCACACCCAGACACTTGCGGGTAGGCGCGGAAGCGGGAGGAGAGGCAGGCGGGCGCCGCCCTCACTCCATCACGGCCGCTTTCAGGATGCAGACCATCACCGCGTGCGCCGGCCCCTCGCCGACATTGCGGATCATGTGGCGGCCGTCGCAGCGGTAGCGGGCGCTCTCGCCCGTCCCCACCGTCTCGACCCGGTCGCCGACCTCGATCTGCAATTCGCCGGACAGCACGGAGAGGCTCTCGATCGAGCCGCGCTGGTGCCCCTCGCTCTCCAGGACCCCGCCGGGGTCGCACTGGAAATCGTACCATTGCAGCCATTCGACGGTCTTGATCCAGCCGATGATCGACAGCCGGCACTTGCCGTCGTCGGACACCAGCAGCGGCGTATCGGCCCGCGACAGCTTCTCGAGAAACGGCTCCTCGGTCGCCGTCGCCAGCACGCGCTCGATCGACACGTCGAGCGCCTGGCTGAGGCGCCAGATGGTGGCCAGCGTCGGATTGGTCTCGTTGCGCTCGATCTGGCTGATGATCGACTTGGCGACACCCGACTGTTCCGAAAGCTCCGACAGCGACAGGTTGTAGGCCTTGCGCAGACGTTGCACGGTCTTGCCGAGATTGCCGGACAGCACATGGGCTCCGGCGTCCATCTCGATCTTTTTCGGGTCGCGGTCGGCCATCGGCGGCAAGGCGTCTCGTACGTTGTTTCGAACAATCGTTCGTCCAAACGATCTTATGCCCTGCCTGCTCCGGGTGCAAGGATTGCAGCCCGCCATGCCCCGCCGCGGGCGACCCGTCACACCTCGCGCGCACCGAGAGCGGCGTGGGTCGAGACCCGCGTCCAGGGCCCGATGCGCCCCTGGAAGGCGGTGTAATGCGCGGCGATCTTGCCCGCCATGGCGCTTCGCCCGGCGAGTTCGCCGACCAGGTCGGCGGCGTGACGGCGGGCGATCTGCACCAGCGGCGTCGGGAAGCCGCGCAGCCTGACCCCGTGGGTCGAGACCATCGTCGCCAGCGCGTCCATGTTCAGGATCTCGATCTCGGCGAGGGCGATGGCCTGCTCCGCCTCGCTCGCCGCCTGCACGACGCCCTTCAGGTCGGCCGGCAATCCGTCCCACAGCGCCTTGTTGACGACGAGTTCGCTCGATCCGTTTGGCTTGTTGAAGCCGGGCGCATAGTAGAACGGCGCCACCCGCCACAGTCCCAGCTGGATGTCGGACCCGGGCGAGGTGAACTCCGCCCCGTCGATCGCCCCACGCTCCAGCGCCGGGTAAATGTCGCCCGGGGGGATGGCGATGGCGGTGGCGCCGAGGCGCTGGAACAGCTCCGCCCCGAGGCCGACCATGCGGATGGTCAGGCCCTTCACGTCGTCGGCCGACTGCAGCTCGCGGCGGAACCAGCCGCCCATCGACACGCCGGTATTGCCACCGAGGAAGGGCTTCACCCCGAACCGCGCCGCAGCCTCGTCCCACAGCGCCTGCCCGCCGCCCTTCAGCACCCAGGCATTGTGCTCCGGCGGCGTCAGACCGAAGGGGATCGTGGTGAAGAAGGCGAGAGCCGGCTCCCGCCCGATGGCGAAGAAGGAGGCGGTGTGGCCGCACTCGACGGTCCCATTGCCCACCGCCTCGTGGACGGCGAAGGCCGGCACCACCTCGCCAGCGGCGAGGACCTGGACCTCGATCCGCCCGCCGGACAGGAGCTTGATCCGGTCGGCGATGCGCTGGGCCGAGAAGGCCGGACCCGGCAGGTTGCGCGGCCAGGATGTGACGAGGCGCCAGCGCAGGACGGATTGGGCCCGGGCGATCCCGGGGGCAGCGATGAGCCCGGCCGCGCCGGCGGCGAGCGTGGTTCGACGATTGAGGGTCATGTCACCACCAGGCGTGGAAATGATGGGTCGGCCCATGGCCGCTGCCGACACGGAGCCGCTCCGATGCGGCGATGGCGGCCGTCACATAGTCCTTGGCCTCGCTGACCGCCTGTCCGAGGGGAAAGCCCTTGGCAAGGCCGGCGGCGATGGCCGAGGAGAGCGTGCAGCCGGTGCCGTGGGTGTTGCGGGTGGCGACCCGCGGCGCCTCCAGCCGTACCGTTCCGGCCGGCGTCACCAGGAGATCGACGCTGGTGTCACCGGTGCCGTGGCCACCCTTCATCAGCACCGCCTGGGCCCCCTGCGCGATCAATGCCTGTCCCTGGGCCAGCATGTCATCCTCGCCCCGCGACACCGGCTGTTCGAGCAGCGCCGCCGCCTCCAGCAGGTTGGGCGTGACGAGAACGGCGCGCGGGAAGAGCAAGCGCCGCAGCGCCGAGACCGCGTCGGGATTGAGCAGCCGGTCGCCGGAAGTCGCGACCATGACCGGATCGAGCACGACCTGGCCGACCCGGTGCCGGTCGAGCCCCGCCGCCACCGCCTCGATCACCGGCACCTGCGACAGCATGCCGATCTTGGCGGCGCCGACTTTCAGGTCCGAGAAGACCGAATCCATCTGCGCTGCGACGAAGGCCGCGGGCACGTCGTGGATGGCCTGGACGCCGCGGGTGTTCTGGGCCGTCAGCGCCGTGACGACGCTGGCGCCGTAGACCCCGAGCGCCGAAAAGGTCTTCAGGTCGGCCTGGATGCCGGCGCCGCCGCCGGAATCAGAGCCCGCGATGGTCACCGCGATGGCCGTCATGGCGCCTCTCCTGCAGGGGGTGGCGCGATGCGCGCACGGGGGGCGATATCGGCCGGATCCATTCCGTAGAGGGCGTCGAGATAGGCGGCCGCGAAGCTGCCCGGCCCCCGCGACGTCTCGGCGGCGCTCTCCCCGGCGATCCCGAGCACGAGCATGGCGGCACCGCTCGCCGCACATGCGTCTTCGCCGACCGCGAGAAAGGCGGCGGTGATCGCCGCACCGGCGCAGCCCATGGCGGTGACCCGCGCCATCAGCGGATGGCCGTTGGCGATGGCGGCGAGGCGTTGACCGTCGGTCACGACGTCGGTCTCGCCGGTCGCGGCCACGACCGTGGCGAGGCGGCGGGCCAGCATGGCGAGGTCCTCGTCCGGACCGAGCACCGCGATCTCCGCGCCATTGCCGCGGATCGCCGCCGGCGCCAGCGCCGCGAGATCGCGCGCGAAAGCCGCCCGCCCGGCCGAACGGTCGATGAAGACCGGGTCGAGGAGCCAGGGTCGGCCGGCTTCGCTCGCCGCCTCGATCGCCGTGCGGATGACGGCGCGCCGCTCCGGCTCCAGCGTGCCGAGATTGACGAGGAGCGCATCGGCGCTGCCGGCGAAGGCGGCGATCTCGTCCGTCGCCGTCGTCATCGACGGCACCGCACCGAGGGCGAGCAGCGCATTGGCGGTGAAGGCCTGCGCCACCGTGTTGGTGATGCAATGAACGCGCGGGCGCCGGGTCCGGATCGCGGCGAGACCATCGCGGGCGCTGCGCAGGACGAGGGCGCTGAAGTCGGAATCCCCGCGTGGGGGCAGGCTGTCCATCTCGGTTTCCTCCGCCGGCATGACCCGGTTCAGGTACGACGGGTTGGCCTTGCGACCTCTCAGCCCGATGAGGGCACCCCGACGAGACAATGAGCGACAGTTAGGCCAAGGAACCGGCCGGCGCAAGCACCAGGGGGATGACGCGCGCGCCCTTTGATGGCATGGGAGAGGCCTTGCGCGCCGCGAGGGTTCCCATGATCGCCTTCTTCGTCCAGATCAAATGCCAGCTCGGCAAGGCCTATCAGGTCGCCGCCGCCCTCGCCGACCGCGAGATCGCCTCGGAGATCTATTCGACCGCCGGCAATTTCGACCTGCTGGTGAAGTTCTACGTCGAGCCGGGCACCGATATCGGCCACTTCGTCAACGAGAAGGTGCAGCTGATCCCGGGCATCCAGGACACCCATACGATCATCACCTTCAAGGCGTTCTGACCGCGCCGATCAGGGCTGGCGCTGCCGCCAGATCTGGAAGACGCCGAAGGCCAGCGTCACCATGCCGGCATACCAGAGCACCGGCACGTAGCGCGGAATCGCCCCGCGGATATTCGCCTGGAAGAAGGCGCATTCCGGCGTCGCGAAGCCGATGCAGGCGAGCTTCAGCCCGATCAGGCCGAAGGCGCCGCCATACTGGGCGTAGTAGACGAACCACCAGACGACCGAGACAAGGCAGAAGGCGATGCCGAGATAGACCGTCGGCGGGGTCGACGTCTGTTTATCGTTCGGCGCCATCGATTCATTGCTCTGGTTGCAGGATCCTGCTGCATTTACGCGAGTTCTCCGCGGCAAGGCCAGCCGCACCCGCATTGCGCCCTTGCGAAGGGCAAGGCTTGCCTCGCAACTGCGAAGCGTTCCATTCTGTCGTCGAGATCCCGGAGCACGTGACATGACGCCGACGAAATTCGGAATGGGCCAGGCATTGAGCCGGGTCGAGGACGCCCCCCTGATCAAGGGCGAGGGACGGTTCGTTTCTGACCTCGTGCCGGACGGGGCGCTGGTCGGCTATGTCCTCCGCTCGCCCTTCGCCTTTGCCGACTTCGTCATCACCGATGTCGAGGCGGCGCGTGCCATGAAGGGCGTCAAGGCGGTCTTCACCCATGCGGACCTCGAGGGCATCGGCAACCTGCCCTGCCTGTCGCAGATCCCCTCGGTGACCCCGATCCCCAATCCGCCCTGGGAAGTGCTCTGCTCGAAGACCGTCCGCCACGTCGGTGACGGCATCGCCTTCGTGGTCGCCGATACGCTCGACCGGGCCAAGGACGCCGCCGAGGCCATCGCCGTCGACTGGACGTCCCGCGCGCCGATCATCGACGCTGTCGATGCCCTGCAGAAGGGCGCTCCCCAGGTTTGGCCCGACATTCCCGGCAATCTCTGCGGCGAGGTGCATCTCGGCGAGGCGGAGGCGACCGAGAAGGCCTTCGCGAAAGCCCACCGCACGGTGTCGCTGACCATCGTCAACAACCGCCTGGTCACCAACTACATGGAGACGCGCGGTTGTCTCGCCGAATATGATTCCAAGGCGAAGAGCTTCACGCTGACCCTCGGCAGCCAGGGCAGCCACAGCATCCAGGCGACGCTGGCGACCCGCATCTTCAACATGCCGAAGGAGCAGATCCGCGTGATCACGCCCGACGTCGGCGGCGGCTTCGGCACCAAGACCTTCATGTTCCGCGAATATCCGCTCTGCATGCTCGCCGCCCGCAGGCTGAAGAAGCCGGTCGCCTGGGTGCAGGACCGCAGCGACCATTTCGTCAACTGCAGCCAGGGACGCGACAACGTCTCCACCGCCACGGCGGCGCTGGACAAGCGCGGCAAGGTCCTGGCCGTGAAGGTCGATACGGTCGCCGACATGGGCGCTTATCTCTCCCAGTACGCGACCTTCATCCCCTATGTCGGCGCCCTCATGCTGGCTGGCGTCTATGCCTTCCCCGCCATGCATGTCCGGCTGAAATATGCCTATACCAACACCGTCCCGGTGGATGCCTACCGCGGCGCCGGCCGGCCGGAGGCGGCCTATCTCATAGAGCGCCTGATGGACCGCATCGCCATCGAGACCGGCATGAGCCCGGCCGAGGTGCGCCGCCGCAACTTCATCCAGCCCGACCAGTTCCCGTGGAAGACGCCGGTCGGCCGGACCTATGATTCCGGCGAGTTCGACGGCCACATGACGCGCGCCATGGACGTCGCCGGCTGGGATGTCTTCAAGGATCGCCTGAAAACGGCGAAGAAGGCCGGCAAGATCCGCGGCATCGGCATGGCGACCTATGTCGAGGCCTGCGGTGGCGGAGCACCCGAGAACGCCTGGATGAGCCTCGAGAAGGACGGCACGGTCACCATCAAGATCGGCACCCAGTCCAACGGCCAGGGCCACAAGACGGCCTATGCCCAGCTCGCCTCCCAGCACCTCGACATCCCCATCGACAAGATCAACGTCATCCAGGGCGACACCGCGCAGATCCCCACCGGCACCGGCACCGGCGGTTCGCGTTCGCTGCCCGTCGGCGGCGCTGCCGTCGATGTCGGCGCGCGGGCGCTGGCCGACGTCATCCGCGACATGGCGGCAACCGAGATGGAGGTCGGCGTCGGCGACGTCGAGATCGTCGGCGGTGCGGTGCGCGTCGTCGGCACCGACAAGGCGATCTCCTACGAGAAGATCGCCAGTCTTCCCGGCGCCGAGGACAAGCTGAAGAGCCACGGCACCTGGCGCCCCCCCGAGCCGACCTTTCCGAACGGCACCCATATCTGCGAGGTCGAGATCGACCCCGAGACGGGTGTCACCGAGATCGTCGCCTATACCGTCGTCGACGATTTCGGCGTCACCATCAACCCCACCCTGCTGGCCGGTCAGGTCCATGGCGGGATCGTCCAGGGCATCGGCCAGGCGCTGCTGGAGCGCACCGTCTACGACAAGGAGAGTGGCCAGCTGCTCACCGCCTCGTTCATGGACTACGCCATGCCGCGGGCCGACCACATCCCGAACTTCCACTTCGAGACGCGCAACGTGCCCTGCGTCACCAATCTCCTCGGCATCAAGGGGGCCGGCGAGGCCGGGACGATCGGCGCATGCCCGTCGGTGATGAACGCCATCGTCGATGCGCTATGGCGCGCCTACGGCATCAGGGAGATCGACATGCCGGCGACCCCGGCCCTCGTCTGGCAGACGATCCAGGATGCCAAGGCGGCGAAGGCCGCCTGAAGCCGACCGGGCGGGCCTCCTCCCCCGCCCGGCCGCTGCCGGTTGCACGGCGGCAATTGTGAATATGCGCAAATGCAAGGACATGCGGCCAGATAACGCAGGCGTGATCGCTCACCTGCAACATTGGGATACCCGCGGACGCCCTCTCTGGTGTGGAATGATTCCAGTCGGCCCGTGGCCGACGGTCTCGTCCTCGCGCCGGGGGTCACTCGCGCAGGACATCAAGGGGGAAACTTCACATGAAGCGTTTGATCATCGCCGCGGCGGCCATCGCCATCGGCACCCTGGCCGTCTCGGCCCAAGGCGCGGACCCGATCGCCGCCCGCAAGGCATCGATGAAGGCCGTCGGCGAGCAGACCGGCGCCGGCGCCCGCATGGCGCGCGGCCAGGCGCCCTTCGATCTCGCCCAGGCGCGGGCCATCTTCGCCGCCTACGAGCAGTCGGCCGCAACCTATGCCAATTTCTTCCCCGAGGGGAGCCAGACCGGCGGCGAGACCGCGGCTCTGCCGACGATCTGGGCGAACCGGGCCGCCTTCAACGCCGCCGTCGTCAAGTGGGGCGCTGATGCGCGCACCGAGGGCGCCAAGGTGACCGATCTCGCCACCTTCCAGGCCGCTTTCGGCGAGGTGGCCAAGAATTGCGGCACCTGCCACGAGACCTACCGCGCCCGTCGCAACTGAGCGGCGCCAGCCAACGCGACGCGCCGGTCTTGCGGGCCTGCGCGTCGCGCCAACGAACGAGGTAAGGCATGATCAGGCGGCTCGTGATGGTGCTGGCGGTCCTCGGGATCGCCGGAGGGGCCGTTTTCTGGTGGCTGACCATGCCCTCACGCCTGGCTCCGGCCGCATTGGCCGGCCCCGCGCCCAATGCCGAGAACGGCAGGCTGGTCTTCGCCGCCGCCGGCTGCGTCTCCTGCCACGTCACCGAGGGCCAGACCGACCGTACCCGGATGGGCGGCGGGCACGGGCTGAAATCGCCCTTCGGCACCTTCTACGCCCCCAACATCTCGCCCCATCCGGAGCGCGGCATCGGCCGGTGGTCGGAGGCCGACTTCGCCAATGCGATGATCAAGGGCGTATCGCCGGCCGGCGAGCACTATTATCCGGCCTTTCCCTATACCTCCTACCAGCGCATGACGGTCGGGGACGTCCGTGACCTCTTTGCCTACATGAAGACGCTGCCGGCCGATCCGACGGCCAACCGACCGCACGACCTGCCCTTCCCGTTCACGGTCCGCCGCGGCCTCGGCCTTTGGAAGCTCGCCTTCCTGGACGGCCAGCCGTTCCGCCCCGATCCGTCGAAATCGGCCGTCTGGAACCGTGGCGCCTATCTCGTCGAGGGCCCCGGCCACTGCGCCGAATGCCATTCTCCGCGCGCCTTCACCGGCGCCATCACCGCCGAACGCCGTTATGCGGGCGGCCCCAATCCCGAAGGCGCGGGCTGGGTTCCCAACATCACCCCGCATCGCGACGGCATCGCCTCGTGGGCGGCGGACGATATCGCCAGCTACCTCGCCGACGGCTTCACGCCCTCCGGTGACTCGGCCGGCGGGGCCATGGCCTCGGTCATCCGCAACACCGCCCAGCTCAGCAATGACGACCGCGCGGCCATGGCGGCCTATCTCAAGGCCCTGCCGGCGCGGGAGGGCCGGGCCCCTCCCCGTCGCTGAGATCGTTCGGAACCCATCACGCAGCCGTGACCCCGGCCGGTGATCTTGTGTGCGGAAAAGCGGCGGAACGCGCCGGTCACCTTGAGGTAACCCCCTGGATAAAAAGACGAAAAAGCCGCGAGCCGGACGGGGCGACTCGCGGCCTGGACCTTCACGCGTGGTGACGGATCAGTGTCAGGGATTGCTGGAGCGCTGAGCGTCGGCACTCAGCGGGCCGGGACCGGCGAAAACCAGATAGAGCGCCGTGAAGCAGTACATGATGGCGAGGTTGCCGCCGTTCTGGATCGGATAGAAGCCGCGGCCGGCATGACCGATGAAATAGGCCGCAGCCATGGTGCCGGCGAGCACGAATGCGGCCGGGCGGGTGAAAAAGCCGAACAAAATCAGCAGGCCCGTGACGAGTTCGATACAGGCCGCGATCCAGGGCATCGAGCCGACGGGCGCGAAATTGACGGCCATCGGGAAGCCGAAAAGCTTCACGAAGGCGTGCTGCAACAGCACGAGCGCGAACATGATGCGGAGCACCGAGAGCATGCGCGGCGCCCAGGCATTGAGGGTCGGATTGAGGCTGTCCATGAGAAGATCCCGTATGGTGACGAAGTGAGTGGCACCGCCTCTTGCAGGGCGGTGGCGCGACCATATCGGGTGACTGGTGTGGCGCAACCGTTCCCTCCGGGCGGGCGGCACCGCAAAGACGGCGCCGCCATGGCCCTGCAGGGTCGGAGCCGGGTCACGGTCGCAGGGCATGCGTGCAGCATTGGCCCTGCCAGAATCCGGCCGGTCATGGTTCAAGGGACGGGAGACTATCCCTCCTGACCCCTCCCCGCTTCATGCCCGTTCTCTCCCGCGCCGCCACGGGGATCCTTTTCAAGCTGATGTCGACGGTGGCCTTCACCTCCATGTCGACGCTGGCGCGCGTGGCGGGCCAGGAGATTCCGGTCGGCGAGATCGTCTTCTGCCGCTCCTTCTTCGCGCTGATCCCGCTCTTCATGATGCTCGCCTGGCGCCATGAGGTCATGGACGCCTTCCGCTTTGTCAGCTTCCGCTCCCACATGAAGCGCGGCGTCATCGGCGCCATCGGCATGTTTTCCGGCTTCGTCGGCCTGACCCTGCTGCCGCTCGCCGATTCCACCGCCATCGGCTATGCCGCTCCGCTCATGGTCGTGCCGCTCGCCTATTTCATCCTCGGCGAACAGGTCCGCATCTACCGCTGGTCGGCGGTGGCCATCGGTTTCGTCGGCGTCATCGTCATCCTCTGGCCCCATCTCGATGTCGGCACCCTCGGTGACCGCCCGGACAGCCAGCGCACCGGCGCCATGTTCGCCCTTGGCGGGGCGATCTGCGCCGCCTTCGCCACCATCCAGGTCCGCCGCCTGGTCAACACCGAGACGACGGCCGCCATCGTCTTCTCCTTCATGGCGCTCTGCGCCACGCTGGCGCTCCTCACCTGGCCGCTGGGGCATGTCCTGCCGGCCATCGGCCAATGGGTCGTGCCGAGCCCGTGGAAGGCGCTCATCCTGGTGATGGTCGGCGTCACCGGCGGGCTCGGCCAGATCTTCCTGACGCTGAGCTACCGCTATGCGGACACCTCGCTGATCGCGCCCTTCGACTATTTCTCGATGATCTGGGCGGTCATCTTCGGCTACATCGTCTTCGCCGACCTGCCGAGCGCCTATGTGATCACCGGCGGCTCCATCGTCGTCGCCTCGGGCATTTTCGTCATCTGGCGCGAGCACCAGCTCGGCATCGAGCGCGCCGGCCAGCGCAAGGTCACGACGCCGCAGGGCTGAGCGCCAGGACCCGGCCTCAGCCGGCGATGCCGCGTCGCAGCCGGCGTACATCCGCCATGAACTGCTTGCCGAAGAGCAGGACCAGCACCGCGCAATAGGACAGGCCGCCGAGCATCATGAGGATGAGCAGGGCGACCTTGTCGTTGAGGCCGGGACCGGGAAGGCTCGCCATGATCGTACTGCCGACGACCAGCGCCAGGACCAGGACGGCAAAGGCCACGGCGATCTGCGGCAGCACGGTGCGGGCCCGCGTGTCCAGGGTGAAGAGGTCCTTCCGCCGCGCGAAAACGACGAGCAGCGTCACGTTGATCCAGGCCCCGACGCTGGTGGCGGTGGCAAGCCCGACATGGCCGAGCGGTCCCATCAGCGCGAATTTCAGCGCCACGTTGACGGCGATGGCGACGGCGACGGCGATGACCGGCGTCGTCGTGTCGCCACGCGCATGGAAGGTCACCGTCAGGGGCCGGATCAGCACCAGGGCGGCGAGGCCCGCGCCATAAGCGGCGAGCGCCCGCGCCGACTGGATGGCGTCGTTCTCGGTGAAGGCGCCGCGCATGAACAGCGCCTTCATCAGGATGTCCGGCACGATGACGAAGGCGGCGACCGCCGGCAGCGTGAAGACGAGGGTGAGCTCGATGGCGCGCAGCTGCGCCGTCCGCGCCCCCGCCTCGTCGCCGGCCGACACCCGGCGGCTCATTTCGGACAGCAGGACCGTGCCGACCGCAATGGAGATGACACCCATCGGCAACTGGTTGAGGCGGTCGGCATAATAGAGCCAGGAAACCGACCCGGCGACGAGATAGCTCGCCACCACCGTGTCGGCGAGCACCGCGATCTGCGTCCCAGCCGAGCCCAGCGTCGCCGGCACGAAGGTCTTCCAGAACTGCTTCACCTCCGGCGTCACCCGGGGCATGCGCAGTTCCACCATGACGTCGGCCCTGAGCGCATCGACGGAGACGAGGAGGAACTGCAGGATGCCCGCGACGATGATGCCCCAGGCGGCGGCATGGGCGGGGGTGGGAAAATGCTGCGCGAGCAGGAGCCCGCCGATGATCCCGAGGCTGAGGATGACCTGCGTTGCCGCGGCGGCGGCAAAGCGCCCCACGGCGTTCAGCACGCCGCTGACGAGGATCACCAGCGACACCAGCGCCAGGTAGGGGAAGGTGATGCGGGTGAGTTCCACTGCGGCGGGAAACCGCACGGGATCGTCGGTGAAGCCCGGCGCCATCAGCCCCACCACCGTCGGCATGAAGATGAAGGCGACGGCGAGCAGCACGAGCTGGGAGAGGATCAGAAAGGCGAAGATCCGGTCGGCGAAGACCAGGGCTGCGTTCTGCCCGCGCTCGGCCGCAACCTTGGCGAATCCCGGCACGAAGGCGGCGGAGAAGGCACCCTCGGCGAAGATGGCGCGGAACTGGTTGGGAATGCGGAAGGCGACGAAGAAGGCGTCCGCCAGCGCTCCCGCGCCGAGGATGGCGGCGAACATGAGGTCGCGCACGAAGCCGAAGAGCCGGCTGAGCAGGGTGAGGGCCGAGACCGAGAAGATGTTCCTGATCACGACCGACGGGATCCCTCTGCGTGCCGCGGCGAGGCGCGCCCGCCCCGCCATTTCGCCGGAAGGCGCTAGCCGCCCATTCCGACGAATCCAAGGTCTAGCGGAGGAGAACCGATTCGGCGTGGGTTCAGACGGCCGCGACGGGCGGCCGGCCGCCTCAGGTGGCGAGCGTCAGCCCGGCCGCCTTGGCGTCGGCGACGAAGCCCTTCACCGTGTCGAGCGAGATGTCCTCCGGCGCACGACCGAGGCCCTCGAGCTTCTTCAGGATGTCGGCGGGCGCGGTGATGATGTGGCAGCCGATCCGGTCCGCCTCGATGACGTTCCAGACCTCACGAGTCGAGGCCCAGATCACCTCCACCGTGTCGGTGCCGCGGGCGAGGCCCACCGCATAGGTCATCACCGGCATGTAGTCGTGGCCGGCATCGCCCAGGCGTCCGGCGAAGACCGAGACGATGGAGGGCGCGCCGCCATTCAGGGCCTCGACCGAGGCCTTGATCTGCGCCTGGCTGTAAAGCGCGGTGAAATTGATCTTCACGCCCTCGCGGGAGAGCTTGTGGATCAGGTCGTAGAGCGGCTCGCCCTTGGAATTCGTCACCGGCAGCTTGACGTACACGTTCTTCCCCCAGGTGGCGATAACGCGGGCCTGCGCCTCCATCTCCCGGAGGTCGTCGGAGAAGACCTCGAACGAGATGTGATGGTCGGGCACCGCCGCGACGAGGTCCTTCGCATAGGCGGCATAGTCGGAGACGCCGGCCTTCTTCAGCAGCGAGGGATTGGTGGTGAAGCCCTGGATCCACGGCTTCTTCGCCATCTCGACGATGGAGGCCTTCTCGGCCCCGTCGGTGTAGAGCTTGACCTTCAGGTCGGCGATGGCGGGCATGCTGCGTCTCCCGGAGTTTCAGGCTGCCGGTTTTAGGGCCGCGGGCGACGGGTGTCCAACGGACGTTTCCGCTTGTATGCCCTGTCGCTGGCAAACATGATGACAAGCAGCGCTGCCTCCCGATGCCGGAGACGCCATGCCGCAGGCCCCCGATGCCCCTCTTGTCGCGCGGTACGCCCGCAAGCGCTCCGAGCAAGGGGCCTATGTCTTCGTCACGGTCCTGGTCCTCGCTTTGATCTACACGTGGTGGAGCGCCGAACCGGGGGATTTCATCATCGGCATGATCGCCTTCGCGGTCATCCTGGTCGTGCTGCATTTCGAGCAGCGACGGATCCAGAACTCCCCCGGACCACAGCTGATCATCGACGAGGCTGGCATGGTTATGCCCGAGCATTTCGTCCACAGGCTGCCATGGCAGGCCATCACCAGCGCCAGAGTGGTCAGGCCACATGAACGAACCGACCTGCTGGTTCTGGACATCCCGGAGCCGTCGCCATACGGCCCCCGCGGAAACCATTGGGACCGTCGGTTGCGTGAGTTCGGCGGCGGGACCGAATTCATGATCGGCATCGGCGACCTCGACGTCGATAGCCCGCAGATCGAGGCCGCCATCGCCCGCTTCGCGCCGGGCAAGGGGAACCCGCCAGCCTGAAGCCATACCTGCAATCCGCAATCATGGCCGCGCCGGTGGTGGCATGCCGATGCGCGGGCGCCGGCGGGTTCCTATATCACCGGCACCTCGTCCTCCGTCCGGATCGAAATGCCATGGGACCCGTCCGCTTCATCCTCAACATCCTCTGGTTCGTCCTCGGCGGGCTCCTCGCCGGCCTCGCCTGGTTCCTCGCAGGCATCATCGCGGCAATCACCATCGTCGGCCTGCCCTGGGCCTTCGCCTGTTTCCGCATCGGCTCCTATACGCTCTGGCCCTTCGGCCGTGACGTCGTCTGGGTCAGCGAACTGACCGGCCGGCCGGCCGGCGCCATGGGCGTGCTGCGCTTCCTCGGCAACATCATCTGGTTCGTGCCGATCGGCTTCTCGCTGATGGTCATCCACATCGTCGCGGCGCTCGCCTGCTTCGTCACCATCATCGGCATTCCCTTCGGCTGGGCGCATCTGAAGCTCGCCGCCGCCTCGGTCTTCCCGCTGGGCCAGCGCGTCGTCGCCTCCGATGTCGCCGGCCTCGCCCGCAGCCAGGGCGCCGCGACCGCCCTCGCCGGCTGGCGGCGCTGACACGACCCGTCACCCTTCGTGAACGGCGCCGGTTTGCGCTGCCCCCGGGCAAAATCGTATAGGGGACGGGTCAGGTGGCAGAGCCGCCGCCACCGCGTGATTCCCGAGGCCCCTTCATGACCCAGTCCACCTCCGCGGCAAAACCACTGCGTGTCGGTGTCGTCGGCCTCGGCGTCATGGGCAAGAACCACGCGCGGGTGCTGGCGGAACTGCCGGGCGTCACCCTCGCCGGGGTCGCCGATCCCGATGCGGCGCAGGTCGAATTCGTCACCTCCCGCCTCGGTTGCCCGGGCTTTGCCACGCTCGATGCGCTCATGGATGCCGGCATCAACGCCCTCACCATCGCCGCGCCGACCCAGCTTCACACGCCCATCGCGCTCGCCGCCATCGCCCGCGGCATCCACGTCCTGGTGGAAAAGCCCATCGCCCAGTCCGTCGAGGAAGGCCGGCGCATCATCGACGCTGCCGACCGGGCCGGCGTGACCTTGATGATCGGCCATGTCGAGCGCTTCAATCCGGCGGTCCAGGCGATCCGCCAGGCCATCGCCGACGACGACATCCTCTCCATCCAGATCACCCGCGTCGGCCCCTTCCCGCCGCGCATGTCAGATATCGGCGTCGTCATCGACCTCGCCGTCCATGACATCGACCTGATCCGCTGGTTCACCGGCTCGGAGATCACCGAGATCCAGCCGCAGACCAATTCTGTCCATGCGGAGCGCGAGGATATCGCGCTCCTGCAGTTCCGCACCGCCTCGGGCGTGCTCGCCCACATCAACACGAACTGGCTGACGCCGTTCAAGGCGCGCACCGTCCATGTCGCCACCCGCAACAAATACATTTCCGGCGACCTGATCACCCGCCAGGTCACCGAATGCTTCGACTACAAGCCCGACGGCTCCTATTCGATGCGCCACCTCTCCGTCGCCTACGCCGAGCCGCTGCGCGCCGAACTCGTCGCCTTCATCGACAGTGTCCGCACCGGCAAGGCCCCGGTCACCGGCGGTGCCGACGGCCTCGCCTCCCTCGACATCGCCATGCGCTGCCTCGGCGAGCGTCCCGCTCCCGTGCTGCAGCCGAAGCTGGTGGCCGGCGGCCGCGCCTGACATCGAAGTCGCGCATGCGGCGCCGGCGGCGCTGTTAGCAGCAGGTTGCCGGTACCAGGAGGCCCTTACCTGCACGTGAACGCGGCTCGCGTGATGATGGAACGCGCTGTGGTGCCGGTCTGCGTCGGCTCCTGGCGGGTTTCCAGCAAAGCGCAGGAACGCATGTTCGCCGGCACGGGCTGCTGCATGGCGAAGCCGCCCTCGTAACCGCACTTGATCGCCGCCGGATAAAGCGGCCTGCGGGCCCGCTCGTCCCAGAAGCGGTAGATCAACGGCTGGCCGGGCCGAACCGTTTCCCCATTCTCCGGCTCGTCCGCATTGATGCCTTCACCGGGGCCGGAGCGCTGGCCGACGGCCGCGACGATGAGGCGGACGACCGTGTCGGGCGTGAAGGAGGCGGTGAAGCCGCTGAGATTGTCCTCGGGATCACCGGTGCCGCGCTGTGCGATGGCGCTGTACGTCACCGTCAGGGTCGGCGGGCACGTCGCGGTGAAGGTCGCCGCCGGCGGGCGCGGCTGAGCCGCCGCATCGGACAGGGCGGCCGGCAACAGGACCGGGATGCACAGGCAGAGACCCCGAAAACGCTTCCATGGCATCGCCTGGCTCCTTTCCATCAGACGCGGGTGAGACGGGCGAAGGAGGCTAGCGGCAGTTGAACTGGCCACTCTGCAGCCCCCAGTGCGCCGCGCCGGGCTCGGTCGACCGGATGAAGGCTGCAGAACAGGACCTCGCCTTGCCGACCCCCCGGGAGAGGACGATGCCCCCCTCGTAGAGACAGGCGACGAAGACCTCGCGCTGACCGTCGAGCGCCCAGTCGAGCTGGCGCCGCCCGCGCGGCGTTCCGGCGATGAGCCCTTCCGCAGTGACCGTGCCGGCATAGACGGCGACGCCGTTGAGCCAGGACTGGGAATCGCCTTCGTGACCGATCAGGCGATCAAAGCCGGCGACAGCGGCAGGATCGGCGACCCTCGCCGCCGTGGTTGTCATCCGCAGCGGACAGGTGACCGCCTGTTGTGCCGCGGCGCTTTCGCCCGACAAGGCGATGGCCGTGAGCGCGGCGAAAGCGAGGGCACAACGTCTGGTCATGGCGATAGGTCCAGCGGAGGAAAGTGGCCGCCCCGGAAGGAAGGGGCGTAACTCCGGAGCGATACCATTCCCCCCGCCGGGTCTCGGGAAGCGGGGACAGCTCAGTCGAATTTGAGGCCTTCGTTCTGCATGCGGATGTTCCGCGGGTTCTCGGTGCACCAGTTGAACGTGTATTCCTGTGAACCCCAGTCCTGCCAGATCACCCGGATATCGACGACGCAGGCGCCGCTCTGGCTCGACCAGACCATGTTGCGCGAACGGCCCGGCGCGAGGTTGGAGGTCAGCCAGTTGCGGCTCCACACCCCGCCCACATTGGTCTGGAAGCCGCTGATCACCCAGCCGTCCGACTCGTTGTGCAGAGTGAAATTGTAATTCTGTGCCGACGCCGTCCAGGTCAGCCCGATCAATGCGCAGAGAGCGATGGCGAAACGCGACATCATGATCCTCATGACCGGCAGCGGGGGATGTGAGCCGGCATCTCCCTGCCTTCTATGCCCGGCATCGAAGGGCGGACAATTGCCCCGGCCCGCAGATCCAGCAGGATGAGACAGCACGCCAAAAATTTGAGATGGAATGGCCGCACGGGCGATGCCGATGGTCGCTTCTGCGGCGGCGGAGGGCCGGCGCGATCCTGCCGGCCTCACCGAATCGCCGGGACCTTGCCCGCGCGCCTCGGGAAGCCGGCGGTGGGCGACGCGCGAGCGCCTGTCCGGCCTAGAGCTTCATCAGCTCGACGATCCATTTGCTCAGATCGGCCTCGTTCGCCCCGGTGCCCTGGTCACCGGCCATCACCCGGGCGAAGTGCCGATATCCCTCCGCCCGTGCCTCGCTCGGTGACAGGCCGTAGGTCGACCGGAACGCGCGGCTGAACGTGGCTTCGTCGGAAAAGCCATAGCGGAACGCGATCTGCGAGATGCGCAGGGAATTCTCGCCCGGCGACACCAGATCCTTGAAGCAGCGGGCCAGCCTGCGCCGCCGGATATGGGCGTGAACCCCGCCGAGCGGTTCGCAAAGACGATAGAGCGTGGCACGCGAAAGCCCGAACTGCCGGCAGATCAGGTCGACATCGAGGGCAGGATTGCCGAGATTTCCGTCGATATACCGGCGGATCGCGGTCAGCGAGATGGTCGTGACGCCTGTCCGCACGACCTCGGTCGCATCGCGGCTGGGACCGGCACAGCCGGCGACGAGATGGATCGTCGATTCCGCGATGGAGGCGGCTTCCGCCTGGCTCATCTGCGCGGCCTGCCCGGCAAGATCGATCAGATAGCGCGACAGCATCCCTCCCAGAGGCGTGGTCTCGGAAATCTTCAGCCCGTGCAATCCGTCCGGATCCTTGACGAAGGGCGCCAGGAGGTTGCGGGGAATCGCCAGGTTGATGCTGCGAAAATCGATTTCCCGGATGCTGGCCTCGCGTGCGAGATCGAGGATCCAGACGTCGCGCGGCGCGACTTCGACCGGGCTCCCTTCGACCTCACCGACCGGGCCGCCGGTCTGGTAGACCTGCACGAGATAGTGGTCGATCGAACTGCGCGCGATGGTCGAGGAACTGCGCTCGAACCGTATCCGGTCGCTCTGGCTGACGCCGAGCACCAGCGATCCCAGATGCCACGCCGAGAAGCCGAACCGGAACTGGGCGATGCTGTCTGCCGTCGCGTCGAGGTCGAAGATGGTCGACACTGTATCGGACCATTCCTGGAACGCCGCCTCGCCGGTCGTTTTCCCCCAGGCCAGGCTGAAGCCCGGCAACTCGTTTTCACTACGCAACCCGGTCACGCGACACGCCCAGACTGTCTCGGCGAGGCAGGACGATCGCGGGCCGGACGCCGGTAATCTGGGGTCTGCCGAAATAACATGCAACACTCGTTCTATTCGGGGATAGCGCCACCCTGGCGGGTGATTAGCACCGATTGGGCATGCCTGCCCGTCTGCCAGCACCCTATCGCGATCGCCGACGCCTCCCGACACTCCCTCCCCTGACGGCGACGCCCGATCGCCCCGCGGAGGCAAGGCCATGGACTACCGCACGCTCGGAGGCTCCGGCCTCAAGATCCCCGCCCTGACCCTCGGCACCGCCACCTTCGGCGGCGGCAGCGAATTCCTGCGCAAATGGGGCGCGACCGACGTCGCCGAGGCCACCCGCCTCGTCGACATCTGCCTCGAACTCGGCTGCACCATGTTCGACACCGCCGACGGCTATTCCGCCGGCCTGTCGGAGGAGATCCTGGGTCAGGCGATCAAGGGCCGCCGCGACGCCGTCATCCTCGCCACCAAGACCGGCATGCCCATGGGCCCCGGTCCCAACGAGATCGGCACCTCGCGTGCAAAGATCATGGCCTCCTGCGAAGCGAGCCTGAAGCGCCTCGGCACCGACTATGTCGACCTCTACCAGCTGCACGCCTTCGACGCGCTCACCCCCATCGAGGAGATGCTCGCCGCCCTCGACGCGCTGATCCGCGCCGGCAAGATCCGCTATTTCGGCGTCTCCAACTATTCCGGCTGGCATCTGATGAAGATGCTGGCGCTGGCGGACCGCCACGGCCTGCCGCGGCCGGTCATCCATCAGGCCTACTACACCCTGGTGGCGCGCGACTTCGAATGGGAACTGATGCCGCTCGGCCTCGACCAGAATGTCGGCACGCTGGTCTGGTCGCCGCTCTCGGGAGCCAAGCTCTCCGGCAAGATCGGGCGGACGAAGCGCCCGCCGCAGGACAGCCGCCTGGCGACCGATGCCAGCTGGCCCGTGCCGGAGGATCGGCTCTTCGCCGTCACCGACGCGCTGGAAAAGGTCTCCGCCGAGGTCGGCCGCTCCATCCCGCAGGTGGCGCTCGCCTGGCTCCTCGCCCGCCCGACGATCTCCTCCATCATCATCGGCGCCCGCAACGAGCAGCAATTGCGCGACAATCTCGCCGCCTGCACGCTCAAACTGACGCCCGAACAGACCGCGGCCCTCGACGCCGCCAGTGCCATCCCGCCGGCCTATCCCTACTGGCACCAGCGCCGCACCATGATGACCCGCAACCCGCCACCGGTGACGTGAGGCCAGGCGGCAGCCCCTGTCGTCCCCCTGTCACCTTGCGGTGCTTTTCGGAGGGCGAAACGGAGACGGACGGGAATCACCGTCTCCGCACGGCGAGGCACCCGCCATGCAGCACCGCCCGAAGCGCATCACCGTCGTCGGCGCCGGCTATGTCGGCCTCGTCACAGGAGCCTGTCTCGCCGCCATCGGCCACGAGATCGTGGTGGTTGATCGCGACCAGGGCCGCATCGACGGCATCCGCGCCGGCCTCATGCCGATCTACGAGGCGGGTCTCGCCGCTCTCGTCGCAGGCGAGATCGCCGCCGGCAGGCTCGCCTTCACCACCGATCTCGCCGCGGCGGTGCCGGGAGCTTCGGCCGTCTTCATCTGCGTCGGCACCCCGCCCCGCCCTTCCGACGGCCATGCCGACATGGCGCAGGTCATGGCGGCGGCCGGCGAGATTGCCGCCAGCCTCTCCGCCTTCACCGTCATCGTCGTGAAGTCGACCGTGCCGGTCGGCACCGGCGACGAGGTCGAGGCGCTGGTGCGTGCCCTCGATCCGGCGGCCGACGTCGCCGTCGTGTCGAACCCGGAATTCCTGCGCGAAGGCGTCGCGATCGCCGACTTCATGCGGCCCGACCGCATCGTCGTCGGCACGGACGATGCCCGCGCCGCAGCCCTGATGGCGGCGATCTACCGACCGCTGACCGAGGCCGGCGCGCCGCTCGTCGTCACCAACCGGCGGGCGTCCGAGCTCATCAAATACGCCGCCAACGCCTTCCTTGCGCTGAAGATCACCTACATCAACGAGATCGCCAATCTCTGCGAGGAGATCGGCGCCGATGTCGAGGATGTCGCCCGCGGCATCGGGCTCGACCCGCGGATCGGCGAGAGATTCCTCAAGGCCGGCCCGGGCTTCGGCGGCTCCTGCTTCCCGAAAGACATGCTGGCCCTGATGAAGACCGGGCAGGACCACGGCGTGCCGCTGCGCTCGGTCGAGACCGCTGTCGCCGTCAACGACGCTCGCAAGGGCGAGATGGTGCGCAAGATCGTCCGCGCCGCCGGCGGCTCGGTGGCGGGCAAGACCATCGCCGTCCTCGGCCTCACCTTCAAGGCCGGCACCGACGACATGCGCTCCGCCGCCTCGCTCGTCATCCTGCCGCAACTGCAGAAACAGGGCGCCCGCATCGTCGCCCATGATCCCGCCGGCATGGCCCATGCCGCCGCGCTGCTGCCCGGCGTCGCCATGGCGGACAGCACCATGGCCGCGCTCGCTGGCGCCGACCTCGCCGTCATCCTCACCGAATGGCCGGAATTCGCCGCGCTCGACATCGAGAGCGCCGCCCGGATCATGCGGGCGCCGGTCCTCGTCGACCTGCGCAACCT
The DNA here is from genome assembly GCF_030691135.1 of Phreatobacter sp. GTDB lineage: Bacteria > Pseudomonadota > Alphaproteobacteria > Rhizobiales > Phreatobacteraceae > Phreatobacter. Next base: position 34,615 of record NZ_JAUYFA010000107.1, read on the forward strand.
GCTCGACCCCGCCGCGGCGGCACAGGCCGGCTTCACCTATCGATCGGTCGGGCGGACGGTGCGCGACGACACAGCCCGCGACGCCGCCTGGGGCCTGTTCGCCGCTCAGGCCGCCGAATAGGCGCGCCATCGCCGCCTTGGGATTTTCTTGACCTCTTTGCGCTAACGCTCTCGTGGGACATCAGGCGTGCCGGAGGCGCGCCCACGGGGAAATGCCATGACCGTTCTCGTCACCGGCGGCGCCGGCTATATCGGCAGCCACATGGTTCTCGAACTTCTCGATGCCGGCGAAAGCGTCGTCGTGCTCGACAACCTGTCCACCGGCTTCGCCTGGGCCGTCGACCAGCGCGCCACCCTGATCGTCGGCGACATGGGCGACCAGGGCCTCGTCGAGACGCTGATGCGGCTGCACGGGGTCGACGCCGTCATCCATTTCGCCGCCCGCATCGTCGTGCCGGATTCGGTCGCCGATCCGCTCGGTTATTATCTCGCCAACACCGTGAAGACCCGCGCCGTCATGGCGGCGGCCGTCGCCACCGGCGTCCGGCGCTTCATCTTCTCCTCCACGGCCGCGGTCTACGGCTCGCCGGAGGTCATGCCGGTGAAGGAGGAAGTCCCGACCCTGCCGGAGAGCCCCTACGGGACATCCAAGCTGATCACCGAATGGATGCTGCGCGACGCCGCCGCCGCCCACGACCTGACCTATGTCGTGCTGCGCTACTTCAACGTAGCCGGCGCCGACCCGCAAGGCCGCACCGGCCAGTCGACGCCGAACGCCACCCATCTCATCAAGGTGGCGGTGCAGACCGCCCTCGGCCTGAGGGCGAAGATGGACGTCTTCGGCACCGACTATCCGACGCCGGACGGCACCTGCCTGCGCGACTACATCCACGTCACCGATCTGGTGCGCGCCCATCTCGCCGCCCTCGCCCATCTGCGCGCCGGTGGCGAGAGCATGGTGGCCAATTGCGGCTATGGTCACGGCTACAGTGTCAAGGAGGTCATCGACACGGTCCGCGCCGTCACCAAGGTCGATTTCCGTGCCGACTATGCCCCGCGCAGGCCGGGCGATGCCGCCGCCGTCGTCGCGGATGCGACGCGCGCCCGCACCCGCCTCGGCTGGACGCCGTCGCATGACGACCTCACCGAAATCGTCGAGGCCGCCTATGCCTGGGAAAGGCGCCTCGCAAACGGCGATGTCGGGCGCCGCTGAGGCGGCCGCGGCCGCCGCACGAGGCGCTGCCGTCGGAGCAACGGCCACGGAAGAGGGTTGCAGTTCGGCGGCGGACGCGGGAAAGTGGCATGCCGCGCCGATCCCGCCGGACATCCCCCTCGAATGCCATCGTTTAATCGTTGCAAACTGTGAAATGACACGAACGCGCGATTGGTTTAGCCTGCGCTCAGGCGTCGAACATTGAAGGCAATCCCGGTGCGGGCAGAATCCCGAAAACAGTCGATGATCGCACGCTCCAAGCAAGCGAGCGTGATGTTGCACGATTTCGCGATGACGTTCCTTGCTCTCGTGTTGGCCCTGGGCCTGCGCGGCGAGCCGGCGATCCCTGATAACCTTGCGGCAAACCCGTGGCTTATTGCCTTGGGCTTTGCTGCATTTGCCCTTCTGATCTATGTCGCCTGCTCACTCTATGCGGCGCGCTGGCGGTTCGCCTCGTTGTTCGACCTCTTCGGCATCTTCAAGGCCGTCTGTATCCTGACCGCCGTTCTGCTGCTGGCCGACTACATGCTCTCGCCGCGTCTGGGCGAGGGGGCAAAGTTGCTCGGCGGGCGCACGCTGGCGATCTACTGGTGCGTGCAGATCATTCTGCTCGGCGGTCCGCGCATCGCGTACCGGGCCTATCGCGCCTGGCGGCGGCAGACCGCCCATAACCGCGACCCTCTCTCCGCCGTCGTCATCGGCCGCGCCGCCGATGCCGATTCCGTCATCCGCGCCGTCGAGGCGGGGGTCGCCGGCCCGATCCGCGTTTTCGGCATCATCTCTCCCGTCAGCCAGGAATCCGGCCAGGCCGTGCGCGGTGTTCCGGTCTGGGGAACCACGGATCAGCTCGAAACCATCGTCCGCACGGCCGCCGAACGCGGCATCACGCTGCAGAGGGCGATCATCGCGCCGGAAGCCCTGCATACAGGGCCGCTGATGGAGGACGTCATCGGCGCCTTCCGCCGGATGGGCATCCCGACCATCCGTCTCGACGTCGCCCATTCCATGGACCTCGCCAAGCCGCTGCGCCTGCACGCCGTGATCGACGACGATCTCCTCATCCGCCCGCTGGTCGAGGTGGCGGAAGGGCCGTTGAAGGCCTTCGTCAGCGGCAAGCGGGTCGTCGTGACCGGCGGCGGCGGCTCGATCGGTTCGGAGCTCGTGTCGCGCAGTGCGCAGTTCGGCGCCGCCGGCGTGCTCGTTCTCGAACATTCCGAGGCGGCCCTTCATGCGGTCCTCGACCGGATCGAGCTCGAAAAGCGACCGGGCGACGCACCGGTCGAAGGCCGTCTCTGCGACATCCGCGACCGGGCCCGCCTGATGAACCTCATGGCGGAATTCGCGCCCGACGTCGTCTTCCACGCGGCAGCGCTCAAGCATGTTCCGCACCTCGAGCGCGAAGTCTCCGACGCCGTGCGCACCAACGTGCTGGGCACGGTGAACACGGCCGACGCCGCGGTCGCGGCGGGCGCCGCGGCCTTCGTGCTGATCTCGACGGACAAGGCGACCGAGCCCGTCTCCATCCTCGGCGCGACCAAGCGGCTCGCCGAGATGTATATCCAGGCCCTCGACGCCGCCCAGCTTCTGAGTGTCGACAGCGCCAAGGCGCGGACCCGGCTGGTGGCCGTCCGGTTCGGCAATGTGCTCGGCACGGCCGGTTCGGTGGTCCCGCGATTCCGGGCGCAGATCGAGGCCGGCGGCCCGGTCACCGTCACCGACCCCGCCATGGTCCGCTATTTCATGACGCGGCGGGAATCGACCGACCTGTTGTGGACCGCCGCCCGCATCACCGCCGAGGCGACGTCCATCGGCCGCTCCGCCATCCTCGTCCTCAACATGGGGCAGCCGGTACGGATCGCCGACCTCGCCGAGCGGATGATCAAGCTGGCGGGCTTCGAACCCGGCAAGGGCGTCGACATCGTCTATACCGGCAGCCGCCCCGGCGAGCGGATGTCGGAGATCCTCTTCGAGGAAACCGAGCCGCGCCTCGACATCGGCATTCGCGGGATCGTTGCGGCGGAAGCCCGCGCTCCGACGCTGTCCCAGTTGCAGCCGATCTTCAAGCGCCTGCAGACGGCTGCCATGGGTGGCGACGACGTCCGCTCGCGCGAGATCATCGCCGAACTGGTGCCGGACCTCCGCGTCCCGGCCAGGGTCATCCCGCTGAAGGAAGCGTCGGAAGGCGGCTCGGAGAAGCAGGCCTAGGTGATCGGCGCGCCCGCCCGTCCGGCGAGCCGGCGATAGACCTCGACCACCGCCGCCGAGACCTGGGCGACCGTGGCGCTGCGTTCCACCGCCGCCCTTGCCTTCGCCCCCATGGCGGCGAGATCGGAGCGGCCCGCGCGCTCGATCGCGACCGCCAGCGCCTCGACATCCTCGGCGGGAACGACGAAGCCGCCTTCGCCGTCGACGACGAAATCACGGCACCCCGGCACATCCGTGACGATGGCGGGGCGCCCGGCAGCCGCCGCTTCCAGCAGCGCCTTCGGCAGCCCCTCGCCGCCGCGTGAAGGCAGGATGAAGGCGTGATGCGTCCCCAGCAGCTGCTCGATGTCGGAGCGACGGCCGAGATGGCTGACGCCTTCGGTCCGCGCGAAGGCGGCGAGTTCCTCCGCCCCGAGCGCCCGCGGATTGGCCGGATCGGGCGATCCGACGAGGGACAGGGTGACGTCGAGCCCCCCGCCCCGCGCGCGCGTCACCGCAGCCACCGCGAGGTCGACGCCCTTGGAGCGCACCATGCGGGCAACGAGGATCAGCTTGAGCGGCGGGCGCTCGGGCAGCGGCGCCGGCACGAACCGGGCGGTATCGACGCCGGCGCCGGTCAATATGGTGACGCGCCCCTCGCGATTCGCCCGGCCGAGCCTCAGGACCGCGGCATCGTCGCGGTTCTCGCAGAGCCAGACGGGACCGCCGGCATCGAGCAGCCGCGCCGTCAGCGCGGCGCCGGCGCGGGCGGCGAAGCGCACCGGCCCGCGTGTCGTCGCCAGGAAGCCGGTTCCCGTGACGCTGACGACGAGCGGCAGGCGCAGCCCGGCCAGTCGCGCCAGAGCGGCGATCGCCATGCCGTGCAGTCCGAAGACATGGACGACCGACACGTCGAGCCTGTCCGCCAGGTCACGGAGTTCGCGCGCCGCCGCCCATAGACCCTGCGGGCGCCAGCCGGCCCGCCTGGCGCTGCTCGGCAGGAAGCTGACGCCGCCGTCATCCGTACCGCCGGCACCCGCTTCGGGGGCACCGAGAACGCTGACGTCGAAGCCCGCAGCCCGGGCCGCCAGAGCCCAGGGCAGGAAATGCGATCGGAAGAACCAGGCCTCGTTGATCAGGCAGAGAACATGGCCGGCGGCGGGCTGTACTCGACCCGCCAGCGGCTCCGGCGTTGCGGCCGCGCCGCCTGCATCGATGACCATCCCCGTCCTTGCCTTTGCCTCGCCCCGGTGAGACAACACCGGCCAGCCGGACTGCGGCGTCAAGCCCCATCCTCCATTTGAGCCTGAGATCGAGTGTGGTTCAACATGCGATCGGTCGCCGACGAAGTCGAACGCTGCCTGCCCTTCTTTGTCCGTCTCTGCGTCAGCAGCGTCGTCGCGTCGGGCATGCGGCTGGACCAAGCGGCGGTCCAGATGGCGCGGGATCTCTATTTTAAGTTCCCGGCCGCCATGGACGGCGAACTCCGCCTCCACTTTGAGGCGACGCTCTCCGACCTCGTCGATCTCGTCACGGCCCTCGCACCGCGGCTGCCTCCACAGACCCTCATCAGCTTCGCCGAAAAAGCCTCGCAGGCACAGATCGCCGCGACGCTGGAACGGTCCCTGTCGGCCCGGCGTCCCGCTAATACCTGAACCTCCCGGAGCGAGCCGGCGAAGGCGTGGGAGCACGGCTCGGCCATGCTCATCGACCCCTGGGCCCCCGCCACGATGCTCGATCCGGTCGGCACGATACTGATTCGCTCACGGCGTCGCTCTCGGCGACCCCCCGGCGCCCGCCGCACCGGCGCCGGCAACCGCGTGGGTCCGGCTCTCCCATGGTCACCGCAAAGAAGTGAAACCGTTGCGAAACAGTCGTTGAGCCGGCCAAGTGACGTCATCATCGAGGCCAGTCGCCATAGCGGCAATTTGCATCGATGGCCCGCTATCGCGGTACCGCCTGGTCCGAGTAAAGGCTCCAGGGCAGAAGATTCCGCGGATTGCCAGCTTGGCCGGAATAGTGCATAGAGCCGGCGTGCGCGATAAACACTGTCGGACAGGCGGTGTTGTCTTGAATCATTCAAAATGAGGGTCGCATGTCCGCGCTGCCAAATTACAAGTTCAGCGATGCTGAAGGCCATGACTTCCCGGTGCTCAATGCCGCCAATGCCTTCGAGGGCAGGGAGCGGACCGAGGCCAATTTCGGTGGCACGCTCGGCTACGGCACGGCGAAGGCGCTGGCCGCCGACGAACTCGCCCACGTGAAATCCATCCTCCACCGCAAGGTCGCCACCAATGCGGCCGCCATCGATCCCGAGCATGGCAAGCTCGTCTCGGGCACCTCGATCGAGCAGTACCATACCGTCGCCGACCGGATCGAACATGCCAAGATGTTCTCCAAGGCCGGGCGCATCCTGTCCGATGCGGACGTCAAGGCGATCCGCGAGACCTCGCTCTTTGACACCGTGCGCGACATGTTCGGCGACTACACGCTGTCCGACGAGGAGGGTGTGGGCTGGGAGCAGATCTCATTCCGCTTCGTGCGCCCGAACGTCGCCCAGGATGTAGGCTTCCTGCACAAGGACGACTGGTTCTGGCAGTACAACAACTGGCCGGTACCGGCCGGAAAGAAGCGCGCCAAGTGCTGGGTCGGTCTGGTGGTCGACGCCGGCCGCAACGGCCTCGGCCTCGTTCCCGAGTCCCACACGGGAACCTTCGATTTCGACGCCGAGCAGGTCGGTAACAAGCTCGCCTTCAATCCCCGCTTCAATCCCGATGACCTGGACATCGTCCGTTTTCCGGGTCCAGCAGGTCAGCCCGTCTTCTTCAACTACCACACGTTGCACGTGGGGTCGGTGAATAAGGGCAACCTCACGCGGGTCAGCATGGAGTTCACGATCCTTTTTAACTGATTTATCGGTATATTCTTGCATTACCCTTAGTCACCGTGCTTGATTGGTGCAATGCAGCGTCTTTAAGGTTCGCTACTTGCCCAACGGCTTTTGGGGGGCGGCGCGCGGCTGTTGGTCACTTCGCCGGCACTGCCGCGCGGACAGGTAAGGGCGCCGGCCAATGCGGGGTTTTCTGAGAAGCACGGTCAGGCGCACTCTTGGCCCACTGCCAGAGCGGGTGTTTGCCCTGCTGCGCTCGCGCGTGGTGTTCACGGACGCCGAACACAGAGCCGCACTGGCCGCACGCACCGCCGCTTTGGAGGCGGTTTCCCGCCTTGACCAGATTGAAGCCGGGATGACCGATGAGTTCACCCGGTTGAGAGAGCAGATTCGGCGACACTGCCGGACCGCTCATGAAGATCAGTTGGTCGCCGGCGCGAGGCGTTTCTTCGGCAGGAACCGCCTGGAGGATGCACTGATCCTGTGCGGCGATGCCCTCGGTCATGGCGGTGACTCTCGGTTCCATGTCGCCCAGGCGATCGTCGATTACCTGAACTACAAGACCTTCACCCCGACCGACCTGAGCAAACTCGTCCGCTGGCTCTGCGGGCGAACGGATATCGACGTGACTGATCTCTACAGGCATGTCGTCAATGTCGCGCTGTACATCAAGGATTTCGACTACCGCGAGATGCAGCCGCTGCTGCCCCGACTGCCGGCCGACGATCTCGTCAACATTGCCAATGACTGCCTGGGCCTCGGCATCTCGAACCCGGCATCGCTGCTCTATCAGGAAGCGGCGCGCTCCCGCCCCGACGACGTGCTGTTGCGCAACCAGATCGCCAATACCGAATTCCTGTGCGGGCGCTACAACGAGGCGCGCAAGCACTGGATGCTGGTGGCCCACCAGCGCGATCTCGTGCGCAACAAGTATTCCGGCCTCGACCGCCGCATCCGCTTTCTCGGCGACACATGGCTGATGGCCATCGGCCATGTCGCGACACTGGGGACCTTCATCCAGGCCATGCGGATGGGGCTCTACGGCGACATCCGACCCGTCCTCGTCTACCAGCGGCGCAAGCCACCGGCCGGCATGGAGATCATTCGCCTGTTGAGCCACATCATCGAGGTCCACGAGATCGACGGCGACGCCATCGAGTACAAGTGGAAGATGATCTCCGGCGGTGCGAATTACGACTATGAGCGCGCCGTCGAGGTGGTGATCGGGCATACCGAGGATTTCTGGTACGCCCCGGATCTGGATGGATCGATCTCCTGGTACGGTCCCGCAGGCGCCGCCATCGACGCGGCGGCGCGGGCGCAGGGCCTCGGACCGGCTCTCTCCTACACCGAAGAGGAAACCCGCCAGCGCCGCATCCTGCTCGAGCGCCTTTACGGACTACCGCGCGATGCATGGTTCGTCGGGCTGCATGTGCGCGAGCCAGGGTTCCACGGCAACTGGCACAACGCCATGCCAGGAACGCGCAATGCCGACATCGACAGCTACGGAGAGGCGGTCGACGCCATCATCCAGGCTGGGGGCTATGTCGTCAGGCTTGGCGATCCGTCGATGAAGCCGTTCAAGCCGCGCCCCGAGGTCATCGACTACGCCACGTCGGACATGCGGCGGCCGGATCTCGACATCTTCCTGTGCGCGGCAGCGCGTTTCGTGATCGGCACCAATTCCGGCTACAGCCTCGTCCCTTCGCTGTTCGGCGTCCGCTGCCTCCTCACCAACTGGTCGCCGATCGGCACGCCCAACTGGATCACCCACGACAAGCTCGTGCCCAAGCGGATCTGGGACCATAAGGCGGGGCGCTATTTGTCGATCGAGGAGATGTACCGCTCCTTCACCGGCTGGTCGCAGTTCCAGCGCGATTTCGACGGCACCCACTACGAAATCCGCGACAATGAGCCCGCGGAGATAACCGCGGCCGTGGTCGAAATGCTGCGGGAAGTCCATCCGGAAGCGGCGGCGCAGCTGAAACCGAGCGGCAAGCGGCCCTCGACTGCGCAGCAGAAGCTCGTTGCCCCCGACACCGCACGCCTCTTCACCAGCATCGTCGTGGAGAACGGCGGCTACGTCGGCAGCATGCTGAGCACGAGCTTCGCCGCATTGCATCCTGAACTGCTCGGGCGGATGAGCGTCGCGCCGACGGCGATTGCGACGGATCTCGTCACTGAACGACCGAAGACGGCCGAGGCCGCGCAGATCGATCGGCATCGGCGTACATTGTCCGACATGGCCGTCGCGGTGGATTCGGCGGCCATCTCGCCGGAGCCCTTGGCCGATGACGTGTCGCTCGACCAGGCGATCGCCCGCCCGAAGGAACTCGGTCTAGGCCCCCCCGTCGGAATGCCGGTCGCGGCGCTGGTGACCACCGGCGGCGAGGCCAGGGCCGAGGAGCCCGGCCATCATGGGGAGCCGCGGGCGCCGACCGATGCCGCCACGTCCGAGAAGGCGTTGTGAGCACTCCCTCCCACCTGATGCCGATGCCCGACTGGCGGAAATAGATTGTCGGGCCGGCCGGCGGCGTCTAAGGCAGTCGCCTGTATCCCTGCCGGACTCCTGACAATGTCGATTTCAGGCGCGCTGCGGCCGGCGAGGACGATCTCAGTCATCCTGCCCAACCGCAACCATGCGCACTTTCTTCCCCGCGCGCTCGGTGCTCTGGCGCGCCAGTCGCGCCTCGCAGACGAGATCATCGTCATCGACGACGCCTCGAGCGACGACAGCATCGCCGTCATCGAGAGCTGGCGTGACCGGCTGCCGGGGCTCAAGCTGACGGCGCTGGCCGAGCATCGCGGCGTGGTCGGCGCCCTCAATCTCGGCCTCGCGCAGGCGACCGGAGACCTGGTCTACGCCGCCGCAGCCGACGACGCAGCGAAACCCGCCCTGTTTTCCACCGCCCTCGCCGCCTTCGACCGGCACCCCGAGGCGGGGGTGTTCTGCGCCGAGGCGCTGGTGATCGACGACGAGGGCACGGGCCGGGCGATCCGCCCTGCGGCCGCGCCGCTGCGCGCCACCTATCTCGACCCGACCGGCTTCAGGGACTGGCTGCGCGGTTCGGACAATCTCTGCGTCGGCGTGGCCTGCCTCGCCCGCCGCGAGCCGATGCTGGCCGAAGGCGGCTATGACCTCGCTCTCGGTCCCTATTGCGACAGTTTCCTGGTCCGGCGGATCGCCCTCGCCCACGGCGTCGTCTTCGTGCCGGAAGTGCTCGGCGAATGGCACCGTTCGATGCAAGGCATCAGCCGCTCGCTGGCGCGCGACGCCGACCTGACCATCGCCTATATCGCCGAAGCGAGACGACGCATCGAGGCCGATCGCAGCGGGCTCTATCCGGACGGTTACGGCGACATGTTCGCTCGCCGGGCGAGCTTCAATGCCGCGCGGCTAGCTTTGCCCGATGCCGGGCTCGCCGCCCGCCTGTCCGGTGTTGCCGAGACGCGGCTCGCCGCGCTGGGGCGCCTGCCGGTTGTCGGCCGCCAGGCCGCCATGGCCGCGCTGACCCTGTCGCTTCGCCCGATGTCGCTGCCGCGCCTCTTCCTGACCCGCGCCATGCAGCGGCTGCGGGCCGCGCGTGACCCGTCGCGGCTCCAGATGTCGGGACAGCAGGATTGAGCACGCGGCCGAAGCTCAGCCTCTGCGTGCCGGTCTGGGGCCGGAGCCATGTCGCGACCTGGCTCGACCATGTTCTGCCCTCGTGGTTCTCGCCCGGCAACCTGCCTGCCCTGGCCGCGCGCTGCGATCTCGCGGTCGTGCTGCTGACCCGGGGCTGCGATGCCGAGGAGATCGCCGCCCATCCCGCCGGCGCGAGGCTGATCGCCAGCCATGCCGTGACGATCGGCGCCATCGAAGATCTCGTCACCGGCACGATGAGCGCGGTGACGCTGACGCTCGCCTTCGTGCGCGGCGCGCGCATGGCGCAGGCCCGCGGCCCCGGCACCATGGCCGCCTTCCTGAACGCCGATTTCATCCTGGCCGACGGCTCGCTCGCGGCGCTGGCCGCCGTCGTACCAGAAGCCGACATAGTCCTCGCCCCGAGCCTGAGGACCGACAGCGATGCGGTGCTGGCGCGCCTGCCGGCGGCGGATCCCGACGGCGCCATGCCCCTCGCCGCGCCCCGGCTGGCCGGCCTCGCCCTCGCCCACCCGCACCCGACGGCCCAGGCCTGTTTCGTCGACCAGGACGCCCTGACCTCCGAGGGCGCCTATGAGTTCTACCACCATGCTGGCCCCGGTCTGGTGATCTCGCGCTCGATGCAGCTCTTCCCGCTTGCCGTCCGGCCGGGGCCGGAGCCGCTGGTGGCCGAGGCCTTCTGCGACTATGGGCTCTTCGACCTCTGGGCACCTGCGGCCCGGATCGTGACCCTGTCCGACAGCGCCGACTGGTTCGCGCTGGAACTCGGCGACCCCGCGCAGCAGGCGAGCTTCATCCGGCCCGGCCCCCATGATCCCGCTGCCATCACGGCCGGTCTGGCCCAATGGTCGACAGCGCCACAGCGGGCCCAGGCCGACACCTTGGTGACGATCCGCAGCGGCCCGGCGGAAACACAGCCCGAGGCTGGCGCCGTCGCCGCCCTCGACCGTTTCATCGCCGCCGTGACCGGACCGCTGCCGCCGCCCCTGCTGATCCGCCAGCATCCCTACTGGCGCACCGGGCTCAGGCGCTGGCGCGAGGCGGCGGAGGCGGCGCGCCTGCCGCCACCCGCCGAACTCGCCGGCTGGACCGAAGCGCCCCTGCGCCGCGGCGAGCGCCTGCGCGAGGCCCTGCGGCGCCTGCTCTACGGACGGGCCGGGCGGCGCTGGCCCTGGCAGATCGACGCGAGGCTCGAACGCGATCTCACCGACCTCCGCCGGCACCCGGTCGCCGTCGACGACAGCCGTCTCTGGCTCGCCCGCCACGCCGGACTGACCGGCCCCGCGGTCGACGGAACCAACGACCACCTTGTTCGCTGTGGAGCGGTGAACGATCCCGGCCTGACCGCGAACCTTCCCGCCGGGCTGCAACGCCTCGACCTGATCCTGACCGCCAGCAGCACCGCCGCCGCGCCGGACCGCGCCGCCCTCGCGACCGCACTCGCCGCAGAACTGCCGGACTGGCGCATCGCCGCCGTCACGGCGCTCGGCCGCCGGGCCGACGAGGCGCGCCGGGACGATCTCGAAAGGCTCGGCCGGCTGGTCTGGGCGCGGGCCTGGGGGCCGCTCCTGGCGCTGGCGCCGCGCGTCGTCGGACGCGCGCTGCTGTCGGCGATGTCGGTGCTGACGGGACGGCCCGTCGCCTGGCAGGACGGCCAGGCGTTCCGCATCACGGCGACCCGTGAGCCGCCGTCATGATCCCGGCCTGAAGCCGCCTCAGCGCTTGTGGGCCGCCATGGCGATGATGTAGTGCGCCATCTTGTGGTAGCCGGTATGCACCACTTCGTCGTTCATCGAGAACATGAAGACGGTGTGGAAATAGGTCTGCATCAGCGCCTTCAGATCCGGCGCGGTCTTGCAGTTGACGTGGCCGGCCTTGCTGGCGGCATTGGCATAGGTCTGCGATTCCAGCGAGGGCATGCCGAAGATCGCGACGCCGTCCGCGGTCAAGGCGCGCGCCACCTTGGCGATGACGCCGTGCTCTTCCGAGGCGGGAATATGCTCCAGAACGTCGAGCGAATAGATCGCGTCATAGCTGCCGGCATTGGGCAGGTCGTCGGCCATCGCATCGACGACGACCGCGTCATAGGCCCAGCGGTCGCGCATGCGGGCCTTGGCGTCGGCGATGAACACCGGATCGAAATCGGTGACCGTCAGCTTCTTCACCGTCTGCCGCACGATCGGCGCGTTGAAGGCATCGCCGCAGCCCAGTTCCAACACGTTCTCGCGCCCGTCCAGCATCTTGGAGACGAATTTATAGCGCGACATGGAGAACAAGAGACGCTTGGGGTCGTCGTACCATTCCCAGTTCTTGAGGACGCCGAGCTTGGTCTCGCCAATCCGCGCCTGGGTCTCGAAACCATGCTGATTGACCGGGTCTTTGGTCGCCATCGTCGTCACCGCCTGAAAAATTTATTCACAATCCCGAGCACGATCGCTCCCAAGTCTGCGCTACCATACCGGGGCGGAAGGCGCCAAGTGCAAAGCACCAGGCTTGTTAGCGCAGGCGTTATGGCCGCGGCCTCCGACGCCGGCGAACAAGCGCGTTCAAGGCGTTCCGGTCACGGAAAGGGATAGCCGAATTCGGCTAACGGAAGGCCGAAGGCACGGGCGATCCGCTTGTTGCCTTCCTTGGCACGCTCCCAAATCACCTGCCGCTGATGATCGTTCAGGTTTAAAGAGGCATCATCGGACTTGTTGCGAGCGACATAGGCGTCTGCGCTGAAGGATGACAGCTCCAGTCCCGTCGCCTCCGACAGACGATCGCGATACACATCGAACCCATGGACCATAAGTATTTTCAGCGGCAGCACCTTCACCGATTCCACGCCGAAAACATCCGCATAGATTTGGATCGCATGACTGATGTCGAGATTCCGAAGATACAGATTCCGCATCTGAGTTGTGTTACCCGCAAGCCAGGCATTAAACGACTCAACTTCCAGACCCGATAGACTACGGCTCCTACTGCGATAGACCTGATAATTCGACAAAACTGAGGCATACTGCGATCGGATCGTGAAGAGGATTGTCGCATTGCCGAAATGATACTTCAGCCTTTCTGCCACCATTCGGACAGGCATCATGGCTGGCGTGAAATAGGTTGCCGGCTGATCGACGAATGTCTCGTCCGACAATACCAGACGTTGGCCGGGCACCATCTTGTCGAAGATGTAATCGAAACAGAGTTTGTGGGTCAGATCAAAACGATAATCGTCAAAGTCGAGATATTTGATATAAGAAAAAATTCCTCCAAGGGTGCTGTAGGGAATCCCGGCATAAAACACGTTTGGGAGTCTCTGAAAAATGTTCTCCTGCAAGGACGTCGTACCTGTATGGGCAAAGCCGACGTGAATAAGAGGCTTTGTCGTATCTATACGCTTATCCGATATCATGCTCAGTCCACGTGAATTTTTTCTACTAGCTCCCGCTGAAGAATATCATGGCGCGACAGTTTCCTCAACGTCTACCAGACCCGTCCTGCCATCTAGGGACGAGCCTCCCCGGCTGAGCACGATCCTTTCCGCATGACGTTGCCCCTCTGGGATAATCCACGCCCTAAGCCAAAGGCCAGCATGATTGAAATCGACCGCCGCTGATCGTGCAGCGGCAATCGCACCTCCCGCAAATGATCAAGTGTCGGATATCTAAGTGGACTTCGGTATCCAAGTACCAGCTTCATTAGATGCCACCATCGTCGACTCCCCCCCCGCGCGACATCAGCCAAGAAATGATGCGGTCCGATGCGGCTTTGGCGGTCTCCCGCATGCCGTCCACCCGAATTTCGGGGTCGATCGGCGGTTCATACGCGCTGTCGATGCCGGTGAAGTTCGTGATCTCGCCTGCGTCGGCCTTTTTGTACAGCCCTTTGGGATCGCGCTTGCGGCATTCCTCGATTGGTACGTCCACGAAGATCTCAATGAACTCGTCAACACCAACGAGTTCGCGGATGGAAGCTCGATCTTGCGCGAAGGGCGAAATGAAGCAGCAAAGCAACACCAAGCCGGCGTCGACGAAAAGCTTCGCTACCTCGCCGACCCGCCGGATGTTCTCGACCCGATCAGCGGTCGTGAAGCCCAGATCGCTGTTCAGGCCATGGCGCATATTGTCGCCGTCGAGCAGCATTGTCTGCACGCCGCGTCGATGCAGGCCCGACTCAACCATGTCGGCGATGGTGGACTTTCCGGAGCCAGACAGGCCCGTGAACCATAGAATGACGGGTTTCTGGCCGCTCAGCCGCGCCCTCGCGCCTTTGTCAATGGTATGAAGCTGGCGTTGGATATTGGTCGCTCGCCGCAGGGCATACTGGACCATGCCTGCTCCGACGGTGGCGTTTGTCGCGCGGTCGATCAGGATGAAAGAGCCGGTCCGACGGTGGTCCGCATAGCTCTCGATGGGCAGAGGATGCGCAGCCGCGAATGTGCAGACACCGATTTCGTTCAATGCTAGGGTCCGCCCCGGTCGCGCCTCCAGCGTATTGATGTCGATCTTCGTCTTGAGCGTGGTTACGCGGACGGGAACCGTCGCCGTACCCAAACGTAAAAAATACGAACGGCCCTGCAGCATCGGATCATCGCCCATCCAGAGCAGGTGTCCCTGGAACTGGTCGGCAATGTCCGGAGTCGCGTCTGGACGGCAAAGTAGGTCGCCGCGGGTCACGTCAACGTCCTTTTCAAGCATCAGCGTCACCGCTTGGCCCGCTTCAGCGACGGTTAGGTCGCCGTCGAACGTCACGATGCGGCTAACCCTCGAACGTTTGGATGAGCTCACTACCTGGACTTCCTCGCCGACCTCGATGCGGCCGGACGCGACGGTTCCAGCCAAGCCGCGGAAATCGAGGTTCGGCCGGTTCACCCATTGCACCGGGAAGCGAAACGGTCCGGTTCCTTCACGGTCGGCGATCGGTATTTTTTCGAGATGCGCAAGGATTGACGGTCCGTCGTACCATGACATCCGTTGCGATTTGTTTGCTACGTTGTCGCCGAACCGGGCGGAGATCGGCACCGGGCGGATGTTGCCGAATCCGAGGCTCTGCGCGAATCCGATATACTCCGACACGATTTTGAAGAAGCGTTCACCGGCGAAATCAACCAAGTCCATCTTGTTGATAGCCAAGACGATATTCTGGATGCCGAGCAGGGAACAGATGTAAGTGTGGCGCTTGGTCTGCGTCAGAATGCCCTTTCTTGCATCGACGAGGATTATGGCGGCATCCGCAGTCGAGGCACCGGTCGCCATGTTGCGAGTGTACTGCTCGTGGCCGGGAGTGTCAGCGACGATGAAGGAGCGCCGATCGGTGGTGAAGAACCGGTAGGCGACATCGATTGTTATGCCTTGCTCCCGCTCTGCCTCAAGGCCATCGACCAAGAGTGCTAGATCAATTTCGTCGCCGACGGTCCCATGCTTTCGGCTGTCGCGTTCGAGGGTCGAGAGCTGATCGTCGAAAATCATCTTTGCGTCGTAGAGCAACCTACCGATCAGCGTCGATTTTCCATCGTCGACCGATCCGCAGGTGATGAAGCGCAGCAAGCTCTTCGTCAGTTCGCTGGAAGGGGCGAGCGTCTCTGAGGTCGTCATCAGAAATAACCTTCGCGCTTCTTACGTTCCATCGACGCGGCTTCGTCATGGTCGATCAGCCGGCCCTGTCGCTCTGACTTTCTTGAAGAAAGCATCTCGGCCACAATGTCGTCGACGTCTCTCGAAGATGATTCCATACCGCCTGTCAGAGGGTAGCAGCCGAGCGTCCTGAAGCGGACAAGCTTAGTCTGGACTTCGGTAGGCTCCACCGGCATGCGCTCGTCATCGACGAGTATGATCGCTCCGTTGCGATCCACCACGGGCCTCGGCTTGGAGAAATAAAGCGGTACGACCGGAATCTCCTCGGCCCGGATGTATGACCAAATGTCGACCTCCGTCCAGTTCGATAACGGAAATACGCGTATGGATTCGCCGCGGGAGACTCGCGTGTTGTAGAGGTTCCATAGTTCGGGGCGCTGATTGCGCGGATCCCAGGTGTGTTGCGGTGTCCGGAATGAGAAAATGCGTTCCTTCGCCCGGCTTTTTTCTTCATCGCGCCGGCCGCCGCCGAAAGCCGCGTCAAATTTCCATTTATCTAGAGCCTGCTTCAGGCCTTCCGTGCTCATGACTTGGGCATGCATTGAGGAGCCGGAGGCGAAGGGGTTGATGCCCCGCGCCAGCCCTTCCTGATTTGTATGGACCCGCAATTCGATGCCGAGGGCCTGCACCAGCAAATCGCGGTACACGATCATGTCCTGGAAATCCCAGGTCGTAGCAATATGCAGAAAAGGAAACGGCGGACGGGCAGGATAAAACGCCTTCCGCGCGATATGGAGCATCGTTGTCGAGTCCTTGCCCATCGAATAGAGGAAGACCGGATTGCGGAATTCCGCGACAACTTCCCGCATGATCTCCATGGACTCGGCTTCAAGGCGCCTCAGATGGGGCGAAAGGTTTCGGCCCTTCGGCGCTCCCGGACACTGGCTTGCGTAACGCTCGACGACTTCAGAGAGCGGTGTATCGGCGTTCTGTCGAAAAGCCTGCCTGGGTGTCATGAGGAAAGGCGCACCATCTTTGCCAGCATAGTTGAGAGCCTCAAAAGTTCACGAGGCAGCGGATAGCGACCGCTTGTACTACCCGCCGTCGGGGGTCATCGCCATGACGTCGCGCAGCTGACGGGCTGGCGTTAACAGGCAGCGGAATTTCTTGAGACTTTCAGGCCCCTTGTTCGCCGTTCCATCGATGCGCAGTCCGTCCGGTCCTGCCTGGATTGCACCCATCCTGATGCGAGGACTGCGAACGGCGTACATCGCGGCAGCGCGCGCCCGGCATTGATCACGCATCCGAACATCAGACACTACGGCGCTGACGCCGCCGGGCACGCCCGTGACCTCGAAGGAAATCCGATAGCGGCAGGCTTCGTTGCGCCGGGCTGCATTGCGCATGAGATAAATCTGCACGCGGTAGTCTCCCGCCAGCGTCAAGCTTCGCGAGAATTCGTTTCCAGGCGAAGAGCCCATATGCGCCGCGTCAGCGCGCCCCGGCTCAAACGCATTGAAATAGCAGGATCGGTTGGAGGGCTTGAACAAGACCTGCATGATTTAACCGGGAACCGTCGTCAGACGGTACGTGACATCGGCGTCACCCCGGATGACGCCGCGCAGCTCAGCCGAGATGGCACCCGGTCGGAACGTCACCTGACGCTCGGTGGGCTGGGCCACGGCAAGCCCGGTGGCCAGAATGGAGGAGGCGATAGCGCCGGCCAGAACCTTGCAATCCATGCTCTTTCCTCCATCGCCGCTCACGTCGAGACAGGTTAGAATTGGTGCCGCCTACGTACAAGGTCATTGGCCCCCTTCCCACTCATCCGCGGGCTGGCGCATTGATTTCTGCAATCCTGGCATGGTCTCGTCGGCATCGAGCCCATGGCCCGCTTCGTCGACTTCACCGTGACGAAGCTGATGGCCCGCGACCACCGCTCGGTCTTCTGGGGCGACCGCATGGTCACCCTCGACAAGAGCGCCGGCTTCCTCGACGAGCCGCGCTTCCGCGCCGCCTATGACCGCATCCGCGGCGCCCACACCTATGACCAGTATGTCACGCCCCACAGCATCGCCTGGCGCCTGCACACCCTGGTCTGGGCGGCCAAACAGGCCCTCTCCCTGCCCCAGGGCGATTTCGTCGAATGCGGCGTCTTCCAAGGCGACATGGCCGCGGTGATCTGCGAGGCGACCGACATCGCCGCCGCCCGCCGCCGCTACTTCGCCTATGACAGTTTCGAGGGCTTCCACCCCGAGCTCTCGTCGGAGGCCGACTTCCCCACCATGCCCGGCTATATCGCCATGGCGAACGCCCATTACCGCAAGCCCGGGCTCTACGAGGGCGTCGTCGCCCGCTTCGCCGACAAGCCCTATGTCACCGTCGTCAAGGGCTTCCTGCCCGAGGCCTTCGACGCCGTGGAGCCGCCCCAGCGCATTGCCTTCCTGCATCTCGACCTCAACGCGCCGAAGCCCGAGATCGCCTGCCTGGAAAAGCTCTTCGACCGCGTGGTGCCCGGCGGGCTCATCCTGCTGGACGATTACGGCTGGCTCGGCTACCGCGCCCAGAAGGACGCCGAGGACGCCTTCTTCGCCGACCGCGGCTATGGCGTGCTGGAACTGCCCACGGGCCAGGGCATGGTGGTGAAGCGGTAGGGCACCGGACTGGCGCAACGGCCAAGCCCTTGGGTCAGTTGGCGCATGCGGGCAGCCCATAAGTCTTGAATTATGCACGACGAGACGAAAGCAGCCGTTCACACGCCTGCTATCGTTCGGCCACTTGCACCTTATGTGGGTGCTTAAGGGTTCATGTCCCTGACCGGGGATCAGTGTCTGCCAGTCTGTGATCAGTGGCGCACTGACGGACATGATCAAGGTTGAGAATGATTCTCCTCCGCCGCAGAATGTTCTCCAGGTTAGAAATCGAGCCTTGACAATCTACCAACTGATAGGCAGACTAGTGCTATGAACCAAGGAACCACCCGAGAACAGTTGATGGCGACCGCCGAGCGCTTGGTGCGGACGCGCGGATATAGTGCGATCAGCTATGCCGATCTCGCCGAAGCTGTCGGCATCCGCAAGGCAAGCATACATCACCATTTTCCTGGGAAAGCCGATCTCGGGGTGGCCTTGACGGCCGAATACATGAACCGCTTTGACGCGCTTCTTGATCGAATAGACGAGGGCGAGCCAGACGCGCTCGCGCGGATCGGGGCGTATGCGTCGATATATGAGGCGAGCGTGCGGGATGGCATGCTGTGTCTTTGCGGAATGCTTGTGACGGAAATCCAAGTTCTTCCTGAAGAGGTACGGGCCGGTGTCCGTCGCTTCTTCGCCCAGCAATTGGCGTGGCTTACACGGGTGCTATCGGAAGGTGCTGCGCGCGGTGAACTAAGGATGGTCGGAAAGCCGGAAACGGCTGCCGAACGCATACTCTCGGCATTGGAAGGGGCAACCCTTGTGGCTTGGGGTATGAGCGATCCCGGCGTCGTGGCGCGAGCCGCAACAGATATGATCGCGACGCTCAAGAACTGAACCATTTTTTTGCAACTCGAAACTACCAACTAGAAGGATGAATCACCATGAAAGCGCAAGACCAGACCCGGACATTGTTCATCGGCGGAGCGAGCGGCATGAGCAAGTCGGCGGCCCACCTCATGCTTGACGCTGGCGGAGCGGTCGTGCTGCTCGGACGGCAGAGAGCCAAGCTGGAGGAGGCCCGCAAGGAGCTAATGCCGCTTGGCCGCGTGGACATCGAAGTGCTCGACATCACGGATGAGGCGGTTGTCCAAACGTTTGCAGCGCGCATCCCAACGGAATTCGCGGACTTAACGGGCCTTGTAAACGGTGCCGGAGTGTTCCTGCCCAAGCCGTTCCTTGAACACAACAAGGAGGATTACGACCTCTATCACGACCTCAACCGCGGCACGTTCTTCCTTACGCAGGCTGTCGCACGCGCCATGGCTGCGCGTGGTCAGGGCGGCGCGGTCGTCAATATCGGCTCGATGTGGGCAAAGCAGGCGGTTCAGGCAACACCCTCTTCGGCCTATTCGATGGCGAAGGCAGGCCTCCATTCGCTGACGCAGCATCTCGCCATGGAGCTGGCGAGCCATGGCATTCGGGTCAATGGGGTTTCTCCGGCCGTGGTCGAAACACCGATCTACGAAGGTTTCATCCCGAAGGATCAAGTCCATACAGCACTCCAGGGTTTCAATGGCTTCCACCCCATCGGGCGGATCGGCACCGCTACGGATGTCGCTGAGGTCATCGCCTTCCTGCTTTCGTCCAAGGCCGGTTGGGTTACCGGTGTTGTCTGGGATGTCGACGGCGGCGTGATGGCCGGTCGCAACGCATACAACTGATCCACGACAAGAGGAGGCTTCGATGCTCCAGATCCGCAGCGACTACACCGAACGTGCCGTGATCCGCCCGGGAGACGAAGCGTTCGTTCCCTCGCCGTTGGCTGGCGTCGAACGCCTGATGCTGGAGCGGGAAGGTGGCGAGGTGGCACGCGCCACCTCGATCGTCCGCTATGCGCCCGGCTCACATTTCCGTGCTCATACCCACGGCGGCGGCGAGGAGTTCCTTGTCCTTGAAGGTACATTCAAGGACGAGCACGGTTCCTACCCTGCGGGCACTTATGTCCGCAATCCACCGGGTTCCTCGCATGCCCCGCGCAGCGAAGAGGGCTGCGTCCTTTTCGTCAAGCTTATGCAGTTTCATCCGGCCGATCGGGAGCGCAAAGTCATCGACACTCATTCGGCGGAGTGGTTTCCCGGCCAAGTCGAAGGGCTGTCCGTGATGCCGCTGCACCACTTCGGCAACGAAAGTGTCGCGCTGGTCCGCTGGGCGCGGAAGACGGCTTTCAAGCCGCACACCCATTTGGGGGGAGAGGAAATCCTTGTGCTTGAGGGCACGTTCGAGGATGAACATGGCTCTTACCCGGCCGGAACCTGGCTCCGCTCACCATCAATGAGCCGGCATCACCCCTTCACACGGGAGGGCTGCACAATACTCGTAAAGGTCGGGCATTTGCCATCATAGCCAAAGGTGCATTATGCTTGAGATGTGCACAGAACTGGCTTTGGCCGGAAGCGGCAGGACCGCTATCGGGGATGCCGATGGTCACAGCGGATGTCTTAGCCTCGCCGCTGTCGATCCATGTCGGGCAATCTCAAGACCTTCAGCGCGCTTCGAAAGCGGACATGCCGACACCGTCCATCGTTGGCCGAGTCCGGTCTCAGGGCGTCGCGGTGCAAATCAGCGATACATCGTCGATCTTGCGATCCTGGTAGGCACTATCGACCGTCATGGAGAGCAGCGTCGCGCCAAGCCTGGTTTCCAGAAGAAGATGAAATTTGCCCCGCACTTCACCCAAGCTCACGGACAAGCTGGTGCCCGTTGCGGGGGAAGTCAGGTTGATCAACACCTCGTGCGTCGCACTGGGTCCGAACAGGTCCAGCGCAAGCGGAAAGCCGACGCGAACGGTGCCGACGGCCGTTGCGCCTGGAACTGGCGCGCCCTCGAAACGGCCTGTCAGTTCGCATCTCGCGCTTGAGGCTGCCGCCGCCTGGTCGGCCCCGAACAGGAAGGCGATGGCAAGGGCTGCGAAACCTGTCCGTCGCATCGTCAAGCCTCCGCGTCCCGCCGCTCACCGAGATTGCACCGGGGCAGTCACCATCCGCAATGGGCGTTTGCAGCCCCGGTGCGGGCGCCGAAATCTTGAGATATGCGCTGAGCCATTGAGTCAGCCTTACGCAACCCGCTTGTGGGAGCGATGTCGTGCATTATCCTTGATTCATGCAAAAACGGTTTGTAGCTGAGCGAGAAGATCAACCAGGTGATGCTTGGCTTGCCCGGTTTATTGCTGGTCGGGATGAAACCGAGCGCTGGTATCTAGGTCAGGGGCTTGAAGCACCGCCGACTGCGCGCGAATGTCGTGCTGCCTTGCAAAGGTACATGCCCGAATTGGTCCCGCAGTATGACCGCGTTTGCACGCTCGCTGGAGATGACGACCTCGCGCACCGCATCCTTAGCCACTATCGCCCGCCCCCTGTTTTTCACGGATGCAGCATCGCGGTCTGGCTGGATGACGATGGCCCCGCGGTAGTCCGGAACTACGACTTTCCGCTTCATATCATCTCAGACCGTTTTGAAATGACTGCGTGGTCGAAGCGCAGGGTTATTTGCAAGGCGCAGCGTCCTTGGGGAGGCTGCAGTGATGGCATGAACGAGGACGGGCTGGTTGCAAGCCTCACGTATGGGGGCGGGCAGGCGCAAGGCTTGGGCTTCTCCATCATCTTGATGCTTCGTTACGTGCTGGAAACGTGCAGCTGCGTGAAGGAGGCAGTTGAAGCGTTGAGCAGCATTCCTGTCGCTCTGTCTCAGAATGTTGCCCTGATGGACCGGACGGGTGCCTACGCAACAATTTTTCTCGGGCCTGGAAGTGCTCCCAAAGTTACTCAAGACAGGACTTGCACGAACCACCAAGAGGTCGTGCCTCACGGCACGAGTTCAGCGATACGGCAGCAGACGCTGATTGATGCACTGGACGATCCGGAAATGACCTTGCCAGCCTTGGTCGGTCGATTCTTTGAACCTCCGCTATACTCTCGACAAGCGCGTTCCACGACCGCCTACACCGCCGTTTACAGACCACGACAGGCAAGCGTGGAGTATCTGTGGCCGGGCCGGACTTGGAAACAGGGCTTCGAACAGTTCGATGAAGGCATCTACACGCATGACTATGGCGAGCTGACTTGATCGCGTACAGCTCACTACCCGCTGTGGTGCACCATTCTTGATTTGTGACGACGCGCGGGGACCCGCAAACAGACATTCCCGCTGACCCATTGCGAGGCCCGGTGGCAGGCTTTTTGGAACGCCCCCGCCCCCTACCCGATCAGCGCATGCCCCGATCGCCGGCTCGCGGCGAAGATCGAATAGAAGGTGCCGCCCTGATGTCGAGGACGGCCTGGTTGCGGGCGACCACATCGCTCTCGTTGGTGATCGACAGGGCGAAGAGGCAGGTCTTCACCCCCCCGCCACCAGTCCCCCCCGCGGGCAGGACCCTGTCGTGACCATCTGGCGCCTTCTGCCGATCCCTGCGCGCCGGCAGGCGGGCCAGAATGCTGTCCGGATTACCCCGGACGCGCCATTCTGCGCGAAATATGCAGTCATCAACGGGCACAGGAGGCGCATGGGCGCAACCATGACAACAAAACAAAGTCCTGCCAGACGCTCAAAACCGCACCACATCTCCTGTTCCGGAGTGAACGTCGGATTGGAAGCTTGGAGCTGTTTTGTGATGCCGGCTATGTATTGAACTCTTTGCAGCGGAGGGACTGCCAAATGCTACGTTTGTCGACGTGGAACATCAAATGGTTCGGCCAGCTTCTTCAGGGCAAGACGCGGACGACGCCTCAGAAGAGCCGGACCGTCACCGACACCGCCGGCAAGGCGCTTCAGGCGCGGCAGATCCAGCAGATCGGCGCCCAGATCGAGGCCATTGATCCCGATATCCTCTGCATCCAGGAGGGCCCTTCGACGGGCAATGTCGCGCGGCTCGAAGCCTTCTGCGCCGACACGCTCCGCGGCGGCTGGACCGTGGTCAAACGCCCGGCGGCGGAGACTTATCTCATTTCCGGTGCCCAGGGCATCTTCTTCATGGTCCGCACGTCGCGCCTGCGCGAGCTCTCACCGGGCCTGCTGCCCAACAGCCAATGGATCCATGCGACCGAGGTCGAGAGCAGGACAGACCCGATGGCGGAAGGCACGGGCGAACACGGCCGGACCTGGCCCATCGTCCATCCCTGGTTCAAGCCGGATGCAGACGACCCTGGTCACGGCGTGGTCGACGCCGATTTCGACGGGGAAGGTGACCCGCCCGCGGCCGGCCTCGCCGACAGGATTCATTCCCACTACCGCCATCCTCAGGTGCTCGTCTGCACCATCAACAGAAGGCGGGTCGACTTCATCGGCCTGCACCTCAAGTCGAAATTCTCACACGAGGACTATGCCAAAGCCGGCGCGCTGCGCCGCAAGGCCAAACTGACGAAGGCCGAGGTCGCGCTGATCAACGCCGTCGAGCAGGCCGCGGTCTCGGCCCGGGTCCGCATCTCGACCGAAGTGATCAATGTCCGTCACTTCATCGAGAACCGGTTCCGCAACGAGCCCAACCCCGCGATCTTCGTCCTCGGCGATCTCAACGACGGGCCCGGCAAGGAATATTTCGAGCGACGCTATCTGTTTCAGGATCTCATCGGGGGGCTGCAGGGCGAGGTCTTCTTTGCTCAGCGCTTCCTCAACCATGCGCTGTTCGACTATGCGCCTCAGGAAGGGGTCAATCACCGCTGGACCGCGCAGTTCCGCGACGCCTGGGATCCCGCCCGCCCGGAGGAAATCCTGCTCGACCATATCGCCTTCACCCAGGGACTGACGGGATCCCAGGCGCTGGACAGACTGGGCCTGCGGGTGCCGCCCAAGGGGGGCCGCGTCGAGCATGAAATTCACAATGCCATCAATGCGGTCTTCGGAGAGGCCGACGACTTCACCTCCGACCACCGCCCCCTGACGGTCGACATCGAGGTCGCGCCGGTGGCGTGACTGCCTGCCGGCGGGGCGGCTCAGCTTGCATCGGGCATTGGCGTGAGCGGACGGGAAGGCCGCGCGGCCCGCCGTCTTCGCCGCGAAGGCGCCGGCATAGGCCGGCAGCAGCGTCAGTTCCACCGCGACCCCGGCGGCCGACAGCGGCGCGGTCGGCCGGGCGTCGCAGCGGCGGCGGGCGAGCTGAACCAGCGCGTTCTCGAAGGGCAAGGGATAGATGTCGGTGCGGATCGGCGCGAAGCCGGCGCCCCCGGGAAGCCGCCCCGGCGCATCGCCTTCCTCCACATCGACCTCGACGCGCCCCAGGCGGAGATCGCCTGCCTCGAAAAGCTCGACGACCGCGTCGTGCCCGGTGGGCTCATAGTCTTGAGTTTTGCACTGAGCCGCCCTCCCGGCAGTCGTCAGGCCTTCATTTCCCATTTCGCAGCCTATCGACCAAAGCCCGCGCCAATGAAGCCTGGTCGGCGCAATAGGCGGCGTAAGGCGCATGCCCGGCAGCTTCGAACGTATTCCCTGCTGTCTCAATTTGCTGGAGCGCCCGCTCAGCGCGAGGAAGATCTCGCCTGCGCTCGGCAATAATTCGAAGCGAGACACCCTCATTGCCAAGCGTCATCGCCCAATCGAGCGGCACGCGCTCGCGGGTGTATTCCTCAAGCGCCGCGCGACAGGCCGCGACGGCCTCCTCCAGCCGCGCCGTCCCGCTTTCGCGCGCACCGAACGTCAACAGCGCGTTGCCGAGATTGTTCTGTGTC
>NZ_JAUYFA010000109.1 GCF_030691135.1 Phreatobacter sp.
GCCCGGCACAAGGCCGGGCATGACGCGAAGAGGGCAATGGCAGACTGTCGCCGTGGAGGCTCCGGAAACTCCACCCGTCATGCCCGGTCTTGTGCCGGGCATCCACGAATTCTCTTCGGATCTGCGCCGTCCCAAAGGGGCGGACGCGGTCGGCCCGTTCGGCCTCAACTGTTCCGCCGCTCCAGGAAGCCCTTCATCCGGTCCAGCGCCTTGAGGATGTTCTCCGGGGAGTTGGCGTAGCTCAGCCGGATATAGCCCTCGCCATGGACGCCGAAATCCGGCCCGCCGATCGTGGCGACACCGGCATCCTCGAGCAGGGCCGAGGCCAGGGGCTTCGCCTTCCAGCCGGTCTGGCTGATGTTGGGAAAGGCGTAGAAGGCGCCCTTCGGCACGATGCAGGAGACGCCGGGCAGCTTGTTCAGCCCCTCGACCACCAGCTTCCGGCGCGCGTCGAACTCGGCGACCATCCTGCCGACCGCGTCCTGCGGACCGGTAAGGGCTTCGAGCGCTGCGAACTGCGAGGGTGCGTTGACGCAGGAGAACGAGTTCACCGCGAGCTTGCGCGCGTACTCGTAGAGCTTGCCCGGCCAGACCGAGTAGCCGAGGCGCCAGCCGGTCATGGCATAGGTCTTGGACCAACCGTTGAGCAGGATCGTCCGGTCGCGGATGGAGGGATAGGAGAGGAGGCAGACATGCTCCTCGCCGTCATAGACCATCTGGTCATAGATCTCGTCCGACATGATGGCGACGTCGGGGAAGCGCGCCATGCCGGCGACGAGCTTGTCGATCTCCGCCTTCGGGGTGACGCCGCCGGTGGGATTGGCCGGCGAGTTGACGATGACGAGCCGGGTGTTCGGGGTGATCAGCGACAGGAGTTCGTCAGCGGAGAAGGCGAAGCCGTTCTCTTCGCGGATCGGCACGGGGATCGGCGTCGCGCCGGTATATTCGATCATCGAGCGGTAGATGGGGAAACCCGGATCCGGATAGAGGATCTCCGCTCCCGGCTCGCCGAACATCAGGATCGCCATGAACATGGTGACCTTGCCGCCGGGGACGATCATCACCTCTTCCGGCGAGACCTGGACCTTGAAGCGGCGGTCGAGATCGGCGGCCACCGCCTCGCGCAGCGGCAGGATGCCGTTGGCCGGCGTGTAGCCGTGATGCCCGTCGCGGATGGCCTTGATGGCGGCTTCGGTGATGTTCTCCGGCGTCGCGAAATCCGGCTGGCCGATGCCGAGATTGATGACATCCTTGCCCTGGCGCATCAGCGCGGTGGCGCGGGCGAGGACGGCAAAGGCGTTCTCCTCACCGATTCGGTCGAAATTGGCGACAGTCTGCAGGGTCATGGCACGTTTCCGGATGGCTCACGGTCGCGCTAGAGGGCGACCTTGACATCGGTATGCCGGAAGTCGTCGCCCTTGAACAGCAGCGGGCAATCGAGGTGCATCGCGGTCGCATAGCTGATGCAGTCGCCGAAGTTGAGCGCGGCCGGATGGCCAGTTCCGCGGCCATAGCGGGCGAAGGCGTCGGCGGCGATGCGGGCGACGGGCTCGTCCAGGGGAATGAAGGCGATGGTCGATGCAGCGATGATGGCATCGAGCTCGCCGCGTCCAAGTTTGAGGCCATAGGCGACCATGGCAGCTTCCAGATAAACCGACGCGGGGATGCCGATCGGCCTTGCCTCTGCGATCGCACGCCGGAACGTGATAGAGTCAGGCTCAACCTTCAGGATCGCGATCAGCGCCGACGTGTCGCAGACGATCATTTTGGCAGGCCGAACTCATCATACATGTCGTCCTCGATGGCTTTCATCGCGGCCCGATCGGCGTCGGTGATCGTCGCGCGAATGCGCTGCGTGATCTCATCGAGAGCCTTCATCCGGCGATCAACCTCTTCGGGTGGCAGCGTGTCCGCCGGCGTCTTGTCAGCGGTTTCAACGGCCCAGGTGATGACGGCTGTCGGCCCCATCCCTCGCTGGCGGCCGATCCGCTTGATCCGCTCTTCCAAGGCCTTGTTCCGAACCGTGATGGCCATGGTACATCCTCCGGAAGCATATGCTTCCGCAGCATATCACATGCTGCCCTTCGCCGCATGTCCCATCCGCCGCTTTTGCCGTTGCAATCCGTCCGTCGTCACGGTCAAATCCGGTGAAACGACGACGCGGCGAGAACTTCAATCGATTGAACGCTTCGCAGCGCAGCATTGGAGGAATGCCCATGGCCCGCCGGAAGATGAAGCCCCAGAACCTCCGCTCGAAGCAGTGGTTCGACAATCCCGACAATCCCGGCATGACCGCGATCTATCTGGAGCGCACGGTCAACTGGGGCCTGACGGTGGAGGAGCTGCGCTCGGGCAAGCCGATCATCGGCATCGCCCAGACCGGCTCGGACATCTCGCCGTGCAACCGCCACCATATCGAGCTTGCCCAGCGCGTGAAGGACGGCATTCGCGATGCCGGCGGCATTCCGCTGGAGTTCCCGGTGCACCAGATCCAGGAAACGCTGAAGCGCCCGACCGCTGCGCTCGACCGCAACCTGCAATATCTTTCGCTGGTCGAGATTCTCTATGGTTATCCGCTGGACGGCTGCGTGCTGCTGACCGGCTGCGACAAGACCATGCCGGCCATGGTGATGGGGGCGGCGACGGTCAACATTCCCGCCATCGTCCTGTCGGGGGGGCCGATGCTCAACGGCTGGTGGAACGGCAAGCGCGCCGGCTCCGGCACGGTCGTCTGGGAGGCACGCAAGCTGCAGGCCGACGGCACGATCACCTATGAGGAGTTCATCGACGTCGTCACCAAGTCGGCGCCCTCCATCGGCCATTGCAACACGATGGGCACGGCCTCGACCATGAACGGCCTCGCCGAGGCGCTGGGCATGTCGCTGCCCTCCTGCGCCGCGATCCCGGCGCCCTATCGCGAGCGCGGCCAGATCTCCTACGCGACCGGACGGCGGATCGTCGACATGGTCTGGGAGGACCTGAAGCCCTCCGACATCCTCACCCGCAAGGCCTTCGAGAACTGCATCGTGGCCAATTCGGCGATCGGCGGCTCGACCAATGCGCCGATCCACATCAACGCCATCGCCAAGCATATCGGCGTGAAGCTCGACATCGACGACTGGGAGAAGGTCGGCCACGAGGTGCCGCTGCTGGTCAACATGCAGCCGGCCGGCGCCTATCTCGGCGAGGAGTATTTCCGTGCCGGCGGCCTGCCCGCCGTGATGAACCAGCTTCTGAAGGCCGGCAAGATCCACGGTGACGCGATCACCGCCAATGGCAAGACCATGGCCGAGAACGTCCAGGGCGCCGTCATCACCGACGAGGACGTCATCCGGCCCTATGACAAGCCGCTGGTGAAGGATGCCGGCTTCATCGTGCTGAAAGGCAACCTGTTCGACTCGGCGATCATGAAGACGAGCGTCATCTCCGCCGACTTCCGCAAGCGCTACCTGTCGAACCCGAAGGACAAGGACGCCTTCGAGGGGCGGGCCATCGTCTTCGAGGGGCCGGAGGACTATCACCACCGGATCGACGATCCGGCACTCGCCATCGACGAGACCTGCGTGCTCTTCGTGCGCGGCGTCGGGCCGCTCGGCTATCCCGGATCGGCTGAGGTGGTGAACATGCAGCCGCCGGCCGCCCTCCTGAAGAAGGGCATCCGCGACCTGCCCTGCATCGGCGATGGCCGCCAGTCCGGCACGTCGGGATCGCCCTCCATCCTCAACGCGTCGCCGGAGGCGGGCGCCAATGGCGGGCTCGCCGTCCTCAAGACCGGCGACCGGGTGCGCATCGACCTGAACAAGCGCTCGGCCAACATCCTCATCTCGGAGGAAGAGTTCGCCGCCCGCATGGCCGAGCTCAAGGCCAACGGTGGCTTCAAGGTTCCGAAGAGCCAGACGCCATGGCAGGAGATCCAGCGCTCGATGGTCAGCCAGCTCTCCGACGGCATGGTTCTGAAGCCGGCTGTCAAATACCAGAAGATCGCGCAGAAGCGGGGCATCCCGCGCGACAACCACTGACGGACCATCACCTCAGGCGATCCCTGCCATCACGAAAAACGCTGTTGTCGCGCGGCTCCGGTCGCGCGACTTTTGCGTTCTGAACCAGGGGTCATGCCATGGATGCCTCGCTGCAATGCACCGCCTTCCGCCGCCTGCACGAGAGAGGCTGTTTCGTCATTCCCAATCCCTGGGACATCGGCACGGCGATGATGCTGAAGCATCTCGGCTTTCTGGCCCTCGCCACCACCTCCTCGGGCTTTTCCTTCTCGCGCGGCCTGCCCGACACGGACTGGGCGGTGCCGCGCGACATGGCGCTCGCCCATATCGCCGAGATCGTTGGGGCGACGGACCTGCCGGTGAATGCCGATTTCGAGTCCGGCTATGCCCGCGAACCCGCTGATGTCGCCGAGAACTGCCGGCTCTGCGTGGCGACGGGTGTCGCCGGTCTCTCGATCGAGGATCACGGCGACACGGCGGACGAGGTGATCTATCCCTTCGACCTTGCAGTGGAGCGCATCCGTGCCGCGGTCGAGGCCCTGAAGGGCACGGGCGTGCTGCTGACGGCGCGCTGCGAAGCCCACCTCTTCGGCCTGCCCGACGCCCAGGCGACGGTGCTGGAGCGCCTCGTCGCCTATGCGGAGGCCGGCGCCGACGTGCTCTATGCGCCGGGCCTGAGGACCCCGGAGCAGATCCGCGAGGTGGTAGCGGCGGTGGCGCCGAAGCCCGTCAATCTGCTGATCTCCAGCCCCATCGGTCTGACGGTGGCGGATGCCGCGGCGCTCGGCGTGCGCCGCATCTCCGTCGGTTCGGCGCTGGCGCGCGCCGCCTGGGGCGGGTTCATGAAGGCGGCGCGCGACCTCGCGAGCGAGGGGAGCTTCGACGCGCTGGCGACGGCCGAGCCTTTCGGCGCGCTGAACGGCTTCTTCCGCACCCATCATCCCCAGTCCTGACCGGAGCATCCCTTGAGCGCGCCCACATTCGGCTTCGCCGTCGACACGACGCCGGCGCCCCGCCCGACCCACGTCGTCCTCGAAGGGCGCTACTGCCGGCTCCGCCCGCTCGACCCGGCCCGCGACACGGACGGGCTCTACACTCTCTCCCACGGCCCGGAAGCCGCCTGGCAGTGGGCCTATCTCTTCTCCGGCCCCTATGCCGACAAGGCGGACTTCGCCGCCCATGTGGAGAAGATCGCCGCCGGCACCACGGACCCGGTCTACTGGGCCATCGCCGACAGGGACGACCGCGCCATCGGTTGGCTGTCGTTGATGCGCATCGACACCACCCACCGGGTCATCGAGGTCGGCTCGATCCTTTACACGCCGGCCCTGCAGCGGACGCCGGCGGCGACGGAGGCGCAGTTCCTCCTGATGCGCCATGTCTTCGAGACGCTCGGCTACCGCCGCTACGAATGGAAGTGCAACGATCTCAACGAGCCCTCCAAGAAGGCGGCTGTGCGATTCGGCTTCACCTTCGAGGGCCTGTTCCGCCAGCACATGATCGCCAAGGGTGCCAATCGCGACACCGCCTGGTACTCGATGCTCGACTGCGAATGGCCGCAGCGCCGCCTCGCCTTCACGCGCTGGCTCTCGCCCGAGAATTTCGACGCCGACGGCCGGCAGAAGGTGAGCCTCGCGGTGATGAACGCGACGACGGCGGAGGAGGCCGGCCTCACGCTACGCCGGGCGACCCTGCGCGACGTGCCCGCCATCGCCGCGCTCAAGGAAGCGGCCTATCTGCCGAACGAGACGCTGACCGGAAGTGTCTCGTTCCCGCGCATGGTGGACTATGCCGAATCCATCGCGACGCAGGAAATCTGGGTGGCGGAGGACGGCGAGGGGCTTTCGGCCTGTGCCGTGATCGAGATGGGGGCGGAGCCGGTGATCGTCTCGCTGGCGGTGCATCCCCGTCATCACGGGAAGCGTTACGGCGCCGCGATCCTGAGCTTTTCCGAGCGGCGCCTGCGCGACCTCGGCGCTCCCTTCGTCACGCTCTACACCAATTTCAGGCTGACGCAGCGGATCGAATGGTATGCGCGACAAGGGTTCGTGCGCACATCCGTCAAAGAGATGGAGGACCGCAAGGTCCAGTACATGCGGAAGGATTCCGCCTGAGGCGGAGGGCCCGGCCTCAGCGGAACGGTTCGACCCGGTTTGCCGAGCGGAAGAACGCAACGGTCGCCACGAGGCCGACGGCGACGCCGAGGAGGGTCGCGACCAGGACCGCCTGGTCGCCGAGCTTCAACAGGCTGGCAATCGCCCAGCCGGTCGCCCCGCCTGCTCCGACCGCTTCGGAGCCGACAATGACCGTCGCGCCGATCACATTGGCGATGTTGGTCCAGTTGGTGGTACCGGCTGCGGCCATCGGGGATCCTATCGACGTGCGTGCATTCGACGCATGTTGTGGCGCGAAATCGAGCGCGGATCAAGCGGTGGCGAGGGAAAATGGCCCGATCCGCTGCGGGCTTAGGCCCTCGCGTCCATGACATGGCCGAAAAAGGCGTTGAACTTTGTCTGGTCCATCCAGCGCGCCACCACCACCGTGTCGGACTCTGGATCGACCCAGATGATGTTGGAGCCGGCCCCGAGCGCGAAGACACTGCCCTCCGACGCGTTCGAGAAGCGGCTGCGACCGCGGTTCAGCCACCAGAGATAGCCGTAGTCGGTGTTGGTGGGGGAGGGGGTCAGCATGTCCGCGATCCAGGCCTTGGACAGGAGCTGGCGGCCGTTCCAAGCGCCGTCGCGGCTGATCAGCATGCCGAGCCTCGCGTGGTCAAGGGCCGAGATGAAGATGCCGCCGCCCCAATGGGCGCCGCCCGGGACCGACTGGATCTCGCGGCCGTCGATATCGACCCAGGAGGTCTCGTAGCCGTGCCAGCGCCAGGTCTCGGAGGCGCCGATGGGGTCCATGATCCGCTCCTTCAGCACCTCCGGCAGGGCGCGGCCGAAACGGCGCAGCAGGGCGTAGGAGAGGACGTTCACGCGGACGTCGTTGTATTCGTAATGGGTACCGGGCGCTTTCAGGGCGCGCTTCTTGCCCTTGCGGCTGTTGTCGGCGCCGGCGCCGATCTGGCGGTTGTGGTCGACCTGGTCGGACTTGTCGAAGATGACGCCTTCCCACTCGCTGGACTGGTGCAGGAGGTGGCGCCAGGTGATCTTCGCATTGTGGGCACTGGCGAAATGCGGACCGTCGACTGTCTTCGCGACGGGATCGTCGATGGCGATGAGGCCGTCGTCGGAGGCGATGCCGGCGAGGATGGCGAGATAGCTCTTGGCGATCGAGAAGGTCATGTCGACCCGTGAGACGTCGCCCCATGTGGCCGCCACCTTGCCTCCCCGGACGATGACCCCGGCAGGCTTGCCGCGCGGAATGACTGGCCCGACGATGGCGCTCCAGGGGCCGGTCTCGTTCCACTCGACGATGCCGACATAGCGTCCGTCCGGGTAGTAGAGGCTCATCGGCCAGGGGCTCTCGGCCGTTTCGGCGAAGGTGGTGGCGGCCTTCAGCCTCGCGGCGTCGAAGCCGAGTTCGGCCGGCGTGGCGCTCTCCCAGCCGGCGGCGACGGGCGAGGGGATGAAGGTCGAGGTCATGGCGGAGTCCGTCCGAGACGCGGGGATTTTGTATCTGCCATGAAACAGGAAGGGGTGGTAGGCGGCGGATGGGGCCGGGCCCTGCGGGGAGAGCGGGTGCTATCCCTGGGGGGGCGCTGCAGGACTGGCAGTGCGTCCTTCTAGGCTCGCCACCGGACGATGCTGACGCATCGCCGGGGCTCGCACCTCAGGATGAGGGAGGTGGTGAGTGGCAGTCAGGGGTCCCAGCGCCCCACTTGGCCTCCTGCCAGCTTTTGACCTCACTGCAGCGCTCAACCGCCCTCATCCTGAGGTGCGAGCCAATAGCGAGAGGCGAACGCATCTTGCGTTCGCTCGATGTTATGGTGAGCCTCGAAGGACGCACTTGCGTCGTGCAGTGCGCCGCGCCGTGGTCCCGCCTTACTCCGCCGCCAGCTTCACCGCCGGCTTCGGGCCGGCGCGGAAGTCGGCGAGCAGGGCTGCCTCTTCCTTCTTCGCCATGTCGAGATGGCGTGCCTTCACGTGGCCGAAACCGCGGATCTTCTCCGGGATGGCGGCGAGACCGACGGCGAGGGCATGGTTGTCGGCAGTCAGCTTCGCGACGATCTCGGCGACGAGAGCCTCGTAGTCCTTGACCAGTTGCCGCTCGGTGCGGCGCTCGTGGGTGTAGCCGAAGATGTCGAAGGCGGTACCGCGCAGACCCTTCATGCGGGCGAGAACCCGATAGACGGTCATCATCCAGGGTCCGAAGCTCGTCTTGCGCGGCACGCCGGTCTGCGGGTCGGGCTTCGAGAGCAAGGGCGGGGCGAGGTGGAACTCGAACTTCAGATCCTGCCCGTCGAAGGTCTTGGCCACCTGCTGGAGGAAGTTGCCGTCGGTGTAGAGGCGGGCGACCTCGTACTCGTCCTTGTAGGCCATGAGCTTGTAGAGGAAGCGCGCCACCGCCTCGGTCAGCCCCTGCTTGCCGGGAGCCTTCTCGGCCTCCGCCTTGCGCACGCTCTCGACCAGCCCCGCATAGCGCGCGGCATAGGCGCTGTTCTGGTAGCGCGTGAGCTGCTCGACGCGGCGGGCTATGATTTCCTCGAGCGACGCGGACAGTTTCTCCACCCCGCTCGGCCGGGTCACCGGCGCGACCAGAGCCTCGACCGCGGCGCGGTCATGGGCGCAGAGCCGGCCCCAGCGGAAGGCGGTGATGTTCATCTTCACCGCCTCGCCATTGAGCTCGATCGCCCGCTCGATGGCGGCACCGGTGAGCGGCAGGCCACCGATCTGATAGGCATAACCGACGAGGAAGAGGTTGGTGGCGATGGAATTGCCCATCAGGGCCGTGGCCAGGCGCTGGGCATCGACCAGGTGAGTGGTCTCGCGGCTGGAATGGGAGATGATGGCGCGCTTCAGCCTCTCGGAGGGCAGGGAGAAGTTGGCGTCGCGGGTGAACTGGCCCGGCATGCTCTCCACGGTGTTCACCACCACCTTGGTCGTCGATTTCATGCCGGCGAGGGATTTCTTGCCGCCGGCGATGACGATGTCGCCGGAAATGACGAGATCGGCCGAGCCGGCATGGACGCGGATGGAGTGGATGTCCTCGGGCACGCGGGCGATGCGCATGTGGGAGAAGACCTCGCCGCCCTTCTGGGCGAGGCCGGCCATGTCAATGAGGCCGACGCCTTTCTTCTCCAGGTGGCAGGCCATGCCGAGGATGGCTCCGACCGTCACAATGCCCGTGCCGCCGACGCCCTCGATCAGCACATTGTAGGTGTGCTCGATGGTGGGCAGGACCGGCTCGGGAAGGGCGGAGACATCGGCCTCCACCGCCATGGCCTGGCCCTTCTTCGGCTCGGCGCCGTGGACGGTGACGAAGCTCGGGCAGAAGCCCTTCACGCAGGAGAAGTCCTTGTTGCAGGACGACTGGTCGATGGTGCGCTTGCGGCCGAACTCGGTCTCCAGCGGCTGGACGGAGACGCAGTTGGAGACGACGCCGCAATCGCCGCAGCCCTCGCAAACGGCTTCGTTGATGATGACGCGCTTGACCGGGTCGGGGAAGGTGCCGCGCTTGCGGCGGCGACGCTTCTCGGCGGCGCAGGTCTGGTCATAGATGAGGACCGAGACGCCCGGCAGGGCGGACAGCTCGCGCTGGACCTGGTCGAGGTCGTCGCGGTGGTCGATCGAGGTGCCGGTCGGAAAGGCGATGCCCTGGCCGGCATATTTGCCGGGCTCGTCGGTGACGATGGCGATGCGCTCGACGCCCTCGGCGCGCATCTGCGCCGCAATCATCGGCATGGTCAGGCCGCCCTCGTGGCGCTGCCCGCCGGTCATGGCAACGGCGTCGTTGAAGAGGATCTTGTAGGTGATGTTCACCTTCGAGGCGACGGCGAAGCGGACCGCCAGCGAACCCGAGTGGTTGTAGGTGCCGTCCCCGATGTTCTGGAAGACATGGCCGCGCTTGGAGAACGGCGCCTCGCCGACCCAGTTGGCGCCTTCGCCGCCCATCTGGGTGAAGCCCTCGGTGTTCCGGTCCATCCACAGGGCCATGTAGTGGCAGCCGATGCCTGCATAGGCGCGCATGCCCTCAGGCACGACTGTCGAGGTGTTGTGCGGGCAGCCCGAGCAGAAATAGGGAATGCGGGTGGCGATGATCGGGGTGGTCTTCAGGATGTCCTGGGCGCCCTTCAGGCGGGCGACATTGGCGGCGACCTGGTCGTTGTGGCCGACATGTTTCAGCACCCGCTCGCCGATGCAGATGGCGACG
The DNA here is from genome assembly GCF_030691135.1 of Phreatobacter sp. Taxonomy (GTDB): domain Bacteria; phylum Pseudomonadota; class Alphaproteobacteria; order Rhizobiales; family Phreatobacteraceae; genus Phreatobacter. Next base: position 10,317 of record NZ_JAUYFA010000109.1, read on the forward strand.
TCGTTGGAATCGAGGGCACCGTGGACGGGAAAGAGCCAGGCGCCCGTCTCGTCCCTCTTGCCGATGACGATGGGCTGGTGGACGTGGCCGTAGAGCTCCTCGCGGACCTGCACCTCGATGAGCGAGCGCTTCTCCTCGACGACGATGACGAGGTCGAGGCCGGTGACGAAGGCGCGCAGTTCCGCCGGGTCGAGGGGCCAGGGACAGGCGATCTTGAACAGGCGGATGCCGAGATCGTTGGCCTTCACCTCGTCGATGCCGAGTTCGTCGAAGGCCTGGCGGACGTCGAGATAGCTCTTGCCGGTGGTGATGATGCCGATCTTCGGCTGGCGGCCGCCGGAGGTGATGATGCGGTTCAGTTTGTTCGCCTTGATGAAGGCGAGGGCGGCGGCCCGCTTGTACATGTGCAGGCGCATCTCCTGCTCGTGCCGGTCGTCGTTCGGCCGGATGGAGACGCCGCCGGGCGGCATGACGAAATCCTCGTCGCCCGGCAGGACAATATTGACGCGATCGACCGCACCGTCGACGACGCCGGTCGATTCGACTGTGTCCTTCATGCACTTCAGCGCCGTCCACACGCCGGCGTAGCGCGACATGGCCCAGCCGTAGAGGCCGTAGTCGAGGATTTCCTGCGCCCCGGCGGGGTTCAGGATGGGCATCATCACGTCGACGAAATGGAATTCCGACTGGTGGGCGACGGTGGAGGATTCCGCCGTGTGGTCGTCGCCCATGAGCGCCAGCACACCGCCGTTCGGCGAGGTTCCCGCCAGGTTGGCGTGGCGGAAGACGTCGCCGGAGCGGTCGACGCCTGGTCCCTTGCCGTACCAGACGCCGAAGACGCCATCGAACTTGCCCTCGCCGCGCATTTCCGCCTGCTGGGTGCCCCAGACGGCGGTGGCGGCGAGATCCTCGTTGAGGCCGGGCGTGAAGATCACGTCGCTGGCGAGGAGGTTGCGCTGGGCCTTGAAGAAGGCCTGGTCGAGCCCGCCGAGCGGCGAGCCGCGATAGCCGGAAACAAAGCCCGCAGTGTTGAGCCCGGCGCGGCGATCGCGTTCCTTCTGCATCAGCGTCAGGCGGACGAGCGCCTGCACGCCGGTGAGGAAGACCCGTTCCTTGGTCAGGTCATACTTGTCGTCGAGCGAGACGTCGTCGAACCGGATGGCATTGGCGAGATCGGCAGATGTGGGGGGAACCTTCGCCATCGCGCGCTCCTCTGGATCTGCGGGCTGTTCGCCGCGCAATCAGGGTGTGGAGGACGGAAGATTCCGCCCTTCTTAGGTCAAGGACGCTGTCACATTGGAATCGTTCTGTCGATTTCGTTCTCGACAGGGCGGGCGCAACGAGATTGCGCAACAGCTTGAGCGCAATGGCTTTTTTGCTGCATTGCACAAGATAGGCTCGCGCCTGCGAGATGGGCAGGGGTCAGGCCAGCCGCACGCCGAGCGCCTTGACCCAGGCAAGCCCGGCATCGGTGTCGCGGCGCGGGCGGTACTCGGCGCCGACCCAGCCGGCATAGCCCTTGTCGTCCAGGGCCTTGAAGATGGACGGGAAGTGGATCTCACCCTCGTCCGGCTCGGCGCGGCTCGGCACGGCGGCGATCTGGACATGGCCGATATGGGGCCACCAGGTCGACAGGTTGGTGAGGACGTCACCCTCGGCGCAGCCGACGTGGAAGACGTCGAACATGATCTTGACGTTGGGCTTGCCGACGCGGGCGATGATCTCGCCGGCGCCGCGCAGGGTGGAGTAGAAATAGCCGGGCGCTGCGCGCGGGCTGAGCGGCTCGAGCAGCAGCGTGATGCCGTGGACGGCTGCCTTGTCGGCGGCCCGCGACAGGTTTTCGACCAGCACGCTGGTGGCTGCGGGCCGGTCGGCCGGCTTCACCATGCCGGCCATGGCGTGGATCGCCTTGCCGCCGGCCGCGACCTGCCAGGCGATGGCCTGATCGATGGCGGCCTGGAATTCGGCCTCGCGGCCGGGAAGGGCACCGAGGCCGTTCTCGCCCTTCGCCGTGTCGCCCTTCACCGTGTTGACGCCGAGCATGGTGAGACCCAGCCGGTCGCAGGCGGCGCGCACCGCCAGGGGATCGGTATCGTAGGGCCAGTGCATCTCGACGGCGCGGAAGCCTGCCTTGGCGGCGGCCTCGATCTGGTCGAGGAGCGGCATGCCCTGCCAGAGAAAGCCGAGATTGGCGGAAAAGCGTGGCATGTCTGTCCTATCCCCTGAGTTTGAACGTCGCCTCGAGGTCGGCGATCTCTTGGCCTGCGAGATGCCTGACCGCCATGCCGCGGGTGAGGATGACGAGACGCGCCGTCTCCTCCAGTTCCTCCATGGCGAAGACGGCCGCCTCCAGGCTGGTGCCGGCGACCACCGGGCCGTGGCTGCCGAGGAGGATGGCGGGATGGTCTGGCGCCCTGGCGCGGATCAGCGGCGCGACATCGGCCGAACCGGGGCGCGTATAGGGCACGACCGGCACCTTGCCGACGCGCATGACCACATAGGGCGTGATCGGCGGGATGGCGTCGTCCGGGTCGGTGTCGGCGAGGCAGGAGAGGGCGGTGGCGTGGGTGGAATGCAGGTGAACCACCGCACGGGCCGAGGGCCGTGACTCGTAGAAGGCGAAGTGCAGCGGCAGTTCCTTGGTCGGCGGATCGCCGCCGACATGCCGGCCCTCGCCGTCGAGTTTCGACAGCCGGTCGGCGTCGAGGAAGCCGAGGCAGGAATTGGTGGGCGTGAAGAGATAGCCGTCGGCGAGGCGGACGCTGAGGTTTCCGGAGGACCCGGGCGTCAGGCCCCGGTCGAACATCGACTTGCCCCAGAGCACCAGGCCTTCGCGGGCGCTCGCCTCATCGGCGTTCATGCGTCACCGAGGGCGGCGAGCGCCTTGTCGTAGAAATCGAGGGCGCCGAAATTGCCGCTCTTCAGAGCGAGGCGGATGGGGCGGGGACCCTCCGCCGCGAGGGCCGGCACGCCGGGATCGATTTCCGGGCCGATATGGAAACGGTCGACTTCCAGCGCGGTGACGACGGCACCCGAGGTCTCGCCGCCGCCGACCACCAGGCGAGCGACGCCAGCGTCGGCGAGCATGACCGCGAGTTCGCCGAAGAAGCCCTCGATGGCGCCGGCGACTGCGTCCTTTCCATAGCGCTCCTGCGCCGCCTTCACCTCGGCGGGGTCGGCGGAGGAATAGACCATGGGGGCGTGGCCGATGCGCTCCATCACATGATCGAAGGCCTTCTGCGCTGTCATGGCGCCGCTCATCACGTCGTCGGGCATGACCGCGAGGCCGGGATGGCGGGCCGTGTAGGCCTTTACCTGCGCGCGCGACTGGATGGAGCAGGACCCGGAGATCACCGCGGCGGCGCCTTGGCCCGGCGTGAAGCCGGTGCCGCGGCCGGAGAGCAGGCCTTTCTTGCGGAAGTTCTCCGGCAGGCCGAGTGCGATGCCCGAGCCGCCGGTGACGAGCTTCGCCGCGCCGATGGCGCCGCCGATGGCGAGGAGATCGTCATCGGCCACCGCATCCACCACGGCGAGGCGTCGGCCCGCCTTTACCTCCTCCGCGAGGGCGATCTGGATCGCGTCGAAGCCCTGCCGGACGACGGAGAAGGGGACGAGCCCGACCTCGCCCTTCGTCTGGTGGGACAGCCAGCGCCGGATGTCCGGATCGGTCATCGGCGTCAGCGGATGGTTCTGCATGCCGCTCTCACTCAGCAGCACCCCGCCCACGAAGAGATGGCCATTGAACAGCATCCGGCCCGTCGCCGGAAAGACCGGACAGACCACCGCCACATCGGCGCCGAGGCTGTCGATCAGCGCCTCGGCGACAGGGCCGATATTGCCTTCCCTCGTGGAATCGAAGGTCGAGCAATACTTGAAGAGGATCTGGGTCGCGCCCTGCGCCAGCAGCCAGTCGCAGGCGGCGAGCGACTGGGCGACGGCCTCTTCGGCAGCGATGGTGCGGCTCTTCAGGGCGACGACGCCGGCCTCGCATTCCCCTGGCGCCGGTCCGTCGGGAATGCCGACGAACTGCATGGTGGCCATGCCACCCTTGGCCAGCGTGTTGGCGAGGTCGCTGGCTCCGGTGAAATCGTCCGCGATGCAGCCGAGAAGCATGGGTCCGCCCTGAATTCGTTCTTGAACCCACGTCTAACCGTTTGAAACCGACCCGGCAATTCTTGCCGCGCAGGGCAGGGTTTTCCCCGCCCGCGTTGCGTCGATCTCACGAGCCGGCATTGGAATCGCTCGTCTTTCCGCGCTCATCGCGGTGGCCCGAGCCTTGCTGACGTCAATGATGGGTCGTTTTCGATCACATGAGGCATTTCGTGACAGCGTCGTCGGCTTCTTCAATCATGACCGCACAGCAGGGCGCGTCGGCTCCGCGGGCCAGCCAGTCCGCGCGTCAGCCGGTGGCTTCCACGTCCTTTGCCGAGGCGCTGGACGCGATGGAGCGTCAGTCCGGCGAACCGGAGCGGGTCACCCGCCCAGGGCGCACGCGCGTCGCCAAGCCCGCCGCCGAGACCGCGATCACCACCGCGGTCGAACCGGCCCAGCCGCCGGCCGCACGCGGCGAGCAGGCGAGGCCGGTGGAGCAGGTGCCGGGCGCCACCGAAGCCGATTCGATGCCGAAACAGGGCGACGGGAGCGCGGACGACAAGCTCCTAGCGAAAACCGAGACGCCGGAGGCCGCCGCCACGCCGCAGCCTGTGGTGCCCGATCCGGCGCAGCCTGTGGCGTCCGCTCAGACGCAGCCGGCTCAGTCGCCGGTCCTGGCGGCCCCAGCCGTGGCTCCTCCGACGACCGGCGAGTCAGCAGAGGCGCCCGCCGCGGAGGCCCCGGCGATCGATGCTGCGGCCGCTGTGCCTGCTGGGGATGCCGGTGCGACGGCCGAGGGAGACGCCGCGCCCGTGCAGGCGGCAGCCGCAGGCATCAAGCCCACGACAACGCCGGCATCAGGCGAAACCAACGGCGAGAAGAATGGGGCCATCGCAGCCGCATCGCGCGACGCCGGTACGGATCAGCGAGCCGCCGCGGCGCGCCCCGCTGCTGACCCTGCGACGGCTGCACCGGAAAAACCGGCAGAACCCGCACGCGCCGAGGCCGTCCGCCCGCAGGTCGCCGAAGTCGCGACGCCGACGGCTGCTGCCGCCGCCGATAGCGCCGTGCCGGATCCGGCTCCCCAGGCCAGTGCCAGCCCGGCGCCGGCCAGCCCCTCCGCCTTCGGTACCGAAGTCGCTCAGAAGACGGCGCAGGCCCCGGCGCCCGGTTCGGCTGTTCCGATCCATGCCCTCGCTGTCACCATCGCCGCGCGGGCCAGTTCCGGCACGACCCGCTTCGACATCCGCCTGGATCCCGCCGAACTCGGCCGGATCGACGTGCAACTGACGGTCGACCGCGACGGCGCCGTCAAGTCCAGGCTCGTGGTGGAGAAGCAGGAGACGCTCGACCTGCTGCAGCGCGACCAGCGCAACCTCGAGCGCGCGCTGGCGCAGGCCGGCCTGCAGACGAGCGAAGGCAGCCTTGAATTCTCATTGAAGGACCAGGGCGGTCAGAATGCCCGGGACCGTCAGCCCGAACCACAGACCACCCGCCACCAGATGGTGGTCGAGGATGCTGAAACCGCGGCCGCCTTGCAGGCGAGTGCGGCAACCTACGCCCGAGCTGTCGCCATGCGCGGCGGCGTCGACATCCGAATCTGAAAGGACGGCGCGCGATGACCACGACCTCTCCGGTCTCGACGACCCCGGCCGGCACGACGGCCACCGCCGGATCCCGGCTGTCGAACAATTTCGACACGTTCCTTCAGTTGCTCACCACGCAGCTGAAGAACCAGGATCCCACCCAGCCGATGGACGCCAACCAGTTCACCCAGCAGCTGGTGCAGTATTCCCAGGTCGAGCAGCAGATCGCGACGAACTCCAAGCTCGACAACATGATCGCCGCCTTCACCGGCAACCAGACGACCACCTCGCTCGGTTACCTCGGCAAGACCGTCACCTACGATGCCAGTACCGTGTCGCCGACCGCCACAGGGGCGAAGTGGACGTTCACGCCGGGGCAGACCGGCGAGTACACCGTGCGGATCCGTGACTCCGCCGGGGTCGTCGTGCAGGAAAAGCAGGTCTCGCTGACCGGAAACCAGTCCAGCGAGTATCAATGGGACGGCAAGCGCTCCGACGGCCGGACCATGGGCAGCCAGCCCTATACGATGGAACTCTACAGCGGCTCGGGCACCGCGACGACGCAGGTCGCCGTAACCCACAAGGGCCAGGTCACCGCCGTCGACATGTCGACCGGAACGCCCCGCGTAACGGTGGGAACCCTCAACATCCCGCTCGCGCGCATTCTCGGCATCGCCCTCTGACGGTCACCGGAGCGGCCGATGTGCCCCCTTGGACGACGGTTGAACGCTCAGCCCTCCGGCCGAATCCGGGCGCTTTCGGTCAATGACAATGTTGAGTTTCATTGTCGAATCTCATTTAGGCCAAATTTAACGTCCTGTCGGTACTCTCAGTTCATGACGTGGTCAGTCGCGTGCGTTGTGTGAGAGTAAGTATGACCGAGCCCATGCGTCCCAGGGTGAAATATGTGATCGGACCGGACGGCAGTCCGCTGACGATCGCAGATCTCCCTCCGCCCGATACCCATCGCTGGGTCATCCGGCGCAAAGCCGAAGTGGTCGCCGCGGTGCGAGGCGGGCTCCTCAGTCTCGAAGAGGCTTGCAAGCGCTATACCCTGACCGTCGAGGAATTCCTCAATTGGCAGGCCTCCATCGACCGCCACGGCCTCGCCGGCCTGCGGACGACGCGCATACAGCAATATCGCCAGTAAGGCGTCGCTCCAGCTGCGCAAAAGCCGGCACCTTGCGGGAGCCGGCTCTTTCGCCATGGTCGGTCGGGTCAGCGCAGCGCAGCGCGGCGGAGCGTCATGTTGCCGACGCCCAGCGCCAGGTTGAGGCCCGTCTGCGCCTGCACGGAGAGCGGCTGCAGGGCGACCGTGTCGCGCGAGCCACCGACCAGTGCATTGGCGCCGAGGCCGACGGCGAAGGTCGCCTGGGCACTCGCACCGGAATAGCTGCCGGCAAGCTGATAGGGCGACAGCCGCCGGGTCGGCGCGAAGACGGCCCAGGCCAGCACGCCGCGACCGGTGATCCCGATGTCGAGGCCGACGCGGGTGAATGTTCCCGCGTAGCCCTCGGCGCGACCACGGCGCTCGGGGCGGAAGACGCAGCTCAGTTCGCGGTGCGAGCCGACGATGAAGCCGATCGCGGGCGCGACATTGCAGTTGAGCACGCCGACGCGGGTGGCGCGCTGCTGCGCCTCGGCAGCTTCGGGCAACGCAAGTCCGGCGGCGAGAAGGGTTGCGCCTGCGAGCGCAAACGGACGGTTCATCATCGTGGATCTCCGGTCGGTGTGAGGTAATGTCCTCTCAACGCCGGAAGACCAGAAAGGTTTCCGTCGTCCCGCCTCAACCGCCATGCCGTTCCAGCCAGGTCGCAACCGCGGCAAAATAGGTCTCGCGCGCCGGCTCGGCCGAGAGGGCGAGGTCGTGGATACCGCCGGCGATGCGGACCAAGGTCACATCCGGTCCGATGCAGGGCGCGCGACCGGCGATCTGCTCGACGTCCAGCACGCTGTCGGTGCGTGTGATGTCCTCGTGCCACCGGTTGTTGGGGCCGCTCCGATCGGAGCAGCAGACGAGGACAGGGACGTCGACCGCAAGCCCGTTCCCGAGCGTTGCATGGCCGCGGCGGATGGCCCGGAACCAGCCGGCGAGAACGGGAAAGCCTTCGATCGGCTTCCAGGCGAGGTTGTAGTCCCAGGTCCCTGTTCCCGAGCGGTGGATGCTGCGGCCGTAGTGGGGACCGAGACGGCTGACCATGAGACGGGGTGCCAGCGCCCCGACGAGATCGATGACGGCCGTCACGGGCCCGCGCAGGAAGGTGCTGCCCGCGAGGTCGAACCAGGGGCTGTTCATCACCATGGCGTCGATCCAGCCCCGCCCGCCGCGGCGATGGGCCCAGAGTGCCGTGATCAGGCCTCCGGTCGAATGGGACATGACGACGAGGCGTCGATGACCGTGCTGCTCGCGGATGATGTGGAGGGCCGCGTCCAGTTCCTCGTCGTAGACGGCGAGATCTGTGCAGAAGTTCGGGGTCTGGTGGGGACGCAGCGAGCGGCCGTAGTTGCGCAGATCGAGGGCATAGAACGTATGGCCCAGCGCCTCCATGCGGCGGGCCAGATGGTCCTGGAAGAAATAGTCGCAGAAGCCGTGGATGTAGAGGATGGCCGGTCCCGGTCCGCCTGCGTCCCGCCGGTGGACGAGGGTCGCCACCGCGTCGCCCTCCGCATCCGGCTGAAGCCTGAGGGTTCGGGAGACCCAGTCGTCGCCGAGGCCGTCCGGCTCGGTCACAGGCGCGTCCATGCTCTTTGCTCCCGTCATCTTCACGGCGAAGTCGCCGATCATAGCGCGCCGCCGCTCAAGTTTCGTTCATCCTCTGCTGGGCCGCACCCGGAGGTGGTTGGACGGGGCCAAGCTGCTACTGTATAACTTTTCACTCAACGAGACCGGGATCGTCCACTCTTGGCTACTCCAGCTTTGCCCGCCAGCCCCCGTCCGGTTCCTGCCGGCGGCCATGACCACGGCCATGCCCATGGGCTTGACCATGGGCATGACCTGGCTCATGCCCACGGCCATGCCGGTCGCCGTACCGTCCCGGGTCTGCGCATCGTCTCCGCCCTGACCATGTCGGCGACGGGACGGCTGCTGGCCGCCGGCCTGCTGGCCGCGACGCTCTGGCTCCTCGCCCTCTGGGCCATGACGTGAACCCGCCCATGTCCGCCGTCACCATCCGCGACCTCACCCTCGGCTATGACCGCCATCCCGCCGTCCACCACCTCGACGGGCGGATCGAGGAGGGCGCCATGCTCGCCGTGGTCGGCCCGAACGGAGCCGGCAAGTCGACGCTGCTCAAGGGGCTCGCCGGCGCCATCAGCCCGCTCAGCGGCGCGGTCGAGATGACCCGATCGGATCGCCATGCCATCGCCTACCTGCCACAGGCCGCCGAGATCGACCGCACCTTCCCGATCACCGTGTTCGAACTGGTCGCCATGGGGATGTGGCGCCGCACCGGCCTGTTCGGCGGCTTGTCCCGGGCCGATCGCCAGGCCGTCGACCAGGCGCTGGCCGCCGTCGGGCTGACCGGCTTCGAGGCGCGCACCATCGGCACGCTGTCAGGGGGACAGTTGCAACGCATGCTCTTCGCCCGGCTTCTGGTGCAGGATGCCAGACTGATCCTGCTGGACGAGCCCTTCACGGCCATCGACGCCAAGACCTGCGCCGACCTTCTCGACCTCGTGCGCCGCTGGAACGCCGAGAAGCGCACGGTCGTCGCCGTCCTTCACGACATGGAGACGGTGCGCCAGGCCTTTCCGCAATCGCTTCTCCTGGCGCGCCGGGCCATCGCCTGGGGCCCGACCGACGAGGTCCTGACGCCTGAAAACCTGCTGGCGGCACGGCGGATGACGGAAGCCTTCGACGATCACGCGGGCATCTGCGCCGAGGCGGCGTGAGCACCATGCCGATTGCCCCGCGGAAAGAGGGAGCCTTCCCCCGGCATGTATGACGCGCTGATCGGCCCCTTCGTCGAATTCGAGTTCATGCGCCGGGCCCTGGTCGGCGCCATCGCGCTGTCGCTGGGCGGTGCGCCGGTCGGCGTCTTCCTGATGCTGCGGCGGATGTCGCTGATGGGCGATGCCATGGCCCACGCGATCCTGCCGGGCGCCGCGGCGGGCTATCTCCTGTTCGGCCTCGCGCTGGTGCCGATGACGGTGGGCGGTATCGCGGCCGGCTTCGCGGTGGCGCTCACGGCCGGGCTCGTCGCGCGTTTCACCATGCTGAAGGAGGATGCCTCGCTGGCGGCCTTCTATCTCATCTCGCTGGCGCTGGGGGTCATCATCGTCTCCATGCGCGGATCGAATGTCGATCTCTTCCGCGTCCTGTTCGGCTCGGTTCTGGCGCTCGACGATCCGACGCTCATCCTTCTCGCCGCCATCACCACAGTGACGCTCGTGGCGCTTGCCCTGCTGTGGCGGCCGCTGGTGCTCGATTCCGTCGACCCCGGCTTTCTGCGGTCGGTGTCGCGGTCCGGGGCGCCGTCGCATCTCGTCTTCCTCGGCCTCGTCGTCCTCAACCTGGTGGCGGGTTTCCATGCGCTGGGCACCCTGCTGGCGGTCGGGCTGATGATGCTGCCGGCCATCGCCGCGCGGTTCTGGGGGCGCGACGTCACGGCGCTCGCCGCCATCGCCGTCGGCTTCGGCATCGCATCGGGCTATGCAGGCTTGGTGTTATCTTATAACATGGAAACTCCTTCGGGCCCATCGATCGTCCTCATGGCGGGGGTGATCTATCTGGTGTCGCTCGTTTTCGGCCCGCGCGGTGGTCTCGTGCCCACCTACTGGCCGGCGCGGCACCGCGAGGCCTGAAGTCCCGACCGGAGGACGATTTCCATGTTCACGCGACGCCACGCCGTTTCCGCCCTGCTTTCCGCTCCCTTCTTTGCCAGGTCCACCATGGCCCAGGCGACGCCGCCGCTGCCGGTCATGGCGAGCTTCTCGATCCTGGCCGACATGGTGCGGCAGGTCGGAGGCGAACATGTCGCCGTGACCAGTCTCGTCGGTCCCGACGGCGACGCCCATTCCTACTCGCCGACGCCTGCCGATGCCCGCTCCCTGGCGGCCGCGAGGGTCGTCGTGGTCAATGGGCTCGGTTTCGAGGGATGGCTGACCCGCCTGGTCCGCTCCTCCGGCACGCGCGCCAAAGTGGTGACGGCGTCGACGGGCGTGACGGCGCTCAAGGCCGAAGATGGCCATTCACACGGCCACTCCCATGGCCATTCGCATGGCGCCTTCGATCCGCATGCCTGGCAGGACGTCGCCAATGCACGGCTCTATGTGAAGGCCATCGCCGCCGGACTGTCGGAGGCGGACGCCGAACGGGCCGAGGCTTTCGCCCGCAATGCGGCCGCCTATGACGCGACGCTGGCGGCGCTCGACGCGGAGATCCGCGCCGCCGTCGGCGCCATTCCGCGGCCGCAGCGCCGCCTGCTGACCACCCACGACGCTTTCCGCTATTTCGCCAAGGCCTATGACGTGGATGTGCTCGCCGTGCGCGGCGTGTCATCCGATTCCGAGCCCTCCGCCCGACAGCTCGCCGCCCTCATCCGCCAGATCCGCCAGGGAAAGGTCTCGGCGCTGTTCATGGAAAACATCTCGGACCCACGCGCGATCCAGCGCATCGCCGCCGAGACCGGCGCGAAGATCGGCGGCAAGCTCTACTCCGACGCGCTGTCGGAAGCCGGCGGTCCGGCCGCGACCTATGTCGAGATGATGCGGCACAATGCACGCCAGATCGCCGGAGCGATGGCGCAGGGCTGATCGCCCATTCCGCACCGCCCGCCGCTCACCTATATGAGCGCAGAACCCTTCAGGCCGATGGAACGACCATGACCGACGCCGCCGCCGCTTCCCCCTCCACCGCCGCTCTCCAGAAGATTCCGGTGACCGTGCTGACCGGCTATCTCGGCGCCGGCAAGACGACGCTGCTGAACCGGATCCTCACCGAGAACCACGGCAAGCGCTTCGCCGTGATCGTCAACGAGTTCGGCGAGATCGGCATCGACTACGACCTCATCGTCGGCGCCGACGAGGAAGTCTTCGAGATGAACAACGGCTGCATCTGCTGCACCGTGCGCGGCGACCTGATCCGCATCATCGAGGGGCTGATGCGGCGCAAGGGCAAGTTCGACGCGATCATCGTCGAGACCACCGGCCTCGCTGATCCCGCTCCGGTCGCCCAGACCTTCTTCGTCGACGAGGAGGTCGGCGCGCGGACGGCGCTCGACGCCGTGGTCACGGTGGCCGATGCGAAGTGGCTCATCGATCGCCTGAAGGATGCGCCGGAAGCGAAGAACCAGATCGCCTTCGCCGACGTGATCCTGCTCAACAAGACGGATCTGGTGACACCCGCCCAGTTGCGCGAGGTGGAAGCCCGCATCCGCGCCATCAATCCCTATGCGGTCCTGCACAAGACGCAGAATTGCGCGGTGCCGCTGGATGCCGTCCTGTCGCGCGGCGCCTTCGACCTGGAGCGTATCCTCGAGATCGAGCCGGCCTTCCTGCAGAAAGACGACGGCCACCATCACGACCATGGCCATGGTCATGATCACCATGGTCACGATCACCATGGGCACGGTCACGACCACGGCCATGACCATCACCATCATGATCACGACCATACCGGCCCGGACTGCGATCACCCGAGCCACGGGCTGAAGCACTATCACGACGAGCACATGCAGTCGGTCTCGCTGCGCACCGACAACCAGCTCGATCCCGACACGTTCTTCCCCTGGATTCAGGACCTGACGCAGGTCGAGGGTGCGAAGATCCTGCGCTGCAAGGGCATCGTGGCGTTCAAGGACGACCCGGAGCGCTTCGTGTTCCAGGGTGTGCACATGATCCTCGACGGCGATCACCAGCGCGCCTGGAAGGCCGAAGAGAAGCGCGAAAGCCGCCTCGTTTTCATCGGACGTGACCTGCCGATCGAGAAGATCCGCAAGGGCTTCGAGAAGATCTCCGCCTGATGGATCGGGAACTGCCGCCGCGGAAGCCCGGCGGACGGGCCCCCGGCTCAAAGTCCGGTTAGGAACGCCGGCAGCGTCTCCACGTTGATCCCATGACGGCCCCCAGTGCTCGAAACTGAGGTCCTCATCCCTTCAACGTGGCCGAGGGCCAACGCCCGAAGGCCCAGAACCGGAGACGATCCCTTGAAGAAATTGCTCATGGCTTCCGCCATCGCTCTCGCCGCCAGCACCGCCGCCTATGCCCAGACCGGCGGCAGCGCACCGGGCGGCCTGCCCGACTCCAACGCGCCGCGCAACACCGGCAATATCAATGCTCCGAACATGGAGCAGCAGCGCATGATCCGCTCGTATTGGCAGTCCCGGCGTCCGGCCGCCGTCATCCTGCCGAACGGCATGACTGTCACCCGCGGCGCCGTTCTGCCGCAGACCGTCGAGTTGCGTGCCTTCCCGGCTGACGTCGGCATGACCGAGTACCGCTACGTCGTGGTCGGCGAGAACATGTATCTCGTCAATCCGTCGGACCGCCGC
>NZ_JAUYFA010000115.1 GCF_030691135.1 Phreatobacter sp.
ACCATAATGTAAGGCGTCAAATAGAGCATTTGCGGCGTTGCCCCGTTCTCTGGAGGAGCGTCGGATCTCGCCCGGGTGGCCCAGGCGGCCAACGGGTTGAAGGCGTTCGTCACTGCATGAGATTGCGGCGGCAATCAACCAGCTAGGCATCCCCACTGCCACAGGCCATGGGGTCTTGCACCCCACCCAGCTGAGGCACTTCTGGACGCTATGACCTGTAAATGACCCGGCGCTCCCCGGAGTGACGCAGCATGTCCAAGGGTTTTCTTCGGGGCGAAGCGGCTTCCATGCTGCCTGAGTGCGTCCCTCGTTGAAAGTTCCTCAATGCCTTCAAAGGAACCTTTTGCAAAGGTGGGCACCATAAGTACTTGTCAATTCGTTGTTATTTGACAACCTCCGGGCCCACCACTCCCTTCAACGTCCCCCCTTCATCCTCTTCGCCGCCATCTCCCCGATCATCACGCAGGTGAAGTGCAGGTTGGCGCGGCAGTCGGTCGGCATGATGGAAGCGTCGGCGACGCGTAAGGCTTCGAGGCCGTGGACGCGGAGGTCGGGGTCGACCACGGCTGCGGGGTCGCCGGCCGGCCCCATGCGACAGGTGCCGGCGGCGTGCTGGATGTCGGAAGCCTCGGCCAGCATCAAAGCGTCCAGCTCCGCATCGGGCATGGCGGCGGCCGCCTGGAAGCCTATGCCGCTCTCGCCGAAGGTGATGGCGGAGGCGATGCCGGCGACGGCCGGGTGGGCGGTGATGCGGGCGAGGCGGCGGATGCCGTCGCGCAGACGCATGAGGTCGCGCGCATCGTCCAGCATGTTCTCCTCGACCACGGGGTTGGCGTTCGGGTCTGCCGAGGCGAGGCGCACTTCGCCGCGGGAGAAGGCATCGTAGAGGGCGATGCCGATGGCGCCCTGGGATGAGGGCCGGCCCTCGGCAAGGCCGCGATGGTTGAAGCCGATCATGATCATGTCGCGCTCGCCGCCGCCGGCGAGCCCCGAGGAATAGGTGACGCAGCAATTGGTGTGGCGGGCATCGGGGTGCTGCGCCGCCGCCTCGGGGGTGAGGGCGAGGCTGGCGCGCAGGATCGGGTGATCCATGAAGCCGCGGCCGACCGGGAGATCGGCGCGGACGGCGATGCCGAAGGCGGCGAGGTCCGCCGCCGGTCCGATGCCGGAGCGCATCAGGATGGCCGGGCTGTGGATGGCGCCGGCCGAGAGCACCACCTCGCGCGCCGCGACGTCCTCAAAGCCGCCACCGTCGAAACGGAGGCGGACGCCGGTGGCGCGGCGGCCGTCGAACAGGATGCGGTCGACCAGCGCGCCGCCGCGGATGGTGAGATTGGCCCGGTTCCGGGCGGGCTCGAGATAGCCGTCGTTGGTGGTGATGCGCAGGCCGTTGCGGCTGTTGATCGGATAGCAGGAGACGCCCTCGCCGGTCGCGGCGTTGAGATCCGCCTTCCAGGGATGGCCGGCATCGAGGGCGGCGGCGCGCAGCGCCCGGTCGACGCTGCCCCATTCCGCTATGGGGGTGCGATGGACGGGGAGGGGACCGCCGCGGCGCTGGCCCGGTGCCGTTCCCGCGACGGGGTCGTCCTCGATGGCGTCGAAGAGCGGCAGGACGTCAGCCGCCGACCAGCCGGTGCAGCCAAGCGTCGCCCAGGTGTCGAAGGCCTCGGGCACGCCGCGGATGGCGATCTGCGCATTGACCGTGGAACTGCCGCCCATGGCCTTGCCGCGCCAGTAGAATTTCGGCTCCTGGGCACGCGTGCGGCGGGTCATGAGACCCGGCCATTGCCACTCCGCCTGGTGCCGCGGGTCGTGCATGAAGGGAATGATGTTGGCGCTGCGCAGGGCATGCGGCGCCTCGTGTGAACGCCAGTCGCGGCCTGCCTCCAGAAGGAGGACCTGCCGCTGCGGATCTTCGGAGAGCCGCGCGGCGAGGGCGGCGCCCGCCGAACCCGCACCGACCACGATCACGTCATGCATGCTGTGCCCTCCGCCTGATCCTCGTCATATAGCCTCGCCGTCATCTCGGCTATCGAGGGAGACGCGGGGCGGGGCTTCGGAGGCAGCGGGCATGACTGAGGAGAGCGCCATGGCGGACGGGGCACCTTCCCAGGTTCTCGCCTTTCTGCTGCGAGAGGCCGGTGCCGGGGCGCAGGTCGTCACCACCCATATCTCGCAGGTGGTGATCGGCCGGGACGTGGTGTTCAAGCTGAAGAAGCCGGTGCGGCTGCCCTATCTCGATTTTTCGACGCCCGAACGGCGGCTCGCCTTCTGCGCCCGCGAGTTCGACCTCAACCGGCGCACGGACCCGGCAGGGCTGATCTACCGGGGCGTCAGCCTGATCACCCGCACGGCCGATGGCGGGCTCGGCTTCGACGGGGAGGGGGCGCTGGTGGATGCGGTCGTCCGCATGCGCCCCTTCGACCAGGCGGGCCTCCTCGACCGGATGGCGTCGGAGGGTCCGCTGGCGCCGGCGCTGGTGGATGATCTCGCCGCCGAAATCGCCGCTCTGCATGCGACGGCGGAGGTCTCCATGGACCGCGACGGCGCCCGGCGCATGGGGCGGGTGCTCGACGTCAATGCCGCGGCCTTCGTCGCCAGCGGCCTGATGGACAAGGACGCTGCCGAGACCCTCGACCGGCAGTTCCGGGCGGCGCTGGCCCGGCACGCCGCCCTTCTCGACAGCCGTGCGGCCGCCGGACTGGTGCGCCGCTGTCACGGCGATCTGCATCTGCACAACATCTGCCTCATAGACGCCCGCCCGGTGATTTTCGACTGCCTCGAATTCGACGAGGATCTCGCCACCACCGACGTGCTCTACGACCTCGCCTTCCTGATCATGGACCTCTGGCACCGCGACCAGAGGGCGGCGGCGAACCGGCTGATGAACCGCTATTGCGATGCTACCGGGGAAGCGGCGGGGCTGGCGCTGATCCCCTTCCTCGTGGCTGTCAGGGCGGCGGTCAGGGCCCATGTGACGGCCTCGGCGGGCGCTGCCGGGGAGGCGGACAGCTATCTGGCGCTCGCCCGTGCCGCGCTGTCTCCGGGTCCGGCAGTTCTCCTCGGCATCGGCGGGCTGAGCGGCTCGGGCAAGTCGAGCCTCGCCGCCCTGGTCGCCCCGCATCTCGGGCCGCTGCCGGGCGCGCGCATCCTGTCGAGCGATCGGCTGCGCAAGGCGCGCTTCGGCGTGCCGGCGACGGAGCGCCTCGGGCCGGAGGCCTACCGCCCGGAGGTGTCGGAGGGCGTCTATGCCGAAATGCGGGAGGGCGCGGCGGCGGTCCTCGCCGCCGGACAGGCCGTCATCGCCGATGCGGTTCATGCGCGACCCGGGGAACGCGAAGCGTTGGACGCCCTTGCCGGCGATGCCGGTTGCCACTTCACCGGCATCTGGCTCGACGTGCCTCCCGAGCGGCTGAAGCAGCGGGT
>NZ_JAUYFA010000001.1 GCF_030691135.1 Phreatobacter sp.
GGGTATCCACGACTTGAACACCGCAGCGGAAGAAGAAGTCGTGGATGCCCGGGACAAGCCCGGGCATGACGGACTGAGGGTCTTGAGGCCACTGGACGAGGGTTGCGCCATCCAGGACAAGCCCGGGCATGACGGACTGAGGTTCGGGTGGCGATTGCGGAGAGGCCGTTTGCCCCTGACGAGCCTTTGCATGACGGACTGAGGTTCGGGGTGCGATGGCCGCCACCCTCACCGCGTCATGCCCAAGCACTTCCCGCCCCACTGCGTCATGCCCGGGCTTGTGGCGGGTATCCACGACTTGAACACCGCAGCGGAAGAAGAAGTCGTGGATGCCCGGGACAAGCCCGGGCATGACGGACTGAGGTTCGCGAGGCCGCTGTGGAAAGGCCGCATGACCCGTCCCGACGCCACCCTCAGGCAAAACCGCCCGTCGCGACATGGTCGAGCCAGTCGCGGACCGCCGCCGCCTTGCCGTCCTTGACGAGGCTCTCCGCCGTCCGCCCGCCGAAGGCCGGGATCGGCTCGGCGCGATACCAGGCGAGCGCCTGTTTCTCGCCGCCGGCCCAGTCGCTCACCCGCGCCACGATCTCGATCATCTCGGCGGCGCGCCCCTGCGTCTTCGGCGCCCTGGCCCGGGCGGCGCGGTGGAAGGTCTCCGGGCTGACGCCCATCGTGTCGGCGAGCTGCGCCTTCGACACCCCGAAACGGTCCGCCACCCGGTCGATGACGATCAGCCCCTCGGCGTCGAAATAGCCGGCGGTGCCGCGCGTCACCCCCTCCAGCCTCGCCGCCTTGGCGGTGACGGACTTTCCGGTCCGGGCGCTCATGTGATGCCATCTCCAGTGACGGGAAAACCTGACGGAATATATGGCGGTGGTGGCGCCGACACAAGCCACGCCCGTCTTCAGGCCCGCCGTCGCGGCGCCCCGCCCCGGCGGGTGGCCCGCGATCGCGGACAGGCCGCCATCGGCCGGGAGGCCGGTGGCGCCCGGCAGCGGCAGGGCCGCATGGGCCAGAGCCATGGAGGCCGAGACGATCAGGGCCAGCAGCGCGACGATGACAGGCTTCATGGGATCCTCCCCTCTCAAGACCGGGGGATCATGCCGGAAGCGCCGGGCTGCGTCAAGCAATTTTTCCTAAGATAGGAAAAAAGATTGCTAGCCCCACCATCGGCGGGCGGCCCTCACTCCACCCGCCAGCCGGGCTGGCGGCTGTCCGGGGCGACCGCCGCCGCGACGGTGAGATAGGTCTCGGCCGGCGCGTCCTCGGCCAGGGCCGCGATATCGTCGAGCAGCGCCCGGATGGCACGGCGCGGGTCGCCGTCGAATTCGGCCAGCACGGCCTCCACCTCGGGGTCGGCGGGGGCGGCGGTGCGGATGGCGGTGAGGTTCTGGGCCATGGGATCTCCTCCTCGGGTTGAAGGCACCCTACACCGGCTCCCGCCATATTCTGTCAGCAGGATGGCAGCAGGTCGGCCGCCATCAACCATGCCGGCAGCCGCCGCTTGCGCCATGGTTTCCGAAAGGTTAAGCAATGCCGTAACGTCAAGTGCTATCCTGCTACCGGTGCCCGTCCATGTTCCGCGTCCTGGGCCTCCTCAGCCTTCTCGTCCTCGCCTTGCTGTCGGTTTCCGACACCGTCGCCGAGGACCGTGACGAATTTTATGCCATTGCCCGCGGCGAGACGGGTCGCCGGGCCGTGGCCCCCGCCGGGGGCGGCTGGTTCAGCCAGCGGCCGGCACCGACCGTGCAGCACCTGCCGGCCGGCAGCCCGCGCCAGATGAACACCCGGCCGAACCGCCAGGCCGCGGCCCTGGCCGGCACGGACGGATCGTCCCGGGCTTTCTGCGTCCGCTCCTGCGATGGCTATTTCTTCCCCGTCGGCCCGGCGACCGCCGGGGCCGGCCGCAGCGCCCAGGCCGAGGCCTGCGCCGCCATGTGCCCCGGGGCCAGCGTGCGTCTCTATTCGTCGCGCACCGGGTCGATCGAGACGGCGCGTTCGGAAACCGGCCAGCATTACACCGCCACCGCCACCGCCTTCCGCTACCGCGAGCGGCTGCAGCCGGGCTGTTCCTGCCAGGGCAGCGTCACCCAGGGGCTGGCGCGGCTCAGCTTCGCCCAGGACTTCACGCTGCGCACCGGCGATGTCGTGGTGACCGAGGGTGGCGTCAGGGTCTTCCGCGGCGGCGGCCGCTTTCCGCACCAGCCGCGCGATTTCGTCACGGCGCGGGCCTATGGCCGGCTCACCGCCGACATGCGCCGCCGCGTCGAGGAGATCGAGACGGCGCGCCTGCCGGAGCGGCTGCGCTATGCCGGCATCGCGCCGGCGGTCACGTCCAACACTTTCGCCCGCGCCTCGCGCCTTCCCGAACTCCGCGAGATGACGGCGCTGCGCGCCCCCGTCCGGCAGATCGCCATCGGGCGCCCGGCCCCGCCGAGGATGATGCGGGCGCCGCTGCCGCCGCGCCGCTCCTAGCCCGGAAACGACCGTCGCATCCCGGTGCGGCGGAAAGACGGCGACGCGGCCGGCGCCTGAAACGGCGAAAGGGCCGTCGCCGGCCCTCTCCCGTATAAGCGTTCGTGGCAGGACGGATCAGGCGGCGCGGAACCGCACCAGGAACTGGTCGAGCTCGCTGCGCAACTGGCCGGCCTGGGTCGACAGCGCGTCCGCCGAGGACAGCACCTGGCTGGCGGCCGCGCTGGTTTCGCCGACGGCGGTCGACACGCCGGTGATGTTGGCGTTGATCTCCGAGGCACCCGTCGAGGCCTGCTGCACGTTGCGGGCGATCTCGCCGGTGGCGGCGGTCTGTTCCTCCACCGCGGCGGCGATCTCGGTGGCGACCGAGTCCATCTGCTGGATCGTGTGGGCGATGGCGTCGATCGCGGTCGCCGACGAGGTCGTGGCCTGCTGGATGGCGGCGATCTGCTTGGAGATCTCCGTGGTCGCCTTGGCGGTCTGGTCGGCAAGGCCCTTGACCTCGGCGGCGACGACGGCGAAGCCGCGGCCGGCCTCACCGGCCCGCGCCGCCTCGATCGTGGCATTGAGGGCGAGCAGATTGGTCTGCGCGGCGACGCCGCTGATCAGTTCGACGATCTCGCCGATCTTCTGCACCTTGGTGGCGAGGTCCTGCACCTGAGTGGCCGAGTTATTGGCCCCCTGGACGGCGCTGGCCGACATCTGGGTGGACTGCGCCACCTGCGAGGCGATCTCGCGCACCGATGCGGCAAGCTCCTCGGTCGCCGAGGCGACGGTCTGCAGATTGCCGGAACTCTGTTCGGCGGCGGCGGCGACGGCATTCGACTGCGCCCCCGATTCCGAGGCCGAAGCGGACAGCGAGGTTGCCGCCGCCTTCAGCTGGTTGGCGGAGGCCGACACCGACTGGACGACCGAGCCGACGGCCTTCTCGAACTCGCCGGCGAGGCGGTCGAGCAGCGCGCGCTTCTCGCTCTCGGCCCGGGCCTCCTGCGCGGCCTGTTCGGCCTTGAGGCGCTCGGCTTCCATGCCGCTGGCCTTGAAGATCTCCGCCGAGCGGGCGATGTCGCCGACCTCGTCCTTGCGCGCGGCCCCGGAGACGGTGATGTCGAAGCGCCCGCGCGCGAGATCCTCGAGCTGGCTCGCGAGCGTGCGGATGGGCGTGGCGATGCCCCCGCGGCCGATCAGCAGGCCGGCCGTCACGCCGATGAGAAGGCTGACGCCCGCCAGGATCTTCAGCAGGATCGCCATGGAACTCTCGGTGGCCTGCAGGGCCGTGCGGTAGTTCGCGGCGCGCTGCAGCATGAGGGCGGTGAGGTCCTGCACCTCGCGGCGGGCTTGCATGAATGTCGGGCGGCCGTCGGTCACCATCCGGGCCAGCGTCCGCTGCTGGTCGCCCGTCGCCTCGCCGCGAATGGCGCCGGCGAATTGCAGCGTCTTTTCCTCGAGCGCGAAATAGCGGCCGAGAGCAGCTTCCGCCTCGTCGGCCGCCTTGATCACCTCGGGCGCCGAACTGGCGCGGATCCTGGCCATGTTCTCGGTGATGGCGCGGCGCTGGGCGGCGACGGTGGCGCTGTTCTCGCGGATGACGTCCGGCGTCGGGTTGATAGCAATCGCCGCCTCGGCGCGCGCGATATAGGACACGGCAGACGTAATGCGCGAGGAGGCGGTCGCGCGCTCGCCCGCGACGATGCCGCGTTCCGCGTCTGTGGCCACGCTCGACAGCGCGAACATGCCGATCCCGGCGAGGGCCATCGCCAGCACGTTCAACGTGAGAACAAGCGCCATGATCTTCGGAGTGATGCGAATATTCGAAAGAATCGACATGGTAGCCTCCGTTAGCCTTCTTGACGCAGGGGTAGCGAGTCGCTCTTTCGACTTCGTTAAATTATCCGAGAATGTCTGTTAAATTGGCGCTTCTTGATACATTTAGCCGCTTCGGGCGCGGCCTGGTCGCGCGGGGCTCCCTTGTCAGGCCGTCCGCCCTGCTGCGATCGCCGCGAGGCCCGGGGCAGTTTGTGTGCCGTCCTCGTGGACGATCGTCGTCTGGGTGCCCGGTGCCATATCGGTCACATGGACGACCGCTTGCATCCGGTTGGCCAGGGCCTCGATGATGCTGGTGCCAAGTCCCGACTTTGCGCCTGCACCTGCGGCTGGCATCCCGACGCCGTTATCGGTGACACTGAGGGTCCAGCCGGTCGGTTCCGCGCGGTAGGCGACGACGATGGCCCCGTGTCGTTCGTCCGGAAAGGCATGTTTCAGCGAATTGATCACCAGTTCCGTGATGATGAGGCCGAGGCTGATGGAGACTTCGCCGCTCACCGTGCTGTCGTCGACCTCCACCGTCAGCATGAGAGCCTCGGGGTCACCGATCATCGAGGCAGCGAGGCTGCGGCACAGAGCCGTGAAATAATCGCGTAAATGCACCTCGTCGGCCTGTGAATCGGCCAGTTGCCGCTCGACGGAGGCGATCGACATCACCCGGTTTCGGGCATCCGTCAGATGGCCGCGGGCCTCCTCGGACTGGACCCGCCGGGCGCTCTGCATCAGGACGCTGGCGATGATCTGCAGGCTGTTGGCGACCCGATGGTGCACCTCCTGCAGCAGTGCGGCCTTGTCGCGGATCAGCGACTGCTTGAAGCTCTCGGCAGTCCTCTCGTCGGTGGCATCGAAGATTTCCAGCAGCACGCGCACCTCCGGCCCGTCCGCGTGGACGAGGCGGTGCGCATTCAGGACGAGGCGCCGCTTGCCGAGAGCCGGGCTGTCGAGATCGAATTCATAGTCCTCGACGTCCGCGGTACCCAGCGCCGTTTCCCGCAGCAGCGAGCGCAGATTGGCCGCATCCCACTCGCCCTGTCCCATGGCGAAGACGCTGTTGCCGTCGACGATGGCCGGATCGATCTGGAAGGCGCGGCAGAAGGATTGGCTTGCCCCGATGACCATCATGTCGGCTTCGAGCAGGATGAGGGGCGATGTGGAACTGGCGACGACAGCCAGGGCGAGGCTGAGAGCCGGATCAGGGATGGACGGGTAGTGCGGGGCCAAGAAGGTCCCTTTCACTCGAAACGCGGAGGCCCCCGGAGCGAGAGCCGTACCCGGTCGATGCGCAGCGCCGCCGCGCGGGGGGGCGCGGGTCTATGGCGAACCTGCAACCTAGCACGTCGGGAAGGCCCGAAGTGGCAATTCGCTGTGCGGTGCAGTAACAGGTCCGGCTGCTTGGCCGGATGGACACCGCGCGCGGTTATCGCCCGGCCTGTGGGCGGAAAAGCCGGCCCTTCTCGGCGACCAGCACCATGGCGAGGGCCCCGAGGCCGCAGGCGCCGAAGCCGAGCACGACCGGCAAGGCCGTGCCGTCGAACTGCTGGCCGATCCCGAAGCCGATCAGCGCGCCGCCGACGGTCGACACGAAGCCCTGCACGGATGATGCGGTGCCTGCGACATGGCCAAGCGGATCCATGGCCATGGCGCCGAAGTTCGAGGCCATCAGGCCGAAGAAGAACATGGTGACACACTGGAACAGGGTGAAGACCAGCAGGGTCTCATGCCCTGCCAGCGCCACGGCGCCGTGGACCAGTGTCGCGGCGATGTAGCCGACGAGCGCCGTGTGCGACACGCGGCGCATGCCGAAGCGCTCGACGATCCGGGAATTGAGGAAGGAGGCGAGCGCCATGAAGCCGGCGATCACCGCGAAGATGGTGGTGAACAGCCCGCTGGCCCGGAAGACATCCTCGAACAGCTGCTGAGAGGCGTTGATGAAGCCGAACAGGCTGCCGATGACGAAGGTCAGGGCCAGCATGTAGCCGACCGACAGGCGCGTCGTCAGGCAGATGCGGAAGGCGTTGAGAATGGGCTGGAAGGCGATGGGCGTGCGGTCGTCCGGATGCAGCGTTTCGGGCAGCTTTCGCGCCACCCACAGCGCCACGACCATGCCGAACAGGCCGAGCAGCGCGAAAATCCAGCGCCACGGCGCGAAGAGGATGATGATCTGCCCGATCGAGGGTGCCAGGATCGGCACGGCGAGGAAGACGATGAAGGCGAGTGACATGACCCGCGCCATCTGCCGGCCGGAGAACGTGTCGCGGACGATCGACACCGCGAGAACGCGCGAAGCCGCCGCGCCGATGCCCTGCACGACGCGCGCGACCATCATCTGCTCGAAACTGGTGGCGAAGGTCGCCGCAAGGCTCCCGACGGCATAGATCGCAAGGCCGATGAGCAAGACGGGACGGCGACCGAACCGGTCGGCCAGCGTGCCGTAGATGATCTGCGCCAGGCCGAATCCGAGGAGATAGGACGTGATGACCCATTGCCGGTCGTTGGCCGAGACGATGCCGAGGGCCTCGCCGATCTCGGGCAGGGCGGGCAGCATGGAATCGATGGCCAGCGCATTGGTCGCCATCAGGGCGGCGATCATGGCGACGAACTGTCGGAAGCCCAGTCCCGGATAGGGTCCGGCGGCCGGTGTGGGAATGGCGTTCATGAGCGTGTCTGCGACGGGGGCACGGTGACGCCGGGCGGCGGTCAGCTCCGATATGGGACCGAGCAATTGCACTAATACATGTCTCATGGGGGCACTATTGATTTTGCCGTGATGCAGCATCCCATCGCCGGGCGGCTTGCAGCGCGCGCCGGCATGCGGCTAGGATTCACCCGAGAAAAAGGGCCGCGTGGCACGCTGCGTAGGCTTTCCGGGCCGGATCGCCACGGCGTATCCGGGAAAAATGCTCAAAACCATGAGGAAACGCCGCTGATGATCACCCGCCGTACGACACTAGCCGGTCTCGCCGGAGTCCTGGCCGCTCCCGCCATTCGCCCCGCCTCCGCCCAGGCCGCCTGGCCGGCGCGCCCGGTCCGGATGATCGTGCCGTTCCCGCCCGGCGGTTCCACCGACGTGCTTGCCCGCGTCATCGCCGAAAGCCTGTCGAAGGAACTCGGCCAGAGCGTGGTGATCGAGAACCGTCCAGGGTCGGCCGGCAATGTCGGCGTCAACGCCGTCGCTCGCGCCGAGCCCGACGGCTACACGATCGGCGTCTCGACCATCGGCCCGCTGTCGGCCCATATCGAGCTCTACCGCAACCTGCCGTTCAACCCGCTGACCGACTTCACCTATATCGCCGACATCTACGAGATCCCGAACGTTCTGGTCGTCAATCCGCAGACGCCGGTGTCGAACGTCCAGGAGTTCATCGCCTGGGTGAAGGCGAAAGGCGAGGGCAAGGCCTCCTATGGCACGCCGGGCCTCGGCACCACGGCGCATCTGTCGACGGAATTCCTGTCGCGCAAGGTGGGCATGCAGCCGCTCCACGTGCCCTATCGCACCGGCGCCGTCGCGGTGCAGGACCTCATCGCCGGGCGCATCGACTTCATGTTCGACAACCTGCCGACGATCATCGGCCAGATCCAGGGCAAGGCGATCAAGCCGCTCGCCGTGTCCACCGCCAAGCGCTGGCCGGGCCTGCCCGACGTGCCCACGATGATCGAGGGCGGCGTCGCCGATTTCGACGTGACGTCGTGGTCCGGCATGATCGCGCCGAAGGGCCTGCCCGACGCCATCACCCGGCGGCTGGTCGAGGCCCATATCAAGATCGGCCAGGATCCGGCCTTCGTGAAGCGTTTCGAGGAACTCGGCGCCCTCGCCACGATGAAGGGGCCGGAGGTTCTGCAGGCGCGCATGGCCCGGGAAATTCCGCGCTGGGCCGAGGTGGTCCGCGCCGCCGGCGCCAAGGTCGATTGACCGGCGGCACCGGGCCGGGGCAGGGCCCCGCGACACCAGCATGATCCATGGCCGGGCCTCGTCCCGGCCATGGTCGTTTTGGCGGCATGGCCCCTCCCATCCGGCCCAGTTGCGGGGGCTCATGAAATGGCGTTTCATTTCCAAAAGCCTGTCCGGAGGACACCCGCCCATGACGACCGCCAGCCGCCGCACCGTTCTCGCCACCCTCGGGGGCGTCGCGGCCGCCTCCATCCTGCCCGCCCGAGCCCAGGCCTTTCCCTCAAAGCGGGTCACGCTGGTCGTGCCCTTCCCGCCCGGCGGTCCGGTCGACCTGACCGCCCGCCAGATCGGCCAGAAGATCTCGGAATACTGGAACCAGACGGTCATCGTCGAAAACCGGCCCGGCGCCGACGCGGTGATCGGGGCCCAGGCCGTGCAGCGCTCCGACCCGGACGGACATACCCTGCTGGTCTGCGCCATCCATCACTCGGTTCACCCGAGCCTGAAGGCCAGCCTGCCCTACAATTTCCTCGAGGATTTCGTGCCGGTCAGCGGCGCCGGCATCTTCCCGATCATCGTCTGCGCCCATCCCTCGCTGCCGGTGAACAATGTCGGCGAGCTCGCGGCCTATGCCAGGGCCAATCCGGGCAAGCTCACCTATGGCTCGGCCGGTGTCGGCGGCGGCACGCATCTGGCCGGCGAACTCTTCAAGAGCATGACCGGTACGGACATGCTGCATGTCGCCCACCGCGGCAGCGCCCCGGCCATGAGCAGCCTGCTCGGCAATCACGTGCAGCTGATGTTCGCCGACGGCCCCACCGCCGTGCCCCAGGTCCAGGCCAAGACCGTCAAGGCGCTCGGCATCAGCCCGGCCCGCCTGTCGATCCTGCCGGATATCCCGACCATGCCGGAGGCTGGCCTTCCCGGCTATGAGGCCTATTCCTGGTCCGGCATCGTTGCGCCCAAGGGCACGCCGGCTGACGTCGTCGCGGCGCTCAACACCGCCATGAGCCGGGCCCTGAGGGAGCCCGAGACCATCGAGAAGTTCGAGCGCTTCGGAGCCCAGCCGGCGCCCCAGACCGCCGCGCAGTTCGGCGCCTTCCTGAAGAACGAGACGGAGAAATGGGCCAAGGTCGTCGCGGCGGCCAATATCCCGAAGCAGCAGTAAGGTTCGGAGCCCGGCCCCGGACGAGGAGCCGACCATGACCCAGGCCATCGCGACGATCACCCTGCCCGACGGCGAGGCCATTCCCGTGCTCGGGCAGGGCACCTGGACGATCGCCGACCGGCCCGAGCGGCGGACCGCGGCGATGGCGGCGCTGAATGCCGGCCTCGACGCCGGCCTGACGCTGATCGACACGGCGGAGATGTATGGCGACGGTGCCTCCGAGGAGCTGATCGGAGCCGCCATCGCCGGCCGCCGCGACGCGGCCTTCCTCGTCTCCAAGGTCTATCCCCACAATGCCGGGCGGCAGAGCGCCGTCGCCGCCTGCGAGGCCTCGCTCCGCCGCCTTAGGACCGATCGCCTCGATCTCTACCTGCTGCACTGGCCGGGCGGAATCCCCCTCGGCGAGACCGTGGCCGCCTTCGAGCGCCTCAAGGCCGACGGCAAGATCCGCCACTGGGGCGCCTCGAACTTCGGCGTCGCGGCCATGGAAGGCCTCATCGCCGCCGGCGGCACCGGCGTCGCCGCCAACCAGGTGCTCTACAATTGCGGGCGCCGCGGCATCGAATTCGACCTCATGTCCTGGCAGGCCGCGCGCGGCATTCCGATCATGGCCTATTCACCGATCGAACAGGGGCGGCTGCCGCGCCATCCGGCCCTCGCCGCCATCGCCGCCCGCCATCCCGGCGCGACGGCGGCGCAGGTGGCGCTCGCCTTCACGTTGCGAAAGGGCGGCGTCGTCGCCATTCCGCAGATGGGCACGCCGGCCCATGTCGCGGAGAACCGGCCGGCTGCCGATCTCGTTCTCACGCCCGGGGACATCGTCGCCATCGACGCGGCCTTTCCGCCGCCGACGCGCCGGCGCGCGCTCGAAATGCTGTGACCTGCTTCAGTCGCGGCTGTCCTCGTCCTCGCCCTCGTTCTCCACGACGGGGATGGCATAGGCGCCCTTCAGCCAGCGGTTGAGGTCGACATCGGCGCAGCGCTTCGAGCAGAAGGGCTTGAAGCGCACCAGGGCGGGCTTGCCGCAGATCGCGCAGGCCTTCGGCGGATCGACCAGCCGGTCGTTGTCGTTCTCGGCGTTCATGGGCAGGGTCATGGCACGGGACGGGGCTGCGAGGGAAGGGCGGTGCTCTCCCCCTGAACGCGCCTCAGCCCTTCGCGATCCAGCCGAGCGTCACGGGATAGCCGGTGGCGCCGATCAGGCCGACGGCCTCGGCGAGGGGCAGACCGACCACATTGGTATAGGACCCGACCAGCGAGACGACGAAGGCGCCGGCAATGCCCTGGATGGCATAGCCGCCGGCCTTGCCGCGCCATTCGCCGGCGCCGAGATAGGCGTCGACCTCGTCCTTCGACAGCCGCTTGAAGCGCACCCGCGTCTCCACCAGCTTGGCGGTGACCCGGCCCGCCTGGTCGACGCGGCAGAGCCCCGTGTAGACCCGGTGGGCGCGGCCCGAGAGCAGGCGGATACAGGCCGCCGCGTCCTCGATGGTCTCCGCCTTCGGCAGGATGCGCCGGCCGACGCAGACCACGGTGTCGGCGGCGAGGATCACCGATCCCGCCCAGTCCGCGTCGTCGCGGATGCGCCGGGCGGCTTCCGCCGCCTTGTCGCGCGCCAGGCGCAGCGCCAGCTTGCGCGGGCTTTCGCGCGGCCAGGGCGTCTCGTCGATCTCGGCGGGAACCAGCGTGTCCGGTTCGATCCCGGCCTGCTGCAGCAGGGCGAGACGGCGCGGCGAGGCCGAGGCGAGGATCAGTTTCGGGCGGCCGGGGACGGATGTGGGAGCCATGGGCGCCTTGTGCGGGACTTGCGCGGGGGGTGGCGTTCGATAGCCCATGCGGCCGGGCTTGTGAACCGACGGTCTCGATCCTCCCCGTCCTTTGTCTCGTTGGACTTCGCAGCGCGGCGCGGCATAGATGGTTGCCAGACGAGGGAGCCGCGCCATGCCGAAGACCAATCCGGGACGTTTCTTCGAGGATTTCCGCCTCGGCGACCGGCTCGTCCACGCTACGCCGCGGACCGTCACCATCGGCGATGCCGCGCTCTACACCGCGCTCTACGGCACCCGCTTCGTCGTGCAGTCGTCCGACACCTTCGCCAAGCATATCGGCTATCCGAGGAGCCCCGTCGACGACCTGCTGGTCTTCCACATCGTGTTCGGCAAGACCGTTCCCGACGTCTCGCTGAACGCCGTCGCCAATCTCGGCTATGCCGGCTGTCGCTTCCTCTCGCCCGTCTATCCCGGCGACACCCTGTCCACCGTCTCCGAGGTCGTCGGCCTCAAGGAGAATTCCAACCGCAAGACCGGCGTCGTCTATGTCCGCTCCGTCGGCACCAACCAGCATGGTGACGAGGTGCTGGACTATGTGCGCTGGGTCATGGTCAGGAAGCGCGACGAGGCGGCGCCGGCCCCGCCCGAACATGTGCCGGCCCTGCCGAAGGCGCTCGAGCCCGACCAGCTCGGCGATGCCTGCCCGCTCATCGATCCGGAAGCCTGGGACGCGGCGCTCTCCGGCCAGCGTCACCGCCTCTCCGACTATGTCGCGGGCGAGGGCATCGACCATGTCGACGGCATGACCGTCGAGGAGGCCGAGCACATGATGGCGACGCGCCTCTACCAGAACACGGCCAAGGTCCATTTCAACCAGTATACCGAGGGGCAGGGGCGCTTCGGCCGCCGCCTCGTCTATGGCGGCCACGTCATCTCCATCGCCCGCGCGCTGTCCTTCAACGGTCTCGCCAACTGCTTCCAGATCGCCGCCATCAATGGCGGCCGCCACGTCGCGCCGCTCTTTGCCGGCGACACCGTCTTCGCCTGGTCGCAGATCCTCGCCGTGGAGGAACTGCCGGGCCGCGACGATGTCGGCGCCCTGCGCATCCGCACCGTCGCCACCAAGGACCGGCCCTGCGCCGACTACCCGCTCAAGGCCGGCGACGATTATGACCCGGCGGTGATCCTCGATCTCGACTACTGGGCGCTGATCCCGCGCTAATGGTTCAGCGGGCAGCGCCTGCGGCAGGGCAGGCGCTCCATCGGCGATGACAGGATGGCCGCGGTTGGCCTAGAAGCAGGGCGGAACCCCGACCGTGAGGCTTGCTGCGCCATGGATATCTTCGAACGGCTGAAGGCCGCCGCTGCTGCCGACTGGCGCTCCTATGTGGACCATGACTTCGTTCGCAGGCTCGGCGCGGGAACGCTGCCCGAGACCGCGTTCCGCACCTATCTGGTCCAGGATTATCTGTTCCTCATCCAGTTCGCCCGCGCCTATGCCCTGGCGAGCTACAAGAGCCGCACGCTGGCCGATATCCGCGCCGCCCAGGCCGGGCTTGCCGCCATTCTCGCGGAAACGGACCTCCATGTCCGGCTCTGCGGTCGCTGGGGCCTGACACCCGCCCAGATCGAGGCCGCGCCGGAGCATCAGGCCACCGTGGCCTATACGCGCTTCGTTCTCGACTGCGGCGCCGCGGGCGATCTTCTCGACCTCCATGTCGCCCTGGCGCCCTGTGTTATCGGCTACGCGGAGATCGGACGCACCCTGGCCGCGCAGGATCCGGCGGCTCTGCGCACCAATCCCTATGGCGAGTGGATCGGGGAATATGCCGGCGACGGCTATCAGGCGGTCGCCGCCGCCGCGCGTCGTCACCTCGACGAGCTGGCGGCACGGTCGATGACGGAGCAGCGCTTTGCCGAACTGGCCGGGCTTTTCGCCAAGGCTTCCCGGCTCGAGGCGGATTTCTGGCAGATGGGCCTCGATGCCACCTGAGGCGCGCCGCTGCGGCGCGAGGTTGACCTAGCGTCGCGTTTCGTCATGGTACGTGGCGTGCCGATCCCGCATCCCCGACAGATTCTTCCATGGTGCATGAACCTTTTCGCCGGCTGCCGCGACTGATGCTGCGAGCCCACCGGCTCGGGAGTGACGATGCAGTCTGACAGCGACCAGGATCTCATCCTCCGGGTTGCCAAAGGCGATCGTCTCGCCTTCCGGACCCTCTTTGCCCGTCACAATGTCCGCGTGTTCCGGTTCGTTCTCCGGTTCATCAAGGACGAGGGACAGGCCGAGGATCTGATCGGCGAAGTCTTCCTGGACGTGTGGCGGCAGGCCGACAGGTTCGAGGGGCGATCAAGCGTCTCGACCTGGATCCTCGGAATGGCCCGTTTCAAGGCGTTGTCCTCGCTGAGGAAGACGACGGAAGCGGAACTGGACGATGAACAGGCCGCCGCCATCGCGGACGATGCGGACACGCCCGAGACGGTGTCTCAGAAACTGGACAAGGCAAAGGCCATCCGCCGCTGCATCGGCCAGCTTTCGCCCGAGCACCGGGAAATCGTCGATCTGGTCTACTATCAGGAGAAATCGATCTCCGAAGTGGCCGAGATCGTCGGAATACCGGAGAACACCGTCAAGACGCGCATGTTCTATGCGCGCAAAAGGCTCCAGGAGCTCATGCAGAGCGCCGGAGTCGATCGAGGTTGGCCATGACGACGCGCAGCACCCTAGAGATGTCAGAGCGCCGGGCGGTTTCCGAACTGCTGCCCTGGTACGCCGCCGGCACGCTGTCCGCTGCCGACACGGCCCGTGTCGAGGCGGCCCTCGAGGTCGACGAGACCCTGCACGAGGAACTCGCCATCGTCCGCGAGGACCAGGACGCCTCCTTCGCCCTGGCCGAGGCCTCGCCCCGTCCCTCCGCCCGCGTGCTGGACGACCTGATGAAGCGCGTCGAGGCCGAGCCGGCCAGGCTCTCTCACGTCGCTGCAAGGGCGCGCGCCGGTTTCGCCGACTGGCTAGGCGAGAAGCTCGCGCTCCTGTCGCCCCGGACCCTCGCCTATGCCGCCGGCGCGGCGGCCCTGGCCCTGGTGATCCAGGCCGGCGTCATCGGCTCGTCCTTCATCGCCGGCCCGGTGCAGTTCCAGACGGCCTCGCACAGCCCGGCTCCCGGTACGGCCCGCGTCGAGGGCACCTATGTCCTCATCGGCTTCAATGCCGAGGCGACGGCCGGCGACGTGACGCGGCTGCTCGAACAGGTCAAGGGCACGATCGTCGAGGGTCCGCGTCCCGGCGGCTTCTACCGGGTGCGCATCGGCGAGGGCAGCATGAGCGCGGCCGATCTCGATCAGGTCGTCGCCACGATCCGCGGCCGGACGGGTCTCGTCCGCTTCGTCGGCCCGGCCTCCTGACGCGACCGCCGTGCACGAACAGGGCGGCGACCAGCGCAGCCAAACAGAAACAATGCCGGCCTAGCCTGCGCACGCTTTGATGCCATCCGGCCAGGGAGATGCAGTCATGTCCGACGCTGACGGTCGCCCCGCGTTCCTGCGGTCGAAGACGGGCATTGTCGCGGGCTTTCTCGGCCTTCTCGCGGCCTCGACCTTCCTGGTCGTCGTCGACATCCGCCCGGCTCAGGCGCAGTTCGGAATCTCCATCGGCGGCGGCGGTTTCGGCGGCGGTGGCGGCGGCTTCCGCGGCCGTGGTTCGCGCATGGACGGACCCTCGCGCGGGTCCATGCAGCGCATGCCGTCAGATCGCGGCGGTCGCTTCATCGACGGTGGTGGCCGTGGCGGTCGCTTTGGCGAGGGTGGCGGTCGCGGTGGTCGTTTCATCGACGGCGGCGGCCGTGGCGGTCGCTTCACGGAAGAGGGTGGTCGCGGTGGTCGCGGTGGTCGCTTCATCGACGAGGGTGGTCGCGGTGGTCGTTTCGGCGAGGGCCCGATGCGCGGCGACAGGTTCGATGGCCGACCCGGTCGCGGCGGTCGCTTCGGTGACGATGCCGGAGCCGGCAATCGTCGCCCCGGACGTGAAGCCGCCCGCGGTCGCTATGGCGACGATGTGGGTCGTACGGACGGTCGCCCCGGGCGCCGTCCGCCCTGGGGCCGCCCGGGTGTTCGCCCCGGCAGTGACGATGTCGTGACACGGCCGCCTGGCCGTCCGCCCGGCGAGAGGCCTCCGGGCCGTCCTCCCGGCGGCCGACCGCCGATGATCTATCCCGGAGACGGACCTGTGGTCCGCCTGCCTCCCGGCCGCCGTCCGCCGGTGATCCTTCCCGACGACGGTCCCGTCGTGCTCATTCCGCCCGGGGGCGGCGGCGTCCGTCCGCCGGGTGGCCGGCCTCCCGGTGGCCCGCCACCCGGAGGCCCGCCGCCGCGCGGACCCGGCTTCGGTCCCGCCGCCGGTGCGGCAGCCGCTGCTTTCGGCGCTCCCGCTCTGATCTCCGCCGCCCGCGCCGGCACCGACAGACAGGACGTGCCCGGCCTGCCGCCGGCCAACGAGCGCCGCTACGTGCCGGACGAGGTGCTCTTCATCATGAACGCAAATGCGCCGGCCAATGCCGTGCGCAACGTCGTGCGCCGCTTCAACCTGACGCTGATCGCCCAGGAGCAGTCCCAGCTCGTCGGCACCGTCGTGCACCGCTATCGCATTCCCAACCGTACGACTGTGCCGGCCGCGATCCGGGCCATGACGCGCAGCGCGGGCGTTGGCTATGTCCAGCCGAACTATCTCTTCGAACGGCCGAACTATGTCTTCCGCCTGCAGAGCGCCACCGCGACCCGATCCGGCGGCGCCTCCATGCAATATGTCGTCGACCAGCTGCGCCTGCCCGAAGCCCATGGTCTCGCCCGCGGCGAACAGGTGGCGATCGCCGTCATCGATTCAGGGGTCGAAGCCACCCATCCCGAGATGACCGGCCGCATCGCCAAGTCCTTCGACGCCGTCGGCGGGGCCTTCCAGGCCCATGAGCACGGCACCGGCATGGCCGGCGCCATCGTCGCGAATGCCCAGCTCACCGGTGTTTCACCCGGCGCCAACATCCTCGCCGTCCGCGCCTTCGCGCCCGGCCAGAGCAGCGGCGCCTCCGGCACCAGCTTCCACATCCTGAAGGCCATGGACTGGTCGATCCGGGAGGGCGCCCGCGTCATCAACATGAGCTTCGCCGGCCCGCGTGATCCGATGATGACCCGCGCCATCCAGGTCGCCGCCCGCCAGCGTATCGCCATGGTCGCCGCCATGGGCAATGAAGGCCCGGGTGCGCCGGTCTCCTTCCCGGCGGCCGATCCGAACGTCATCGCGGTGACCGCGACCGACCAGGCG
Organism: Phreatobacter sp.; assembly: GCF_030691135.1. Lineage (GTDB taxonomy): Bacteria > Pseudomonadota > Alphaproteobacteria > Rhizobiales > Phreatobacteraceae > Phreatobacter. The sequence goes on from NZ_JAUYFA010000001.1 coordinate 16,437, forward strand.
GGCCGCCTGTTCGCCGCCGCCTCGCGCGGCAATCACGTGGCGGTGGCGGCGCCGGGGGTCGATATCATCCTGCCGGCCCCGCGCGGCGGCTATCAGATCTCGTCGGGCACTTCGGTGGCCGCGGCCCATGTCAGCGGCATCGCCGCCCTCCTGCTGGAGCGCCAGCCCGATCTCGATCCCGCCCAGCTCCGCCAGATCCTCCAGGAGACGGCGCGGCGCGGCGCGACGGCCGATCCGCTGCTCGGCGCCGGTCTCGCCGATCCCGTCCCGGCCTTGACCGCCGCCCGCGCCCCGGCCGAATCCGGCGTGCCCATGGTGACGGGCCCGCCGCCCGCGCCTCCGGCTGCGACGGCCGAAGCGCCGCCGGCGACCGTCCCCGGCTCCGAGACGGCGGAGGCTCCTTCGATCGCACCGCCGCGCCAGGCGACTGTCGATCCCGGCAGCGCCGAAGCGAGCGACTGACCTTCCCGTTCAAGCCTGATGAGGCCACCCGGGCCCGTCGCGAAAAAAATCGCGGCGGGCCCGAACCTTTTTCCGAGATGGCGCCACCCATGGATATCAGGGGCGCAACGAGCCCCGGCCAACCTCAAGGGGACCTGCCATGAACCGCTTCAAGACCTTCGCCATCGCCGCCCTCGCCGTCGCCACCATGTCGGTTGGCGTTGCTTCCCAGGCCGAAGCCGGCCCGTTCCATCGCCGCCACATCGGCTGGGGCGTCGGCGCCCTCGCCACCGGCCTGATCGTCGGCGGCGCCATCGCCGCCAGCCGCTCCAGCGCCTACGCTTCCGACTGCTACCTGACCCGCCGCTGGGTCGACGGCCCCTACGGCCCGGAGCGCCGCACCATCCGCGTCTGCGAGTGATCGCCAGGCTAGGACCGACCCAGTCTTCCTGAAGAGACCTCCTCCCAAGATATGCCTCGCGAAAGCCCCGGCCATGCACCGGGGCTTTTGCACGTCGGTCAGGTCAGCGCGGCGTGGCGAGGAGATCCTCGCGGCCGACATGGCAGGGGACGCCGGCGGCCGGCCGGGCGAGGCGGTCGAAGAGCCTCTTTCATCCCTGCCTGGTTCCGTTCGGGCCCGTCGCGAAAAAAAACCGCGGCGGGCCCGAACCTTTTTGCGAGATGGCGCCACCCATGGATATCAGGGGCGCAACGAGCCCCGGCCAACCTCAAGGGGACCTGCCATGAACCGCTTCAAGACCTTCGCCATCGCCGCCCTCGCCGTCGCCACATTGTCGGTTGGCGTTGCTTCCCAGGCCGAAGCCGGCCCGTTCCATCGCCGCCACATCGGCTGGGGCGTCGGCGCCCTCGCCACCGGCCTGATCGTCGGCGGCGCCATCGCCGCCAGCCGCTCCAGCGCCTACGCCTCCGACTGCTACCTGACCCGCCGCTGGGTCGACGGCCCCTACGGCCCGGAGCGCCGCACCATCCGCGTCTGCGAGTGATCGCGACGACCGCCGCCATCCTCTGATCTAGAGCAAAGCCCCGGTGCCCTGCACCGGGGCTTTCGCGTGTCCGGCAGGCAGGTCCGACGGGTTTGGGCCCACTGGCTGCCTCTCTGTCCGCGTGGTGGACGGGCGCCAGACACAACGCAAACGAAACCGGCGGAGCTTTCGCTCCGCCGGTTCGGTATGCCTGTTCTGGCAGGATCAGCGGCGGCCGCCGCGGCGCTCGCAGACGATGCCGCCCCAGATGGCGGAGTAGTGGCATGCTTCGAGGCTGGCATTGGCCGGGGGCGGGTTGCCCATGCGCTGGTGCGTCGGTGCACCGGGCATGACGACGGCATTGGACTGGGTGACTTCCGAGCCACCGCCGCCACCGCCGCCGCCACCGCCGCCGCCACCGCCGCGGGCCTGGGCGAGACCGGTGAAGGCGCTGGTCAGCGCGAGAGTCAGGGCGCCGGCGAGGGCCAGCTTGTTGATGGATTTGGACATCGTGATCTCCTTGGATCCTCTGGGCGCCGCGTGCATGCGGTCGCTTGCGATGTCCATGGGTCGGGCCGGCGGCGCCGGAGGTTCATTCCAAGGCCGGGAAAGTTCGCCGCGACGGCCAATAAAAAACCCCGGCCGTGACGCCGGGGTCTTTCCGTCCGGAGCGGGCAGGGCGGCTCACATGTGGATGGCGCGCTTGTCGACGGCGAGCGCCGCCTCCTTGACCGCTTCCGACATGGTCGGATGGGCGTGGGTCGAGCGGCCGAGATCCTCCGCCGAGCCGCCGAACTCCATCAGCACCACCGCCTCGTGGATCATCTCGCCGGCGCCGGCACCGATGATGTGGACGCCGAGCACCTTGTCCGTCGCCGCATCCGCCAGCACCTTGACGAAGCCGTCGGTGGCGCGGTTGGCGCGGGCACGGCCATTGGCGGTGAAGGGGAACTTGCCGACATTATAGGCGATGCCGGCGGCCTTGAGGTCCTCCTCCGATTTCCCCACCGTGGCGACCTCGGGATAGGTGTAGACGACGCCGGGAATGCAGTCGTAGTTCACATGGCCCGCCTTGCCGGCGATGATCTCGGCGACTGCGATGCCCTCGTCCTCGGCCTTGTGGGCCAGCATCGGGCCGCGCACCACGTCGCCGATGGCATAGATGCCGGGGACGTTGGTCCTGAAATGGTCGTCGATGACGACGCGGCCGCGCTCCAGGGCGACGCCGACCGTCTCCAGCCCGAGGCCCTCGGTATAGGGCCGCCGGCCGATGGCGACGAGCACCACCTCGGCCTCGACGGTCTGGGCTTCGCCGCCGGCGGCGGGCTCCACCGTCAGGGTGACGCCCTTCTTCGACGCCTTGGCGCCGGTCACCTTGGAGCCGAGCTGGAAGGTCACGCCCTGCTTGCCCATGATGCGCTGGAACTGCTTGGCGACTTCGGCGTCCATGCCGGGCAGGATGCGGTCGAGATATTCCACCACATGGACCTCGGCGCCGAGGCGCCGCCAGACGGAGCCGAGCTCGAGGCCGATGACGCCGGCGCCGATGACGACCATCTTGGCCGGCACCTTGGTGAGCTCAAGACCGCCCTCGGACGAGACGATCTGCTTCTCGTCGATCGTGACGCCCGGCAGCGGGGTCACTTCCGAGCCGGTGGCGATGACGATGTTCTTTGCCTCGATCTCCGTGACCTTGCCGTCATCGGCGGTGACCGCGACCTTGCCCGGCGCCACGATGGCACCGCGGCCGAAATGCTGGTCGACCTTGTGCTTCTTCAGGAGGAAGGCGACGCCGTTGACGTTGGCGTCCACCGTCTCTTGCTTGTGCACCATCATCTGCTTGAGGTTGAGCTTGGGCGCCGGCACCTCGATGCCGAGAGCCTGGAAGCCGTGGCCGGCCTCGTCGAACAGTTCCGAGGCGTGCAGCAGCGCCTTGGACGGGATGCAGCCGATGTTCAGGCAGGTACCGCCATGGGTCTTGCGCTTCTCCACCACGGCGACCTTCAGCCCGAGCTGCGCGGCGCGGATGGCGCCGACATAGCCGCCGGGGCCGGTGCCGATGACGATGAGATCGTAGGACATGAGCTGTCTCCGGAATGGCGGACGGTGGCGGGCGCTCAGCGCCCGCCGGAAGCGGTGATGAAGGTGCCGGTGCAGTAGGAGGCTTCCTCGGAGAGGAGCCAGAGGGCGGCACGGGCGATCTCTTCCGGATCGCCGATCCGCTGCATCGGGATGGACGGGCGGATGCGCTCGACCCGGGCGGGATCGCCGCTTGCCTCGTGAATGTCGGTGGTGACCATGCCGGGGCGCACCGCATTGACGCGGATCCCCTCCATCGCAACCTCCTTGGCGAGACCGATGACGAAACTGTCCACCGCACCCTTGGAGGCGGCATAGTCGACATATTCATTGGGGCTGCCGAGCACGGCCGCAACGGAGGAGATGGCGACGATGGCGCCGCCCTTGCCGCCGTGCTTGGTCGACATGCGCTTCACGGCCTCGCGGGAACAGAGGATGGTGCCGACGACATTGATGTTCATGATGCGGTGGAGGCGGTCGGCGGTATAGGTTTCGACCCGGCCCGACAGCGAGACGACGCCGGCATTGGCGATGAGACCGACCAGCGGCCCCAGCCGATCCGCCGCGGCGAAGATGTCGAGGATGTCGGATTCCTCGGCAATGTCGCCCTTCACCGAGACGGCCTGGGCGCCGAGCGCGTTGATGGCGGCGACGACCTCCTCGGCCGCCGCGGCATTGGCGGTGTAGTTCACCACCACGTCATAGCCGCGCTCGGCCGCCAGCAGGGCGCAGGCGCGCCCGATGCCGCGGCTCGATCCGGTGACGACGACGACGCCCTTGGACATGCTGCTCTCCTCGCGCACCGCGTCAGCGGCCGGCTATGGACGTCCGGTCGGATCAGAGGTCCATCACGAGACGGGCGGGATCCTCCAGGCTCTCCTTGACGCGCACCAGGAAGGTCACGGCTTCCTTGCCGTCGACGATCCGGTGGTCATAGGAGAGCGCCAGATACATCATCGGGCGGATCTCGATCTTGCCGCCGATGACCATCGGCCGCTCCTGGATCTTGTGCATGCCGAGGATGCCGGACTGCGGCGCATTGAGGATCGGCGTCGACATCAGCGAGCCGTAGACGCCGCCGTTCGAGATGGTGAACGTGCCGCCCTGCATCTCCTCGATGGTCAGCTTGCCGTCGCGGGCGCGGCGGCCGAAATCGGCGATGGTCTTCTCGACCTCGGCGATGCCCATCTGGTCGGCATCGCGCACCACCGGCACGACGAGGCCCTTGTCGGTGCCCACGGCGACTCCGACATGGCAGAAGTTCTTGTAGACGATGTCGGTGCCGTCGATCTCGGCATTGACCGCCGGGATGTCCTTCAGCGCCTGGACGCAGGCGCGCACGAAGAAGCCCATGAAACCGAGCTTCACGCCGTGCTTCTTCTCGAACAGGTCCTTGTACTGGTTGCGCAGGCTCATCACCGCGGTCATGTCGACCTCGTTGAAGGTCGTCAGCATGGCAGCCGAGTTCTGCGCGTCCTTCAGGCGCCGCGCGATGGTCTGGCGCAGGCGCGTCATCTTCACGCGCTCCTCGCGGACCGCATCCGCCGGCTGGGAGGCCGGGCGGGGGGCGGCGACGGGAGCCGGCGCCGGGGCGGGAGCGCCTCCGGTGGCGATGGCGGCGAGCATGTCGCCCTTGGTGACGCGGCCGTCCTTGCCGGACGCATTGACCTTCGACGGATCGACCCCGCTTTCGGCCGCCAGCCGCGACACGGCCGGGCCGGAATCGGCGGCCTTCATCGCGGGCTTGATCTGGGTGTCGCCGGCGACCGCGCCGGTCTTGGCCTCGGCGGCGGCGGTCGTCGCCTCGCCGGCCTTGCCCGACGCCTGCGCGACCGCGGCATCGGATTTGGGCGCGGGGGCTGCAGCCTTGCCGTCGCCAGCCGAGATCATGCCCAGCAGCGCGCTGACGCCGACGGTGTCGCCCTCCTTGGCGACGATCTCGCCGAGCACGCCGGCGG
>NZ_JAUYFA010000011.1 GCF_030691135.1 Phreatobacter sp.
GGAGCGGCCGGTGAGGAAGTCCGGCCAGTCCAGCGCGCCGCGCCAGAGCATGATGCCGTTCCAGGCCGGTGGGCCTTCGTTGGGGAAGAGCGAGCGGCGCACGGTGGAATGGATGCCGTCGGCGCCGATCAGGACGTCGCCGCGCGCAGTGCGGACATGCCGCCCCTCGCGGTCGAAGAACCAGGCGGTGACGCCGCTGTCGTCCTGTTTCCAGGCGCCGAGGCGGTGGCCGGTGAAGATGCGGCTCTCGCCGAGCCGCGCCCTGACCGCCTGGTAGATGACGGTCTGCAGGCGGCCGCGGTGGATGGAGAATTGCGGCACGTCGAAGCCGGCCTCGATCCCGCGCGGCTCGCGCCAGATCTCCTGGCCGAAGCGGTTGGTGTAGATGAGCTCGTGGGTGCGGATGGCGACGTCGTCGAGGCGCGGCAGCAGGCCGAGCCCGGCCAGTTCCTTGATCGCATGCGGCAGGGTATTGATGCCGACACCGAGCTCGCGGACCTCGGAGGCCTGTTCATAGACCTCGCAGCCGATGCCGCGCGCGGCGAGCATGAGGGCGGTGGTCAGTCCGCCAACACCGCCGCCGACAATGATGGCCTTCATGGAACACTCCCCGACGCGAAGGCGAAAAGACGAGCCGGGATCATGGCTTGGGCCGGTCGGCGAGGCAAGGCCGCAGGTCCGCGCGGAGGGCGCGCGGCGCCCCTGCGGCGATGCGACCTCGCGGTAAGGTTACGCCTGCGCCGCCGTCTGCCTTCCGCCGCGTCCCGGCCGCGTGTAGAGACGCGTCATGACCCGTTCAGACGCCCTCGCCGAAGCCGACGCCCTTTCGCAGGCCCCCGACCTGTGGCGTGACCACGAGGGGCGGCCGACCTTCCGCCATCGGCCGAAGCTGATCGGTCCGGAGATCAGCTTCACCATCGAGGAGCGCGATCTCGCCTGGTCCGACGGGCGATCGACGGGGCGATTGCCGCTGCACCAGATCGAGAGCGTGAGGATCGTCTTCCGCCCCGCCAATCTCTACACCCGGCGCTACCGGGTCGAGGTCCGCCAGCGACTGGGCAAGAAGAACTGGTTCTCCAACGTGTCCTGGCGCGGCATGGTCGAGATCGAAGCCCATGACGCGCCTTTCACCGCCTTCGTGCGGGCCCTCTGCGCCAGGATCGGCCAGACCTCGCCGAATGCCCGGTTCATCGCCGGCGAGCCGGCCTGGCGCTACATGATCATTGCGGCGACGACGGCCGGGCTCACCATCTCCCTCGCCTATCTGGCGTTCCAGGCGATCAGCGCCGTCAACTGGGGCCTGATGGGCCTCGTCGCCTTCATCGGCGGCTATACCGTCTGGCAGATGTCGCTGTGGCTGACCAAGAACCGGCCGGCCACCTTTGACCCGCTGGACCCGCCGGCCATCCTCCTCCCCGACGTCAAGCCGCCTCGGGCCTCAGCGCCATGACCGAGCAGGTCGCATGCCGCACCACATGGGCGGCGTTGGAGCCGAGCAGATAGGTCGCCAGCCGCGGCCGGTGCGAGGCCATGACGATGAGATCGGCATGGGAAGCCTGCGCCTCCTCCAGGATCTCGTGATAGGGGCGGCCGATGCGGACCTTGGTCCTGACGCGCTCCTTCGGCAGGCCCGATGCCGTGGCGATGTCCTCAAGCACCCGGCGGAATTCGCTCATCTGAGTCTTGTGGAAGTCGGCGGGCAGATACTCGGCCGCCATCACCGGCATGTCGGGCACGACGGCCAGCAGCGTGATGGACGCGCCGTTGGCCTCGGCCAGCAGCTTGGCGACGGACAGGGCCTTTTGCTCGAGCCCCGGCTCGGAGGTGTCGACGGGGCAGAGAATGGACTGGAACATGGCTGTTCTCCCGGTGATGCCGGGACAATGACAGCCGGGGCGGGCGTAGTCCTTGACGTCGGTCAAGCATCGGTCGCGCGCTGTTCCGGCTTACGGGTCGCCTCGCAGGCTGATCGCATCGCCGACGAGGTCGCGAACGTCCGGGCGCGGCGCGCCGATATAGGGCAGCGGCCGCGAGATCGCGATGGCAGTGATGCCGAGGCGCGCGGTGAGAAGCCCGTTCAACACCCCCTCCCCGAGCTTGGCGGAAAGCCTGGCTGCCAGGCCGTGGCCGACGATCTGGTCGAGGACCGTGTCGCCAGCCGCCATGCCGCCCGTCACGGCCATGTGGGCGAGGACGTGGCGGACCAGCTTGAACATGCCGAGCGTTCCGGGCCGGCCACCATAGACCTCGGCGATCCGCCGGATGAGCCGCACGGCGGTGGCGAAGACCATGGCGAGATCGACAGCCGCCCGCGGACTGACCGCCGTGACGACCGAGACCCGGCGCGCGGCTTCCGCCACCAGCCGGGTCGCCTCGCGGTCGAGCGGTTCGAGAAGCTCGCGCTCGACGATGCGCAGGCGCTGCGCGCCGTCGACGACGCCCTCCGCGAAGGCCGCCTGGACGGCGATGCGGCCGCGCGCCGTGCGGGCATTACCGGCCATGGCGGCGAGGAGATCGCCGGCGACGCGGGCGGCGGCGCGGTCGTCCTTGTCGAGAAGCGCCTGCACCGCGCGTTCGCGCAGGGTATCGAGCCGGGCGAGGCTGCGCAGGGCGAAGATCTCGCGCCCGAGCAGGGCGAGCCCCCCCACCAGGAACAGGACGAGCGCGGCGACGCCGGCCCAGCCGAGCCAGGCGGCGCGGGTGAAGAGGTCGTCGATGAGCGTCGAGACCGCGATGCCGAAGGCGAGCGAGACGAGGCCGCCGAGCCCCACCCAGAACAGCCGCGTCCACAGGCTCGCGCCCGCGGGCGGCGCCGCGGCTTCTGCGGCGATCACGGCTTCGGGGCGGCGGTCCTCGACCGGCGCGTCGCTCGGCGGAGCGATCTCCACCGCGTCGGAATCGAGCCGGAACACCTGCGGCTTCGGGGTCGGAGCCTTGCTCATGCCAGGCGGTCTCCGATGAGGAACTCGACTGCCCGGTCGAGGCGGATATGCGGCAGGGCCTGGCTGGGATCGGCCTTTGGTGGCAGGAAGCGCACGAAGCGGTAATCCTCACCGCGGAAGGCCTCGGGGCCGGCAAAAAGCCCCGTCGGATCGAGCGGCAACTCGCCGGGAAACACCGCCACCTCCCGCAACCCGTCGAAGATCTCGCCGCCGGCCTGTTCGCCGGGCATGGGCGTTCCGACGATGCAGGCGAGGCTCTGTCCGCGCTGGGTGACGGTGGTCTCGCGCGTCGCGCGCAAAGAGGCGAGCGCGATCGGCTCGACGCGCGCGCCGGCGAATTCGGCGCGGCGGATGGCCCGGTCTGTCAGGCGTCGGAGCAGCCCCTCAAGCCGGTCATGGCTCGTCTGGTGCAGGTGGTCGGCCTTTGTGGCGGCGAAGAGAATGCGGTCGATGCGCCGCGCCAGCAACGAGGACAAGATGGAATTGGCGCCGGGACGGAAGGCGGTCAGCACGTCGGAGAGCGCCAGTTCGAGGTCGGACAGCGCCGCCGGACCGGCATTCAGCGCGGCGAGAGCGTCGACCAGCACCACCTGGCGGTCGAGGGTGGCGAAATGGTTGGCGTAGAAGGGCATCACCACCAGGCGCTTGTAGCTCTCGAAGCGCTTGTCCATCAGCGCGGCGAGGCTGTCGCCGGCCGGCTCCCGGCTACCGAGGTCGAGGGGGGCGAAGGTGAGTGCGGGCGAGCCTTCCATTTCTCCCGGCAGCAGGAAGCGCCCCGGCGGCAGGGTGGACAAGGACACGCGCTCGTCCCGGCAGGATTTCAGGTAGCGCGTGAACTTGTCAGCGAGGCGCCGGGCTTCGGTCTCGTCGGCCTTGCCGAAGGGATCGATCTCCGCAGTCGCGGCGAGCCATTCCTGCGCCAGGGCCGCGCGCGGCGGCCGCCGCGCCGCCTCGACGCTGCGCCGAGACCATTCCGCATAGGACTGGGCGAGCAGCGGCAGGTCGAGCAGCCATTCGCCGGGATAGTCGACGATGTCGAGGGTCAGCGTCTTTTCGGTACCGCGCATGAAGCCTGTATTCGATGCGAAATCAATAGCTAGCCGGATTTCGCTAATGCGCTTTGTTCCCTCCGGCCAATCTCGCGGACCGGTCAGCGTCGCCAGGTGATCCTCATAGGGAAAGCGCGGAATGCCATCGTCGGGCTGCGGCTCGAGACGCACACGGGCGATCCGCCCCTGCGCCTGCGGCTCGAAGACCGGCCAGCGCGAGGCCGTCAGCAGGCCGTGGACGAGGGCGGTGATGAACACGGTCTTGCCCGAGCGCGACAGGCCGGTGACGCCGAGCCGCAGCGTCGGATTGACCCAGTCGGTCGCATAGGCCGCGATGGAGCGCGCCGCGAGCCGCGTCTCGTTGACCCAGCCTGTCCAGACCATCTACTCGGCCTCGCTGTCGAGGTCGCGGGGCACCGTGAACGAGACGAGCGTGCCGCAGCCGGGGCCGAGATCGCGCCAGTGATCGATGGCGCAGTCGATCACCGCGAGGCCTCCGGTCGGATATTTGCGCGACAGGCGGCGGCGCTGGTCCTCGGGGCCGTCGGCGACGAGGTCGTCGCAGAGGGTTTCGATACCGGGATTGTGGCCGACGAGAAGCAGCGTAGCGACGACGTCGGCGGTCTCGCGGATGACGTTGGCCAGCATGAAGGCCGGCGCCTCGTAGATGCGGCCGTCCCGTTCGCCCGGCAGCAGTTGCGCGAGACCGGCGCTCGCCAGCGCCCAGGTCTCGACCGTGCGCGCGGCCGGCGAGACGACCACGCGGTCGGGGACGAGCCCGCGTTCGACAATGAGGCGGCCTATCAGCGGGGCGGCGCGTCGCCCGCGCGCGGCGAGCGGGCGTTCGAAGTCGCGCATGCCCGCCGGCCAGTCCGACTTGGTGTGCCTGAACAGGATCAGCCGGCGCATCGCACCCCCCTCAACGCCTCCCATGTGCCCCCTCGCCGGTGCAGGGGCAAGGGCTCACCCTCAACCGGGGGACCGCGGCCGGCGTTCCGACCAGATGAGATAGAGGCCGCTGAAGACGATGATGGCGGCGCCGACGAAGACATGGGGGCCGGGCATGACCGAGAAGATGAACCAGCCGGCAGCGACCGACCAGAGGAGCTGGGTGTATTGCACCGGCGCCGAGACCGAGGCGGAAGCGAACCTGAAGGCCATCAGCATGAAAGACTGGGCGACAAGTTGAATGACCGCGTTGAGCCCGATCACCCCCAGCAGCCAGAGCGGGACGGGCTGCCAGCCCGGAATCGCGAAGACCAGCGCGATGAGACAGATGAAGAGGTTGAAGTAGAAGAGGATCGCCAGCGTGCCCTCGGTCTTGCCGAGCGCCCTGATGGCGACCATCGCGGCGCCCCATGTGGCGGCGGAGAGCACGGCGAGCAGGGCGGCGATGGACACGCCCTCGGGCCCGGGGCGGATGATCACCAGCGCCCCCAGGAAGCCGATCGCAACCGCGATCCAGCGGTTGAGGCCGACAGGTTCACGCAGAACGAGGCCGGAGAGCGCCACGACGAAAAACGGCGTGATGAAGAGGATGGCGGTGGCGACAGGCAGATCGAGTTCGCGCAGGGCCTCGAAATAGGCGAAGACCGACACGGCCGAGAGGCTCGCCCTGAACAGATGCGCCCCGGGACGGCGGGTGACGATGGTGCCGCGACCGCGCAGCATCTGCACGAGGATGATCGGGGTCAGGATGGCGAGGCCCGAGGCGCTGCGAATCGCCATGATCTGCCAGCTCGGCAGTTCGGACACGATGATCTTCAGGATCGTGTCGGCCACCGATATCAGCATGAAGCAGACGAACTGGGCGGCAATGGCGGCGAGCGGGCGCTCCGCCGGCTGAGGAGGCATGGCGCTTGTCTCCGCGCATCGGCCTGCCATCAAGCCGGATAGGGGCGTCTTGCCAAGGCGGATAGACACATGAGGCCCCTGCAGGGGCTAGCGTCCCTGCAGGCATGGCGGGATCGGGATAGGCGGAGCCCGGCCGGATCAGCCCTGGCGCTCGGGGGTGTGGATGATCAGCCCGTTCATGGCATCCGTGACCTTGATCTGGCATGACAGGCGCGACGTCGGCTTCACGTCGAAGGCGAAATCGAGCATGTCCTCCTCCATGTGGGAGGGCTCGCCGGTCGCCGCCTTCCAGGCATCGTCGACATAGACGTGGCAGGTGGCGCAGGCGCAGGCGCCGCCGCATTCGGCGACGATGCCGGGAATGCCGTTCTTGATGGCGGCTTCCATGACGGTGGCGCCGCTGGCGGCTTCAACCGGTCGCTTCTCGCCGCTGTGGTCGATGAAGATGATCTGAGGCATCGGCTCCCTGCCCTTCGCGTGACGTCAACGGGCGCCCGCAGGGCCCGACACGAAGAAACCGCCGCTTGACCACGCGGCGGTTCCCGTCGGGATTGACATAGCGAAAGGTGTGCCAGTTCGCCAGAGGCCGGCGGGCATGATCGCTGCCCGCACCGTCTTCGAGCCGCTCAGGCGGCGCGCAGCAGCGTCGAGATGAAGCCGTTGGCCTCGTTCACCGCGTTTTCGAGGCGCGCCAGATCGTCCCAGGCGCGGGAGGAGAGATGGTCGACCTGATCGCATTCGACCGCCTCGGCGGCCTGGGCCACTCCGAAGGCGCCGATGCCCAGCGCCGAGCCCTTCAGCGTATGGGCCGCTTCCGCCCAGGTCTTGGCGTTGGTGGCGTTGCGCAGCCGCTCCAGCATGGTGCGCGACTGGCGCTCGAAGAGCACCAGAACCTCGCGCTCCAGATCGTGGTCGCCGAATGTCTGCCGCGACAGATGAGTGAGATCGACGGGCAGGCTGCTGCCCAGAAATTCGTCCGACATGATACGTGCCATTGTCTTGGTGTCCCCTGCTTGACCGATCGCCCGTCCCGGGGCGTGTTTGTCGTTGGAGGAGGTTTGTCCTCCCGTCTTCCCTGCAGGAGCACCATGGCGGCGCGACGGCGAAAGCGGAGTTAAAGCGCGGCGGAAGCGGCACGCGTTCTGGCTTTGAGGTTGATCGGTGGTAAATCGATCCCGGACCGCATCGCACCGGAGAAGCACGGCATGGTGTTCGAACGATCACGTGGGATCGCCCTGCGCGCCACGCTCATCCGGCTGGCTGTCGAGCTGGCGCTATGCTCAACGGCAGCGCTGGCGATCGGCAGGGGCGGCTTCATCACGACGGTGGCGGCGCTGATGATGGTGATCTACGTCGCCCGTGCGGTGCTCTGGTTCATCACCGCGGCGTCCAACGCGCTCATCTGGCGCTGGGGGCGTCAAGAGCGGATCGACCGCTTCGCCGAGGCGCTGCAGGCCGTGCGGCTGCCGGTGGAGCCGGCGATGCGCGGATCCCGCGACGTATCGCAAAGCCTGGCCCGCGCCCTCCTGTCGCCCGATATCAGCCGCGAGGCCGCAGCCTTCGCCTATTCGACGCAGGGTTTCGTCGAGGCCGTCCACGTCCATACCGATCCGCTGACGGCGGCGATGATCGCGTACGACATGGCGCGCGGCATGGATCTTCACATCGACCGGATGAAAAGCGCCGGAGCGTCGCCGCTTTCCGATCCCGGATCGCGCTAAGGGCCGTCGGCACCCTGACCGACGACCCGCCGCCCCGCAGCCGTCAGCTTGCAGACGAGCCAGTCGGGCTTGACGGGATTGGCGAACCAGGGCTCGACCCAGCCGGCCGCGAGGCAGGCCCGGATCGTCGCGCGCGGCACTTCCCGCCCTTCGGCGTCGAAGAGGGGGAGTTTTCCACCGGGCTGAGCCGCGCCCCGCAGCAGCCAGCGGCGCTGCACCGGGGTGGGTTTCGGCGAGGCGGACGCGAGGGCACCCTGTCCCTTCCGCGCTTTCGCAAGATGCCCATCATCGGTCATGGTTACCCATCCGTTAACGATGAATCGGAAACTGCGGCTCCGACAGGTTTCAATCCTTAGGACCCCCCGGTAGATTACATGCTGCGGCGGACTGTTGTCTGCCATCCGTGTTCGATGCGGCCAAGAGGCACTTGGGGCGCATCGTTGCGGGTGGATGCAGGACGGTCGGCAGTCAAAGGATGCGGGCGACACCATGGCGAACACTCCCAAGAAGGCGCAGGATCCGGCCGAAGCGGCCCTTGCAGCCATCCAGGACGCACTGAATCTGGCCAGCGAGGACCAGACCAAGGCGTCGGTGCGGACGACTGGACGCGATGCGGGATCGCGCCAGTCGAGCGAGGCGATGCGGGTCGACGAGGATCTCTTCGCCGATACGCGCCGCTCCGACCAGGTGATCTCGCCCTCGCAGCCACCGGCCAACGACGACCGCCGCGATCTCGCCCAGATGCTCGAGCGCCTGTCGCGCCGCCCCTCGGCAGCCCCGCTGTGGACCGCCGCGCTGCTGTCCATCGGCTGGCTCGGCGCGGGCCTCGTCATCGCCTCGCGGCTCTACGACAACACCCTGCCGGATCCCTATTCCCCGCAGACGCTGACGCTCGCGGCGGTGCTGCTGCTCCCCGTCATGTTCTTCTTCGTCATGGGCGCCCTGATCCGCCGCTCCCAGGAAATGCGCATTGTCGCCCAGGGCATGAGCGAGGTCGCGCTGCGGCTCGCCGAGCCCGAGACGGTGGCGCGCGAGGCCGTGGTCTCGGTCGGCCAGGCCATCCGCCGCGAGGTCGCCGCCATGGGTGACGGCGTCGAGCGGGCGCTGGCGCGGGCCGGCGAGCTCGAGACGCTCGTCCACAATGAGGTCGCCTCGCTCGAGCGCGCCTACAGCGACAACGAACTGCGCGTGCGCTCGCTCATCGAGGAACTGGTCACCCAGCGCGAGGCCATCGTTTCCAATGCCGAGCGCGTGCGCGCCTCGATGACCGGCGTTCACGAGCAGGTCGCCAACCAGATCGCCGATGCCGGCGATCAGCTCGCGCGACGCATCGACGAATCCGGCATGCGCGTCACCTCCTCGCTCGGCGAGAAGGCCGAAGCCATCACCATGGCGCTCGGCCGGGCCGGCGACACCATGATCGACCAGATCCAGCTGCGCGGTTCCGACATCGTCGACCGCCTCGCCTCCACCAGCGACGAGGTCACCCGCGCCCTGTCGACGACCGGCGACCGCGTCACCTCGGTTCTGACCGATACCGGCAACATCGTCACCGTGACCATGGCCGAGACCGGCACCAGTATGGCGGCGAAGCTGTCCGAGACCGGCACGGCGATGACCCACCACCTGGCCCTGACCAGCACCGAGATCACCCAGGCCATCGCCTCGCGGTCGGACGACGTGTCGGCCCGCCTGAAGGAGACCGGCGAAAGCCTGGTGGCCGAGCTCACCGCCCGCACCGGCGAAGTGTCGGAGACGCTGCGCTCGACCGGCGAGACGCTGATCTCCGAACTCGCCGCCCGCAGCGGTGAGGTGTCCTCGACCCTGCGCGAGACGGGCGATGCGCTGATCGCCGAAATGTCGGACCGCGGCGGCTTCGTCACCTCGACTCTCAAGGAGACCGGCGAGAGCATCATCACGGAACTGTCGACGCGCGGCGACTATGTTGCCTCGACCCTGCGCGACACCGGCGAGAACCTCATCGTCGAGCTGTCGACCCGCGGTGGAGAGGTCACCACCACCCTGCGCGAGACCGGCGAGGCCTTCGTCTCCGAACTGACGCTGCGCGGCAACGAGGTCACCAGCCGCCTGAAGGATACCGGCGAGAGCCTCGTCTATGAACTGTCCAGCCGCGGCGGCGAGGTCAATTCGGTGCTGAAGTCGACGGCCGAGACCCTGGTCTACGAGCTGGCGACCCGCGGCGGCGAGGTCACCACCACCCTGCGCGAAACCGGCGAGGCGTTCGTCTCCGAACTGTCGCTTCGCGGCAACGAGGTCACGACGCGCCTGCGCGACACCGGCGAGCGCCTGGTCGGCGAACTCACCGAGCGCGGCTCGGAGGTCGTCAACAAGCTCGACTCCACCGGCAGCTACGTCGCCGAGACCATCACCGTGCGCGGCGGCGCCCTCGCCGACCGCATCGCCGAGACCGGCGACAAGCTCCACCAGACCGTCACCACCCATGGCGACGAGCTCGACAAGCGCCTGGCCGTTACCGGCCAGCTCATCGCCGAGGCCATCACCCAGCGCACCGCGGAAGCCAAGAACGCCATCGGCGACGTCGGCATCCAGGTCGTCGAAAGCCTCACCGAGAAGGCCCAGGACGTGCAGCTCGCCCTGCGTCGGGCGAGCGAGACCGTCACCACCGCCATTTCCGAGCGCACCGCCAGTCTGCGCGAGGAGATCGAGCTCGCCGGCACCGACGTGCTGTCGACCTTCGCCACCCAGGGCACAGACCTCACCCAGCGCATCGGCGACATCGGCGCGCAGGTCACCAACGCCCTCGCCGCCCGCGGCGACGAGGTCACCAGCCAGTTGCAGCGCGTCGCCGGAGAGATCACCGAGACCGCCACCGCGCACGGCGAGGCCGTGGTCACCCGTATCGCCCAGAACGTCGTGGCACTCGACGACGCCATCAACCGGCACACGTCCGGCTTCGAGACCAGCGTCGCCTCCCATGCGACGCATCTCGAGGACGCCATCGGCCGCTACACCAGCCACTTCGAGAGCCGCGTCGCCGCCCATACATCGGGCCTCGAGGACGCGTTCGGCCGCTATACCAACGGCTTCGAGACACGGATGGGCGAACAGGCCGCCCATCTCGAGGATGCGTTCATCCGCTACACCTCCGGCTTCGACACGCGCATCAACCAGCATGCCGTGAACCTGGAGGACGTCATCGTCCGCCACACCTCGCATTTCGAGGGCCGCGTCGGCCATTACGCGACGACGCTCGACGAGACGATGGGCCGCCACACCGCGCAGTTCGAGGGCCGCGTCGGCCATTACGCTACGACGCTCGACGAGACGATGGGCCGCCACACCGCGCAATTCGAGGGCCGCGTGTCACAGCACGCCAGCGGTCTCGACGAGGCCATATTGCGCCACACCGCCTCGTTCGAGGGCCGGGTCGCGCATTATGCGACGACGCTGGAAGATTCGGTCGGCCGCCATGCCGTCAATCTCGAGGATGCGGTGAGCCGCCTCACCGGCGATTTCGAGAGCCGCGTCGGCTCACATGCCTCGATGCTGACCGAGCAGGTCGCCAACCATACTGCCCTCCTCGACCACAAGCTGTCCGGCCACATTTCCGCTCTCGACGAGACGATCTCCGGCAAGGGTATCGCCCTCGCCGACCGGATCGCCGGAGATGCACGGGAATTCGCCGAGCGGGTGGCCCAGCAGTCGGGCCAGATCACCGACGCCCTCGACGGGCGCCTCGCCCGCATCGACCAGGCGCTCGACACCCGTGCCCAGGCGTTCAACGAGACGCTCGCCAGCCGCACGCTCGAACTCGCCAAGGTTCTCGGCGAGGGTGGCAAGGCGGTGACCGAAGCGCTGGAGAACAAGTCGGCGGAGATCACCTTCAACCTGACGTCGAAGTCGGACGAAATCACCCATACGCTGACCTCGAAGTCCGACGAGATCGCCTCGAACCTCACCTCCAAGTCGGACGAACTGGCCCGCCTCCTGAACGACAAGTCGGACCAGATCGTCTTCAACCTGACCTCGCGTTCCGAGGAGATGGCGCGCAACCTCGCCTCGACCTCCGAGGACATCGCACAGAACCTCGCGGCCCGCTCCGAGGACATCACCCGCATCCTCTCCGACAAGTCGGCGGACGTGACCTACACGCTCGCTTCGAAGTCGGGCGAGATCACGCGCCTCCTCACCGACAAGTCGGAGGAAGTGGCCTATTCGCTGACAGCCAAGTCCGAGGAGATCACCCGCCTCCTCAGCGAGAAGTCGGACGAGGTCACCTACACGCTCACCGCCAAGTCCGACCTCATCACCGCGACGCTGTCGGACAAGGTAGACCAGATCAACCGCACGCTCGGCGGTCGGGCGCTTGAAGTGGCCGAGACGCTCGACACCCGCGTCGCCCGCTTCGAGGAGGTCGTCGTCGGCCGGCTCGAATCGGTCTCGCAGACCCTCGATGCCCGCGGCTCGCACATCGCCGAAACGCTCACCGAGAAGGTCGAGACGGTCACCCAGACGCTGCGCACCAATGTCGACGATGTGGAGCGCACGCTGTCGACGATCTCGAACGACATCACTCAGGGCCTGTCCATACGCGTCGCCGAGATCAACGCCGTCCTCGGCGCCCGCTCGGCCGAGCTCGCCTCGCTCCTCGACGATCGCGGCAGCAATCTCATTACCCGCCTCGGCGACAACGGTATGCAGATCACCAACGAGGTCAGCCGCGTCGGCGACATCGTGGTGCGTGCGCTGGAGAACCGCGGCGGCGCCATCACCGAGGTCATCGGCCAGAAGGGTGCGGAGATCACCCGCGTCCTGTCGCAGACCGGTATCGACGTGACGCGCGGCATCTCCGATTCAAGCGAACAGGCTGCCCGCATCCTGTCGGAAAGCTCGGAACTGCTGCGCAACCGGATCGAAACGGACACCCGCGAATCGGTGCTCGCCCTTACCTCGACCAACGATCAGCTGAGGGGCGAGATCGCCTCGGTCCTCGCCCGCCTCGGCGAGACCAACGGCTCGATCCGGGACGTCGCGGCCCAGACCGAGCAGTCGCTGGCGGCGATCAACAATCAGCTCGGCGAACGGATCGGCCAGTTCGCATCCTCGGCCGAGACGGCGTCCACCGCGGCCGAAACCTCGACCCGGATGCTCAACGGCCAGATCGGCCAGCTGACCAATGTCGCCGGCACGGTGCTGCGCGACGTCTCGTCGCTGACCGAGCGCTTCGACAACCAGGCGCGGCTCCTCGGGGCGGCGGCGGAGCAGGTCGAGGAGATGCAGCAGCGTCTCGACGCCTCCTTCGATACGCGCCGCGAGGTCATCGAGGCGCTGGTCCACCACCTCGCCTCCAAGACCGAGGACATGGACAATCTGGTGAAGAGCTTCACCGGCCTTCTCGACGACAATCTCGGCGCCGCCGAGGGCCGCGCCCGCGAAATTGGCCGCGTCCTGGTCGAGTCGACCAACCAGACGACGCAGGCGATCGGCGAGCAGGCGGAGACGCTGCGCCTCGCCACGGGCAAGGAGCGCGAGCGCACCACCCACGCCATGCGCTCGGCCTACGAGCAGGCGACGCACGAAATGCACGCTCTGTTCCGCGAAGCCGCCGAGCGTTTCGAGACCCTGACCTCGGGCATGAAGGCGATGAGCAGCGAGATCCAGCGGGAACTCGCCGAAACGCGGGACCAGCTGTCGCGCGGCATGATCGAGATCCCGAAGGAGACGCAGGAAAACGCCGCCGCGATGCGGCGCGTCGTGGCCGACCAGATCAAGGCTCTGGCCGAACTGAACGACATCGTCGCCAAGTCCGGACGCGCCTTCGACGTCACCGAGCCCTCCCCGGCAGCGCCCCGTCGCGTCGTCCGCGAGGAAACACCGCTGCCGCTGCGTGGTGCCGTCGCCGACCTGCCGCGGCCGGAAGAGCGCCCTGAGCCGGTGCGCGAGGCCCCCAAGGCCCGCATCGCCGAGCCGCGGACGCCTGAGCCGCGCTCCGTCGAACCGCGACGCGAGGCCCCGGCCCGCGCCGAGGCGCCGAAGGCCGCCGACCGCTCCGGCGGCTGGCTGTCGGACCTTCTCGCCAGAGCCTCCACCGAGGACCAGGCCGGGCAGCCGATGCGTCCGGCGCAGCGCCGCACCCCTGCCCCGGCCGCACTCGACAATCTCGATGCGCTGTCGTCCGACATCGCGCGGATGGTGGATCATGATGCCGTCGCCGACCTCTGGGACCGCTGGCGCCGGGGCGAGAGGAACGTCTTCTCGCGCCGCCTCTACACGACCCAGGGCCAGCAAACCTTCGACGAGTTGCGTCGCCGCTATCGCCGCGACGCGGATTTCCGCGAGACCGTCGACCGCTATGTCGACGAGTTCCAGCGGCTCCTCGCCGACGTGGACCGCAACGACCGCGACGGGTCGCTGGCCAAGTCCTACCTGACCTCGGAGACCGGCAAGGTGTTCACCCTCCTCGCCCATGCGAGCGGCCGTTTCGACTGAGGCGGCTCACCCGGCAGACAAGGCAAAGGGCGCCGGGAGGCGCCCTTTTTCGTCGGTAGGAGGCAGGAGGCAGCCGCAGGGTTCGCGTCGGGGCCGATCTAGAGACGTCAGACCTGGCCGGTCGACCAGAGCACGATCTCGCGCAACAGGCTCTGCACGGCGCCGTTGAAGGCGGCGGAGACGCTGATCGCGTCGGTGCCGGCAGCCGGCGCGCGTGCCGAGAACACCCGGCCGGAAAGGATGCGTCCCGAGCGGTCGTTGACGATCTTTACGGACATCTCGACCACCACTTCGCTGGCGCCGGTGACGACGACTTCGAAGGCGCGGACTTCCGCCAGCAACTGCCAGTCGGATGCCAGCCGGTCGCCGGGGCGACCGACCGAACGCAGGCGGTTTGCGTTCTCGAAGGACTGGATGAGCCGCGCCTGCAGGAGCTTGGGCAGACGGTCGGCCCAGGCGCCGTCGGTCAGGTAGGAATAGGCGCCGCCGGGACCGCGCACCGCGATGCGCTCGGTGTCGAGGCTGGCGATGGCCTTGGGCTCGACGACGAGCAACTGGCCGCGGACGGCGCCGGCCAGTGTCGGGAAGGTCGACGGGGCGGAAATGTCGAAGCTGCGGGGAACGCTGGACGATGACGCACAACCGGCGAGGGCAAGGGCTACCGCCAAGGTCGCGGCAAGCGCCGCCGACCGCCCTGCCCGCCTCGATCCCGTCACGTCGTCGTTGTGCTGCACGCCCGAACCTTCAGTTTCGCCCTAGCGGCGATTGTATTCGGGCACGCCCGACCCGCCGAAGATGAACCGCTGCGGGTTGCGCTCCAGCGAGCGCAGGGTCCGTTCGAGTTCCGTCAGCGTCCGCCGACCATCGGTCGACAGAGATTGAATATCGCGGATCGTCCGATCCGTGAAGCCGGAGATCGACGTCGTCAGTTGCGCCGTCCGGGTATCGAGCCGTTCGGCGAGCGTGCGCACCGATCGCGCGGTCGCAGTGAATTCGGCGAACATATTGTTGGTTCCATCGCCGGCGAAGCTCTTCAGCAGCCCGTCGATCCGGTCGGCCATGGCGTTGAGCTTGCCGGAGACCTCGCCGGCATTTTTCAGGAGCAGGTCGACATTGGCGGAATTGTCGCCGAGCGTCTGGGTGAAGCGATCGATATTGGCCATGGCCCGGCCGATGCGTTCGCTGTCGAGGGACTCGATCACGCGATCGGCGCCGACGAGCGTACGGTTCAGGGCGCGCACGTCGAAGGTGGTCGCGACCTCGTTGACGGTTCCGAGCGTCTGGGTCAGCGAACTGGCGGCCTGGCGCGCGTCACGCAGGAGATCGGCGAAGCTCTGGCTCTGCGCGTTCAGGCCGGCGGTCAACTCGTCGACATTGCGCAGGATCGAGGTGATCCGGCCCGGCTGGGCGCCCTCCATCATGCCTTCGATCTGCGTCGTGACCCTGTCGAGCCGCTGGGCGAGGGCTGCGATCTGCCGGGCCGCCTCGCCGGTCTGGCTGAGGAAGTTGCGGACATTGTCGGTGTTGTCGCCGAGCGCCGCGGTGAACCTCTCGACATTCTCGAGGCTGCGCTGGAACGAACCCTGGCCGCTGGCGATGACGCCGTCGAGGCGGTTCACGAGCCCGTTCAGCGTGTTCATCGTCTGCTGGGCGCCGGACATGATGTCGG
This sequence comes from Phreatobacter sp., assembly GCF_030691135.1. GTDB lineage: Bacteria > Pseudomonadota > Alphaproteobacteria > Rhizobiales > Phreatobacteraceae > Phreatobacter. The sequence goes on from NZ_JAUYFA010000011.1 coordinate 15,707, forward strand.
AGCCGCCCGGCACGTCGGGGCCGATCTGCGGCGGCGGCGCGCCCGCCGCGCGGGTCAGCGGCTGGGCGACGTCGGGTCCGTTAGCGAGGCCGACCGAGGCGATCCCCGACAGCAGCTGGACGTTGAGGGTGGCGCGGGTGGCCGAGGAGACCGGCGTCCCCGGCTGGAGGGCGACGACGGCGACCACCTTGCGCGGATCGTCACGGTCGATGTCGATGCGCCGGACCTCGCCCCTGCGGATGCCGTTGAAGAAGACCGCCGAACCGGTGCGCAGGCCGCCGACCGGCCCGGTGAAGACAATGCGGAAATCCTCGCGGTTGCTGCTGTCGCCGACGCGCAGGAACCACCACAGGAACAGGCCGAATGCCGCCAGCATGCCCAGCGTGAACAGGCCGATCAGCGTCGTGTTGGCCTTTGTTTCCATGCGCCTGGGCTCACATCCTTCACGCCTTGACCCGGGCGGCACGGGCGCGTTCGCCGCCGAAATACTTTTTCAGCCAGGGATGTGGATGGCGGAGCATGTCCTCCATCGTCCCCGTTGCGATGACCTTGCCGTCAGCGAGTGCCGCGATGCGATCGCAGATTCGCGCCAGACTATCGAGATCGTGCGTGACCATATACACCGTCAGGCCCAGAGTGTCGCGTAACGTCCTGATGAGCGTGTCGAATTCCTCGGCGCCGATCGGGTCGAGGCCGGAGGTCGGCTCGTCGAGGAAGACGATCTCCGGATCGAGGGCGAGCGCACGGGCCAGCGCGGCGCGCTTGATCATGCCGCCGGAGAGCTCGGAAGGGTATTTGTCGGCGGCATCGGCCCTGAGGCCGACCATGGCGATCTTCAGCCGCGCGATCTCGTCCATCAGCGGCTCGGACAGCTTCAGATATTCGCGCAGCGGCACCTGAATGTTCTGTTTCACCGTCAGCGAGGAGAACAGCGCGCCGTGCTGAAACAGCACGCCCCAGCGCCGTTCGATCGCCTTGTGCTCGGCGCGGGAGAGCGTGTCGAGGTCCTGATCGAAGACGGTGATCTTGCCGCGGCGCTTCGGCACGAGGCCGATGATGCAGCGGGTCAGGACCGACTTGCCGGTGCCCGAGCCGCCGACGACGCCCAGTACCTCGCCGGCATGGACGTCGAGGTCGAGGCCGTCGATGATCAGGCGCTCGCCGAAGCCTATGGCGACGTCGCGGACCGAGATGATGATGTCGCCGCTCGCATAATCTGCCACGTCAGCACCCTATCGTCAGTAGCCGAGACTGGCGAAGAAGATGGCGAAGAGACCGTCCAGGACGATCACCAGGAAGATCGCCTTCACCACGGAGGCGGTGGTCTGCTGGCCGAGGCTCTCCGCCGAGCCCTTGACCCGCATGCCCTCGATACAGGCGACCAGGCCGATGATCAGCGCCATGAACGGCGCCTTGATGAGCCCCACCCAGATATGGCGCTGGGACACCTCTTCCTGCATGCGCGTGAAGAAGATGTCGATCGGGATCTGGCCGTAGAACTGCGCCACCACGGCGCCGCCCATGATGGCCGAGAGGTTGCCGATGAAGGTGAGGATCGGCAAGCCGAGCACCAGGGCCATGAGGCGCGGCAGGACGAGCACCTCGACCGGATTCAGGCCCATGACCCTCAGCGCGTCGATTTCCTCGCGCATCTTCATCGAGCCAATCTCGGCAGTGAAGGCCGAGCCGGTGCGCCCCGCCACCATGATCGAGACGATCAACACGCCGATCTCGCGCAGGGTCAGGATGGCGACGAGGTCGACGACATAGGTGTCGGCGCCGAAATCGCGGAAGAAGAAGATGCCCTGCTGGGCGATGATCCCGCCGATCAGGAAGGTGATGAGTGCCATGATGGGCACCGCCCGGAACGCGACCCGGTCCAGCTGGTTGACCACGGCGGCAAGGCGGAAACGGCCGACACCGGTGAAGATCGACCCGACAGCGGCGACGACCTCGCCGAAGAAGGAGACCAGCGCCACGAGGTCGCGGCCAGCTTCGACCATCTGCTCACCGACCTTGTCGAGCCCCTGGACGATGACAGGCTTGGGCTTCGCCGGTGTCGGCGCCGGCTCGGCGAGGCCGTCGGCGATCTCGGCATAGATGGCGGCGCCGGCCTTCGACAGCCCTTCCCGCTGCACCGGGATTCCGCGCGCGCCGAAGGCCATCTCGATCCCTCGCACCAGCGTGCCGCCAAGGGTGTCGAGGCGCTGGACGGCGGTGAAGTCGAGCAACACGCTCTGCGGCGAACCGCCTTCCGCGATGAGGCTGGCGACCCTGGGCTCCATGTCGCCCGCGGTTTCGGCGGTCCAGGTGCCGCCGAGCGCAACCGTCAGGCGGCTGCCGTCAACTCTGCTCGCCAGTTGGGCTTCAGGCACGAGGCTCTTCCTGCTCACGGCCGCGATTTTCGATAAGTCGCATGCGCTGGTCCGGCTTGGCACACGCGCAAGGTCTCTGCATAAAGGAGCCGTCCGGCGCCGTCGAGGTCGCCGCCCCTCTCATTCTCCGCTGCAGGCCGCCTCATGGAACTCGCCAAGCCCTATCTCCTCTTCCTCGGGGACGTCCACGACCAGCTCGCCGCCAAGACGGCGCAGGGCATCGTCGACTGGCGCCGCGACTGGTGTGTCGGCCAGGTGCGGCTGGACGGCTGCAAGGCCGATACCGGCCTGACGGACCTGTCGATCGCCCAGGGCGCCAAGGCCGGCGCCAAGACGCTGGTCGTCGGCGTGGTCAATGCCGGCGGCGTGCTGCCCGACCACTGGATCGCCAGCATCGTCGAGGCGATCGAGGCGGGCATGGACATCGCCACCGGCCTGCACGCCAGGCTGTCCGACATTCCGAAGATCGCCGCGGCCGCCAAGAAGCACGGCCGCCGGCTTCACGACGTGCGCCATCCCAAGCAGACCTTTGCCACCGGCAAGGGCGGCCTGCGCTCGGGCAAGCGGCTGCTGACAGTCGGCACCGACTGTTCCGTTGGCAAGAAATACACGGCGCTGGCGATGGAGAAGGGCATGCGCGATCGCGGCTTCGACGCCGATTTCCGCGCCACGGGCCAGACCGGCATCTTCATCTCGGGTCGCGGCGTCGCCGTCGACGCGGTGGTCGCCGACTTCATCGCCGGTGCGGCCGAATGGCTGACGCCGGCTGCCGACCCCTTGCATTGGGACGTGGTCGAGGGCCAGGGATCGCTCTTCCACCCCTCCTTCGCCGGCGTGACGCTCGGCCTCCTGCACGGCGCCCAGGCGGACGCCTTTCTGGTCTGCCATGAGCCGACGCGCCGGACCATGCGCGGCGTCCAGACGCCGCTTCCCTCCATCGACGAGGTGATCGAGCAGACGGTCAATCTCGGCCGCCTGACCAACCCGGCGATTATCTGCACCGGCCTGTCGATCAACACCGAGCATCTCTCGGAGGAGCAGGCCTTCACCTATCTCGACCGGCTGTCGCGCGAGTACGAACTGCCGGCGACCGACCCGGTGCGTTTCGGCGTGGAGCCACTGGTGGACGCGCTCGCCGAACTCTATGGCGAGCCCGAGCCGAAGCCGAAGAAGGCCAAGGCGGCCGCCCGCAAGGCGAACTGAGGCCGGCAAGCATCATGGCATCGCGTGAACTGACCGTCCGCACCGAACGCTGGCCGATCGCCGGCACCTTCACCATCTCGCGCGGCTCGCGTACGGAGGCGGTGGTGGTCGTCTGCGAGATCCGCGAGGGGGCAGCCATCGGCCGTGCCGAGTGCGTGCCCTATCCGCGCTACGGCGAGACGGTCGACGGCGTCGCCGCCGACATCGAGGCGATGGTCGACGCCCTCGACGACGGCCTCGACCGTCAGGGCCTCCTCACCGCCATGAAGCCGGGCGCGGCGCGCAACGCCGTGGACTGCGCGCTGTGGGATCTGGAGGCCAAGCTGGCAGGCAAGCGCGCCTGGGACATCGCCGGACTGCCGGCGCCTAAGCCGCTGACGACCGTCTATACGATCTCGCTGTCGTCGCCGGAGGAAATGGCCGAGCAGGCGGCGCGGTGCGGTCGTCCGCACCTCAAGATCAAGCTCGGCGGCGAGAGCGACGCCGACCGCCTCGCCGCCATCAGGGCCGCGGTTCCCGACGCGACGCTGGTCATCGACGCCAATGAAGGGTGGACCCCGGCCAATCTGGAAGCCAACCTCGCAGTCTGCGAGCGCTTCCGCATCGCGCTGGTGGAACAGCCCCTGCCCGCCTCCGACGACGAGGCGCTGCGGCACGTGCGCCATCCCATCCCGATCTGCGCCGACGAGAGCGTCCATGATCGTCCCTCGCTGGCCAAGCTCGCCGGCAAATACGATGCGATCAACGTCAAGCTCGACAAGACCGGCGGTCTGACGGAGGCCTTCCTGCTCGTCACCGAGGCGGAGAAGCTCGGCTTGAAGATCATGACGGGATGCATGCTCGGCACGTCGCTGTCGATGGCGCCGGCCATGCTGATCGCCCAGAGGTCCTTCCTAGTCGATCTCGACGGCCCGCTGCTGCTGCGCGAAGACAGACCGGAGGGCCTGCGCTACGAGGGGGCCATCGTCTATCCGCCGACGCCGTCGCTCTGGGGCTGAACCGGGGCTGCCGGTCGCTGCACCGGCATGGCCCGGGCGATCAGCGTGACAACCAGACCGGCGGCGCAGAGCGCCCCCATGGCCAGATAGGCCGAGGCGCCGATGCGGGCATAGAGATAGCCGGCGATCAGCGTCGCCAGCGCCATGGCCCCGCCGATGGCGACCGAGACGGTGCCCTGCCCGCTGGCGCGCTGGTGGGCGGGAAGGCGGGCGGCAAGATAGGACATCGTGCCGAGGTGCACGAGGCCGAAGCCGGCGGCATGGAGGATCTGCAGCGGCCCGTTGATCCAGAGCGGCGGATCGAGCGCCATCAGGAGCCAGCGCAGCAGTCCCCCGGCGCCGCCGATCAGCAGGAAGGTCGTCGGCCGCCAGTCGCGGGTGAAGCGGGTCGCCACCCAGAACATGACGATTTCCGCGAGCACGGCGACGGCCCAGAGCACGCCGACGGTGAAGCCCGAATAGCCGAGCGACTTCCAGTGGATGGAGGCGAATGCGTAATAGACCGCGTGACTCGCCTGCAGCAGCGCCGCTGCGATCATGATCAGCACGAAGCGCCGGTTGAAGAAGCCCGGCCCGGACGGCGCCACCGAGCGGTCGCGGCGATCGTGCACCAGCATGACCGAGGAGATCACCAGCGGGATCAGGCTCGCCCAGATCATCCAGACGATCCATTCGGGCGCGACCAGGGTCAGGAGCAGGCCGCCGACGATGTTGGTGACCATGAAGGCGACGGAACCCCAGACGCGGATCCGACCGTAGTCGAGGGTGCGTTTGGCGACCCCGGCAAGGCCATAGGCGTCGACCAGCGGCACCAGCGGGCTCCAGACGAGACCGGTGATGACGACACCGATGAGGATCATGGTGAAGCTGTCGGCGAGGCCGACGCCGATGAAGGCCACGGCGGTGGCGCAGCAGCAGATGACGATGGCGTAGGACAAGACCCCCGCCTTGTCGGCGAGATAGGTCACCACCGGTGTCGCGAAGAGGCGGATGAGCTGCCCCCCGGCCAGCACCATGCCGATCTGCGCATCGGCGAGGCCCTTGGTCTTCAGCCAGATCGGAAAGAAGGGCTGGTGGAGGCCGAAGCCGATGAAAAGGGCGGCGTAGAAAAACGCGAGCCGCGACGCAAAACGCTTTGAATCATCCGATTTTGCGGAAAGGTCATGGACCATTAAGATTTCATCGGAGAATCGTTTGCCGGTCCCTGTTCTAGACCGGGACGTTCCATCCTGCGAGAGCGGACTGACGGATGACAGACAACATCACGCCCCCGTCACGGCTGGCGCCCGTGTCCCTCGCCGAGGCCGATTACCGGTCCATCGAAGAGGCCGTCATGGAGACGGCGCGCGGCCGCTGGTTCCTCGCCGAATATGCCCGGCGCAACCGTCACGCCGATACGCTCGCCGTGCTCGACGCGATCGGCAAGCTCGAGAGTGCCGTCGCCGTACCACGGGCGGCGCCCGACATTGACCGCGTCCGCATGGAGATCCGCGAGATGGCCCATGCCATCGCCCGCACCAAGGCCGAGATCGCGGCGATCAAGCCCGAGGGCGTCGATGCCGGAACCGGACATTTCGAGGATGCTTCCGTCGAACTCGACGCCATCGTGCAGGCGACCGCCACGGCGACCGGCGACATTCTCAGCGCCGCCGAGACGATCCAGGAGATCGCCTGGACATTGCGCGAGATGGGTGCAGAGGGCGAGGTCTGCGACCTCATCGACACCAAGACCACCGACATCTACACGGCATGCTCGTTCCAGGACATCACCGGACAGCGCACCCGCAAGGTGATCGGCGTCCTGCGCTTCCTCGAGGACCGTATCGATTCGATGATGGCGATCTGGGGTGAAGGCCGGGCGCCGACCGGGCCGGCGCCGCGCCCGGTCTCTTCGGAAGAGGCCTCGCTGCTCAACGGGCCGGCAAAGCCCGGCGAGGGCCTTATCCAGTCCGACGTCGACATGATGCTGGATGACGGGCTCTTCGCCGATGCCGCCGCAACAGCTCCGGCTCCGGCTCCTCCCGCTCAGGTCACCCGGCCTGCCGCGGCCCGCGCTTCCGCCGAAGACGTCCCGCCGACGGCCCGGGCGACGGCGGCGGCAGCGCTGTCCACATCGGATATGCCGCTGGCCGAGACCCCGCGAGCGCCGCGCGAGCCGGAAGCCCCGCTCGTGCCCGGCCTGCCGCGCATCGAGGACATCGAGAAGCTGAGCTTCATCGAGAAGGTGGCCCTGACGAGTTGAGGCGGCTGCCGCGCCGCCTTTTTCCCCGCCGGCTCAGGCGATGAGTTCGGCGAACAGTGTGGGATCGATGTTGCCGCCTGAGACGATCGCGGCGACGACCTGTCCCTTGACGTCGATCCTGCCGGCGAGGAGGGCTGCCAGCGGCACGGCCCCCGACGGCTCGATGACGAGCTTCAGTTCGCGGAAGGCGAAGGCGACGGCCCGCCTGACCTCGTCCTCGGAAACGACCAGGCCGCCGGCGACGCGCGCCTTGTTGACGGCGAAGGTGAGTTCTCCGGGGGTCGCGGCCAGCAGCCCGTCGCAGAGCGAACCGGTTCGCCTGACATTCGCCACCCGCTCGCCACCGGCGAAAGAACGGGCGTGATCGTCGAAGCCCTCCGGCTCCACCGAATAGATCTTCGCAACCGGTGCCTTCTCGCTGACCGCCAGCGCGATGCCGGCGAGGAGACCGCCGCCGGAGCAGCAGACGAGCACGGTGTCCGGCGAGAGGTTCGCGGCGCCAAGATCCTCCATGATCTCGCGCCCGACCGTGCCCTGGCCCGCCATGATGTGAAAATCGTCATAGGGCGGCACCACGATGGCGCCGCGGGCGCCGGCGATCTCACGCGCCATGGCCTCGCGGTCGTCCTTCTCGCGGTCGAAGAGCACGACCTCGGCGCCGGCCGCGGCGGTGCGCTCGCGCTTCAGGACCGGCGAATCCTTCGGCATCAGGATGGTGGCGCGGATGCCGAGCAGCTGGGCGGCGGTGGCGACGCCCTGGGCGTGGTTGCCGGAGGACATGGCAACGACGCCGATGGCCTTGCGGTCCTCGGGAATGCGCGCGAGGCGGTTGTAGGCGCCGCGGAACTTGAACGAGCCAGTCCGCTGCAGCGCCTCGACCTTCAGGAAGATGCGCCCGCCGGTGATCGCGTCGAGCTCGTGCGCGGTGACGAGCGGGGTGCGGCGGGCGACACCGGCAATCAAGCGGGCGGCATCGGCGACGTCGGCGGCGGTGGGCAGCACGGGCATGGCGGTTCCCTCGAAGTTCAGCGCCGCTTTATGCGGGAGGCTGCGGCCCCGGGGCAAGTCAGCCTTTGTCGGGCGATCGATAAAGCGTGGTGATGGGAGGTGATGCGGCGATCCATCCCGTCCGGCGGTCTCGCCTTCCAGCGGGACTGCCGCTAGACACGCAAACGGAGAGTTTCGCGTGACAGACGCCCCTGCCCGACTGATCCCGGCCGACGGCCCCGCCCACCGCCCGTTGCGCGTGCTCATCCTGATGAGCCGCACCGGCGGCGGCCACATCGCCAGTGCACGGGCGCTGGAGGCAGAGTTTCACGTCCAGCGGCCGGATTGCCGGGTCACCATCGTCGACCTTCTGACCGACCACGTCGTCTTTCCGTTCTCGCGCATGCCGGCGACCTATGATTCGGTCGTCAACCGCACGCCCCGCCTTTGGCACGCCATGTGGCGGCTGACGGCGGTGGCGCCGGTCGGGCGTTCGTCGGCCGCGGTTGTGCGTCGGCTGTCGCGCGCGCGGATCGAGGCGCTGTTGCGGACGAGCGAGCCCGACCTCGTGATCTCGGTCCACCCGCTGGTGAACCACCTGGTGCTCCCGGTGCTCGAGCGGGTGGCCCCGCGCATCCCATTCGTCACGGTGGTCACCGATCTCGGCGGCATCCATCCCCTTTGGCTGCATCCGCGGAACGCCGCCGTCTATCTTCCCACCGAACGTGCGGTGGAACTGGCCGTCGCACGAGGCCTTCAGCGCGCGCGCCTGCACGCGCATGGCCTGCCGATCCGCGCCGATTTTGCCAAAGCCGCCGCCGAACGCGGCGACATTCGCCGTGCCTTCGGGCTCGACCCCGACCTGCCGGTCATTCTCGTCATGGGTGGTGGTGGCGGCATCGGCCCGATGGAGGCGATCGTCGCGGCAACGGCCAAGGCTCTGTCAGCTGCCGGCTCCGGCAGTCCGCCCGCACAGATCGTCATCGTCTGTGCCAGCAACACGGCGCTGCAGTCGCGGCTCACGGAGGCGACCTGGCCGGTGCCGGTGACGGCTCTCGGCTATGTCGACCGCATGAGTGACCTGATGGAGGCCTCGGACCTCCTCGTCACCAAGGCGGGACCCGGCACCATCGCCGAGGCGAGCGTCCGCGGTCTGCCGATGATCCTCTACGGGTTCATTCCGGGCCAGGAGGGCGCCAATGTCGACCATGTCGTCGATGCCGGCGCCGGCCTGTTCGAGCCCAGGGTCGCGGCCCTGGCGGACAGGGCGGCGCAGCTCGTCACCACCAACCGGGACAGCCTCTCCTTGATGGCCGACCGGGCCAGGGCACTCGGGCGCGCCCGCGCCACCCACGACATCGTCGCCTCCATCCTCGGCGACGTCCTGGTGCACTGACCCTTCGGGCTGTTCCCCGCGATCCCGGCCTCGCGGCCCCGCGGGGGACGAAGCGCTTCGTCAGCCGCCGACACCCTCGATCTGGCCGCGGCGGCGGGCGATCTCCGTGCCGACGTGGTCCATGAAAACGCGCACCCGCGCCGTGGAACGCAGGTCCGGATGGGTCAGGATCCAGAGGGCACCCGGGATGTCCGGGATCGGACCCGACAGCGGCACGAGATTGGGAAAGGTCCGGGCGATGAAGCAGGGCAGCAGCCCGATCCCCGCCCCTTCGGCGACGGCCTCGGCGAGCCCGAGCACCGTGTTGATGCGCCAACCGATGCGGTCCTCGCCGACATGCTGCACCAGCCAGCGCCCGGGCTTGAGCGAGGCGAGGTTGTCGCCGAGCCCGATCCAGGCATGGGAGCGATAGTCGACGGGATCGAGCGTCGCGATCCCCAGGCTCTCGGCCGCGTAGATCGCCCAGGGAATCGCCGCGAGGCGGCGGCCGACCAGCGTTTCCGGCGGGTCGGCGGTGGCCCGGATGGCGACGTCGGCATCGCGCTTCGACAGGTTCAGGGACTGGTTGCCGACCACCACGTCGAGCGTGATTTCCGGATAGGCCTTGCGGAACGAGGCGAAGATCGGCGTCAGCAGGTGGACGACCAGCGTGTCGTTGGTGGTCACCCGCACCTCGCCCTGAGGCCGGAGATCCTGTCCGGTCAGGCGCCGCTCGAAGTCGATGATGTCCTCCGACATGCGCTCGGCGAGCCTGACCATCCCCTCGCCAGCGGCGGTGAGGGAATAGCCGGTGCGGCTGCGCTCGAAGAGCCGCGCGCCCAGCCGCTCCTCCATGGCACCGAGGCGGCGGAAGACGGTGGACTGGTTGACGGCGAGGAGTTCGGCGGCGCCCGCCAGCGAACGCGCCGACGAGACGGCGAGCACGGTGCGGTAGTCGTCCCAAGAGACCAGCGGCTGCGTCATGACTGTCAAGGCTCCTGCTGCTTGCACGTACGCAAGCATCTCATGGCAATAACGTCAATTTATTTGCGGCGTGTAACGGCTCATATGGGAGCAGGAGCAAGGGTGCTCCGTGCTCTTCGTTCCCGACGCAAGGACTTCCCCCCATGGCCAAAGTGCTGTTCATCGAAGCGAGCCCGCGCAAGGGTCGCTCCTATTCGACGCAGGCTGCCCGCGCCTTCCTCGACGCCTATCAGGCGGCGCATCCCGGCGACACGGTCGAGGTTCTCGACCTCTGGACCGCCGACCTGCCGGCCTTCGACGGCGCCACGCTGGATGCCAAATATGCGGTGATGGGGGGCAAGGACTTCACCGCGGACCAGGCCCAGGCCTGGGCGAAGGTCGTCGCCGCTGCCGAGCACTTCAAGGCCGCCGACAAGATCGTCATCTCCGCCCCGATGTGGAACTTCTCGGTTCCCTATGTGCTGAAGCACTATATCGACGTCATCGCCCAGCCCGGCCAGACCTTCGGCTGGTCGCCCGACCAGGGTTATTTCGGCCTGGTGAAGGGGAAGCCCGCCCTCGTCGTAACGGCATCGATGGGCGCCTACGGCCCCGGCACCGGCGCCGAGGCCATCGACTTCCAGAAGCCCTATGTGGAGTGGATGCTGAAGTTCTTCGGCTTCGAGACCATCCACTCGCTGCAGGTCGTCAATACCGGCATGCCGGATTCGGCCGAGGCTTCGCTTGCCGAGGCGAAGGTGAAGGCGACGGCGCTGGCGAAGGCGTTCTGAGCCGGAACGGTCCGAACTCCGCTGCTGCTTCCCCGCCATGCCCGGCACCGCGCCGGGCATGGTGCGTTTCACCGGCCGGCCGGACCGGTGCTGCCGCGCACCACCAGGGTCGGCGGGAGGATGATGCGGGCAGCCGGCAGCGCCGGGTTCACAGTGCGCACCAGCACACGCTCGCAAGCCCGGCGTCCCTGCTCGCTCGGATGGGTGGAGACCGTCGTGAGCCCCGGCGCCCACATCGCGGCCTCGCGCACGTCGTCGGCGCCGACAACCGAGAAATCGCGCCCCGCCTCCCGTCCGCGCTGGCGCAGGCCCATCATCACGCCGAAGGCGATGAGGTCGTTCATGCAGACGGCGGCGGTCGGCGGCTCGGCGAGGTCGAGCAGTGCCTGGATGCCGGCGAAGCCCGTGTCGCGTGTGCCGAGGCCGGTCACCATCAGTGCCGGATCGAAGGGTAGGCGCCTTTCGGTCAGCCATGCCCGGTAGGTGATGCGGCGGTTGCGGCCTGTCGACATGGTGTCGTTGCCGCCGACCACCGCGATGCGGCGGTGGCCGAGGTCGTGGAGATGGTCGAGCGCGAGGCGGGTGGCGACACCGTCGTCGGAAGCGACGACATCGAGGCCCACCCCTTCGATCTCACGGGTGATCTGGACGACCGGAATTCCCGCTGCGGCGATCGTCGTCAGGGCCTCACCGGTCGAGCCGTTAGCGGGACACAGGATCATGCCGTCCGGGCGGTATTCCTTCAGCGTCGCCAGCACGCGGTCCTGCTTGACCGGATCGTCGGAATAGGTACCGAGCAACACGGTATGGCCGGACCCGGCCAGCGTCTCCTCGATGGCGGCGAGGATTTCGCCGAAATAGGGGTTCACCACGTCGTTGACGCCGACGGCGATCATGTTCGTCCGCGCCGTGCGCAGGCTGGCGGCCGAGCGGTTGTAGACATAGCCGAGGCTGCGGGCGCGTTCCTGAACCTTCTCGCGTGTCGCCTCGGCGACGAGCGGGCTGGCGCGCAGGGCCAGCGAGACCGTGGCCGTCGAGACGCCGAGTCCCTCGGCGATCTGCAGCAGCGTGACGCGCCCCGGCCGTGCCGCGTCCTCGGTCATATCGTTCATGGTGCAGGTACCTCGACCTCATTTAAAATCCTATTTCAAGTTTGAAAGCAAATTTCAATCGTTTTACCCCTCGTCCCCCCGCCGCGGCGGCGCTAGGCTCGCCGCCAACAAGGTCGTGGGAGGAATACAATGACCAGGCAGAAAATCGGCTTCATCGGCGTCGGACTGATGGGCCACGGCATGGCCAAGAACATCGTCGAGAAGGGTTTTCCCCTGACGGTGATGGCCAATCGCAACCGCGAGGCGGTGGAGGATCTCGTCAAGCGCGGCGCGACCGAGGCGAAGAGCTCCAAGGCGGTGGCGGCGGCCAGCGACGTGGTCTTCATCTGCGTCACCGGCGCGCCGCAGGTGGAAGCCGTGGTCAACGGGCCCGAGGGCCTGCGGGCCGGCGCGCATCGGGGGCTGACCATCGTCGACTGCTCGACGTCGGAGCCGACGCTCACCCGCCGGCTCGCCGAGGACCTGGCGCCGCTCGGCGTCACCTTTCTCGATGCGCCGCTGTCCCGCACGCCGAAGGAGGCCTGGGAGGGCAAGCTCGACGTCATGACCGGCGGCGCCGAAGCCGACCTGGCGCGCGTTAACGACGCCATCGCCTGTTTCGCCGGCCGCATCGTCCATGTCGGTCCGGTCGGCGCCGGCCACACGATGAAGATCGTCAACAATTTCATCTCGATGGGCTATGCGGCGCTCTATGCCGAGGCGCTTGCCGTCGCCAAGGCCAACGGCGTCGCACCGAAGGCCATGAACGCCGTGCTTTCGGGTGGACGCATGGATTGCGGCTTCTACCAGACCTTCTTCAAGTACGTCATCGAACGTGATGAGAACGCTCACAAATTCACGCTCGCCAATGCCCACAAGGACATGCGCTACTGCGCCTCCATGGCCCAGGCTTCGGGGATCGCCAATCCGATGGGCAATGCGGTGAAGAACTATTTCGCCATGGCCGAGGCGCAGGGCAATGGCGGCAAATATGTGCCGATGCTCTCCGACGAGGTGGCCCGCTGGAACGGGGTGAACCTGCTGGAGTGAGACCTCCGGCCGAGCTGGCCCGGCATCCGCGGAAGGCCTGATCTTCGCGTCTTGCGCCGCCGGGCGATTTGCTTATGTTCCGCGCACATGTCCGACAGCGTTGTTCACAGGGATTTCGCCCGTGGTTTCCTATGTCGAGGCCGACATGGCGCAGATGCGCAAGAACGGCCAGATCAAGCTCTATGGCGAAGAGGCTTTCGCCGGCATGCGCAAGGCCGGGCGCCTCGTTGCCGCGTGCCTCGACATGCTCGTGGACGAGGTGAAGGAAGGCGTTCCCACCGACCGGATCGACGCGCTCGTATTCGCCTTCGGCATGGATCACGGCGCCTATCCCGCCACGCTGATGTATCGCGGCTATGAGTATTCCTGCTGCACGTCGCTGAACCACGTCGTCTGCCACGGCATGCCCAACGACAAGCCGTTCCGCGACGGCGACATCGTCAATATCGACGTCACCTTCCTGCTCGACGGTTGGCACGGCGACGCTTCGCGCATGTATGGGGTCGGCGAGCTTCCGCGCCGGGCGGAGCGGCTGATCGACGTGACTTACGAGTCGCTGCTGCGTGGCGTCGCGGCGGTGAAGCCCGGCAACACGGTCGGCGACATCGGCCATGCGATCCAGAGCTATGTCGAGCCGCAGCACATGAGCGTCGTCCGCGATTTCTGCGGACACGGCGTCGGCAAGCTGTTCCACGACGAGCCGAACATCGTCCATCTCGGCAAGCCGGGCGAAGGCAGCCTCCTGAAGCCGGGGATGATCTTCACCATCGAGCCGATGGTCAATCTCGGCCGTCCCCATGTGAAGGTGCTCTCGGACGGCTGGACGGCGGTGACGCGCGACCGCTCGCTCTCGGCGCAGTTCGAGCACACGGTCGGTGTGACCGCCGACGGCGTCGAGGTCTTCACCCTGTCGCCCAAGGGCCTCGACAAGCCGCCAGTTCGCCGCGCCAGCTGATTACAGCCGCCGTTCGGGGAGCGGATTGTCCTCGCTCTCGCGGATCATGCCGCGCAAGCGCCGCCAGATGCGCTCGGCGAGGCTGAGCGCACGATCGATCTCGGCATCGCTCGGCAGGTTCATCCCCTCGCCGCCCGGCTGGGCCGGACGGGCGGCCTGACCGCCGCTGCGCCTGAGCGTGTCGTTCTCCGCTTTCAGCCGCTCGATCTCCTGCTCGAGAGCCACCTTGTCGTCGGGTGCGAGACGGCATGTGAAGGCACCCGTCGCACGGGTACAGACCGAGATGACGCCGGTGCGTGTGTCCATGCGCAGCAGCCCGTCGGGCGTCTCGCGCAGGACGAAACGGCCGTTCTCGGATGCTGCCGGTGCGGAGACGGCGCCCGGCACCTGGGCGAAGGCGGGCAAAGACGCCATCACGAGGGTCGCAACAGCAAGACGGGCGCGCATGGCGGCCTCCTCTGGACGTGTAAGCCATCCTCGGCGCCTAAAATGTCGCGACGATGGCCGGGGGATGAACGCGGGCCGAACCGCCGGCCGCACTTTTCGCCGGAAGGCGTCAGGCGAACCGGGCGGAAATCACCTGTTCGACGAGGTCGCAGGGCTCGTCCGTGGTCAGGAAGGCAATATCGGCGGCATCGCGGCCATGGCAGATCCGGACCAGGCCGACGACGGGCGCCAGCCGGGTCAGGTCGACCATCCACCAGGCCCCCTCGATGAAGACCTCCATCACCGCGTGAAAGTCCGGCGGCGCCAGTTCGGCGGCATAGCAGGAGACGGCGCGGGCGGGGATGCCGAGGGCACGGCTCAGGGTGATGCCGAGATGGGCGAAGTCGCGGCAGACGCCGGCGCGCAGCGTGAAAGTATGGGCGGCGTCGCTTTCCGCCGTGCTGACGCCGGCGACATAGTCGACATGGGTGGCGATCCAGTCGGCCACCGCCATGACGCGGCCGACGCCGTCAGTGATGCCGCCAAATTCCCGGCAGGCGAAGCGAACGAAGAGGTCCGAAGGGCAGAAGCGGCTGGGCAGCAGGAAGGGCAGCACCGCCAGCGGCAGTTCGGAGCGGTGCCACTGGCGCCCTGCCCGCGGCAGGAGCTGCCGGGCGCCGTTGTCGATCTGCGCCTCGTAGACAAGGTCGAGGCGGGCCGCAGCCGCGCCGCGCAGCCAGCGTATGCCGTCGCCGTCCGTTTCCTCGCCCAGATGCATCGGTGGTGCGACCGTCAGGCGCTCGGAGATGATCTGCTGATCGGAGGACCGGGCGACCTGGACCACGGCCATGAGATGGGTGCCGGGCCGGCAGTCATAGACCAACCGGGTTGCAACAGTGATGATCATGAAAGCCGCCACCCTTTTTTCGCTGCTGCACAACGAGGCAGCAGGCGTCATGTTCCCACCAGGACGGCAGGAACGCTGACAAATTCGACTTTGTCGGATAAACCGACATCCATGGAACCCAACCGTTTCGAGAGACTGTCGCCGACGCCGACCTACCAGCGGGTGGCCGAGGCGATCGAGAACGAAATCCTCGGCGGCAAGTTGCAGCCCGGCGACAGGATCGGCACCGAGGCCGACCTCGTACGGCAGTTCGGTGTCAACCGTTCGACGGTGCGCGAGGGCATCCGCCTTCTCGAACAGGGCGGCCTGATCCGCCGCGACCAGAGCCGCCGTCTCTATGTCAGCCTGCCGCGCTACAACCGGCTCGCCACCCGCGTCAGCCGCGCCCTGGTCCTGCATCAGGTCACGTTCCGCGAGGTCTGGGAGGCGGCGATGACGCTGGAGGCCGCCACAGCGGAAGCCGCAGCCGCCCGCGCCACGGCCGAAGACGTCGCCGCGCTCGAGGCGAGCCTCGCACGGATGGCCGGGATCAGCGACCACCAGGCCTTCTGCGAGGCCGACAGTGATTTTCACGCCCTGCTCGCGCAGGTGTCGAAGAACCGAGTGCTGGAACTGGCGCGCGAACCGGTCAGTCTTCTGTTCACGCCGACGCTCAAGATGATCATGGACAAGGTGGAGACCGCCGGGCCGCGCAACCTCGAGGCTCATCGCCACCTCATCGAGGCCTGCCGCGCCCACGACGTCGTCACCGCCCGCGACTGGATGCGCCGCCATATCGCCGACTGGCGGCGCGGCTTCGAGATCGCCGGAAAGTCGCTGGACGACCCGATTGAACGGACATTCGCCACCCATCTGGCCCTGCCCGGCGCCTATCGCTGACGGCCCGCACTCCTTCCTTCGACGGATAGGGCCGCGCCGTCGCAGAGGCCGGGCGAGGCTTGACCTCGCTGCCCTTTGGCGGCCACTGTTCGATTGTCCGACAAAGTCGGCATGCTGCGGCATCTCAGGATGGCCTTGGCACCAAAGACGGCCAAAAGGCCGCGACCCTTCGAGGAAACCGTCACCGCCGCCGGCGGACCAGGGAGAAGATCCATGTCGTCACCCCCCGTGCCTTCCATCGGCCTGCGCCGTCTCGCCGGGCGCATGCTGGCCGCTGCAGCGGCCCTGACCATCGGCCTCGCAGCATCGTCTGCCCAGGCGCAGGAAACCTTCCGCGTCGGCATCGTCACCTTCCTGTCGGGGCCGGCGGCCGAGAGCTTCGGCGTGCCCGCCCGGCATGGCGCCGAATTCCTTATCGAACAGCTCAACAGGGGCGCGGCGCCCGCGCCCTACAACCAGGTCGGCTTCGGCGGCATGCGCATCGAGCCGATCATCGTCGACGAGAACGGCGGCGCCACCAAGCAGGTGCAGGAGCTTCGCAACCTCTACCAGCGCGAGAACGTCGACGCAGTGGTCGGCTACATCAGCTCGGGCGACTGCCTGGCCGTCGCCCCGGTCGCCGAAGAGCTGAAGAAGTTCCTCATCCTCTTCGACTGCGGCACGCCGCGGATTTTCGAGGATGCCAGCTACCGCTACGTGTTCCGGACCTCGGCCCACGCCACCCAGGACAATGTGGCGCTCGCCCGCTACATGCGCGCCCGCAATATCAACGCGGGCACTTTCAGCATGATCAACCAGGACTATGCCTGGGGCCAGGATTCGCGCAGCGACTTCGTCGCGGCCATGCAGCAGCTCTATCCCCAGGCGACCGCCAATGCCGACCTGCTGCCGAAATTCGGCGCCGGCCAGTACGGCACCGAGATCTCGGCGCTGGCGCGGGCGAATTCGAACGTCATCTATTCCTCGCTCTGGGGCGGTGATCTGCAGGCCTTCATCCTGCAGGGGGCGCCGCGCGGCGTCTTCCAGCGCTCCCAACTCGTCCTCAGCGCCGCCGACCACGTGCTCCAGCCGCTCGGCGAGCGCATGCCGAACGGCACCATCATCGGGGCCCGCGGCGCCTATGGCCTGATGTCGGCAGACACGCCGCTGAACCGCTGGTTCTTCGACGGCTACAGCCAGGCCCGCGGCGGCGTCTATCCGGTCCAGGCGGCCTATCGCGTCACCCAGGCCCTGCTCGGCCTGAAGGCTGCGGTGGAAAAGGCCATGGCGGCCAACGGCGGCAAGAAGCCGACGCCGGAGCAACTCGCCGATGCGCTGCGCGGCCTCGAGTGGGATAGCCCTGGCGGGCTCATCCAGATGAAGCTCGGCAACGGCCATCAGGCGATCCAGACCATGGCGATCGGCCGCACCCGCTGGGATGCCGCCCGTCGCCAGGTGGTGATCGAGGACATCCAGCGCTTCGCCGCCGAATGCGTCAATCCGCCCGCCAACATGCGTTCGCAGGACTGGATCAAGGCCGGCTTCCCCGGCGCGAAGTGCGACACGCCCGGCAATTGAGGCGACCCCCGGACGCCGCGACCCCGGACGGGTCGCGGCGCATCGCCTGACGCATTGCGGAGACCCCCGTGCAGCTTGCCCTCACCATCCTCATGGACGGCCTGATCTATGCGTCCTGGCTGTTCGTCGTGGCCCTCGGTCTGACGCTGGTCTTCGGGGTGCTGAAGATCCTCAACATCGCCCACGGCAGCCTCTATGCCATTGGCGCCTATGTAGCGGCGAGCATGGTGACGCTCTTCGCCTCCTGGGGGCTCGGCGGCCATTTCGCCCTGATCGCCATGCTGCTGGCGGCGATCGGCGTGGCGCTCGTCATGGGGCCGCTGATGGAGCGCTATCTCCTCCGGCTCTTCTACGGCCGCGACGAGGTCGTGCTGCTCCTGGTCACCTATGCGCTGTTCCTCATCCTCGAGGACGCGGTCAAGCTGATCTGGGGCGTCAATCCCTATTACGTCTCGGAGCCCTACCAGCTGTTCGGCAATGTCGCCTTCGCCTCGCTGTTCTATGTCGGCTACGACTTCGCTCTCATCGGGCTTGCCGTCGTCTGCGGCATCGCGGTGTGGTTCGCACTGAACCGCACGCGCTCCGGCAAGGTCGTGCTGGCGGTGATCTTCTCGCGCGAGATGAGCGCCTCGATGGGGGTCAATGTGGACAAGGTCCACATGATCGCCTTCACGCTCGGCATTTTCCTCGCGGCGCTGGGTGGGGCCTTCACCGCGCCGATGATCTCCGTCCAGCCCGGCATCTCCGTCTCGGTGATTATCGTCTCCTTCGCCGTGATCATCATCGGCGGCCTCGGCTCCATCGAGGGCGCGGCCATCGGCGCGGTCATCGTCGGGCTCGCCCGCGCCGCGGCAGTGCACCTCATGCCGGAGGCCGAGCTGTTCTCGATCTATCTCGTCATGGCGGCGGTGCTCATCTTCCGCCCCGAAGGCCTGTTCCAGCGCGCCGCGGCGAGGAAGATCTGATGTCGCGCACGGTTCTGGTTCTCGTCGCCGCCGGTCTGATGGCGGCCCTGCTGCTGATCGGCCTTGCCCTGCCGCGCTGGCTGCTCTTCCTCGTCACCCTCGCCGCCTCGCACGGCATCGTCTCGGTCGGCATCCTCGTCATCATGCGCGGCGGCCTCGTCTCCTTCGGCCAGGGCCTGGTCTTCGCCATCGGCGGCTATGCGGCGGCGCTCTCGTTCACCCAGCTCGGCATCACCGACGTCATCGTGCTGATCCTCATCGGCACGGCGGCGGCGGCTCTCGTCGGCGCCGCGGTCGGGCCGCTGCTCGCCCGCTATACCGGCATCTTCTTCGGCATGCTGACCCTCGCCCTGTCGATGGTGGCCTACGGCGTGCTGATCAAGTCGCCCGCCGTCGGCGGTTCCGACGGGTTCAACATCCCGCGCGGTACACTGTTCGGCGTCAGGCTGGAGGGCGCCGGCGGCGATTATGCGCTCTATGCGCTGGCGATCCTGGTCACCGGCATCGCCGCAACGGCGGTGGCGCTGCATACGCGCTCGGCCCGCGGGCTGATGACCCGCGCCATCCATGGCAACGGGCTGCGCGTCGAGTATCTGGGAACCTCCGTCCAGTCGGTCATGGCGATCAACTTCACCATCGCCGCCGCCCTGGGCGGCCTCGGCGGGGCCCTGACCATCGTCGCGCTCGGCCATATCGAACCGACCTTCGCCTTCTGGACCCAGTCCGGCGAATTCGTCTTCGTGGCCATCCTCGCCGGCTCCCACAGCGTCACGGCGGTCTTCATCGCCTCGCTGGCGCTGGAGCTCGTACGATCCTTCTCCAACCTCTACTTCCCCAACACCTGGCAGATGGCGCTCGGCCTCTTCCTGCTCGCCATCATCCTGTTCCTGCCGGCGGGCATCGGGTCGCTGTGGGCGGGCCGGCGCAAGGCATCGCCGTCGAGCGGGGGGGAGACACCGTGATGGCCGGCGATACACGTCCCGTTCTGTCGGCCCGAGGCCTCGCCAAGAGCTTCGGCGCAGTGGTGGCGGCCGCCGAGGTCACGATCGAGGTTCCGGCCGGCGAGAAGCTCTGCCTCATCGGCTCGAACGGCGCCGGCAAGACCACCTTCGTCAACATGGTCACCGGCTATCTGACGCCCGATGCCGGAACCATCGAGCTCGACGGCGAGACGATCACCGGCCTCGCCCCCCGCACCATCGCCCGCAAGGGCATCTGCCGATCGTTCCAGATCCCGCAGCTCTGTATCGAACTGACGGCAGAGGAAAACATGCTGGTGGCGATCGCGGCGGCCGAGCCTCGCGGCCTGTCGTTCTGGGCTGATCCGGCAGCGGGTGGACGCGACGCGCGGGCGCGCGAGCTCCTGGACCGGTTCGGCATCGCCGCCATGGCGGATCGGCCGGTGAGCGAAATGCCGGGCGGCATGCGCAAGCTCCTCGACATCGCCATGGCGCTCGCCCGCCGGCCGCGGTTGCTGCTGCTCGACGAGCCGACCTCGGGCGTCAGCGCCGAGGAGAAGTTTCCGGCGATGGACCGCGTCATGGAGGCCGTTTCGGGCCAGGCCTCGACCATCGTCTTCGTCGAGCACGACATGGACATCGTGCGCGGCTATGCCGACCGGGTCATCGCCTTCTATTCCGGCAGGGTCATCTCGGACGGCACGCCGGACCATGTGCTGAGCGACGCGGAAGTGAAGCGCTATGTCAGCGGAGGGGCGGCATGACGGTCGGCAACCTGCTCGAGGTGACAGACCTCTCCGTCTCCATCCAGTCGATGCAGGCCCTGCGCGGCTTCTCGCTGGAGGTACCGCAGGGCGCGATGATCGGACTCGTCGGGCGCAACGGCGCCGGCAAGACGACGCTGATGCGCAGCATCATGGGGCACCTGCCGCTGGTCTCCGGCCGTGTGACGTTCGAGGGCAAGGATCTCGCCGGCGTGCCGCGGCACGGCCGGGCGCCGCTCGGCATCGGCTACATGCCGGAGGACCGCCAGCTCGTGCCGGAGCTCACCGTGGAGGAGAACATCCTGCTGCCGATCTGGGTGTCGAAGACGCTGAAGGCCGAGGAACGCCTCGCCTTCGTCTACGGCATGCTGCCGGAAGTCGGGGCCATGAGGGACCGCAAGGCGCTGCTGCTGTCGGGTGGCCAGCAGAAGCTGGTGGCGCTCTGCCGGGCGCTGGCGGTGGGCACGCGGTTCCTGCTGCTGGACGAACCCTTCGAGGGCGTCGCACCGGCCCTGTCGCACCGGCTCTCCGAAGTCATTTCCGGGCTCAAGGGCACCGCCCTCTCCGTCCTCATCTCGCAGTCCGAGCTCAACCATTCGCAATCCCTGTTCGACCGGCAATATGTGATCGAGCGGGGCGCCAACCTGGCCGCGTCGCATGCCGCCTGACGGGTCAGACGCCGCCGGCCGCACCGTGCCGCGGTGGATCGAGCCGGGCGGGCCGGACCTGCGCCTCGAGGCCCATTTCGGCGACCGGGTCGTCGCCTGTTTCGCGGAACGTCCCGCCAGCCTGCATGCGCTGCTGGCCGATGCGGCGACGCGCCATCCCCTCGGCGAGGCGATCGTCTGCGAGGCGACGCGGCTGACCTATGCCGACCTCGCCGCAGCGGTGGACAGGCTTTCCGCGGCGCTTGCGGCGGAGGGCGTTCGGCCAAGCGACCGCGTCGCCATGCTGATCGGCAACCGGACCGAATTCGTCACCGTGCTCTTCGCCGTCACCCGTCTCGGCGCCATAGCCGTCCCGATGGGCCTCAGGCTGCAGACGCCCGAGATCGCCCATGTCCTGGCCGATTGCGGCGCGAGTCTGCTGATCCACGAGGCCGATCTCGTCGATCGCCTGCCTCAGCCGGTCGACATTCCCGCCCTCGCCCGCCGCTGGACGGTGGGCGGGAGCGCCGCCGGAACCGACGGCTTCGACGCGATACTCGCGCGCCATGCCGCCGCGCCCGTGCCGCCGGTGGTCCCGGTGGAGGAGGAGGACACGGCGGTGATCCTCTATACGTCGGGCACGACGGGGCGACCGAAGGGGGCGATGCTGACCCATCTCGGCCTCGTCCATTCCTCCCTCGTCTACGAGCATTGCATGGGGCTGACGAAGGCCGACCGGTCGCTCGCCGCGGTGCCGCTCAGCCACGTCACCGGCCTCGTCGCCAACGTCACCTGCACGGTGCGGGCGGCGGCGACCCTCGTCATCATGCCGGCCTTCAGGGCCGGCGATTTCCTCGTGCTCGCAGCCCGCGAGCGGATGACCCAGTCGGTGCTGGTGCCGGCCATGTACAATCTCTGCCTGCTCCAGCCGGACTTCGCTTCCCACGATCTCTCCGCCTGGCGCATCGGCGGCTATGGCGGCGCGCCGATGCCGACGCCGACCATCGAGAGGCTGGCGGACCACTGCCCCGGACTGATGCTGATGAACGCCTATGGCGCGACCGAGACGACCTCGCCGACGACCATCATGCCGCCGCGCTTCACCCCGACACATGGCCACAGCGTCGGCATCGCGGCGCCTGGCGTCGACATCGTCGTGGTCGACGACAGGGGGCGCGAGGTGCCGCCCGGTGCGGTCGGCGAGATCTGGATCCGCGGGCCGCACGTCGTCAGGGGCTACTGGAACAACCCGGCCGCGACGCAGGCGGGATTCACCGCCGGGTTCTGGCATTCCGGCGATATTGGCAGCATCGACGCCGACGGCTTCGTGCAGGTCCTCGACCGCAAGAAGGACATGATCAACCGCGGCGGCTACAAGATCTTCACCGCCGAGGTGGAAACGATCCTCATCGCCTGCCCGGGTGTCGTGGAATGCGCCGTGGTGGCCGTGCCCTGCCCGGTGCTGGGCGAAAGGGTCCATGCCTTCGTGGTCACCGATGGCAGCGACCCGCCGGCGGAGACCCTGCGCGCCTGGTGTGCGGCACGCCTCTCCGACTACAAGGTGCCGGAGACGATGACGATCCAGGCCGAGCCGCTGCCGCGCAACGCCAACGGCAAGGTGATGAAGCGCGTCCTGCGCGAAGGCCTGCCCCCGGCCGGCACGGCCTGAGACCAGAGGGCCTCTTCCCGCGTCGAACACGCGAACCGATATTCGGACTGATCGTGCAGGGGCACTGGCCGCCCGCCGCATCCACGATCGCTTCCGAAAGAGCGGAAAGCGTCATCCGGCCAACTGCTTTGCCTGTCGCAGTAGGCGAAACGCTTCTGCTTTCGGCTCAGTCGGACCGACGCAGGAACGCCCGAACGACCCGCTCGGTCTCGTCGATGGATTGTTCGGGCGGGACATGCCGGCACGAGTTGAAGATGCGCAACTCGGCACGGGGGAGTGTTCGCGACAGGCGCTGCCCGATCGCCAGCGGTACCGTCGGATCGTCGCGGCACCAGATGACCAAAGTTGGTTGGGTCAGGCGGGAGTAGCGCGCGATGAGGCCCTGGAAATCGACCGGTACGATGCCGCGGCCCGTCTCGATGAGCGCATGCAGCGCCCCTGGATCCCGCAGCGGCCGGGCATAGGCGTCGATATCAGGTTGCGGGATGCTGTTCCCATTGCCGGTATTGAGGATCGCGCGTGCTCCGAACTCGGGCGTCAGCGCCGGCAGCAGAACATAGGGAACGAGCGGGAGGCGCAGGACGCTGATGGCCCAGGAGGGGGGCTGCTCGAAGGCCGGGCTGTTCATGAGGATCAGCCGGGAAATCCGCCTGTCGCCCGCACGCTCCGCCTCGACCGCAAGCAACAGCGCGATGGCCCCGCCGAGGGAATGTCCCACCAGTGTGACATCATCGAGTTTGAGACGACGCAGGAGGGCAATGATGGACGCCGCATGATCTTCGATGCGATAGCCGCCATCGGCCGGCTTGTCCGAACGCCCGAAGCCTTTGAGGTCGACGGCTATGACGCGGTACTGTTTCGCCAGAACCGGCGCGAGATGGCGCCACATGTAGGAAGAGGCGCCGAGTCCATGCAGCAGGACGATTGGCCGGCCGACGCCCCAATCCTCGACATGAAGCGCAACGGACGAGCGGTTCGGCAGGGCGATCGTCGTCCGGTACGATTTCACCTCCTGCGCCGCGGCAGGTGCGCAGAGCGCGGAGAGCGCCAGACCGCACGCCGTGACGGCCCTGATCAATGCGCCGCCGATGGGCACGGCGCGCGGCGACGCGTGCATGTCCGGATCGGCAACCGCGGCACGCCGTGCGGCCCTCATGCCTTTGCCTCCGGTTGACAGACGACACCGAGGCCCTGCCCCAGAGAAACGCGTGAGCCTTGGGTTGCCGGAGCCCCGGGCGTTGCCGGGCCAAAGCGCCGAGGCCCAATGGCGATGTTCCCTTTAGCCAGGACGACGATGACCGGCGGCATGAAGGCGCTCGAGTTGACGTTGTCTACTTTTTATGGAATCGAAGTAGACAATGTCAACTGCCTGCAAGGGAGTCTGCCCCATGGCCACGTCGAACACCGCAAGCACACAATGGCGGGATCGCTATGGGCCATGGGCCGTCGTCACCGGTGCCTCCGACGGAATTGGACTCGAAATCGCCCGGGATCTGGCAGCGCGTGGTTTGAAACTGGTCCTAGTGGCGCGGCGCGCCGCGGTGCTGGAGCAGATCGCCGACGTTATCGAGCGCACGAACTCGGTGGAGACGCGCGTGATCGCAGCCGATCTCGGCAAATCAGACGACGTCGAGCGTGTGCTCCGCGAGTGCCAGGACCTCGATGTCGGACTGCTCGTCGCCAGCGCGGGGTTCGGAACGACCGGCAACTTTCTCGCAACCGATATACGCGACGAGGTCGACATGGTCGACGTCAATTGCCGCGCGGTGCTCGCCATGTCGAAGCACTTTTCCGCCCGCTTTGCGGCACGCAAAAAGGGCGGCTTGATTCTGTTCGGGTCGATCGTCGGATACCAGGGCGTCGGCAATGCCGCAAACTACGCGGCGACCAAAGCCTACGTTCAGACGCTCGCCGAAGGCCTGGCCGTCGACCTCGCACCGTCCGGGATCGACGTCTTGTCGTGTGCCCCCGGTCCGGTCGAGACTGGTTTTGCGGTGCGCTCCAACCTGTCGTCCGCCCAATCAGCCGATCCGAGGGCTGTCGCGCGCGAGACGGTCGCCGCCCTCGGGCGCATGACGACCGTCAAGCCGGGGATCATGTCCAAAATTCTGATAAACTCATTGGCGTTCTTGCCGCGTCGTGCGCGAACCAAGATCTTGAGCGGCATCATGGCCAGCAGAACGAAGCATCACCATGGCAGCGAAGCCCAAAGAACGCCCCAGCAACCTGCGTGAAGCCTGCATCGCCGAGGCGTTGCGGGTCATCGAGGACGCCGGCCTGGATGCATTGAGCCTGCGGGAAGTCGCGCGGCGCCTCGGTGTGTCGCATCAAGCGCCGTACAAACACTTCCCGAGCCGCGATCACATTCTGGCAGAGATTCTGACCCGCAGTTTCGACGAGTTCGCCGCCTTCCTGGACCAGCGACCAGCAGGCGCCGCACCACCGGACGATCTCAGAGGCATGGGCCAGCAGTACATGACCTATGCGCGCCTTCACCCGGTCAAGTACCGCCTGATGTTCAACACGCCGATGCCCGACCCCGACGCGCACCCGGAGATGATGAGGAACGCTCAGCGCGCCTTTGCGCTGCTGCGGGATCGACTTACCGTGATGAAACTGCGCCCCGTCGGTGGCCCCCACCGGGCGAACGCCAGTTTCGACGCCATGTTCGTCTGGTCGACGCTCCACGGTCTGGCGAGCATCCTGCAGTCGGACACCCTGCGGACCCTGCAGATGTCCGACCGCGACCTGCAGCAAGCGATTTCGCGATGTTTCGCGCGCCTGAGCCTTGCCCTCGACCCGGTGGACTGAGGCGCGGTGGAGCTTGACGTGGCCGGAGAGGTGACTGGCCCTCCCGGGCTGTTGTCAGGTGATGCGCCTGACGCTGGCGACGATCTCTTCGGGCTCGAACAGCCGCTTCCAGTCCGGCTTCAGGATCGTGTCCTTGCCGAAGACGATGGCCTTGTTGCAGGCGTCCGAGAAGACGCCGTCGATCTCGCGGAAGGTCACGGCGGCGAGGATGTTCATGTGGCCGAGCAGGAAGTCGCGCGCCGCCTCGCGCGGCACGCCGCGGCGGATGGCCTCTTCCATCGCCTCCCGCATGGCATCGAGCAGGGTGGCGCAGACGGTCTCCGACAGGCCAGGCTCGAGGATGGCCATCTGCTCGACGGTGACCCGATGTGAACGCATCACCGGCGCCCAGATCGCCCGCGCGACCTCTTCGCCCAGCGCATAATGCGTCTCCGGCCCCTGCATCAGCGCGCTGACGATGTGCTGCTTGGCGGCCACACCGCCGAAATGGTCGGCCTTCGCCGCCGGATCGGTCTCGTCATTGAAGATCGGCGGATGGCAGGGATGGGTGATGAAATAGGTGATGTCCGCGCGCTCCGGCAGGTGGCCGGCATGGGGCGAAGCGGCGTCGAGAATGATGACGATCGTGCCCGGGGCGAGTTTCGGCACGAGCGTCGCGGCGACGCTGCCGATGGCGGTGTCCGGCACGGCAAGGACGACCACGGGCGCGCCGTCGATGGCGGCATCCGCCTCCAGGCAGGCGATGCCATAGGCGTCGCGGAAGCGGTCCCGCCCTGCGGGACTGACCTCGACCGGCCGGGTCTCGAAGCGCGAGGCCATCAGGTTGCGGCCGATCCGCATCCCCATTTTTCCGCCCGCCCCGAACAATGCGACTGCCGTCATCGACCGAACTCCCAGCCTGCCCACCATGGGCTGGACTCGTTCCATGCCGAGGCCGTGATTGTCAATCTGGTATGATGACCTTATGAGTCATCGATCCTTCTCTCGCGAACAGGAACGGCGGACGTGGACACGGACCAGCGCATCGAGGCGGATTACTGGCTCGAAACATCGGGCGACCCGCGGCGGACGGCCGAAATCATGGCGGGCGAACAGTCCAGCGGCACCTTTGTCGCCGTGCCGGGCGAGACGCCGGAACTCACCGCAAGGGCCGCCGCTCGTATCGAGGCGCTGGAGTTGCTCGACATCGCGACTACTCCGTCCCTGCCCTCCGCCCGGGAGAGCGCGGCCGGATCGGGCCGCTATGCCCGGGCGCGGGTGACGCTGTCCTGGCCACTGGCGACCCTCGGGCCCTCGCTGCCGAACCTGACGGCCACGGTGGCCGGGAATCTCTACGAGCTGGCCCCTGTCACTGGCCTGCGCCTGCTCGACATCCGGCTGCCTCCAGCCTTCGCCGCCGCCTATCGCGGACCGCAGTTCGGGGTCGCCGGCACACGCCGCCTCGCGGGCGTCGACCAAGGCCCGCTGATCGGCACCATCGTCAAGCCGAGCGTCGGCTTCGGGCCGGCCGAGACGGCCGATCTGGTTGCGACACTGGCCGGCGCCGGCATCGATTTTATCAAGGACGACGAGTTGCAGTCCGACGGTCCGCTGTGCCCCTTCGAGGCCCGCGTCGACGCGGTCATGGCGGTCCTCGACGCCGAGGCGCAGCGCCTCGGCCGGAAGGTGATGTATGCCTTCAACCTCACCGGCGACCTCGACCAGATGCGCCGCCGGCACGATCATGTGCTGGCACGTGGCGGCACCTGCGTCATGGCGAGCGTCAACGCGGTCGGCCTCGTCGGCATGATCGAACTCGGCCGCCATTCACAATTGCCGATCCATGCCCACCGCAACGGCTGGGGCTACCTGTCGCGGTCGCCCGGACTCGGCTGGGACTACCGCGCCTGGCACAAGCTCTGGCGCCTGGCGGGAGCCGACCACATGCATGTGAATGGCCTGGCCAACAAGTTCAGCGAGAGCGACGAGAGCGTCATCGCCTCGGCCCGCGCCTGCGGGGAACCGCTCTTCGCCGAGCGGCCCGACGCCATCATGCCGGTTTTCTCGTCCGGGCAGACGGTCCGGCAGGCGCCGGGAACCTTCGCGGCGCTCGGCACCACCGATCTCATCTTCGCCGCGGGCGGCGGCATCATCGCCCATCCGGATGGCCCCGCCGCCGGTGTCGGCGCGCTGCGCGAGGCCTGGGAGGCGGCGGTTGCCGGCGAGGACCTCGACGTCGCCGCGCGGTCCCGGCCGGCGCTCGCCGCGGCGCTCCGGTACTTCGCATGAGCCCGTTGCCCCCGGGACCGCTGGTCGCCTTCTACGGGGATGATTTTACCGGATCGTCCGCGGTGATGGAGGTGATGGCCTTTGCCGGCCTCAGCGCGGTCATGTTCCTCAGCCCGCCGACGCCGGCGCGCCTCGCCGCCTTCGCCGACCGGCGCTGCATCGGGATCGCCGGGATCGCCCGCTCCCGCCCGCCGGACTGGATGGACGAACACCTACCGCCGCTCTACGCGGCGCTCGGCCGGATCGGCGCGCCCCTGGTCCACTACAAGGTGTGCTCGACCTTCGACTCGTCGCCGCAGATCGGGTCCATCGGCCGGGCGATCGATCTCGGCGCCCAGGCCTTCCCGGCACGCTGGATTCCGCTCGTCGTCGGCGCACCGGCGCTGGAGCGCTACCAGGTCTTCGGCCAGCTCTTCGCCGGCCTTAACGGCACGGCCCATCGCCTCGATCGCCATCCGGTCATGGCCCGTCATCCCGTGACACCGATGGACGAGGCCGATCTCATCCGCCATCTCGGGCGGCAGACCGGCCGCCGTATGGGCCTGATCGACTTTCCGTCCATCAAGCGCGGCGACGGCGACCGCAAGCGCCGGGCGCTGGCGGGAGATGACGCGCCGGTCATCGCCATCGACGTGCTCGACGACGAGACACTCGCGGCGGCGGGGGCGCTGATCTGGCAGGCCCGGTCCGAAGGCCGTTTCGTCGCCGGATCGCAGGGCGTCGAATATGCGCTCGTGGCGCATTGGCGCGAAGCCGGGCTGATCCCGTGCGACGCCCCGGTTCCGACGACGGCCCCAGCCGAGCGAATCGCCGTGGTCTCCGGGTCCTGCTCCCCCGTCACGGCCGGGCAGATCGCCCATGCCGAGGAGAACGGTTTCGCGTCGCTGCGGCTCGATGTCACCCAGGCGGTCGATGATGTGACATGGGACCGCGAGATCGGGCGGGTGCTGGAACAGGCCAAGTCCATCGCCGCGGCCGCGTCGCCGCTCATCTACACGGCGCGCGGGCCCGACGATCCGGCAATCGCCGCCCTGGCCGAGGCGTGCCGCAGCGCCGGCGCCGATCCCGCCCGCGTCAATGACCGGATCGGCGCCGGGCTCGGTCGGGTTCTGGAAGCCATGATCGCAGATGGCGGCCTGACCCGCGCGGCGATCGCCGGCGGCGATACGTCCGGACATGCCGCCCTGGCCCTCGGCATTGACGCGCTCGAAGCCATCGCCCCGCTGGCCGCCGGTTCGCCGCTGTGCCGGGCCCATGCCACCCGGCCGGGCCGCGACGGTCTCGAACTCGCCCTCAAGGGCGGCCAGATGGGTACGCCGGATTTCTTCAGCGCGGTTCGCGCCGGGAGACGTCTTGATGCCGCCTGAACCCCGCTCCCCGAGCCCGCCCCTGTCCCCCGAACCGATCCAGCGCCGCAAGCTCTTCCACGAGGTGATGGACCGCCTGCTGGCGAGGATCCGCGCCGGCGAGTTCGCGCCGGGATCGCAGTTGCCCTCGGAGCGCGAGTTGATGGACGCCTATGGGGTGGGACGGCCCGCCATCCGCGAGGCCTTCCAGCAGCTCGAGCGGTCGGGGATCGTCACGATCAGCCATGGCGAGCGCGCCCGGGTCGTGCTGCCGACACCCGCCGCCATGATGCACACCATCACCGATGCGGCGCGCTATCTGCTCGATGTCGAGCCACAGACGCTCGATCACCTCAAGGAAGCGCGGGCCTTCCTGGAGACGGGCCTGGCCCGCCTCGCGGCAGAACGGGCCGAGCCGGCCGGTCTCGCCCTGCTCCAGGCCCGCCTCGACGAGCAGCGGCAGGCGGGACTGGAGGACTTCCTGCGTTGCGACATCGCCTTCCATCGCCAGATCGCGGCCATGGCCGGCAACCCGATCTTCCCGGCCGTGGTCGAGGGGCTGCTGGCATGGCTCGGCGATCACTATACGGCGCTCGTCCGGGCGCCCGGCGTGGAGAACGTCACGCTGCAGGAGCACCAGTGCATCCTCGAGGCCATCGCCGCGCGGGACCCCGGGCGGGCGGCGACCGCGATGTCCGATCACCTCTACCGCGCCAGCGCCCTGTACCGTCACGGCTCCGCGGACAGGCGGGCCTAGACCTCGCTGGATGGGCTGCCGGCGTCCTCCGGATGGTCGCGGACTGCGGCGTCGGCGACGATATCGTCGCGACCACAGGTAGCGGATGGATCGAGACGGCGCCATGATGGCTTCTGCCGTGCCCGACCGCCGGCACCATGCCGGATGGCCGTCGCGGCGCCCGGTCGCGATGAACAAGGGGGACCTGCGGTGAAGAAGACCATCCTGATGGTCGTCGTCACAAACATCCTGATCATCGTCATCGCGGCGGTGTTCAGCCTGCTCTGGGATTTGATCGGCGCAGTCGTCGGCTATCGCAATTCGTGGTTTGTCGCGCCGATCGCCTGCTTCACCGCTTTCCTGATCGCCGGCCGGGTGGTCGGCGGCGCCGACCCCGATGGTGCCCTGCGCGCGCAACTGGCCGTGATCTGCCTGTTCTGCACCAGCGTCTTGCTGGCATCCCTGGTGGTCCACAATCTCGGCATTCCGGCATGGCGCGTCATGCTGACACTTGCCCTGGCCAGCGTCGCCACTTGGGCGGGCCATGCCGTGCTGGTCCGCACACGCTGAAGGGATGTGGTCGAGGTTGCGTTCCGATAGGATGGGAAGGCCCCGCGACCGCCGCAGAGGCGCCATGCCGGGTGCTTCGGGTGGGATGGTGGGGGAAGCAGGACTCGAACCTGCGAAGGCGTAGCCAGCGGATTTACAGTCCGCCCCCTTTGCCGCTCGGGACATTCCCCCGTCCCAGTCCCGTGCAGCCGTGGCCGCAGGGCGTGGCGGGCTTGATAGGGACGCCCCCCCTCCCTGTCAACCGGCAAAGCTTCATCGCGGCGCGAACCCATTGCGAAGGACCGCGCCACATGGGATGAGGGCGCATGACGACATCCCCTCCCAAGGGCCCGAAGAAGCCCTTCCGCCCCTTCTCCAAGCCCGGCAAACCGTTCAAGGGCCGCGGCGGCCGCGTGCTGCGCGAGCCTGCTCCGGAATTCGCTACCGGCACCGTCCTGCTCTACGGCTGGCACACCGTGTCGGAGGCGCTGCGCAACAAGGACCGCCGGATCAGGCTGCTGCTCGCCACCGAGAACGGCGCCAAGCGGCTCGACGAGGAGGGAATCGCCCACGAGGCGACCATCGTCCCGGTGCGTGACATCGACAGGCGCCTGGCGGCCACCCCGGATGCGGTGCATCAAGGGCTCTTCGCCGAGGCCGATGCGCTCGATCCGCCCTATCTCGAGACGATGCCGGCGGAGGGCGTGCTGCTGCTCCTCGACCAGATCACCGATCCGCACAATGTCGGCGCCATCGTCCGCTCGGCCGCCGCCTTCGGCGTGAAGGCCATCGTCACCACCAACCGCCACTCGCCGGAGGCCACCGGCGTTCTCGCCAAGAGCGCCTCGGGCGGTCTCGAACATGTGCCCTTCGTCACGGTGCAGAACCTCTCCCGCGCCATGACCGACCTCCGGAAGCGCGGCTTCCAGGTCATCGGCCTCGACAGCGAGGGCGAGACGGATCTCGACGCCGTCACGCTGCGCGAGCCCGTGGCACTCGTGCTCGGGGCCGAGGGCAAGGGCCTGCGGCAGCTGACACGCGATACCTGCGACACGCTGGCGCGCATCGACATGCCGGGCGCCATCAAGAGCCTCAACGTCTCGAACGCGGCGGCGCTGTCGCTCTATGCGGTGACGACGCGCCTCGGCCTCAGGCGCTGATCAGGGACGCGGCGAGCGCTGGCGCGGCTGCTGCAGAGCCGGACCGTCGAGGGTGATCACCCGGGCCTCGGAACCACTGGGATAGTAGGGCTGCCGCCGCTCCATGGCGGGGCGTGCGGGTGCGCCGGTCACGGCATAGGCGCCCGACCTCTGCCGGCCCGGGCGGACCGGCTGCACATGCGGCGGATGGGTGTAGATCGGCGGCTGATACATCGGCAGGGACTGCCGGTAATCGACGACGGGCGCGCGCTCACGCCAGACGCCGGCGCGGGCCCGGCGCACCGGACAGCCGGCACAGTCGTAGAGATGGCGGGTGACGATGTCGCCGCCCCTGCCCCGCTCGTCGGTGATGATGATGGTCCGCGTCTGGCCATAGGCCGACCCCGGAGCGAGAGCGAGCGCCAACGGCGCGGCGAGCAGGGCCAGCAGAACCAGGCGCCCCCCGGCCGATCGGCAAGACACCTGCGTCATTGTTAAGCGCTCCGCAACCATGCTCCCAGGATAGACGGCGCCGGCCGGCAGGGGAACGTCGGTGCCGGCGTCTGCCACCGTCATTTGCGGACATGATGAACAGCAACGACGCGGCTTGCCAGGTCAGCGACCGGCCAGGCCGGCGACCACCGCCCCGCACAGCAGGACGACGGCCAGCAAGGCGGCCGTACGGGCGAAGTGATAGAAGGCCTCGGCGCGCGCATGGGCGATGGCGGTCTGGGCGAAGGCGCGGGCGGGCCGGTGCTGCTCTTCGAGAAGAAGCCAGACTTCGGTATCGCGGAACGGGCGCTGGGGTGCGCGTCTCGCCTTGAGGACGAGAATCAGAGCGGCGATGAGAAAACAGGTCCCCCCGATCCTGAGCGACAGCGAGGGCTGGTACACGAAGCCGATCATCAGCGTCACGATACCGAGGGCGACAAAGCCGCATCCGCGTATCGTCGAGATATAGGCGGCCTGGCGGACTTCCGGCGACATGTGCAGAACCCGGGCGACGTGGCGACTTGTCGCATGACGATAACAGATGCGGCAGCGGAGAGGAGGCGGTGCCCCCCTCGCTCACGCGCTGTTGAACATCCCGCGCCTCGCAGCGGGCGCGCGAACCGTCACCCCACCGCAGGCCGTCGCATCACAGGGCGTTGAGGGCGCGCAGCACGGCCGGAACGGAAATGACCGAGAGGACGGAGACCCAGATCCAGAGTGACATCGTGTTGGTGGGTCCACGGTGGACGAACCGCTCGTAGAGCGCAGCCGGCACACCGGCGATCATGATCGCCATGGTGGAGGTGATCAGGCTGGCGAACAGCATGATGAAGGGTGCCGAGACCGGCAGGAACGTCGACGGGTACCAGAACTGGTGCACCAGGAACACGAAACCGGTGACGGGCGAGAAGATGCCGTTGAGCATCCCCAGCCCGAGGATTCCGAACAGGTAAGGTTCTGCGAGGACCACTTCAGGTCCGGCTTCACCCGGCGGCGGATTGCTTGTCTGCTTGGCCATCGCGCTCACCCGCCCAACCGAGGGGCAAGGCCCCATCGCGCCATTTCGAAGAACAGCAGCACACGAATGGCCAGCAGCCAGAGGACTGCAAAGAGGATGACCACCGGAGCGGGAACCGCCGCCGGCGTGATGGCGCTGACCGGCCGGACGGCGAGGTCCGAGGTCCAGACGAATCCGCGCCAGATGTAATTGTCCCAGGTCGCGGGGACGAACAGTCCGAGGAGGAACCGCCCGAGGCAGGCGTACATGATCACCGCCAGCACGTAATTCGGGACGTGATAGTACCAGTGCTGAAAAAACGACGAGGCGGCGTCCAAGCGGAGTCTCCGGGGTTTCGACCGAGGGCGCGAGCGCCTCTCAATCAGAATGCCGTGCGGCGGGCAAGTCATACCACGCCGCGAATGGAAACGGGGGCCCGCGGGCCCCCGTCCCTCTTGTCGATGATGCGTCAATCAGTGGCTGATTGCGCCGGATTCCTTCTCCTGCATCACGACGCCACCCCTCGGACGGCGGATCTCGTCGATGAAGTTCTGCATCTCCTGCGAGGGTTCCTTGGTGAACTTTGACACCACGATGATCACCAGGAAGCCGAGCGGCAACCCGAAGACACCCGACGAGATGCCGCGAACGCCCCACCAGTTGGCGACAACCTGCGCCGTCCGGTCGAGAACAGCCCAGTTGGCTGGCGTCGCCGCCGCCGCATAGGCCGCCTTGGCCGCCTCATAGGCCTGCAACTGCGCGGTGGTCGCGATCGAGAGACCCTTCCAGGTCTCGTAGAAGGCGGGCGCGAAGTAGCGGGTGGCAGCGAGGTAGTAGAGGGTGATGCCGAAGCCGGCGAGCAGGCCCCAGATCGCGCCCTGCGTCGTCGCCTTCTTCCACCAGACGCCGAGGATCAGCGCGGGGAAGAAGCCTGCGGCCGCCAGCGAGAAGGCCCAGGCGACCATGGCGACGATGTCGGCTGGTCGGAACGAGGCGACATAGGCTGCCGCGATGGCCACCACGATGAGCAGCACGCGGGCGACCACCAGGCGCTTCTCGGTCGAGGCGTTCTGGTCGATCATCTTGTAGTAGACGTCATGCGACAGGGCGTTCGCCATGGCGAGCAGCAGACCGTCGGCGGTCGAGAGCGCCGCCGCCAGGCCACCGGCAGCCACCAGGCCGGCGATGACATAGGGCAGGCCCGCGATCTCGGGAGTCGAGATCACGATGGCGTCCGCCTGGATGCCGAAGTGCCGGAGCTGGATCACCGGGTTGAACGAGGCGACGTCCCCGGTGTGCTGCATCACGCGGGCGCAGGCCGTGCGGACCGCCTCCAGCGTGGTGGCGTCGACACCGCAGATCTGGATGAGACCCACGCGACCGTAGGAGCGGATCCAGCTGAGGTTGTCGGCCGTGAACAGTGCCGTCAGGTTCTGGCCGACGACGTTGTTGTACACCTCCATCTTGGCGAAGGCGGCATAGGCCGGCGCCGTGAAATACAGGATGAAGATGAACAGCAGCGACCAGCCGACCGACTTGCGGGCTTCACGCACCGAGGGGGTGGTGAAGAAGCGCATGAGGACGTGCGGCAGCGACGCCGTGCCGACCATGAGGCAGAGGATCAGGCCGAAATAGTTGACATATTCGACCCAGAGGGCGGCGCCGGAGAGCGCCGGGTTGCCGAAGGTGGGGTTGATGTAGCCGACCGCCGGAACGACCACGTCGCCCGCGGCGCGGAGCAGGGCTTCCTTTGCGGCGATCTGCGAGAGAACGTCGCCATAGGTCAGCTGCGGGATCGGGATGCCGTATTTCTGCGCCGACAGGATCACCACCGGGATGAGGTAGGCGATGATCAGCACGATGTACTGGGCGACCTGCGTCCAGGTCACCGCACGCATGCCACCGAGCATCGAGCATGCGAGGATGCCGACGAGGCCGACATAGACGGCGACGACGTAGTCCATGTTCAGGAGTCGGGCACCGATCAGGCCGGTGCCGACGATCTGCGCCACCACATAGGTGAACGAGCAGCTCATGAGCACCATGATCGCCAGGCCGCGCGCGAACTTGCCGCCATAACGGAAGGCGAAGAAGTCCGGGATCGTATAGGCGCCGAACTTGCGGAGGAACGGCGCGATCAGCGTCGCCACCAGCACGAAACCGCCGGTCCAGCCGAGAATGAAGGCGAGACCGTTATAGCCGAGCAGGTAGAGCGAGCCCGCCATGCCGATGAACGAGGCGGCAGACATCCAGTCGGCGGCCGTGGCCATGCCGTTATACATGGCCGGAACCTTGCGGCCGGCAACGTAATATTCGGACACTTCGGCGGTGCGGGTGATGATGCCGATCGCCGCATAGACGCCGATCGTCAAGGCCACGAAAGCGTAGCCGATCCAGGCC
The DNA here is from genome assembly GCF_030691135.1 of Phreatobacter sp. Classification (GTDB taxonomy): domain Bacteria; phylum Pseudomonadota; class Alphaproteobacteria; order Rhizobiales; family Phreatobacteraceae; genus Phreatobacter. The sequence goes on from NZ_JAUYFA010000011.1 coordinate 51,248, forward strand.
GGCGGCAAGCCCAACTGCTCCAGAACTCCGAGTACAACCACGAAGCCAAGGAATGAAAGCGTATAAATCTTGTAGATGCGGCCCAGATTCGAGACGAAATCGCCGCCACCAGTTGCTTGAGTCGTCATATGTGATCCCCCCGGTTCAGTCTTCGTCGACGCCGAAATCGCGATCGATCTGTTCCTGCTTGTTGCAGAACCAGAAGATCAGGACGACGAAGACGATCAGCGATCCCTGCGCAGCCATGTAGTAGCCAAGCGGGAACTTGAGGATCGGAATGGAAATGCCATTCAAGGCCGGCGCGAAAAAGTGAATGAAGAACGAGAAAAATGCCCAGATGCCGACGGCCGTGAACGTCAGTTTCTGAGTGGCTTTCCAATAGCCCGCATCATCCGGCTTTTGCACCCTGTCGTCCGGTTTGTTTTGAGACATCGCGTAACCTCCCTTTGCCCCTTGGCGAAATCGGCCGGCGCGTCGCGCCCGACCCCCCCGCCGGCCCTTGCTCGAGCGCCGCGCTTCGTTGATGAGCGCAACGCGTTTTTGATGCCAATTCTCTGGTTTGCCGGCTCATCCGAGACGCCATCAAACGAGGGCAGGACAAACCGGTTGAACAGACACTTTATGCTGCAGTGCAATCGCTGCAATGCAACACAATACTTGGCTTTTACCGTCGCAACGCTAAAGAGACACCTCCACGCTACAATTCTACCATAGTCTAATGACCATGCGACCAATCGCAGCAACCCCTGTCGGTCGACCTGGAAAGCACTTGAAAAACGGGCGCGACCACAGCAGGGCGGACAGAAGTGCCACTCCGCTACGGTATGGATGTCGCGCGGGACTGGCCGTCGCGGGCGAAACAGGCCCCTCACCGATTTGCCGGAAACTCCCGGCTGGTGTTATGTCCACCGACAATTTTGGAGTGACGCATGGGCCTGCTCGACACCATTATGGGCCGCAAGAAGGTCGTCTCCACCTGGAATCAGGTCGATGACTTCGTGGCAGACCACGCCGCCTTCGTCGTGAACCGCTCGATGTATGAATACAGCCGGGCGCGGTCGGGCATCCTCGCCGAGAAGCTGTTTCGCGAGAAGTCGTTCAAGGAAGCCATGGACCACGGGCGCTGGAAGGCCTTTCCCCTCGGCGTCGCGAATATCGTCGAGCTCGTCGATGGCCATCTGCGCGTCGCAGCCCAGGGGCGGGAGCCGGTGCTCCTTGAGACGCTCGTCGCGAGCGGGCAGCGCGTTTTGCGGCGCCATCCCAATCCGCCCGGCATCTCGGCGGAATGGTGGGCGGAAGCCGCACAGGACATGGAGAACCGCGTCAGGCTGGCGGCGATGGCCGCGCCGAAGCCGGCCCAGGACATTCCAAAATCGACCTTCGACGAGATGTTCGCACTCGTCCCGATCCATCCCGACCTGATGAAGCTCGACCACGAAGTGGTGCTCAACCATGTCCGGGGCATGATGGTCAATATCGCCGCGACCCTGGCCGATGCCATCGATCCGCGCGCGCTCGTCGCGGCGCTGCCGTCCGCGAAGGCCTGACATCGGCCGGGTCCTGAGCGCTTCACCCGATTCGCGATCGGGTCATGTGCGGCGGTGCTCCCCGACCAGGCCGGGAGCGAGAAACGCGATCCCATGATCGGCCGGATGCGGCCTTTGGCTGCCGCACAATAGGCGACGGCGCCAGAGTGACCTCTGGCGCCGCCGGTTGTCGGCAGGAACGTGCGCGTCCTACTTGTTGTCGTAGGTGAAGATGTCGCGATCCTTGGTTTCCGGCAGGAACACCAGTCCGATGACGAAGGTCATCAGCGCGATCACGATCGGGTACCAGAGGCCGTAGTAGATGTCGCCGGTGGCGGCCACCATGGCGAAGGAGGTGGCCGGCAGCAGGCCGCCGAACCAGCCGTTGCCGATATGGTACGGCAGCGACATGGCGGTGTAGCGGATGCGGGTCGGGAAAAGTTCGACCAGCGCGGCGGCGATCGGGCCGTAGACCATCGTCACGTAGATGACGAGGATCGTCAGGATGCCGATGATCCACAGGGCCGTGCCGCTGAAGAGCGCGGAGAAGAAGCCGTTGACCTTGATGATTTCGGCATTGCCGGCGGCCGGGTAGCCCGCCGTCTGGGTGGCGGTCGCGAGGTTGCGGGCAAAGGCCGCGTCGATCGGGATCGCCGTGCCGTTGACGGTCAGCGTCGCCCCCGAGCCAGCGGGTCCGCTCACCGTGTCATACTTGATCGCCTGGTTGGCGAGGGCAACACGGGACACGTCGCAGGGTGCCGTGAAGACACGCGTCCCCACCGGGTTGAACACGTTGCCACAGCCGGCCGGATCAGCGGTCAGCACCACCTTGACCTGCTCGTGGGCGCGGTGGAGGGCCGGATTGGCGGCCTTCGTCAGGGCCCCGAACAGCGGGAAGAAGGTCGCCGCGGCGATGAGGCAGCCGGCCAGAATGATCGGCTTGCGGCCGATCCGGTCCGACAGGGCACCGAAGACGATGAAGAAGCCGGTGCCGAGGACGAGCGACCAGGCGATCAGCACGTTCGCAGTGAAGAGGTCGACCTTGAGGATATTCTGCAGGAAGAACAGGGCGTAGAACTGGCCGGTGTACCAGACCACGGCCTGGCCGGCGGTGAGGCCGAAAAGGGCGAGCAGGCCGATCTTGGCGTTCTTCCACTCGCCGAAGGCCTCGGAGAGCGGCGCCTTCGAGCCGGTGCCCTCTTCCTTCATCTTCTGGAAGGCCGGGCTCTCGTTCATCTGCAGGCGGATCCAGACGGAGATGCCGAGCAGGAAGACCGAGAGCAGGAACGGGATGCGCCAGCCCCAGGCCGCGAAAGCCGCCTCGCCGAGATACATGCGGATGGTCAGGATGACCACGAGGGAGAGGAGAAGGCCGACGGTCGCCGTCGTCTGGATCCAGGAGGTGTAGAAACCACGCCGACCGACAGGCGCATGTTCGGCGACATAGACGGCGGCGCCACCATATTCACCGCCGAGGGCGAGGCCCTGAAGCATGCGCAGCATGATCAGGATCACCGGAGCGGCCCAGCCGATCGTCTCGTAGGACGGCAGCAGGCCGACCAGGAAGGTCGACACGCCCATGATCACAATCGTGACCAGAAATGTGTATTTACGCCCGACCATGTCGCCAAGGCGACCGAAGACCAGAGCGCCGAAGGGGCGAACAAGAAAACCCGCGGCAAAGGCCAGAAGCGCGAAAATGGCACGGGTATTGGCGTCGAATGGTGCGAAGAATTGGGCGCCGATCATTACGGCAAGTGAGCCGTAGAGATAGAAATCGTACCACTCGAAGATGGTTCCCAGCGACGAGGCCAGGATGACCTTGCGCTCTTCCTTCGTCATGGGGCGCGGCGTAACCGGCGGCGCGACGGCGGTGGCCATCGTCATGGGCTGTTCCTTCCTGATGGTGCGAGCATGTTGGCGGAGTAACCGCGCCGATGCATTGTCTTCGTTTGGTGGGGTGCGGCAACACGTCACCGTTCGTTTGGTGAAGTGCGGCAACACGCCACAGGCATAGGGCTAGACCCGCCTGCCGTGATTGTCGCTTGGACATTGGTCGATGCGACCTTGGTCGATAAGCAATTGGGCTTACGACGCATGGATCCGGCGCGGTAATTGTAGGCAAAACATTAGATAATGTGGCATTTTCGACATGGTTTTCTGATCGGCCGTAACAGCGATCGCCCAATGACTTACATATTACTACGTATGCCTGGGCGGGCTGATGGGGCCGTCCGGAACCACCCGAGCGATCAGGTTGTCACCGTGCGGCCGGTGAGCCGATAGTGCGTCCGGGAGCCGCCCTGGCGCGGTTCGAGGGAGGACGCCGCGATGCAGACCCACACGCTGGACGATCTGGCCCGGATGGTGCCGGACGGCGCCAAACTGGCCCTGCCGGTCGACTATGCCGGCGTCTCCATGGTGATGACGCGACCCCTGATCGCCCGCGGCCTGACCGGGCTCCACGTCGTCTGCCTGCCGACGGGGGGGATGCAGCCGGACATGTTGATCGGCGCCGGCTGTGTCGCGACGATCGAGACCAGCGCCATGACGCTCGGCGAAGCGGGCGGCGCCCCTTGTTTCTCCCGCGCCGTGCGCGAAGGCTCGATCCGGGTGATGGACGCCACCTGCCCCGCGGTTCACGCGGGCTTCCTGGCGGCCCAGAAGGGCGTGCCCTTCGCCACCCTGCGCGGCATGATCGGCACCGACGTCCTCGCCAACCGGCCGGACTGGAAGGTGATCCAGAACCCCTTCTCCCAGGACCCCGACCCGATCGTCGCCATTCCCGCGATCCGCCCGGACGTGACGATCTTTCACTGCCCGATGGCCGACCGCGACGGCAATGTCTGGATCGGTCGCCGGCGGGAACTGGCGAGCCTCGCCTATGCCTCCGAGCGCACGCTGGTCACCGTCGAGCGCATCGTCGACACGAGCCTGCTGGCCGACGAGGTCATGGCCGCCGGCGTGCTGCCGGCGCTCTATGTCGAGGCGGTGGCGGTGGCACCGCGCGGCGCGGCACCCATCGGCCTGTGGGGCGAATATCCCGCCGACATGGCCGAGATCGGCCGCTATGCCCGCGAGGCGCGCACGCCGGAGGGCTTCCGTGCCTGGCTCGACGGCGCCGACCGCGCGCTCGAGGCCGTGTCGTGAGCGCCGTGCTGCCACGGGAGCGGCTGATCGTCACCATCGCGCGGCTGCTCGAGGGCGTGCGCCACGTGGCGGTGGGCGCCTCCTCGCCCATTCCGGCGGCGGGCGCCATGCTGCTCCGGGCGCTCGCCGAGAGACAGGGCAAGCCGCGGGTGCGCATCTCCATTCTCGGCTCGCGTGAGCACAACTTCTTCACCAACGGCTCGGCGGAGCTCTTCGACTGCGCCGGCCAGGGCCGCATCGACGCCTTCTTCCTCGGTGGCGGCCAGATCGACGGCGAAGCCAACATCAACCTCGTCGGCACAGGTGACTATCCGCAGACGCCGGTGCGCTGGCCGGGCTCTTTCGGCTCGAGCTATCTCTATTTCGTCGTGCCGCGTGTCATCCTCTTCCGCGAGGAACACACGCCGCGCGTCTTCGTCGAGAAGGTCGACTTCGTCTCGGCGCCCGGGACCAGCCCCGAGGGGGTGTACAGGCCCGGCGGGCCCCATACCCTGCTGACGGGCCTCGGCGTGTTCTCCTTCGACAAGGCGCGCAAGCGCTTTCGGCTGGAGAGCGTCCATCCCTGCCATACGCTCGCGGAGATCACGGCGGCGACGGGTTTTGCCTTCGACCATGACGCCGACGTCGCGCAGACGGCCGACCCCGATGCGGAGACGCTCGCCCTGCTGCGCGGCCGGGTGCTGACCGAGCTCGGCGAGACCTATCCGGAATTCGCCCGGCAGATCAACGTCGACATCGCCGGCCTCGACCTCAAGTGGGCGGGCTGAGGGATCAGCTTTCGGCCTGCACGGCGCCGGCTGCGATCAGGGCGTCGATCTCGGCCGGCGCCAGACCCGCCTCGCCGAGCAGGTCGCGGGTATGCTCGCCGAGCCGCGGCGCCGGGCGGTGCGGCACCGGCTGGGTCGCGGACCAGGTGCTCGCCGGCTGGATCTTGCGGATCGCCCCTTCACTCGGATGGTCGACCACCGGCATGAAGCCGACGGCGTTCAGGTGCGGGTCCTGCATGATCGATTCGAAGTCGTGCAGCGGCACGAAGGGGATGTCGGCCGTTTCCAGCAGCGCCATCCATTCGGCCGTGGTGCGCCCGGCGAAGGCAGCGGAGACCTCGGCATAGAGCGCATCGATATGTTCGGTCCGTGTCTTGATCGATGACAGGCGCGGGTCGGCATCGTAATCGGCGGCCCGTCCGGTCGCCGTGTAGAAGCTCCGCCACTGCTTGTCGTTGTAGACGAGGGCGCAGATATAGCCGTCCTTCGTGCGGTAGGGCCGGCGCTCGGGCGACAGGAGGCGCTGGTAGCCGCCCTCCCCCAGTGGCGGCTCGAAAGTGAGGCCACCGAGATGGTCGGCGAGCGTCAGGCCCACCATGGTCTCGAACATCGGCACGTCGACCCGCTGGCCCTCGCCGGTCTTCTGCCGGTGGTAGAGCGCGGCATTGACAGCACCGACGGCGGCGAGGCCGACGATGCGGTCAGCGATGGCGGAGGGCACGTAGCGGGGCGTCCCGTCGCCGGCGCGGGCAATGAGATAGGGCAGCAGCGCCGCGCCCTGGATCAGGTCGTCATAGGCCGGACGGGCGGCATAGGGCCCGTCCTGGCCGTAGCCGAACATCCCGGCATAGATGATGTCCGGCCTGACGGCGCGGACGTCCTCGTAGCCGAGCCCGAGCCGGGCCATGGCCTGGGGGCGGATGTTGTAGGCGAGGACGTCAGTGCTCTCGCAGAGCTTCAGCAGGGCCCGCCGTCCGCCAGCGCTCTTCAGGTCGATGACGATGGACCGCTTGGAGCCGTTGGCGTTGAGGAAGAGCGCGCCCATGCCGTGGTGGCGCGCCGGGCCGATATAGCGGACCGGGTCGCCGCCGGGCGCCTCGACCTTGATGACGTCGGCGCCCATCTCGGCGAGAACCTGGGTCGCCGACGGGCCCATCATGACGGTCGTCAGGTCGAGGATGCGGATGCCCGCCAGCGGTCCCACGGCGCGGTCCCCGCTCAGGTCTTCGGCGAGTAGTCGCGACCCTTGACCAGGCGCGTCGGGCTGTAGGTCATCACCGTCTCGCCGCGCTGGTTGACGACGCGATTGACCGTCTTGACGATGCCGCGGCCAGGCTTGCGGGTGGCGCGGGACTCGACCACCTCGCATTCGACATGGATCGTGTCGCCGGCGAAGGTCGGGCCCTCGACGTTAAGATCCATGCCGAGGAAGGACAGGCCGACGCCCTGGACCACCGACTGCATCAGCAGGCCCTCGGCGAAGCAATAGACCAGCGCGCCAGGGCAGAGGCGCTTGCCGGGGAAGAGCGACTCTTCCTCCAGATATTCGAGGTTGGTGAACAGCACCTCGACCATGCCGGTGACGCCGACGAACAGCGTGATGTCCGTTTCAGTGACCGTCCGCCCGATGGTGCGGAACTTCATGCCGACCGGCGTGTCTTCCCAGCGCAGCCCGAGGCCTACCGTCTTCATCTCGTCCGCCATCGTCTTCTCCCGATCTTTCCCGGCTGTCGCCGAGGTGCTAGTTCACAGTCCAAAATTCGTCAATACGATTAACTTTATCGTATTTGTGATAATAAAGGCCCGTCATGCCCGCCCTCATCAACATCACCCGCGAGGGTCCGACTGCGATCCTCACTTTCGACCGGCCGGATGCCCTCAATGCGTGGAATGCCGAGATGCGGGCGGAGATCGTCGCAAAGCTCGCCACCCTCGACGCCGATCCGGACGTCAGGGTGGTCATCGTCACGGGTGCGGGACTGCGCGCCTTCGGTGCCGGCCAGGACCGCGACGAGCCGGCCCCCGCGGATGCCGAGATCGAGGCCTGGGTCGCCGGCTGGGGCCGGTTCTTCGGGGCGTTCCGGGCCCTTTCCAAGCCCACCATCGCGGCGCTGAACGGCGTCGCCGCAGGCTCCGCCTTCCAGGTGGCGCTGCTCTGCGACTTCCGCATCGGCCATGCCGGCGTGCGCATGGGCCAGCCCGAGATCCGGGCGGGGATCGCGTCGAGTTCGGGTCCCTGGATCATATCCTCTGCCCTCGGCCTTGCCGTCGCGACCGACCTCTGCCTCACCGGCCGGATGATGGAGGCGGCGGAGTGCCGGCGCCTCGGCCTGTTCAACCGCGAAGCCGAACCCGACCAGGTGGTGGCGGAGGCGCTTCGCCTCGCCGCCGACCTCGCCGGACTGTCGCCGCTGGCGTTGGCGCTGACACGCCGCCGGCTCAAGCAGTTCGACGAAGCGGATTTCGCCGAGACGCTGGCGCTCTGGCCGGGAATGTTCAGGCAGATCCGCGACCGGCAGACCTGAGGCGGTCCGCCGGCCAGCAGCCTGTGCCGCAGCATCAGCCGATGGTGATGCCGTTGTCCTTCACCACTTTGTCCCAGCGGGCGATCTCGGCAAGGATGTACTGGCCATAGGCATCGGGGGTGCTGCCGAGCGGCGTCGTCTGCTGGTCGGCGAGACGCGCCAGGAATTCGGGGTTCTGCAGCGCCTTCATCATGGCGCCGTTGACCTTCATCACCACGTCGCGCGGCGTGCCGGCCGGACCAACGATGCCCTGCCAGGCGCCGATCTCGAGATCCTGCAGGCCGAGCTCGGTGAGGGTCGGGATGTTGGGCAGCGCCTCCAGACGCTTGGCGCTGGTGACGGCGAGCGGCTTGAGGCGTCCGTCCTTGATGAAGGGCAGCGAGGAATTGATCGTGTCGGTCATGAAGTGGACGCGGCCGCCTGCGAGATCGACGAGAGCCGGCGCGCTGCCGCGATAGGGCACGTGCGTGACCTTGGCGCCGATCCGGCCGAGCAGCAGCGCCGAGCCCAGATGGGTGATCGAGCCGTTGCCGGTGGAGGCATAGGAGAGCTTGTCGGCATTGGCCTTCACGTAGTCGATGAACTCCTTGACGTTGTTCACCGGCATCTGCGGATGGACCTCGAGCACCATCGGCACGGTCGCGGTCAGCCCGATCGGCACGAAGGCCTTCACGTCGTAGTTGAGGCGCGGATAGAGCGCCGGGCTGATGGCGATCGCCGACGTGTTGTAGAACAGGTTGTAGCCGTCCGGCGCCGACGTCGCGATTTCCTGCGCCGCGATGTTGCTGTTGGCGCCGCCGCGGTTCTCGATGACGATCGACTGGCCGAGATGCTCGGCCATGTACTGGGCGAGCTGACGCGCAACGATGTCGGTCGGGCCGCCGGCCGCGAAGCCGACGACCATGCGGACCGGACGGGTCGGATAGCCGGCCTGGGCGCGGGCGACGGCGGGTGCTGCGAGCGACAGGCCGAGGGCCGTCGTCCCGAAGGCGAAGCTGCGACGATCAATCATGAGTTTCCTCCCGTTGGATTTCTGGATGGGACGCTGCAGTGGCGGGTGACCCGTCGTCTGCCGTGCCGGATGCCGCACCAGGCGAGGGCGGCAGGACCCGCCGAGCGGCGGACGCCATGTCGTGCACGCGGGCGTCGACATAGGCGATCTTGTGGCGCTGGACCTTCTCGGTCTCGGTCTTGGGGACCGTGACGGCGAACTCGACATAGCGCGGCATCATGAAGGACGGCACGCGGCCGTCGAGAAAGGCCAGCACGTCAGCCGGCGCCAGCGTCGCGGTCTCGGGCACGACGAGCACCTTGATCTCCTGGCCGAGGATCGGATCCTCGATCCCGACGACGGCGCAGTCGGCGACGCCCGGCATCTTGCGCAGCACCGTCTCCACCTCGACGGGCGAGACCATCTCGCCACCGCGGCGGATCAGTTCCTTGATGCGGCCGTGGAAGTGGAGAAAGCCCTCGGCATCGATATGGCCACGGTCGCCGGTATGGAACCAGAGATTGCGGCAGGCTTCCGCCATCTTGTCGGGCTGGCGCCAGTAGCCGGAAAGGATGACGCCGGGGACGCGCGGCCGCACCGCGATCTCGCCCTGTTCGCCGGCGGCGCATTCGCGGTCGTCGGCGTCGAGGATGCGGACGTCCATGTCCGGGCGCAGGCGGCCACAGGAGCCGATGCAGTTCGCGCCCTCGGTGTTGACCGAGACGAAGCCGCCGATCTCGGTCATGCCGTAGAGCTCGCGCACCGCCACGCCGAAGCGCTGCTCGACCTCGCGCCAGACCTTTTCCGGGGCGCCGCCGCCGGTGCAGAAGCGCAGGGCATGGTCGCGGTCCTCGCCATGGCGCGCCGCCAGGATCGACAGGATCGTGCCGACATAGGTGAAGCAGGTGGCGCGGAAGCGACGGGCGTCGGCGAAGAAGGACGAGGCGGAGAATTTCTCACGCAGGATCAGGACATAGCCGACCTTCAGGGCCGACATCACCGCATACATCTGCGGATTGGCGTGGAACAGCGGCAGGACCACCATACAACGGTCCTCGGGGCGAAAGCCGAGGGCCGCGACGATCTCGGCGCCGGCGGCCAGATAGGCGGCATGGCTGTTGACGACGCCCTTGGGCAGGCCCGTCGTGCCAGACGTGTACATCATGGTGGCGGGTGCGAGCGGCGGCAGGCTGACCGGCACGAGGGCGGATCCCGGCCTGTCCGCCATGAGCGCGGCATCGTCGGTGAGTGCCATGAGCGGAATGCCGAGAAAGACGTCCTGCCCCGCGGCCCCCTTGGCGGCGAGAAAAGCGCGGTCCGCGACGACAAGTTTCGCCTCCGACTGCCCCACGACATAGGCCAGACCCTCGCCGACCAGCTGGGTGTTGATCGTGACCGCCACCGCCCCGACGAGATTGATGCCGAACCAGGCGACGAGGAAGCCGGCGCTGTTGCCGGCGATCAGCGCGACGTGGTCGCCGGGCGCGATGCCGCGGGCCTGCAGTGCCGCGCCGAAGTGGCGGGCGGCCGTATCCATATCGCCGAAGGACCAGTCGCCCGCGTCCGTGACCACGAAGGTACGGTCAGGGTGAGTTGCAGCGTTTCGGGCGAGGAGGTCGGTGATCATGGGGCAGCGAGGAAACGGGTCAGATATTTGCCGATGGTGTTCTTGAGGATTTCCGCCGAGCCGCCGGCGATCTCATAGGCCTTGGCGTCGCGCAGGAACCGGCCGAAGGGCGCGTTCTCCATGACGCCATAGGCGCCGCAGACCTGCACCGCGAGGGAGGCGACATCGGTGGCGACCTTGGCCGCCTTGAGCTTGGCGGCGCTGGCATAGCGGTCCTGGTCGACGCCGGAGTCGAGCGCCTCGGCGGCGCGGTAGACGAGCAGGCGCGCCGCCTCGATCTCCGCCAGCATGTCGGCGAAGTACCACTGGATCCCCTGGAACTCGATGACGCGCTGGTCGAAGGCCTTGCGCTTGCCGACGAAGGCGAGCGCCGCGTCGAAGGCGGCCCGGGCGATGCCGACGCTGATGGCGCCAGCAAGGGTACGGGAATAGTTGAGCGTGCCGACGGCCTGGCGGACGCCCTTGCCCTCGACGCCGATCAGGGCGTGATCGGGCAGCCGCACCCGGTCGAGCACCAGATTGACATGCGGGCCGTTGCGCAGACCGAAGGTTGCCGAATTGGTGCCGATATAGGACGACAGGCCGTCGAGCCCCGCCGGCACGGCGAAGGTCGAGACACCGACCGGCGTCTCGGCGAGGATGATGAAGAACTCGGCGGCCGAGCCGGAGGTGATGAAGGACTTCTCACCGGTCAGCAGCCAGCCCTCGCCGTCGCGCACCGCCTTGGTGTCGAGGCTGCGGATGTCGCTGCCGTGGTTGGCCTCGGTCAGCGCATAGGAGGACAGGAGCCCCTGGCCGAAACGCGGCAACCAGGCCTGTTTCAGCGTCTCGTTGCCGAAGATACGGATGATGGTCTGGGCCTGGAAGATGGTGATCAGCGAGATGCCGACGGCGGCGCTGGCATAGGACACCTCCTCGAAAACCGCGGCCGCATGGCCATAAGTGAGGCCGGTGCCGCCATGCTCCACCGGCAGGGCGACGGCATTGTAACCGGCTTTCGCCATGGCCTTGAGAATGTCGCGCGGATAGACGTCGCGGCGGTCGATGTCGTCAGCGTGAGGGACGATCTCCCGGCGTGCGAAATCGCGGATCCCCGCCACGTAATCCGCGTCGATACAGGCCGGCCAGAGGTCCATCCGTTCGCATTTCCCCGATTTTTCTTGTTGCGGGCAAACTGGCAGGATCAGAAATATTCGTCAATTTGATTTTGTTCATCACATATGCGATCTAACAGCCGAGAGGTGCACATGCCGAGGCCGCGCAGAGCATTCGACACCGGAGGCGTGAAATCCGCGACGCGGGTGCTGGCGCTGTTCGAGCTCTTCGATCGGCTGGAGCGGCCGGCCAGCGTCACCGAGATCGCCCGCGAGCTCGCCATCCCGCAATCGAGCACGTCGATGCTGGTCAACGGCCTCATCGACCTCGGCTATCTCACCGCCCTGCCCGACCGGCGCGTCCAGCCGACGCCGCGTGTCTCGATGCTCGGCCGCTGGGTTGACGGGCGCATCACCGACGGCCGGGTGACGCGGCTGATGCGGGAACTGGGCGAGGAAACGGGCGAGACCATCCTGCTCGGCATCGCCAGCGACATCCACGTCGTCTACATCGCCGTCATCCCGGCGACGCGGGCCATGCGCCTGCATATTCCCGCCGGAACGCGCCGCCCGATCGCCGCGTCCGGCATGGGCCTGATGCTGCTGTCGGCGATGGACGAGGACGAGATCACCCGCCGCATCGCCCGCGCCGATCTCGCCCGCGAGCCCGGCGCCGCCCCGGTCGATCTTGCGGCGACGCTGGCCGAGATCCGCGCCATCCGGACGAAGGGCCATGCCCTCTCGGCGAGCCGCATCGTGCCGGGTGCAGGCATCGTCTGCAGGCTGCTGCCGACCGCCGACCAGTCGCAACCCATGGCCATCGGCATCGGTGGCCAGGCCTTCGAGGTGGTGGAGAAGGAAGCGGCCTTCGCAGCGCTGCTGCGGGGGAAGATTGCCCGCCATTTCGGCGCAGGCGGCTGAAGAAGAATGATGCCGGCGGATTACGCAAGTATTTCTCAGTTGGCCGTTACAATTTGCCAGCCCGCCGCGCCGCCACGAGTTCCTTGACCGACGAACCTGCGATCCGGTGAAGCGGATAGCGCGCGGCGCCCGGAACGTAGCTACCCATTACATAGACCCCTTTGAATTGAGCGATAGGCAGCTCGCCTATGTTGCGGTTCCAAAGGTCCAAGTCGTTTGGCGCCAGCCAAGGCTCGTCCGTGTAAATCAATAGAACGTCGAATGATTGCCTTTGGCTGCGATACCGATCCCCCTTCTGATTGACGAGCTTTCGGATGGCAGCAACGTATCTTTCCTCACTCCATTGCTGGTCAAGCCACGCCTTCGCTGGGTCCTTTGCGCTTAGATCCTGTGCGTTTCGAAACGTCTTGAGATCTATCAACTCGACGAGCTCGACTGACAACGCCTCCCCTTCGCAATTCACGAAAAAGTCTGGCGGATCTGGACCGGCATCCAGGCTTTTGATGGTCAAAGCTTCCATTGCCGCCAATGCTTCACAGAATATCTCCGCGAAAATCCACTCAACGGCCGCTTTCTCAGTTTGGGTGAGGCGTGCCGTCATGCTGATATGGCCGCGCCGTCCAGCCACGTCAGCAAAGCGCTTACAGAATTCAGCCCAGTGGCGATCGTCACTCATTTCCCGACCGTCGCCGTTTCCCAGCCCAAAGAAAACCAATCATCCGGGAGCAACCCGGCGCTCACGCCGACTTCGCGAGAAGGCCAAACCTTCTAAGGCTTTCATCTGTTGCCCCCTACGCGTCCCAACCTTTGCGGACTGTGACGCCCTAACGCATGGGCTAAGATAATTCAGCCAACCGCCCAAGACGACGGGAAACTGGTGCCGGCGGAGAGGATCGAACTCCCGACCTTCGGTTTACAAAACCGCTGCACTACCGCTGTGCTACGCCGGCAAGGGAGGCGTCGCCATGACGCCGCCCTTCGCGCCTTCTAGCGCCAAGGCGCGCCAATTTCAAATCGCCCGCCGGGCGCGCCGACGGGTGTCCGCCGGTGCCGAAACCGCCGGCTTCACGTGCAATTAACCAATCCCGCGCCTTATGGTCGCCCAAGTTCTTTGGCTCATGCTTCCGGATCGTTCGGTCGGTTGGCCTGCGCCGCGCCCCCCGGGGTTGCGCGAGACAGGCCTGTCGGCACATCTTCGGGGGACCATGTGCCCAGGCGTTTCGAGGCCCCTGCGTATGCGTGACCTGACCCGCGACCCTTCCGGCAGACAAGCCGACCGCGTCAAGCAGGGCGGGCAGCGTTTCCCGTGGCTGACGGTGCTCGCCCTGTCCGCCGGCGTCGCAGGCCTCGCTACCCTCTCGTTGCGCGACGACAAGGGCGATGTCGCCAAGGCGGCGATCGCAACGATCGAAACCGCCGGCCTCGCCGACCCCCGCCCGGCTTTCGCCGCCCTCGGCTCCTTCGCGCCGCTCCTCGATCCGTCACTGTCGCTCGGCGGCAAGCCGGCGACACTGGCGCAGAACCCGCCCCTCTCCGGCCATTGGCAGCCCGCCGCTCCCGCCGCCATCGCACGGGCGACCGTGCCCGAGCCGGGGCTGCCGAACGTCGTCGTCCTCGCCAGCCTGCCTGGCCGCGACACGGGTCTTCCCGCGGTCAGCAGCCTGATCCAGCCGGCACCGCTGCCGCCGGCCCGGCCTGACCCGCAGGGCGCCATCTCGCTCGACGGGCCGGACACGACCATGGTCGCGCCGCTGCCGCCGCGCCGGCCCGCCCTGGCGCCCGCCAACGGCGCGCCGGAGACACCGCGCACCGCCGCCCGGCGCGGGGAGCGCGAGACGGCCGTCGCCCCGGCTGCCCAGCCCGACGGGCGCAATTTCTTCGAACGCATCTTCGGCCCTCGCCGCGAGGCCGATGGCCCGCAGCTCGCCTATGCCCCGTCCAGCGGCGGCGCCGTGGACAGCGGCACCGGTGGCGGTTCGTTCGGCAGCAATCTCGGCCTGAGCTTCCCGGGCCTGTCGGCCCCGAAGCCGCCGATGGGCCTCGCGATCTACGATATCGGCTCGCGCATGGTCTATCTGCCCAACGGCGAGCGGCTGGAGGCGCAGTCCGGTCTCGGCGAGATGCGCAACGACGTGCGCTATGCCCATGTGCGGATGCGCGGCCCGACACCGCCCCATACCTATGACCTCGTCGAACGCGAGGCGCTGTTCCACGGCGTGCGCGCCATCCGCCTCCAACCGGTCGGCGGCAGCCAGGCGATCCACGGCCGCGCCGGCCTCCTCGCCCACACCTACCTGCTCGGCCCCAGCGGTGATTCCAACGGCTGCATCTCGATCAAGGACTATGACCGCTTCCTGCAGGCCTATCTGCGCGGCGAGATCCGCCGGCTGATCGTCGTCAGGACACGGTCCGAGGCCGTTCAGGCGGTGGCACGGGCCAACGTCCAGGTCTCCCAGCGCTGACCGTTTCGCGGGCAGAACCGGCGGCCTGAAGCAGGCGGTCACATTGATGTGACAAGGGCTGGACGCCTGCGACATTCTGGCGAAGTAATCTCGGGCGCATGACAGCTGCCGTACCTGTCGTCTGTCCCGCCGCCGGAGGAATTCCCATGACAAAAATCGACCGCCGCACCGCCCTCGCCGCGAGCGCCGCGACTCTCGCCGCACCTGCCTTCCTGACCGCCTCGACCGTGCCGCTCTTCGCCCAGGCCGCCGCTGCCGCGGCCCAGGCGCCCGGGTTCTACAAGTACAAGGTCGGCGACATCACGGTCACAGCCATCAATGACGGCTTCTTCGCCCGCCCGATCGAAGGCTTTGTCCGCAATGCCGAGCTGCCCGCCGTCCAGGCGGCGCTCGGCGCCGCCTTCCTGCCGACCAATGCCGTGCCGATCCCCTTCAACACCCTGGTGGTCGAGAGCGGCGGACGTCTCGTCCTGCTCGACACCGGCAACGGCAATACCGGCGCCCCGACCTCCGGAACCTGGATGGCGAATTTCCGGGCCGCCGGCTTCGATCCGGCCAATGTCAATGCGGTGGTCATCAGCCATTTCCACGGCGACCACATCAACGGCCTCCGCCTGCGGGACGGCACCGCCGTGTTCCCCAATGCCGAGATCTCCGTGCCGGCCCCGGAATGGGCCTTCTGGATGTCGGACGAGCGTATGAACGCCGCCCCCGAGGCGATGCGCGGCGGCTTCCAGAACGCCCGCCGTGTCTTCTCGCCGATCGCGGCCAACGTGAAGCGCTACGAGCCGGGCGCCGAAGTCGCCCCGGGCATCACGTCGGTGGCGGCTTTCGGCCATTCACCGGGCCATACGGTCTTCGTCGTCGCCTCCGGCACGGCCAAGCTGATCTACATGGCGGACACCAGCAACCACCCCGCCCTCTTCGTGCGCAATCCCGACTGGTCGGCGGTGTTCGACATGGACGCCGATGCGGCGCGGGCAACCCGCCGCCGCCTGCTCGACATGGCCGCCAGCGAGAAGAGCCGCGTTCATTTCTATCACGCGCCCTTCCCCGCCAACGGCTTCATCGCCAAGGACGGCAACGGCTTCCAGCTCGTTCCGGCCCAGTGGACGCCATCGATCTGACCTCGGTTATCCACACCAGACCTCAAGAGGCCCGCCCCAAAGGCGGGCCTCTTTCGTTCGGGAGGTCCTCGCCTTCCTTGACAGCGCGCGCCGTGACGGCGCATTCATGAGGCTTCGCGACGGCGGCCGTTCCTCTTCGGAGCGGCCACGGGAATGCGGTGAGTGGCGGGCCGAAAGGCTCTCCGCAAGGCCGCAGCTGCCCCCGCAACTGTAAGCGGCGAGCCCTTCCCCAGATGCCACTGAGGCCGCAAGCCTCGGGAAGGCGGGACCGGGCGACGACCCGCGAGCCAGGAGACCGGCCGCCGCGACGTCACTGTCCGACCGTGCGGGATGGCGCGTTCGGGAGCGGTTCGTCCCGCTTGATCCGTGACACCGAATGTCGCGGATTCCTTCCATGCCCTGCCGGGCTGGCGGCTCCGCGACCCACGTGGTCCCGAGCGGAGTTCCGCCATGTCGTCTTCATCCCGTCCCTCTGCGTTCCAGCGCGGTCTGCGCTCCGGCGTCCTCGCCGCCGGCGCCATCGCCTTCACCCTGCCCGCCACGGCTCAGCAACGGCCGGCGGAACTGCCGGAAATCACCGTCTTCGGCGCCAGCAACGTGCCGCTGGAGGCTCCGCGCGTCGGCGCCTCGGTGAGCGTCGTCACCGCCGAGGACATCGCCAACCAGGGCGCCGCTTCGGTCCCCGATGTTCTCAGGCTCGTGCCCGGCATCGCGATCAGCCAGTCCGGCGGGCGCGGCGGCCTCACCCAGACCCGCGTGCGCGGGGCCGAAGCGAACCAGGTCCTCGTCGTCGTCGACGGCATTCCGATCAACGACGTCAATTCCGGCGATGCCGACCTCGCCAATGTCCCCGTGGACAGCATCGCCCGCATTGAGGTCGTGCGTGGTCCGCAATCCGGCATCTGGGGGCCGAACGCCCAGGCCGGCGTCATCATCATCACCACCAAGTCCGGCCGCGGCCTGACCAGGCCCGAAGTGACGGCGCGGATCGAGGGCGGTTCCTTCGGCACGATCCAGGGCTCGGCCATGGTGCGCGGGGCGCAGGGGCCGTTCTACGGCGCCCTGTCGATCTCCGGCCTCAGGTCCGGCGGCTTCGTCGTCGCGCCCGGCACGATACGTCCCAATGGCTCCGACATGGGCTCCTTCACCGCCAGGATCGGTGCCGACTTCACCGACTGGCTCAATGTCGAGGGCGTCCTGCGCATGGTCAGCCGCGGCGGTTTTTACAACCCGTCCAACACGGCCTTCGGCCCGGGCTTCGCTACCGATCCGCGCTATGGCTTCCTCGCCGACGGCACCGGCCGCAACACCGCCAACGACCTGCAGGGACGCATCGTCGCCAATGTGAAGCTGCTCGACGGCGCCTGGACGCACCGCTTCTCGGCGGACGCCTCGCAGCAATCGACCAATGCCCGCGACAGCTATGCCTCGGCCTTCGGCTTCCTCGAGAGCCAGGGCTTCTGGTCGCGG
Source organism: Phreatobacter sp. (assembly GCF_030691135.1). GTDB lineage: Bacteria > Pseudomonadota > Alphaproteobacteria > Rhizobiales > Phreatobacteraceae > Phreatobacter. The sequence continues at coordinate 68,908 of NZ_JAUYFA010000011.1, forward strand.
ACCCAGCGCACCCGCGCCGACTACCGCACCGCCTATACGTTTGAGACGCCCGGCCTGCTCGGCGCCCGCCACACCCTCGTCGGCGGCGCCGATATCAGCCGCGAACATTTCCGCTACTATTACGAGAGCGACGGCTTCTTCGGTCCCTTCGTCAACGACAGCTACGCCACCGCCGGGCGGGCGCGCGAACGCAAGGGTCTCTACGGCGAATATCTCGTCAGCCTGCCGACCGGCCTGTCGGTCTCCGCGGCGCTGCGTCAGGACTGGAACTCGAGCTTCCGCAATGCGCTGACCTGGCGGCTGACCGCCGCGCAAACCTTTTCGACCGGCACAAGGCTGCATGGCTCTGTCGGCAAGGGCGTGACCAATCCGACCTTCTTCGAGCTCTACGGATTCTTCGCCAATTTCGCCGGCAATCCGACGCTCCGGCCGGAGCATTCGATCGGCTGGGATGCCGGTATCGAGCAGCGCTGGATGGGCGGCCGTCTCATCACCGACCTGACCTATTTCCGCGCCAGCGTCCGCGACGCCATCGTCCAGTCGGCGGGCACAGCGATCAACCTGCCCTTCGAGACGAGCCGTCAGGGCATCGAGGCCTCGGTCACGGCGCGACCGACGGACTGGCTCTCCATCACCGGTTCCTACACCTATACCGACACGCGCTCGGCCGAACGCGTCGGCGGCGTCTTCGTCGCCAAGGAGGCGCTGCGCCGCCCCCGCCATGCGGCGAGCCTGTCGGCGGTGGCGACGCTGCCCGACGACAAGACCAAGGTGACGCTGACCCTCGCCCATAACGGTTCGATGCGCGACACGTTCTTCGGCCCGCTCGGCGCGAACGACGTCCGCCTCGGCGCCTATACGCTGATCGGCGCGCAGATCTCGCACGACCTGACCCGCGCCGCGACCATCTATGTCCGGGGCGAGAACGTCTTCGGCCAGCGCTACCAGGAGGTCTTCGGCTATCAGGGGTCGAGCGCGGCCGTCTATGCCGGCATGCGGGTGCGGCTCGGCGAATAGACCGGATCTAAACCGTTTCGCATCGCAGCCTTGCCGCGCGGTGGTCGACAGCCGCGCGGCTTTCAGCCAGTCTCCGACCGCAATGAGCGGGCCGCAGTGTCCGCCGCATCGGGAGGATGACATGTCGCAGCGGATCGCAATCGTCACGGGCGCCGGATCGGGCATCGGCCGGGCCTCGGCTCTGGGCCTTGCCAAGGCCGGCTATGCTGTGGCGGTCGCCGGACGGCGCAGGGACGAACTGGAGAAGACGGTGGCCATGGCCGCCGGCGCCACTGTCATCGCCGTGCCGACCGACGTGTCGGACGAGGCTTCCGTCGCCGCCCTGTTCCAGACGGTCAAGGACCGCTTCGGCCGCCTCGACGTGCTGTTCAACAATGCCGGCATGGGCGCCCCGGCCATTCCCCTGGACCAGCTCTCCCTTGCCCAGTGGAAACAGGTCGTCGACGTCAACCTGACGGGCTCTTTCCTCTGCGCCCGCGCCGCCATGGCGATGATGCGCGCGCAGGACCCCAAGGGCGGCCGCATCATCAACAACGGCTCGATCTCGGCCTATGCGCCGCGGCCCTATTCGGCGCCCTATACGGCCACCAAGCACGCCGTGCTCGGCCTCACCAAGGCGATCTCGCTGGACGGGCGCGCCGACCACATCTCGTGCTCGCAGATCGACGTCGGCAATGCCGCCACCGAAATGACCGAACGGATGACGAACGGCGTACTGCAGGCCGACTTCTCGGTGAAGGTCGAACCGCGCATGGACGTGCGCCATGTCGCAGAGGCGGTCGTCCACATCGCCAACCTGCCGCTCGACGTGAACATCCTGACCATGACGGTGATGGCCAACGACATGCCCTTCGTCGGCCGCGGCTGACGATCGCGCGGAGACACAGCCCGCGACCTCCTCTCCCCGTTGAAGGGAGCGGGAGGTGATCGCGGCCCGCGCGGTCGGAGCCCGGGGCGCGGCGCCTCGACAAGGTTCGCCGCCGTCGATAGACCAGACCACCGTCGCCCGGCGTTTCGGCCAGCGTCCTCGTCGTCTCCGTTCCGATCGGTCGCCCGTCATGCCGGATCATCGACCCGACCCGAAGAAGATCGCCTTCGTCGCCTCGCCGGCGGCCGAAGCGCAGGAGGCCTATAGGCGTCTGACGGCGCGCTACGGCAGCGTGCCGGGCGACGAGGCCGAGGTGGTCGTGGCTCTCGGCGGCGACGGCCTCATGCTGCAGACGCTGCACAAGTACATCTCCACCGGCAAGCCGATCTACGGGATGAACCGCGGGTCGGTCGGCTTCCTGATGAACGAATATGCCGAGGACGGCCTCGTCGAGCGGATCTGGAATTCGGAACGCTCGGTGATCCATCCGCTGATCATGACGACGGTGGACATCCACGGAGAAAGGCAGGATGCGCTGGCGATCAACGAGGTCTCGCTGCTGCGCCAGACCTCCCAGGTGGCCAAGCTGCGCATCAGCGTCGACGGCAATGCGCGCATGGACGAACTCATTGCCGACGGCGTGCTGATCGCGACGCCGGCAGGTTCGACAGCCTACAACCTCTCGGCCAACGGCCCGATCCTGCCGTTGAACGCGCCGCTGCTGGCACTGACGCCGATCTCGCCGTTCCGCCCCCGCCGCTGGCGCGGCGCGCTGCTGCCGCACCGGGTGGCGATGACGATCGAGGTGCTGGAATCGGCCAAGCGTCCGGTCAGCGCCACGGCCGACCACCATGAGGTGCGCGACGTCGCCACGGTGTCGGTCGGGATGGATCATTCGCGGTCGATGATCCTGCTGCACGACCCCGGCCATTCCCTGGACGAGCGGATCCTGCGCGAACAGTTCGGCGCCTGAGGCGACCGCCTGCCATCAGCCTTAACGCTTCGCTAACGCCCGCCCGCTAATGTTGCTGGCGATGATCCGCATCGACTTCAACAGGCTGCGATTCCTCGTTATCGACGATAACGCGCATATGCGCCGGATCGTGCGAACCCTTCTGCACGGCTTCGGCGCCCGCGAGGTCTACGAGGCGGAAGACGGGGCGGCCGGCCTCGAGGCCTTCACCCACTACATGCCCGACATTGTCATTACCGACTGGTCGATGCCGATCTTCGACGGCCTGGAACTGACCAGCATGATCCGCCAGCCGGGGGCCAATGCGAACCCCTATGTCGCCATCATCATGCTGACCGGACATTCGGAAAAGAAGCGGGTGCTGGAATCGCGCGATGCCGGCGTGACCGAGTTTCTCGCCAAGCCGATCTCGGCCAAGGCGCTGTACCAGCGCATCCTTAACGTGGTCGTGAACCCGCGCCCGTTCATCAAAACCAAAACTTTTTTCGGCCCGGACCGCCGTCGCAACCACGGTTCGAGTTATGTTGGCCCCGAGCGCCGCAAGGGCGAAAAGGCCGAAATGATCAAAGTCCAGCCGCTGCTGGACAAGACCAAGAGCTCGATGTGAGGAGGGCGGCATGACGAAAACACCAACGAAAAGCCCGGCCCGCATCGGCGCCAAGGGCGGCCTCGACGAGGCCAGCGTCTCGGCCTTCGCCGACCACGAGATCGTCACGCCGAAGCGCAACCTGAAGGGCTATGGCCGCAAGGCGAAAATCAAGGTCGACGAGTTCGGCTTCGACATGGAGGCGATCGAACGCGCCGAGGCGGCGCTCGCCGATCTCTCGTCCGAATTCGAAGACTGGATGGCGAAAGAAGTCGACCGGCTGACGCGGGCGCGCGACGTCCTGGCGGCCGAGGGCGTTCACGCCGGGTCGCGGGCGACCATCTACATCGCCTCCCACGACATCAAGGGCGAGGCGGCGACCTTCGGCTATCCTCTCGCCGGACGGGTGGCGGAAAGCCTCTGCCACCTCCTCGACGGCATCGCCGACGATGACCGCGTGCCGGCTGATCTCGTGGTGCAGCATGCCGATGCGATCCGCGCCATCGTGCGCGAGAACGCCAAGGGCATGGACCATCCGCTGGCGGTGGCGCTGTCGGAGCGGCTCGGCGAAGCGACGACGCAGATGCTCGTCACCATCAACGGCGCCCCCTCCATCGCGCCCTGAGGCCCCTGCCCGGCCGCCCCGATGAGGCTGGCCCGGCCTCAGGCCGCAGCCACCATGGGGAAGTCCACAGCATCGTCGTCCAGCGCCTCGTTGCCGGCGATGAGGTCGCGGGTGAAGGCGCGGGCCTCGTCGCGGGCCGCCTCCGCCGCGAAGCGGCGGAGCTGGGCGAGAAGCTGGTCGAGATCGCCGTCGGCCAGCGGCGCATAGGCCGTCAGGACGCGCTCGACCATGCGTCGGCGCAGCTGTGGGTGGCCGCCGCGCTGGGCGCTGCCGCCGTCCTCGTGCCAGGCGTCGAGCGCGGCGCGGAAGGCCTGCCAGGTCGAAGCCGGCAGGCCCGCCCTGTCATAGAGGGCGCGGAAGCCGGCGCCGCGGCGGTCGTGGACGAGGCCGGAGGCCTGGCGGAGCGACAGGCCGGCGAGTTCGGCGAGAGACTCCTCGAACAGCCGGACATTGCCCGACAGCAGCGCCCGCAACACGAGCCCGGTGGAGAGCTGGCCGGACTGGCGCAGGTGACGCACGAGCGGGCTCAGCCCGTCGCTGCGGCAGGCGGCGGCAATGGCGACGGTGGCCTTGTCGGAGGCTTCGCGGGCGATGCGGTTGGCGCGATCCTCGGGCAGCCAGGCGCGGCCGGCGACGAAGGCCGACAGGGCCGAGGAAAGCTTGACCACGAGAGCCTGGCGCGCGCCGGGCGAGAGGTCTGCGCGGGCGAAGAGCGCCTCGCGGATGTCCGGGTCCTCGCCGAAGCGCTCAATGATGCGGTCGATGGAGAAGGCCGGCACGTCGGCGGTGTCGAGCGCGACAACGGCGAGGCAGGCCTCGATGCACCCGACCTCGGCGATGGCGGCCGCCACCGGTGCCGGCACATGATCGCGGCGGGACACGGCATATTGCACCTGCGGCTCGCCACCGCCGACGAGATCGACGAGTTCGGCGTCGAACAGCAACGGCGAATGGCGGGCGATGATGGCGGCGATTTCAGGCTGGTCCTGCAGGAGACCGACGACGACGGTGTGCGGCGCCTCCTCGGAGGTGGCCAGCGCATCGGCCAGAGCCCGGCGGACGAGCGGCGATGGATCGTCCATCAGCATGATCATGGCCGCCTCGACCGCCGCCCTGTCATTCCCCGTCAGCTCGGAATGAAGGTAGGCGCGGGCCAGCGCCGAGGTCGCATCAGCCCGGTCGCCGGCAGCAGCCGTCTGGATCCAACGCAGGAAGTGACGAACGATCATCGGGCGCGCCTGAACCGAGGCAAGAGACTGGGAAAGCAGGAGCTTTTGCTCCTGTCTGAAAGCTTAGCCCCACCCCGCTTAACAAAGCGTTCACCATGGAATTTAGGGGACTGTTAGGCCGCGGCGATGCTAGCGGCGCACATCCGGGCGCAGGAAGCTGGCGAGGTCGAGCGGCTGGGGACGGCGCGATGTCTGGACCTCGACCGGGATGAACGGACCGCCCATCGCCGAACGCGGCCCGGCCGGAGCCGAAGTGGCGGCGGCGGCCGCGGGCGCCGACGACAGGGCCGTCGGAAGATTGACCTGGCGGGCGGCAGTGGCCGCATCGCGGCCGAGCGAGGTCCAGGTCGCCGCCACGAAGGCGTTGATCGGCCCGTTGCCGCCGGAGAACAGCGAGTGGAACGGCCGCGTCGGATCGGCATTGATGCGCGGGATCGCCGACCAGGGACCCGCCTGCTCCTGGGCGCTGGTCGCCGCCGCGAGGGTCGTCGTACCGGTGCCGGTCGAAGCCGGAGGCGTACCGGCGACCGCGGTGGACTGACCCGAGGCCAGCACCTGATAGACCTCGGCCACGGTCCGCGGGCGGCCCTGGTCGAAGAAGATGCGGCGGTTGGCGCCAGCCGCGTCGGGGAACATCAGAGCGGCGCTCGCCTGCGGGTTGGACTGGTGGGCGTTGATCAACCGCGCCGCACCGCCCGAGCCGAGGAAATGGGCCATATAGAGCTCGCCCTCGGTCGGGTTGCGGCCGGTGGCGCCGCGCAGTTCGGCGGCATTGCGGTTGGTGAAGGCGCCTGCCATCAGCGCGGCGACGGAGGGGTCGTCACGCAGCGCGAGGATCTGCTGGCGCGCCGCCGGGTCGGCGACGGTCGGGCGGCCGCTGGCGTCGCGGCCGATCTGCTCGGCGAAGCGTCCGAGCCCGAGATTGCGACCCTCCTCGCGCACCATGGTGAGCCAGGTCGAATCGATGAATTGGTAGAGCCCGCGGGCGCTGGAGGTCGAGGCCTGGGCGGTCGGCTGCAGGCTCGATTCGCGGCGGGCCGTGCGCAGGAGATAGTCGAAGCCGGCGCCGGTCTTCTCCGCCGCAGCCTGGATGGCGGAGACCACACGGTTCACGCCGGCCTCGGCCGCCGTGTTGGGGCGGCTCTGCGGTTCGGCGGATGAGCGGAATAGAAACATCTCGGCTATGTCCCCTGTCGGGAGGCGTCACCGGGCAGCGTCCTCCATTATGGTAAACGAATTCGTAACGACATGACCCAAGGGGATGCCTCATGACGGCCACGACCCTCATCACCGACGACAGGCGCCATCCGCGCGGCGGCATCTACTTTGACGATTTCGCGGTCGGGCAGCTCATCCGGCACCGCATCACCCGCTCGGTCACGCAAATGGATAACGTGCTGTTCTCGACGCTGACCATGAATCCGCAGCCGTTGCATATCGACCGGCAGTTCGCGGAAGCCTCCGAATGGGGCCAGCCGCTGATGAACTCGCTGTTCACCCTGGGGCTGCTGATCGGCATTTCCGTGCCGGACACGACCAACGGCACGCTCTTCGCCAATCTCGGCATGACCGACGTCAAGTTCCCCCATCCGCTCTTCGAGAACGACACGATCCATTGCGAAAGCACGGTGACGGCGACCCGCGAATCGAAATCGCGTCCGACCATGGGCGTCGTCGAATTCCATCACCGCGCCTTCAACCAGCACGACAAGCTGGTGGCGGAATGCACACGGCAGTCCCTGGTTCTGAAGCGCGGGGCGTGAGGCCATGCGTTCGCTGCTGTTCGTGCCGGCCGATTCGGAGAAGAAGCTCGCCAGGGGGCTGGAGAGCGGAGCCGACACGCTGATCCTCGACCTCGAGGATTCGGTCGCCGCTTCCAACAAGCCGCTCGCCCGCGAGACGGCGCGGGCCTTCCTCGCGGCGCAGGGTCCGACGAAGCAGCGCCCGCGTCTCATGGTGCGTGTCAATGCGCTCGACAGCGGGCTGACCGACGCCGATCTCGATGCTGTCGTCGCGGCGAGGCCCGACGCCATCATGCTGCCGAAGTCCGAATCGGGACGCGACGTCGCCCATCTCGACGCCAAGCTCACGGCGCGCGAGGCACTGGCCGGCCTGCCCGAAGGCGGCATCACCATCACGGTCGTGGCGACCGAGACGGCGAAGGCGATCTTCACCCTTGGCACCTATCAGGGCGCCAGCCACCGTCTCACCGGCCTGACCTGGGGCGCGGAGGACCTCTCGGCCGATATCGGCGCCGAGACCAATCGCGCCGCAGACGGCCGCCACACCGAGCCGTTCCGCCTCGCCCGCGCGCTGTGCCTGATGGGGGCCGTCGCCGCCGGGGCGCAGCCTATCGACACGGTCTTCCCCGCCTTCCGCGATATCGACGGTCTCAGGCGCGAATGCGAGGAGGCGCGCCGTGACGGGTTCACCGCCAAGATGGCGATCCATCCGGCGCAGGTGCCGGTGATCAATGCCGTCTTCACCCCGACCGACGAGGCCATCGCCGCGGCACAGGCGGTGGTCGCCGCCTTCGCAGCGCAGCCGACGGCGGGCGTGGTCAATATCGGCGGCGAGATGTTCGACCGGCCGCATCTGACGCGGGCGGAACGGCTGCTGAAACGCGCCGGGCGGTAGGAAAAGGGGCCACCCTCGCGGAGGGAGCGATCTGCACGCCGCCAGTGCGTCCTTCGAGGCTCGGCTGTCGCCTCGCACCTCAGGATGAGGAAGGCCGTGGATTGCACGTTTGAAGACGAGCGGAACGGTAGAGCCTCGGCCGGCGCCGATGCCATTCACCAACCCGCCTCATCCTGAGGTGCGAGCCATCCGCGATGCGTCAGCATCGTCCGATGGCGAGCCTCGAAGGACGCACTCCGCTGATGCAGGGCAAGGCGCAAAACGCCTCGCCCTACTCCACCGCGAGCACCAGATCGTCGCGATGGATCATCTCGGAGCGGCCCTTGTAACCGAGCACGGCCTCGATCGCCCCGGAGCTCTTGCCGATGATCTGCACCGCCGCCACCGCGTCATAGGCGACGAGGCCGCGGCCTACCTCGGCGCCGTCGGGGCCGCGGACCACGACGCAGTCGCCGCGCTCGAAGACACCATCGACCCGGGCGACGCCAGCCGGCAGCAGGCTGCGCCCGAGGCGCAGGGCCCCGACCGCTCCCGCATCCAGCCAGAGCACGCCGCGCGGCTCCAGCGAGCCGGCGATCCATTTCTTGCGGCTGGTGACCGGATGGGTCGGGGTGAGGAACCAGGTGCAGGGCCCGCCACCCTCGATGCGCGCCAGTGGCGCGTCGTACTTGCCGGAGGCGATGACCATGGTGGTGCCGGCGGTGGTGGCGATCTTGCCGGCCTCGACCTTGGTGGTCATGCCGCCGCGCGAGAATTCGGAGGCCGCCCCGCCGGCCATCGCCTCGATCTCCGGCGTGATACGCGGGACGACCGGGATCAGCACCGCGGAGGGATCCTTCTGCGGTGGAGCGGTATAGAGGCCGTCGATGTCGGAGAGGAGCACGAGGCAGTCGGCGCCCACCATGGTGGCGACGCGGGCGGCCAGACGGTCATTGTCGCCGTAGCGGATCTCGTCGGTCGCCACCGTGTCGTTCTCGTTGACCACGGGCACGGCACGTACCGCGAAGAGCGTTTCCATCGTGTTGCGGGCATTGAGGTAGCGGCGGCGCTCCTCGGTGTCGTGGAGGGTGACGAGGATCTGCCCGGCGACGATGCCATGGCGGCCGAGAACCTCCGACCAGGCGCGGGCGAGCGCGATCTGGCCGACCGAGGCCGCCGCCTGGCTCTTCTCGAGCTCCAGCGGACCCTTCGGCAGTTTCAGGATGGTGCGACCGAGGGCGATGGCGCCGGAGGAGACGACGAGGATGTCGGCGCCACGGGCGGCGTGGCGGGCGATGTCGGCGCCGAGCGTCTCCAGCCAGGACTGCCGCAGCGCGCCCTTCTCGCCGTCGACGAGCAGCGACGACCCGACCTTCACGACGATGCGGCGGAAGGCGGCGAGCGCGGGCGTTGCGGCGGGAATGGACATGGGACCGGAGACGCGAGACCCGCCGCAGGCTGCGGCGGGTCCGGGTTCTTAGACGACGAGGGCGGGGAGAGGCAAATCCCGCAGAGGTCGGCCTCTCCCCACCGGGAAGAGATGAAGGGGAAGACGCCGCGAGAGCCCGCTCAGTTGCCGGTCGGCACCCGCTCCTCGATCCCGCGGATGTAGAAGTTCATGCCGAGGATCTGCTGGTCGGTCAGGACACCGTTGCCGCCGCACTCCACCGTCTGGCCGTCCTGGCGCACGACCGGGCAACGGAAGGGATGCAGCGTGCCGGCCTTGATGGCAGCCTCGGTGGCCTCCGCCATGGCCTTCACGTCCGGCGGCATGTTCGTGTAGGGCGCCATCTGGACCATGCCGGTGTTCAACCCGCCCCAGACGTCGCCGGAGGTCCAGCGACCGTCCAGCATGGCCTGCACCCGCTGGATGTAATAGGGGCCCCAGTCGGCGACGATCGCGGTGAGCTGCGCCTTGCCGCCGAAACGGATCATGTCGGAGTTCTGGCCGAAGGCGAAGATGCCGCGCTGTTCGGCGATCTGCATGGCGGCGGGGGAATCGGTGTGCTGGGCGATGATGTCGGCGCCCTGGTCGGCGAGCGCCCTGGCGGCATCGGCCTCCCGGCCGGGATCGAACCAGGCATTGGCCCAGACGATGCGGATCTTCATGTCGGGGCGGACCGACTGGGCGCCGAGCATGAAGGAATTGATGCCGGAGAGCACTTCGGGGATCGGGAAGGCGCCGATATAGCCGATCGTACCGGTCTTCGACATGCGTGCGGCGATCTGGCCGAGAATGTAGCGGCCCTCGTAGAAGCGGCCGGCATAGGTGGCGAGGTTGGCGGCGCGCTTGAAACCGGTGGCGTGCTCGAAGCGCACGTTGGGATGACGGCGGGCGACGCGCTCGGTAGGGTCCATGAAGCCGAACGAGGTCGTGAAGATGAGCCGGTGGCCGGTGCGGGCGAGCTGCTCGATGACCCGCTCGGCGTCGGCGCTGGCCACACGCTCGACGAAGGTCGTCTCGACCCTGTTGCCGAAATGGCGCTCCACCGCCTGGCGGCCGATGTCGTGCTGATAGGTCCAGCCGTGGTCGCCGACCGGGCCGACATAGACGAAGCCGATCTTCAGGCGCTCCTGGGCCATGGCGATGCCGGCGCTGAAGGTGGCGCCGATGGCGGCGAGTGCGACTGCGAACAAGGCCCTGCGATTGATCCGTCGATGCATGAAGACGCCCCTTGCGACCATGGCCCCTCCGGCCAAGAAGACGGAATGGTGACGCGGCCTGTTGCAGCGATCAAGTCTTTCGGGCGACATGCGACGAAACGGCTCGCGGGGCTTTGTCGCGCCACTGCCGGCCACAGCTGAAGACTCGCCGAGCGGCGACGTCACGCGGCCCGGTCTGGGGCGTGATGATGATCTGCGACATGACGCAGTTCCCCTGCCCCACCTGCGGCCTGCAGCGGCACGAGCCCGACGCCGTCCACTGCAAGGCCTGCGGAACGGTGCTGAACATCCCTAACGAGGACTGAGGGCGCCGTGCGGCGCCCTCGCCGGCTCAGCGGCGATCGTTGAAATTGCCGCCGCCGGGCGGGCGCGTCATCTTGAACATCTGCTCGGAGCCGACCTGGAAATACTGGTCGTAGCCGCCGCGCATGACCGGGTGCATGCGGCCCGTGTCGACGATGCCGTCCTTGATGAAATCGTCGTTGATGTAGATGCCGACGACCTGGCCGATCACGAGATTGTAGGTCGTCACGCCCTCCAGCGAGGTCAGCGGCACGGTCTGCAGCCACTTGCATTCGAGCGCAGCGGGCGAGGCCTTGACGCGGGGCGCCTTGACGTAGACCGAGGGCGCCGCCTCGATCCCGGCAAACTCCATCTCGTTCTCGCCGCGCGGCAGCGGCGCCGAGGTGGCGTTCATGGCGTCGCGGAGATCCCAGGAGACGAAGGAGCAGGTGAACTCGCCGGTTTCCTCGGCGAAGGCGAGGGCATCCTTGCGGCCGCCCGAGCCGAAGCAGACCATGTGCGGCTTGTCGGAAATGGCGTTGAAGAAGGAATAGGGCGAGCAGTTGACACGCCCGTCCTTGTCGATCGCGGTGATCCAGCCGATCGGGCGCGGCGAGACGATGGCCTTGAAGGGATCGAAGGGCAGACCGTGGTCGGCGGCGGTGACGTTGTAATGCATGGTCTTCAGCCCTCAGAGATGGGAGACGATGGCGGCCATGTCCGGACGCGGGCGGTCGTCCGCCTTCGCCTGGGGCGTGCCGATATGGACGAAGCCGGCGATCTTCTCCTCCGGCGCCAGACCGAGATGGTCGAGGACGCGGCGGTCATAGGCCGGCCATTCGGTGACCCAGTTGCCGCCGAAGCCATGGGCCGTCGCCGCATGGAGGAGGTTGAGGCAGACGGCGCCGGCCGACAGGATCTGTTCCCATTCGGGGATCTTCGGATGCGGCGCGGCACGCGCCACCACGGCGACGCAGAGAGGGGCGCGGGCGAAGCGGGCGCGGTCGATCTCGATCTTCTTGGCCTCAACCTCGGCATCGTCGGCGCGGACGAGGCGCTCGAGCACCGCGCCGAGGGCCTCGCCGGCGGCGCGGTCGATCACGATGAAGCGCCAGGGCGCCAGCTTGCCGTGATCGGGCACCCGCGCGGCCATCATCAACATCGCATCGAGGGTCGCCCCCTCCGGGCCCGGCGACTGCATCAGCGCGAAGGGCGTCGAACGGCGGGTCTTCAGGTGATCGACGAGAACGGATTCGACGGGCATGCTGATCCTCAGGGGGCGGTCGGCGCTCCCAACTAGGCACATTCCCCGCTTTCGCCAAGGGGACAAAGCGCAGGACTTGCGCGCGCGCCGGAACCAGCCCTTGCTCCCGGCGCCCCGGCGCAGCAAAAAGGCCATAATCGGACGCGAGATGATCGACGCATGACCCTTTGCCCGAGATCCATCCCCGCCATCATGGCGCTCGCTGCGGCGAGCGGCCTCATGGCTGTCGGCGTGCTGGTCTTCGCCGGCGAGGCCGCGGCGCAGGGGTTCGAACGCCCGCCCCTGCCGCGCATCTCGCCCTCGCCCCATTCCGACCTGCCGCCGATCGTGACCGAGCCACAGCAGCGGCGGCGTCGCCACATGCCGGGCGGCGCAGCGACGCCGTTCTTCACCCTGCCCGACGGGGCGACGCCGTTTTCGCCGCAGATGGGGATCGCGCCCGGCCTCGTGCCGTCCATGCCCGGCCTGCCCGGCCTGCCCGGCAGCCCCGGCCTGCCACCGCAATTCGCCGACCGCACCGCGGTGGCGCTCGACGCGCGCTTCCGCCAGGGCGGGCAATATGTCCGCGACGGCCTGCACTGGCGCATCTTCGCCGACACGCCGGAGGCCAGCGGCGCCTTCGCGCTGGTCGCCGAATCGCGCGACCCGGCGCCGGTCTTCGCCCTGCGCTCCGGCAGCTACATCATGCACGTCGCCTTCGGCACCTTCGCGCAGACCCGCCGCCTGCGCATCGGAGCTGAGCCCTATCGCGAGAGCATCGTGATGAATGCCGGTGCCGTGCGCCTCGTCGGCAAGGTCGGGGAAAGCCAGATCCGCAATGCGCGGCTGTCCTTCGACATCTTCGCCGGCGGCCTTTTCGAGGGTGGCGAACCGCGTCTGGTGCTGCGTCAGGCGCCGGCCGGCGATCTCATCGCCCTGCCGGAGGGCACCTATCACGTCGTTTCGATCTACGGCGACGCCAACGCCACCATCCGCGCCGACCTGCGTATCCGTGCCGGACAGGTGACGGATGCGACGATCCAGCACCGGGCGGCCAATGTCAGCCTCAAGCTGGTGCAGCAGCGCGCGGGCGGCGAGGCAATCGGCAATGCCGCCTGGACGGTGCTCACCCCCGGCGGCGACGTGATCAAGGAATCGATCGGCGCCTTCCCCTCGATGGTGCTGCAGGAGGGCGAGTATCTCGCCATCGCCCGCCACGAGGGCCGCGTCTTCAACCGTCGCTTCAACGTCGAGGCCGGCAAGGACCAGGACATCGAGGTTGTGGCGCGGTAGGCGGCTCGTACTCGGTAGCCGGCATAGGCGATAGCCGGTCGTCAACAGGCAGTCGTCAGGCGAGCGCTTCACCTCTCCCCGCCGGGGAGAGGTGAACCGACGGCGCCCGCAGCGCCCTTGTCCAGACCGGTATCGCGGCAGCGGGAGCTGCCGCAGGCCTCACCCGGCGGCCAGCGCCCGCCTCACGTCCGGCGGCGTCGCCTCGTCGCGCAGCTGTGCCACCAGCGCTTCGAGGCCGAGGGTCTCCTGCGCCTGGCTGCCGAAGCGGCGGACCGAAACGGTGCGCTCGCCGGCCTCCTTCTTGCCCACGGCGAGGATGACCGGAATCTTCTGCAGCGAGTGCTCGCGCACCTTGTAGGAGATCTTCTCGTTCCGGAGGTCGGCATCGACCCTCAGCCCCGCCTTGCGGCAGGCGGCCTGGACCTCCAGCGCGTAGTCGTCGGCCTCCGAGGTGATCGGACAGACGACGACCTGCTTCGGGGCGATCCAGAACGGGAAGGCCCCGGCGAAGTTCTCGATGAGGATGCCGATGAAGCGCTCCATCGAGCCGCAGATGGCGCGGTGGACCATGACCGGCGGCGTCTTCTCGCCGTCGGCGCCGATATAGAAGGCGCCGAAGCGCTCCGGCAGGTTGAAGTCGACCTGGGTGGTGCCGCACTGCCAGTCGCGGCCGATGGCGTCGCGCAGCACATATTCGAACTTCGGACCGTAGAAGGCGCCCTCGCCCGGATTGATGGCGGTCTTGATGCGGCCGCCGGACTGGTTGGCGATCTTGGCCAGCACCTTCTCCATGACGCTCTCGGCGCGGTCCCACAGCGCATCGGCGCCGACGCGCTTCTCCGGCCGGGTGGAGAGCTTCACGACGATCTCGTCGAACCCGAAATCGGCATAGGTGGTCAGGATCAGGTCGTTGATCCGGATGCACTCGGCCTCGAGCTGCGCGTCTGTGCAGAAGACATGGGCGTCGTCCTGGGTGAAGCCGCGCACGCGCATCAGGCCATGCAGCGCGCCGGAGGGTTCGTAGCGGTGGACGACGCCGAATTCCGCAAGCTTCATCGGTAGATCACGGTAGGACTTCAAGCCGTGCTTGAAGATCTGCACGTGGCCCGGGCAGTTCATCGGCTTGATGGCGAACCAGCGCTTGTCCTCGGCATCGTCGCCGGCGGACTGCGCCGCGAACATGTTCTCGCGGTACCAGCCCCAGTGGCCGGAGGTCTCCCACAGCGACTTGTCGAGGAGCTGTGGCGCGTTGACCTCGTCATAGCCGTGCTCGGCAAGGCGACGGCGCATGTAGGCCACCAGGGTCTGGAAGATCGACCAGCCCTTGGGGTGCCAGAAGACCACGCCCGGCCCCTCCTCCTGGAAGTGGAACAGGTCCATCTCGCGGCCGAGGCGGCGATGGTCGCGCTTCTCGGCCTCCTCCAGCATGGTCAGATAGGCCTTCAGCTCCTCGTCGGTGCGGAACGCGGTGGCATAGATGCGGGTCAGCATCGGGTTGTTGGAATCGCCGCGCCAATAGGCGCCGGCCACCTTCATCAGCTTGAAGGAATTGCCGATCTGGCCGGTGGAGGCCATGTGCGGACCGCGGCAGAGGTCGAACCAGCCGCCCTGATCGTAGAGCCTGATCTGCTGGTCGGCGGGGATCGCCTCGACCAGCTCGACCTTGAAGGCCTCGCCCTTGTCGCGGAAGATCTGCTTGGCCTCGTCGCGGGAGACGACGCGCCGGGTGAAGGGCCTGTTGGCCGCGATGATCTTGCGCATCTCCGCTTCGATCGCCGCGAAATCCTCCGGGGTGAAGGGCTCGTTGCGGAAGAAGTCGTAGTAGAAACCGTTCTCGATGACCGGGCCGATGGTCACCTGGGTGCCCGGCCACAGCCGCTGCACGGCCTCGGCCATGACATGGGCCGCATCGTGGCGGATGAGTTCCAGCGCCTCGGGGCTGTCGCGGGTGATGAATTCGATGCGCGCATCGCCGCCGATCGGTTCGGAGAGGTCCGTCACGACACCGTCGATCTTGACGGCGAGCGAGCGCTTGGCGAGCGAGGGGGCGATGGCTTTCGCGACATCGAGGCCGGTGACGCCGGCGTCATAGGCGCGCGCGGCGCCGTCGGGGAAGGTCAGAATGGGCATATCGGGTCTCTCCGCTCACTCCTGCCGACAGAGCAGGTAAGGGGCCGGTGGTCAGGGTTCTCGTGTGCCGGGCGGACTTGCCGTCACAGGGCGGCATCGGCCCGGCACGAAACGGGAGATAGCCGAGCGGCGGCGCGATTGCAAAGCGGCCTGCGACGGCGGCGGCCCGGCCGGCAGGGGCCGGACCGACATACCTGTGCCGCGCCGGGAACAAGCGAGCCGAATGGCGTGTTGATACCGACAACACGGAGACAAGGCCCATGACACTCGGCACCATCCTTCTCATCGTCCTCATCGTCGCGCTGCTCGGCGGCTTCAGCGGCATCGGCGGCGGCCCCTTCTACGGCACCGGCTATTACGGCGGCGGCGGCATCGGCATCATCCTGCTGATCGTGCTGGTGCTGGTGCTCAGCGGCAGGCTCTAGACCCCGGAGCAGGTCGGACCCGGCGGGCCTGTCATGCATCCCCGCTGGGCGAGACCTTCTCGCAGAACGGAGCGCCCCGCCGCCATCGCCATGCGCCATAGCGCCAGGGCAGGAACCAGTGGGCGCCCACCGGCAAGGCGGTGGGCGGATTGTCGATACCGGACGTTCCATAGGGATGACAGCGGCAGAGCCGGGCAAAGCCCATCCAGCCGCCGGCCCAGAAGCCATGGCGCATCATCGCCTCGTCCATATAGGCCGAACAGGTCGGCATGTGCCGGCACCAGCGCCCGACGAGCATCGAGATGGACAGCTGGTAGGCACGGATGAGCCCGTGGCCTGCGAGACGCGGCCAGCGTTGCGGCCGCCAGTCGTCGAAGAGGCGGTCGAGGTCGCGATCCCGGCTCATTCCGCCGCGGCGGTGGTGCGGGCATCCTCCGCGCGGGCGATGGCCTCGACCACGGCGTCGAAGGTCAGAAGCGTGGAGGCGTGGCGGGCCTTGAACTCGCGCACCGGCTCCAGCACCGCGATATCGGCCCATTTGCCCGCGGGAGCCGGGCCGTTCTCCTTGAGCATGCGGCGGACATCGTCGCGCAACGCCCGCAACTCCTGCGTCGTCGACCCGACCACATGGCGTGCCATGAGCGAGGAGGAGGCCTGCCCGAGGGCGCAAGCCTTCACGTCATGGCCGAAATCGACCACGACATCGCCGTCGAGGGCGAGGTCGACGGTCACGGTCGAGCCGCAGAGTTTCGAATGGGCCGTGGCCGAGCCGTGCGGCGAGGCCAGCCGGCCGAGCCTCGGAATGGTCGCGGCGAGTTCGAGAATGCGCTTGTTGTAGACGTCGTCCAGCACGGCGGGCGCTCCAAGGGCCTTGATGAACGGTCGTTCATGGCGCGTTCAGGCCTGGTCATCATATATGCGTCGCATCAAGGCAATACAGCCCGGCGTGAGATCGGGAAAATGAGGATCGGATTCTGAGCGTGGCAATCTGCCGCACCCCCATCAAGGTCGCGGACGCCCGCCCCAAGCGTTCTCATCAGGCGTAACAGGAAACGTTTCCACTTCGGAGTTGAGTCCCATGGATGCCGTCGTAACGACCCTTCCCGTCCAGAAGGGATCGGAGGCTCAACGCCGCCGCCGCCCCACGCGGGAGGAGGCGGAGGCTGCCGTCCGAACCCTGATCGAATGGGTCGGTGACAATCCCGACCGCGAGGGTCTCGTCGCCACGCCGCGCCGCATGGTGAAGGCCTGGGAAGACCTGTTCCGTGGTTATGGTCAGTCCGCCGCCAAGGAACTCGGCACCGTCTTCGAGGAGGTCGGCGGCTATGGCGACGTCGTGCTGGTGCGCGACATCCCGTTCTTCTCCCATTGCGAACATCACATCGTGCCGATCAGCGGGCGCGCCCATATCGCCTATTACCCGCGCGAGGGCGTCGTCGGCCTGTCGAAGCTCGCCAAGGTCGTCGACATCTATGCCCGCCGCCTGCAGACGCAGGAAAACATGACGGCCGAGATCGTCGGTGCCATCGAGGAGAGCCTCAGGCCGCGCGGCCTCGCGGTCCTCGTCGAGGCCGAGCACATGTGCATGTCGATGCGCGGCGTGCAGAAGCAGGGCGTCTCGACCATCACGACGGGCTTCACCGGCCTGTTCAAGGACGACGCGTCCGAGCAGGCGCGGTTCATGCAGATGATCCGCGGCTTCCGCTGAGGGTGCTGACTGGCCCCTTCGCGTCATGCCCGGCCTTGTGCCGGGCATCCACGACTTGATCACCGCATACGAGGGAATTCGTGGATGCCCGGGCAGAGCCCGGGCATGACGCGGTGCTTATTCTGCTGACGGCCTCCGTCAGAACGTCACGCTCCCGCCCGACTTCGGCACCGCCACCTTCGTCTTCGATCCCGCCATGCCCGCCACGAACTTGTCGGCGGTCGGGTCGATCAGCCCGAAAGTCGCGTAGTGGCACGGCACCACCGTGTCGAACTGGAAGAACTTCTTGCAGGCGAAGGCCGCCGCGTCGCCGCCCATGGTGAAGCGGTCGCCGACCGGCACCAGCGCATGGGTCGGCTTGTGGTACTCGGCGATGAGGCCCATGTCCGGCATCATGTCGGTGTCGCCCATGGCATAGAGCACCACCCCGCCCTTCTGCTTGACGATGAGGCCGTTGGGATTGCCGAGGGCATGGCTCACCCCGTCATGGAAGTCGCAGGACGAGTGCAGCGCATTGGTCAGGGTCACCGTGAAGTCGCCCTGGTCGGTGGTGCCGCCGCAATTCATCGGGTCGAAGGCCTTGAGGCCCTTGGCTGCGAGAACCATGCAGAGGTCATAGTTGGTGACGACCTTGGCGCCGGTCTCGGCGGCGATGGCCAGCGTGTCGCCGACATGGTCGGCATGGCCGTGGGTGACAAGGATATGAGTCGCTCCGGCGATGGCCTCGGCCCGGTCCCCGGTGAAGGACGGATTGCCGGTCAGGAACGGGTCGATCAGCACGACCGACGAACCGAAATCGAGGCGGAAGGCCGAATGGCCAAACCAGGTGAGCTTCATGGGGATCCTCCTGAAGGGACCGGATGGGAGTGGCGGTCGAAGCGGAGTATAGGCTGGCGCGTGACACCCTCAATGCGGCGACAGGGATTCGGAGCGGATGGCCATTGTCGAACCGGGCTTGCTGCGTGACCAGGTCGGCAGCGGCCGGCGCCTGCTCGGGCTCGATCTCGGCACGAAGACCATCGGCCTCGCCCTCTGCGACGTGAACTGGACCATCGCGACGCCGCTGGAGACGATCCGGCGGGTGAAATTCACGCCCGACGTGGCGGCGCTGCTGGCGCTGGCGGCGAAGCACGATGCCGGGGCGCTGGTCATCGGCCTGCCGAAGAACATGGACGGCACCGAGGGGCCGCGGGCCCAGTCGACCCGCGCCTTTGTGCGCAACCTCGTGCCGAAGACCGAGCTTCCCATCGTCTTCTGGGACGAGCGCATGTCGACCGCAGCGGTGACGCGGACCCTGCTGGAGGCCGATGCCTCGCGGGCGCGGCGGGCCGAACTCGTCGACAAGATGGCCGCCGCCTATATCCTTCAGGGGTTCCTCGACCGGCTGGGATACGGGGATTTTGAGGGACGGTAACGGGCGGCGGTTTGCCCGGCGCACGGCAGCAGCCCAAAATGCCCCACCCGCACCCTCCCCGCGCTGCGCGCGGAGAGGGGACTTTGGCGCCTTCCACAGCTTTCGACGGTGGCGCCAGGCTCAACCTTCGGGAACCCAAGCGTGACGCCGTAGTCCCCCTCTCCGCGCGCAGCGCGGGTAGGGTGCGGGTGGGACAATGCTCGAACAGGGCACGCGCTCCGAGACACAGAGGCGGGCCCTGCGGAGGCCCTTCGAAACGACGGGGGAGACGCCTTTCCGCTAATCCCTGCCGAAATCCAGCGTCCAGTTCTGCCCAATGAGGTCGACGCCGAAGGAATGGTGCTTCTCCTCCGCCGCGAGCACGAATCCCTCGTCAATGTAGATGCCGCGGGCGGCTGCGAGGCAGTCATTCGTCCACAGCGTCATCCCCGCATAGCCGGCCTCCCGCGCGAAGGCGATGCAGTCGCGGACCAGCCGGCGGCCGAGCCCGGTGCCGCGCTCCGACGGGTCGACATAGAGCATCCTGAGCTTGGCGATTCCCTCACCGCCATCGACACAGAAGACGGACCCCACCACCTCGCCGGCCCTGTCCGCGATGAAGGCACGCTCCCTCGCCGGGTCGTTGTCCTTGAGAAAGGCCGCGCCGATCTCGGCCACCAGCGCCTCGAATTCGTCGTTCCAGCCGTAGTCACGGGTGTAGATGCGCGCCTGACCGGCGACGATGGCGCCGATGTCGCCGGGACGGTGGCGGCGAATGACGACGCCGGGCCCCTCCCCCGCCAGCAGATCGCGCACCGATCCCATCGCGGCGACGAGCCGGGCCCGGTCGCCGGACGCCAGCCGCGCCAGCATCGCGCCGATCTCGTCGCGGGAGGCGCGATCGAAGGGCGCGAAGGCCGCGCGGCCCGCCGGCGTCAGGCTGAGCAGGCTGCGGCGACCATCCTGCGGCGCCGGTTGACGGCCGAGCAGCCCGTCCGCCTCGAAGCGGCGGAGGATGCGCGAGAGATAGCCGGCGTCGAGGCCGAGTTCGTCGCAGAGGTCGCTGGCCGACAATCCGTCGCGGCTGAAGAGTTCATAGAGGATGCGCGCTTCGGTTAGCGACCAGCCGGCGCCGAGATAGCGGCCGAGCAGCCCGACGGCGCGGGTGTAGAAGCGGTTGAAGGCACGGATGGCGGCGATCTGGTCGTCGAGGTCGGCAGCCATGGTGAAGCCCTCCGGAGGGAAGGCTCGCCGGCTTGCTTGACGGAGTCAACTATCAGCGCAGCTCGATGGGGCGCGGCAGCATTTCGGTGATCTGGACGCCGATCCGGTTTCCGTTGATGACGACCTGCCCGCGGGCGATGGGCATGTTGTTGGCGAGGATTTGCACCTCGTCGTCCTCCGTGGCATCGAGTTCGATGATGGCGCCGCGGGCCATGCGCAACATCTGGTGGATCGGCATCACCGTCGTGCCGAGGACCACAGAGATGTCGAGGGAAACGGTTTCGAGCTGGGCCATGTCGCCTTTTGCCAAATGCACGTCGCGGGTTCATGGCCACCCTGACCAAAGATGGTGAACGAGTGGTAAACGATCGTGCCAATCTGGTGCTTCATCTCGGTGCGCCCGCCGATGCGCCGCCGGTCGAGTGGGTCATCAGCGAGGGTTTCGTGCCCTATATGGAGGCTCTCGCGGCGATGGAGGCCCATGTCGCCGCCATTTCCGCCGGGACCGCGCGCGAACGCGTCTGGCTCCTCGAACACCCGCCGCTCTACACGTCCGGCACCTCGACGGGCGCGGGCGGGATCGTCGATGCGCGATTCCCCGTCTTCGAGGCCGGCCGCGGCGGGCAGATGACCTATCACGGCCCGGGCCAGCGGGTGGCCTATGTCATGCTCGACCTTAACCGGCGCAAGCGCGACCTCCGGGTCTTCGTCGCGGCGCTGGAGGACTGGATCATCGGCACCCTCGCCGCCTTCAACATCCGCGGCGAGCGGCGCGCGGACCGCGTCGGCGTCTGGGTGAAGCGGCCGGACAAGGGGGAAGGCTTCGAGGACAAGATCGCCGCCATCGGCATCCGCGTGAAGCGCTGGGTGACGCTGCACGGCATCTCGCTCAACGTCGAGCCGGACCTCACCCATTTCGACGGCATCGTGCCCTGCGGCATCGCCGATCCGCGCTACGGCGTCACCAGCCTGGTCGATCTCGGCCTGCCGGTAACCCTGCCCGAGGTTGATGCCATCCTGCGGACCAGGTTCGAGCAACGTTTCGGGCCGACGGCGGCGGTGGAGACCGCCTGACCAGGAGACGCCGCGATGCCCGCCTCGAACGTCCAGACCTTCCGCGCCTCGGCCTACAACAACGCCTGGGCGAACCACCGCCTCCTGACGGCCTGCGCCGGGCTGTCGGCGGAGGACTTCGCGGCGGCGCGGACGAGTTTTTTCCCCAGCATCGCGGCGACGCTGAACCATAACCTCGTCATCGACTGGTTCTACGTGGACGCGCTGGAGGGCGGAGCCCTTGGACCGAAGGCCTGGGAGATCCGGATCCCCTATCCTGCCATTGCCGACCTGCGGCGCGAGCAGGCGGCGGTGGACCGTCGGCTCATCGCCGTCTGCGAAGCGCTGACGGACGAATCGCTGAACGGGGAGGTCAGGGTCAACCGTATCAGCCGCTGGCAGGTAGAGCGGTGCGACCGGCTGCTGATGCACCTCTTCCAGCACCAGGTGCACCATCGCGGCCAGGCCCATGCCATGCTGGCGGGAACGCCGGTGAAGCCGCCGCAGCTCGACGAGTTCTTCTCCATCGGCGAGGCGCCGCTCCGGGCCGCGGAGTTTGCGGAACTGGGCTGGACCGAGGAGATGGTGTGGGGGAAGCACGGGGCGTGAGAGCCGCGCCCGTTCCCACGAAAGGGCCCCACCCGCACCCTCCCCTCGCTCCGCGAGGAGAGGGGGACTTCGACGGCGAGGGCCTTCTTGTCGGTCGTGCCTGGCACGACCGATCTTCAGGGAAGCGGGCCGCCATGGTCCCCTCCCCGCGCAGCGGGGAGGGTGCGGGTGGGGCATTGACCCCGATTCCCGGACTACTTCGTCGGGAGGATTTCCACAGTTCCGGGGCTGATAGCCGCGGCCTCATCCGCAGTCGCCGCCCGTCGCGCGATGGCGTCCACCTTGGCCCCGGCCGGCCCGTTCATCGCCTCGCGTACCAGCGCCTCCACGGCCTCGGCCGCACCATTGATGACCGCCTCGACGCTGTCGTCCGACCGGTTCCGCATCCAGCCGGAGACGCCGAGTGCCTCGGCCCGGCGCTTGAACCACTGGCGATAGCCGACGCCCTGGACGATGCCCGCGATCCTCAGGTGGAGTGCCACGGCAGCCCGCCCTCCCGCGTCTTCAGCCCGGTCTCGGCCTCGGTGATGAAGTCGCGTGTCACCGGCACGGCGTCGCGCTTTTCCGACAGCAGCAGCTGGTAGACCATGTTCGAACCGTCGCGGAAGCCGAGCTCGACCGCGGCGAGATAGAACTCCCACATGCGGGCGAAGCGCTCGCCCTGCATGGCGACGACCTCGCCGCGCACGGCCTCGAAATTCTCGCGCCAGGCCTTGATGGTCCCGTAATAATGGAGGCGCAGCACCTCGCAATCGTCCACCCACAAGCCGCAGCGCTCGGTGGAGGCGAAGACCTCCGAGAGCGCAGGCACATAGCCGCCGGGGAAGATGTATTTGCGGATGAAGGGCGCCGTGGTGCCCGGCGGCGACATGCGGCCGATGGCGTGGATCATGGCATAGCCGTCCGGCCCGCAGAGCCGCTTCACGGTGGCGAAATAGTCGTCGAAATGGTTGACCCCGACATGTTCCATCATGCCGACCGAGACGACGCGGTCGAAGGTGCCAGTCAGCTCGCGATAGTCCTTTTCGAAGAAGGTGACGCGATCGGCGACGCCTGCCTGGGCCACCCGGTCCTTCGAGGCCGCGAGCTGGTCGGGCGAGACGTTGATGGCCGTCACCCTGGCGCCGCAGACCACGGCGAGATAGGTGGCAAGGCCACCCCAGCCCGATCCGATCTCGGCCACCGTCATGCCCGGCTCGATGGCGAGCTTGGCCGCGATGTGGCGCATCTTGGCAATCTGCGCCTCCTTCAGGCTCATCCCGGGCTCGGCGAAATAGGCGCAGGAATAGCTCATCGTCGCGTCGAGCCAGAGCTCGTAGAAGGCGCGGGGGTGGTCGTAGTGGCTCGACACATTGGCCGCCGCCTGCCCCACCTTGTTCGCCTGGTGGCGCCGCTTCAGGGCCCGCCAGACCTTGCGCAGCACCTGCTGGACCGGATGGGAGCCAAGGCCGGCACGGTTCACCGAGAACAGGGTGAGGAGGTCCAGAACCTTGTCGCCGTTCTCGAAGGTCAGGCGACCGTCCATATAGGCCTCGGCCGCGGCCAGTTCGGGATTGAAGAAGAGCTCGCGCTGCACCTTCGCGTCATGCAGCCTCACCGTCACGTCGGGACCGTCGACACCCGAACCGAAGCTTTCGCGGCTACCGTCATGGTGGATGACGGTCAGGCGACCGTTGCGGACGAAGCGGATGAGGAGATGGGCCAGCATGCTCATCGTTTCAGCCTCGGAAGCCGTGCCGCGCGAAGCGGCTGAAGCCGTCAATGTAGCGGGCGGGAAGGTTCCAGGCGAGCGCCGAGCCGACAACCGCCTCGTGGAAATAGCGGCGGCGCGGCCTCAGGCCCTCGCTGACGTCACCGCCGTGATAGACGAGGCAGGAGACGGTCGCGCCCGCCATGCGGATGGGAACGATGCGCTTGACGTACCAGCCCTCGTCGACGCCCTCGAAGCGGTCGAGCACGGCGACGTCGCGCGCCTCGATCCGCCAGACGACGCCGTAGACGTGGGCGCCACGGCGGTCGCGGACGGCGGCATAGCCGTCGCTGGTGAAGAAGATGCGGTGGTGGTCGAGCCTGCCGATGCCGAGCGGCCGCGCCCGCGGCGCCCGCCGGGCCATCTGCGGGACATGCATGTTCGAGCCGTAGGCGAAATAGAGCATGGGAGAGGGATGGCGCATCGCCGGCACGCCGGCAAGGGTACCGACGGGGCCTCGCAACGCCACCTCCGCTCGTCATGCCCGGGCTTGTCCCGGGCATGACGCGGGAGTGGAACGCCCATTGCTGCCGATCCTTCGAGGGGCAGGACTTGCCGGCGTCCTGCCTTGCACTGACGAGCGCCGGGCGCGGCCCTGACGTTCGTGACAGAGCCTCCCCGAAATCGCGCCGCCATGCTTTGTTGCGATTCCAAAGGGAGGACAACAACCATGGCGAAACGCCCGACCGGCTCCACCACCAAGGCCCCGCGCGGCATGCGCAAGGGGCTCACCGCCTATGGCGATGCCGGCTTCTCGCTGTTCCTGCGCAAGGCCTTCATCAAGGCGGCGGGCTTTTCCGACGATGCCCTCGACCGGCCGATCATCGCCATCACCGACACCTTCTCCGACTACAATCCCTGCCACGGCAATGTCCGCCAGCTCATCGAGGCGGTGAAGCGCGGCGTCATGCTGTCGGGCGGCCTGCCCTTCGCCTTCCCGACGGTCTCGATCCACGAGAGCTTCTCCAACCCGACGTCGATGTTCCTGAGGAACCTCATGGCCATCGACACCGAGGAGATGATCCGCGCCCAGCCGATGGACGCGGTGGTGCTGATCGGCGGCTGTGACAAGACCGTCCCGGCACAGCTGATGGGCGCGGCCTCGGCCGATGTCCCCGCCATCCAGCTCATCACCGGGCCGATGCTGGTCGGCCATTACAAGGGCGAGGTTCTCGGCGCCTGCACCGATTGCCGCAGGCTCTGGGCCATGCACCGGGCCGGGACCATCGACGAGGCGGAGATCGAGGCTGTCTCGGGGCGGCTGGCGCCGACCGTCGGCACCTGCATGGTGATGGGCACGGCCTCGACCATGGGCTGCCTCGCCGAGGCGATGGGCATGGCCCTGCCCCATACCGGCACGATCCCGGCCACCCATGCCGACCGCATCCGCGCCGCGGAGGCCTCCGGCCGCGAAGCCGTGAAGATGGCCGCCGCCGGGCGCAAGCCGCGCGATATCATTACGCAAGGGTCGCTGCGCAACGCCATGGTGGTGCTGCAGGCGATCGGCGGATCGACCAATGCCATCGTGCATCTCGCGGCGATCGCCGGCCGGCTCGGCCTCACCTGGGACCTCGAGGAACTTGACCGGCTCGGCCGCGAGGTCCCGGTCCTGCTCGACCTCAAGCCCGCCGGCTCGCATTACATGGAGCATTTCCACTGGTCCGGCGGCGTGCCGCGTCTGCTGCAGGAACTTCGGGACCATCTCGATCTCGACGCCCCGACCGTCACCGGCGAGCGGCTCGGCGACTGGGTCGACCGCGCCGAGCAGGTGCCGGGGCAGACCATCATCCGCTCCCTCGGCCAGCCCTTGAAGAAGACCGGCGCCCATGCCGTGCTGCGCGGCTCGCTGGCGCCGGGCGGCGCGGTGATCAAGGCGGCCGCGGCGACGCCGGCGCTGATGGTCCATACCGGCCGCGCCGTCGTCTTCGAGGATGTCGAGGACATGACCAACCGCATCGACGACCCGGACCTCGACGTCACCGCAGACGACATCCTGGTCATGCGCAATGCCGGTCCGAAGGGCCATCCCGGCATGCCCGAGGCGGGCCTCCTGCCGATCCCGAAGAAGCTCGCCCAGAAGGGCGTCACCGACATGATCCGCATCTCCGACGCGCGCATGTCCGGCACGGCCTATGGCACCATCGTGCTGCATGTCACGCCCGAGGCCGCCGAGGGCTCGCCGCTGGCGCTGGTGCGCTCCGGCGACCGCATCAGCCTCGACGTGCCCAACCGGCGCGTCGACCTGCTGGTCGACGAGGCGGAACTCGCCCTCCGGCGCAAGGCGTGGAAGAAGCCGAAGCACCTGCACGAGCGCCAGCGCGGCTACAAGAAGCTCTATCTCGACCACGTGACCCAGGCGGACAAGGGCTGCGACTTCGACTTCCTGGAGAAGTGAGAAGCGGGCCCTCCCCCTTTCGCGCACCCTCTCATGCGCGGGGCGGCTTGCACGCCGCCGCCGTGCGTGATCGAAGACCCTCCCCGCCCTCGCCGGTTCCGCCATGTTCCCGATCATCGCCAGCCTGACCCCGGTCTTCCTCATCATCGTGCTCGGCGCCTGGCTGAGGGCCTGGCCGCTGCTCGACGAGGCCGGCTGGCGCGGGCTGGAACGCGCCACCTACTATGTCTTCTTCCCGGCCATGATCATCATGACCATGGCCAAGGCCGACCTGCGCTCGGTGCCGGTGCTCGCCATGGGCTTCTCGCTGATCGCCGCCATCCTCGCCATGGCGGTGATCCTGCTGGTGTTGAGGCCGCTCCTCGCCCGCAGCTTCGGCACCGACGGCCCGGCCTTCACCTCGGTGTTCCAGGGCGCGACGCGGTGGAACTCCTTCGTCGCCATCGCCACGGCCGGCGCGCTCTACGGCCAGCTCGGCCTGACGCTCACCGCCATCTCGGTGGCGGCGATGATCCCGCTGCTCAACGTGCTGGCGGTGGTGATGCTGCAGCGCTATGCGCAGGACAAGCCGGTGGTCCTCGGCCCGACGCTGAAGGCGCTGGTCACCAATCCCTTCATCTGGTCGTCGGTGCTCGGCATCGTCATCAATGTCGTCGGCATTCCGCTGCCGGTCATCGCCATGCGCTTCGGCGACATTCTCGGCGCGGCGGCGCTCGGCACCGGGCTGCTGCTGGTCGGCGCCGGCCTCGAGGTCCGGGCGGCGCTGAAGCCGCGCGCCATCACCTGGGTCACCACGGCCCTGAAGCTCCTGCTGATGCCGGCCATGGCCGGCGGCATCGCCATGGCGCTGGGGGTGAGCGGCGTGGCGCTGCAGGTGGCGATCCTCTCCGCCGCCATGCCCAGCGCCTCCGGCGCCTATATCCTCGCGCGACAGATGGGCGGCGATGCGCCGCTGATGGCCGAGATCCTCACCGTGCAGACGCTGATGGCGGTGATCACCATCCCGCTCGTGCTGACGCTGGCCGGCTGACACGAAAACGGCCCCCGCGAGGGGGCCGCCTTCGATCGTCCCGGCCGTTACGCGCTCACTGGTAGTGGCGGAACGTGTGGGGGTAACGGTCGTCGACGGCCGGCGCACGGCGATAGCCGCGATGCGGTGCCTCGCGGTAGTAGACGCGCGGCGGGGCCTGGTAATAGACGCGCGGGGGCGCCTCGTAATAGGCCGGGCCGCCGTAGGACCGGTAGCGCGGTGCATAGTAGTAGCCGTCGTCATAGGCCTGGCGGCGCTGATCGGCGGCGATCGCCGCGGCACCGAGACCGATGATGCCGAGCGCGATGCCGGCGCCGATGGCGGCACCCTGGTTGCCACGGTAGTGGCGACGGGACTGGGCCTCGGCGGGGGCTGCGAGGGCGGCGATACCGGCGGCGACGACGATGCCGGCGACGGCGGCCTTGAAGGAACGGGAAAGCATGAGAATGCCCCTTTTCTGTCCGTCCAGGATCTCGTGGCGCGACGCGCCTCGACTGCGGACCCCTGAAGAACGTGCGGAAGGTCTAGCGGTTCCCCCGTGAACCCGTTCTGAACGCAAAAAGGCGGCATCGTGGCACCGCCCTGAACCGTTGTTCATCCCGCCGCGGCAGGGGTCTCGGCCACGGCCTCGAGGATGACGAAGGCCTGCGCCATGGGAAAATCGTCGGTGATCGTCAGGTGGATGACCAGGCGGTGGCCGGCCGGCGTCAGCGCCCGCGCCCGCTCCAGCGCGCCGCCGGTCAGCACCATGGTGGGCGCGCCCGAGGGCATGTTGGCGACGCCCATGTCCTTCCAGAAGACGCCGCGGCGGATGCCGGTGCCGAGCGCCTTGGCGCAGGCCTCCTTCGCCGCGAAGCGCTTGGCATAGGTGGCGGCGCGATGCGCCCGGCCCTCGGCTTTCGCCCGCTCGACATCGGTGAAGAGCCGGTGGGTGAAGCGCTCGCCGTGCCGCTCCAGCGACTTCTCGATGCGGCGGATGTCGCAGAGGTCGGAGCCGATGCCGAGGATCACGCCGGCCGCCTCCGCCGCGACACCAGGGTCAGCCAGAGCCCGCCGGCGAGCACGGCGAGGCCGAGGAGGATGAGCGGCAGCCGCTCGCGCGGCGGATCGTTCAGCACCACCAGGTCCTCGCAGCGCGTGCCCGGCACCACCTGCAGCACCTCGTGCAGCGGCTTGCCCCCCGGCGCATGGCGGTACTGCACCAGCGGCACGCGGCATTCCTGCACCATGGGGCCGATGCGCCGCTCGAAGACGAAGATCGGAATGCCCACGGTGTCGCGGGTCGAGGTCGCGGTTTCCGAACCCGCCCAGCGGGCGGTGACCGCCTCCTGGCGGGTCGCCTGCCAGTAGGTCAGGACCGGCAGGGTATTGGGCACGAGGATGACGAGGCCGATGAGCGCGACGAAGAGCCCGACCAGCAGCCGGGTGCCCGCGGGCGAGAGTTCGCCGGCCGGTGCCGGCGTCGTCACGATGTCGCCCCCTGGATGCCGCGCGAGCCGGGTTTGACGGCCGGCAGGGCCGCCAGCTCCGGCGGCAGGGCATCGGCGGCATAGTCCGGCACATACCAGGAGAGCAGCGAGACCAGCGGCACGCCGACATCGGCCTTGCCGCCCGAGCGGTCGACCAGCACGGCGGCGCCCACCGTCTCGCCGGGATGGCCGGCAATGGCGGCGAGGCATTCGCGGGTGGAGAGGCCGGTGGTGACGATGTCCTCGACCACCAGCACGCGGGCTCCTGAAGGGATCTCGAAGCCGCGGCGCAGCTTGAACTCGCCGTTCTCGCGCTCGACGAAAATGGCCTTGGCGCCGAGCTGGCGGGCAGTCTCATAGCCCGGCACGATGCCGCCGACGGCGGGCGAGACGACATAGTCGATGGTGCCGAACTGCGCCTTCACCTTGACGGCCAGCGCCGCGCAGAGCCGCGCCGTGCGCTCGGGGTCCATGAAGACGAACATCTTCTGCAGGAAGACCGGGGAACGCCTGCCCGAGGACAGGATGAAATGGCCTTCCAGGAGGGCGCCCGCGGCGCGGAATTCGGCGAGCACGTCGTCAGGGGTCATGGGTCAGGTGTCCGTCTGGGGTCGACGGGAGAGACGACGAATGGGGGTGGTGAGTCAATGAGGGGGCACTTCAATCGATTTTCGAGGCAGATGGCTTATTGTCGCTCCGAGCATCTATAAGCACAATGTCTGGGTTGCCCTCGAGGTTAAGCCGTTTGATGATTGATTTCACGCGATCGTATTGCTCGCGTTTAAAGAATATTATGCACTTTATTGCCCGCTCAGCGTCAGATGCGTCCTGATACGCCTCCACTTGTTTCTTAAGGTTCATTTCAAGTTTTGTATTTTTAGCCAACTTCATTTCGATGAGGGTTTTGTGCCGACCTCTGCTCGCCTTAAAGTCTACGGGTCCGCGCCCGTCATTGGCCTCTCTTCCGATGTCTGATGGCGTCCCAAACCAAACTAACCGATAAAGGATTTGAACGTCCTTTTCACGTTCCACGGGGTTTCCATTATCGTCATAAAATATCCTCCAGCACCCTTGTTCTTCGATTGCACGCTTGAGGTAGGCTAATCTCGCGTGAGCTTCCGCATATGTTCCGCCGGCCAATCCGTAGAATCCCGACAGGGCCAACGCAGGTTGTAGTGTCTCCCTCAGGCGTTTAGAAAAAAAGAGCTCTGTTAGAAGAACATTCTCTGAGCTAATTTCCTCGGCCCCGTCCCCATCCAATTCTTTTATTTTTATATAGTAATCTATTATACTTGGAAATTTTCTGATCGTATCATAAATCGCGCCAATTTTGTCTTTTGCCGACAGCTTTTCATCGGGCGACGTCCGACGGTCCAACTCAATCTGGAAATAGTTATTTATTGATGCCCTTAGCTGGTCATCGGGTATTGCGCTTGGTATTCCCTCAAATTTTGCCAATAAGTCTTGCCGATTGATCCACGTATCATCTCTCGTCAGCATATCTTTAGGCGTAAGTATTACATGATCATCTTTATGCCATGGCAATTTATATGCCCTACGCTGCCAACTCTCGGTCCGATAATTAAACAAGGCTCGCTCTATAAAAACGACCCTCACCTGATCGTCTCTTAAATTCTCTTTCGCAAATTTCGCCGTGTATTCACAAATAAACTCTTGTATTAAATTCGTCACAAAATCGCTAATATTATCGCAACCTACGCCATCTGCAATAAGACACAGTTTTTCT
This sequence comes from Phreatobacter sp., assembly GCF_030691135.1. Taxonomy (GTDB): domain Bacteria; phylum Pseudomonadota; class Alphaproteobacteria; order Rhizobiales; family Phreatobacteraceae; genus Phreatobacter. The sequence continues at coordinate 99,237 of NZ_JAUYFA010000011.1, forward strand.
AAGTGACTACCTTTTGTAATGCGTTCTTTTCCAAAATCTCCGAACAAAACACCAAGATTAGAGTGCAGCGCCTTCGCAAAATCGACACCGAGCCCCGAACCTCCATTGCCTACCATAGAGAACCCGAGCCAATTTTGTTTTACTTCTGGGAAGCAGTACCAATTCCGAAGCTGCCCTTCGCTTATTGACCCCGATAACGCCCGTTCACGCAAAAAAACTAAATAGTCGATTATTTTGTTATGTAGAACTTTGTATTCTTCTTTTTCACTGTGAAAAAGCAAAAAGGGATCAATAAACAATGGAAGATCATTGATTAGCGAAATATCGAACGCGCCGTATTCCTCCAACACAGCGGGATCGATGCCGAAGCTATCACTAAAAAACGTTCCCATTCCGCGCCACCGGTATCCAACTGCGATCTGGAACCATCACCTCATGCGTTTATAATGGCCTTAATGCAACTCTTGCGCAATCGTCGATGGCCTGTCCGGTCAAATAATACAAATCGGCTCTGGTTCAGCCAAACTCTAAAACAAACTAGTCTAAAATCCGCTGGCCCTCCGCCGTCATCGAAAGTGTCCTGATCCTCGTGATAGTTGCGCCACTGGTATCATCCGCCGTGGTGAGCTGTACGCACAAGACGAAGACGTTAACCCCTTCGTCCACGATGACCTGATTCACCCCCCCTCACAAACACCCGTTATGCCGCTTCCACCGCTCCTCGTGCCCGATCGCCACGGCGAAGGCCGGGACGCGGCAGCGTTCGGCCTCGGCCGCGGCAGTGGCGGCGCGCATTCCCCGCGCCTGCGAGGCCGGCATCTGCCAGGCGACGAGGCCGATGACCAGCACGGCGGCGGCGAGCACCGCGAGCTGGGCGGGGACGAGGCGCTGGACCTCCTCGGGCCGGTGGATCTCGCAGGCGCCGCCGGGGCAGAGCTGCGCCTTCTCGCGGTTGAACAGGTTGTAGATCGAGCAGCCGATGCAGATGCCGAAGGCCGCCTCGCAGAAGAGGAAGGTGATGCAGAGCAGGCAGACGAGGAGGATGAGCGGCCCGCGCATGTCGGCATAGACGACCAGCCCCATCATCAGCACCGCCATGGCGAGGCCGATGCTCCAGGCGAAGCGCTTCTGCGGCGCGCCGACATAGTCCGGCTTCTGGTGGCGGACGAAGATGCGGCCGAGGACGAGGCTCGGGGCATAGGCGGGATTGACCAGGACGCGGATGGTGAAGTCGATGAAGAAGGCGACCACGGTGATGCGCGTCAGGGTGAAGTCGCCGAGATACCAGGCCTGCAGGAAGGCGGTGCCGGCGAGCAGCAGGAGGAGGCCGGCGCCGGCGCGGGCCTCGCGCTCGTTGAGGACGCGGACGGGATAGGCCGGGTGGTCGAGCCCGAACTGGAAGAGCCTGGTCATGGTCGATGGTCCTGAACGCGAGATCGCTGACGCCGGGGCGTGTCGCATAGCATTTCTGGAATGTGAAGTGCGCGAGTGACGCAGGGGCGCGGGCGCAGCCCCTGCCGCTGCCTCTGCCTCTGCCGCTGCCACGGCGCGCTTTGGCCGGAAGCGGCAAGCTGTTAGGAACACCGCTCCGCCCTGCCCGCCTGTTCGAGGGATGCGCCCCAGCGCCATGAACCATCACAGCCCCGCCGCGCCGCCCGAGGGCGGGGCAACCGACCTCGCGGTCGACATCAACGCGCCGGTCCGGTCGCCGCTGCTGCGCGCCGCGCCGTGGATCGCGCTCGTCGTCTCGCTCGCCATCCTCGCAGGCTATCTCGCCACCGACGTGCAGATCTTCGCCGATGGCGGTTTCTTCGCCTTCGCCTTCCTGACGGGTGACCCCTGGGGGGCGCATTTCGTCAATATCCCGACGCGCGCCGCCGCCTTCCTCGTCACCATGGTGCCGCCCTTCCTCTGGGCGCGGGTGGGCGACCCGGCCAGCGCGATCCGCCTCTACGGGCTGATCTTCGGCCTGCTGCCGCTCGCCGGCCTCCTCGCCACCTGGGCGATCGCCGGCAACCGGCGCATCCTGCTGTTCTGCTCCCTGTCGACCATCGTCGTGCTGCCGGCCTCGGTGTTCTTCCCCTCCGAGACGCTGGTGACCCATGCGGTGTTCTGGCCGCTCTTCGCATTTGTCTGCGTCAGCCGGGCGCCGGCCGCCCTTCCCGCCGTCCTGCTCATGCTCGCCCTCGCCTTCTCGCACGAGGGCGGCATGGGGCTCATGGTGCTGCTGGTCGCCCTGCTCGCCCTGCGCCGGCGCGCCGGGCCGGTGGTGGTCGGCGCGGGCCTCACCGTGCTGGTCCTCTGGCTGTCGACCAGGCTCCTCGTCCCGCCGGTCCATGCCGCGACGCGCGATGCGCTGGTCCTCAACATGATCGGCGTGGTCAACCCGTTCGGCATCATCCGGCCGCTGAGCGTGGCCATCGTCGCCGGGGTGGCGACGGCCTGGTGGCTCCTGCGGCGGGACGCGGCGGACGAGCCGCCGGTCTCCCGGATCCTGGTGATCGCCGGCCTTGCCCTGATCCCCGCTGCGGCCATCCTCGTCGCGGCCGATCTCGCCTTCGTCGGCCGCCACGACACCCTGCTGGTCGGCCGCTACAATTTCCGCACGCTGCTGCTCGGCAGCCTCGCGCTCTTCCTTCTGGCACTGTCGGTGATGTCGCTGCCGGACGGGCGCCGGCCCGCCCCGGTCCGGCGGCTCATCGGCTGGGCGACGGTGCGGGCCCGCCGCGCGCCGGCGCTGATCCTGGCGACCATGCTGATCGCCACCGCCTGCCACGCCATGGACGGCGTGAACTTCCTCGCCTCGTGGCGCGCCTATGCGCAGGAACTCCGCGCCATCGCCCTCGGCCGGCCAGCGCCCGTGCCGGCCTATGCCGAAATCCTGTCGCGCGACCCGCGCCCGGCGCCCGAGCGGCTTCAGCGCCCCGGCCGGGACTGGACCATGAGCTGGGACTGGACCGACCCCTTCCTCTCGGTGGTTCTCGCCCTGCCGCAGCCGGCGCAGGCGCTGGTCTATCGCCCGGCCGAAACCTATGCGCCGCTCTCCTGTACGATGATGCGGGACGCCGACCGGTCGGCGATCCGGGTGCCGCGGGAGAGCTACGAACTGCTGCTGAGCTATATGTGCGAACACCGCGGCAAGCAGGACTAGAGGCAGACCGGCGGGACGGCGCTCGCCGAAGCGCCTATTCGAACACCCGCTGCGCCTCGGCCGTCATCGGCAGCGTCCTGATCCCGGCGATGATGGCGTTGAGGTGCTTCAGGTCCCAGACCTCGACGTCGATGGCGACATTGGTGTAATCCGCCGTGGTGCGCTGCATCCTGAGGTTGTCGATATTGCCGTCATTGTCGGCGATGACCTGGGTCACGGCGGCGAGCGAGCCCGGCGCGTTGCGCGACTTCACGGCGATGCGGGCGGGGTAGCGGGAACGCTTGGCGCTGTCGACGTCCCAGCGCACGTCGAGCCAGCGCTCCGGCTCGTTGTCATAGGCGGCCAGCGCCGGCGACTGGATGGGGAAGATGGTGATCCCCTCCCCCGGCGTCATGATGCCGACGATGCGGTCGCCGGGCACGGCGCCGCTCTCCCTGGAGAAGCGCACCGGCAGGTCGAGATTGATGCCGCGGATGGGGATGGCCCCTTCCGATTCGGGCACCTGGAACTTCAGCGCCGTCTCGCCGGCGACGCCGAACCAGTCGGCGGTGGGCTTGGGGCCGAGCGGCGTCTCGCTCTTGAAGTCGGGATAGACCGCCTTCAGCACGTCGTCCTCGGGCATCTCGTTGCGGCCGACGGCCCAGTAGACGTCCTCGACGCCGACGCGGGCGAGGCGCTTCAGCCCCTGTCGCACGATGTCGTCGGAGAAGGACTTGCCGGCGCGGGTGAACAGCGTCTGGACGATCTGGCGGCCGAGTTCGAGATATTGGGCGCGGGTCGCGACGCGGGTGGCCCGGCGGATGGCCGAGCGGGCGCGGCCGGTGACGACGATGTTCTCCCAGGCCGGCGAGGGCGTCGCCTTGGGATCGGTGATGATCTCGACCTCGTCGCCGTTCTGCAGCTCGGTGACCAGCGGCCGCTCGACGCCGTTGATGCGGGCGCGGGCGCACTGGTTGCCGATGTCGGTGTGGACCGCATAGGCGAAGTCGATACAGTTGGCCTTGCGCGGCAGGGCGATCAGCCGGCCCTTCGGGGTGAAGCAATAGACCTGGTCGGAGAACAGCTCGAGCTTGGTGTGTTCGAGGAATTCCTCGGGGTTGTCGGCATGGGCGAGCATTTCCACCATGCGGCGCAGCCAGGCATAGGCGGTGCTCTCGGCGTGTTCGGCGTCGTCCTTGTAGAGGGCGTGCGCGGCGATGCCGTATTCGGCGATCTCGTGCATCTGCGAGGTGCGGATCTGCATCTCGACGCGCTGGCTCTGCGGGCCGATGACGGTGGTGTGCAGCGAGCGGTAATCGTTGCCCTTGGGCGTCGAGATATAGTCCTTGAAGCGCAGCGGCACCGCCGGCCAGGTGGTGTGGATGATGCCGACGGCGGCGTAGCAGGCGGGGATGTCGTCGACGAGGATGCGGAAGGCGACGATGTCGGAGAGCTGCTCGAAGGAGACCGATTTGCGCTCCATCTTGCGGTAGATCGAATAGGGCTTCTTCAGCCGGCCGGTGACCTCGGCGCTGATGCCCTCGCCGGCGAGCTTGCGGGCGAGCTGGGTCTCGATCTCCTCGATGACGGCGGCGGCGGCCGCGCGCTGGCGGTCGAGCCGCTGCTTCAGCGCCTCGTAGGCCTCGGCGTTGATCTGCCGGAAGGCCAGGTCCTCCAGCTCCTCGCGCATGTCGTGCATGCCCATGCGGCCTGCGAGCGGGGCGTAGATGTCCAGCGTCTCCTGGGCGACGCGGTCGCGCTTGGCCGGGGGCACATAGTGCAGCGTGCGCATGTTGTGCAGGCGGTCGGCGAGCTTCACCAGCAGGACGCGCACGTCGGAGGTGATGGCGAGCAGGAGCTTCCTGAGGTTCTCCGCCTGCACCGCCTGCTTGGAGACGAGGTCGAGCTTCTTCAGCTTGGTCAGGCCGTCGACAAGCTCGGCGATGGCGGCGCCGAACTTCTCGCGGATGTCGTCCTTGGTGGCGGCGGTGTCCTCGATCGTGTCGTGCAGCAGGGCCGAGACGATGGTGGCGTCGTCGACCTTGAGGTCGGTGAGGATCGCCGCGACCTCGAGCGGATGGGAGAAATAGGGGTCGCCGGAGGCGCGCTTCTGCGTGCCGTGGGCCAGCATGGCATAGACATAGGCGCGGTCGAGCAGGGCCTCGTCGGCCTTCGGGTTGTAGCGCTTGACGCGCTCCACCAGCTCGTATTGACGCATCATGGGTTCAGGGCCGCTCTGGCGAATTCATCCGCCGGACCATCACGATAGCACCGACGGGGCCCGGCGCCGCAAGGCCTTCGCGGCAGCAGGCGGGACCGGCGGGCCGGAAGGCGTCGGCCGGAACGAGAAAGGGCGGCCCGCCGGGCCGCCCTGATGGGGGAAACGCTCAGGCCTCACATGCCGTCGTCGTCGTCGGTGTCCTCCGGCGGCTTCAGCCCCTCGAGGCCGCGCAGCAGGTCTTCCTCGCTCATGCGGTCCATCGGCACGTTGGTGTCGTCGGCGCTGGCGCCGGGCGCCGCGATCATCGGCACCATGTCCGGCTCGGGCTCGTCGACCTCGACATATTTCTGCAGCGAGTGGATCAGGTCCTCGCGCAAGTCGTCGGGCGAGACCGTCGCATCGGCGATCTCGCGCAGGGCGACGACGGGGTTCTTGTCGCGGTCGCGATCGATGGTGATCGGCGACCCGGCGGCGAGCATGCGCGCCCGGTGGCTGGCGACGAGCACGAGCTCGAAGCGGTTATCGACCTTGTCGATGCAATCCTCGACGGTGACGCGAGCCATCGCTAGTCCTTGAAAACGTGGGGATGGGGCCTGGAGACAGGCATCTGTCCGGCAAGCTGGCGTCTATAGCCATTGAAGCGCCGCGATACAAGGCTCTTGACAAGGCTCTTAGCACGAACCGCGGTGCCTTGTCCGCTTCAGCCTGCCGGCCAGGGCCGACGCGTGACGGAACCCTGCGACACCATGACCATTTATCAGATTGTTTCCGGAGAATGAACTTGCTATAAAAATGCCAAATATGCTAGGATCGTTCTAACGTAAGCCTTCCGGCCAGCGTCTTGGAAGGTCAGATTTGCGCCACTACGACCATTTCGTGACCTTTTCACTGTATTCTTCACTCTATTGACACATCAAGGACGTTACGTCATGTCGACAGGAACCGAGCGGATTGCCCTCTTCATCGATGGCGCCAACCTTTACGCGACCGCGAAGACCCTCGGCTTCGACATCGACTACAAACGCCTGCTCGGAGAGTTTCGCAGCCGCGGCTACCTGCTGCGCGCCTACTATTACACCGCGCTGATCGAGGATCAGGAATACTCGTCGATCCGGCCGCTGATCGACTGGCTCGATTACAACGGCTTCACCGTGGTCACCAAGGCGGCCAAGGAGTTCACCGATTCCCTCGGACGCCGGAAGGTGAAGGGGAACATGGACATCGAACTCGCCGTCGACGCCATGGAACTCGCCCCGCGCATCGACCACATCGTCCTGTTCTCCGGCGACGGCGACTTCCGCTCGCTGGTCGAGGCCCTGCAGCGCCGCGGCGTCAAGGTGTCGGTCGTCTCCACCGTCTCGGTGCAGCCGGCCATGATCGCCGACGAACTGCGCCGCCAGGCCGACGAGTTCATCGACCTCGCCCATCTGGCGCAGCGGGTCGGGCGCGATCCCGCCGAGCGGGCAGTCCGGGCGCCCGGCACCGACGTCCCCGGCTTCGTCCGCGACCGGCCGCGGCCGCCGCGGCCGGCATCGCCTACCACTCCCGGCGTCGGCGACGATTTCGCCGATCGCTGACCGGCCATGGCCTGTCCGGATCAGCCGGGGCGCGACTGCCCTCTCTGCCCGCGCCTCGTCGCCTTCCGCGAGCGGCAGCGCGTCGCCCATGACGACTGGCACAATGCGCCCGTCCCCTCCTTCGGGAGCGCCGATGCGCGCCTGCTCATCGTCGGCCTGGCGCCCGGCCTGCAGGGCGCCAACCGCACCGGCCGCCCCTTCACCGGCGACTGGGCCGGCGATCTCCTCTACGAGACGCTGATCGGCTTCGGCTTCGCCCGCGGCACTTACGACGAGCGGCCCGACGACGGCCTTACGCTGGTCGACACCCGCATCACCAATGCGGTGCGTTGCGTGCCGCCGGAGAACAAGCCGACGACGGAGGAGATCGCCACCTGCCGCGGCTTCCTCGCCGCCACCATCACCGACATGCCGAGGCTCGACGCCATCGTCACCCTCGGCAGGATCGGCCATGACAGCGCCGTCCGGGCGCTGGGCCTGAAACCGGCGCGGGTGCCGTTCAGCCATGGCGGGGTCCATGCGCTCGACGCCGTCACGCTGTTCTCAAGCTACCATTGCTCGCGCTACAACACGAATACCGGCGTGCTGACGCCGCAGATGTTCAGGGACGTATTCGCCGCCGTCAGGGGCCATCTCGACCGTTGAGTTCACGGCTTCGTGACAGCCTCTCCGCATCCACTGGGCGCATCTAGTGGGTTCCATGCAAGACCGCCTTTCGAAGCTGGTCCCAGATCACGGGAGATGAGAACGATGAACCGACGCCACGCCCTCAAGCTGTTCGGAACCGCCGCCGCCATCGGCGCGACGATGTCGATCCCGGCCAGCCACAAGGTCTTCGCCCAGGCCGCCAGCGGCCCATTCACCCTGCCGCCGCTCGGCTATGCCTATGACGCGCTCGAACCGCATATCGACAAGATGACGATGGAGATCCATCACTCCCGCCATCACGCGGCCTTCCTCGGCGGCCTCAATACCGCCTCGCAGACCTATGCCGAACTGACCCCCGCCAATACCGAGAAGGTGCTGCGCAAGCTCTCCGACGTGCCGCAGAACCTGCGCGGTGGCGTGCGCAACCAGCTCGGTGGCCACTGGAACCACGCCCATTTCTGGGAGGTCATGACCCCCGGCGGCGCCAAGGCGCCTGGCGGCGCGCTGCTGCAGGCGATCAACGCCACCTTCGGCGACATCGACAAGATGCGCCAGCAGTTCAACCAGACCTCGGTCGGCCGCTTCGGCTCGGGCTGGGGCTGGCTGGTGGTCGGCAGCGACGGCAAGCTCGCCATCGTCTCGACGCCCAATCAGGACAACCCGCTGATGGACGGCGTCAAGGGCGTGGTCATGGGCATCGACGTGTGGGAACACGCCTATTACCTCAAGTACCAGAACCGCCGCGCCGACTATGTCACCACCTGGTGGAACGTCGTGAACTGGGACAAGGCCGCCGCCAACTTCCAGAAGGCCATGGCCTGACAGCCGAGGCAGGACGGCGCCGGCGGGTTTGCCCCCGCCCGTCGGCCGCCGTCCTGACGCCCTGAAGCCCTGATGCCCTGTCGGCGAGACCCCGGTTGCCTCGGCAGCCGGGGTTTGTCATGGGTCGGGCGTTACGCCGAAACCTCGTCGTGATAGCTGAGGAATTCCATCAGCGAGCCGTCGGGATCGCGGAAATAGACTGAAGTGGCCGGTCCCCTCACCCCGTTGGTCGCCACCGGGCCGAGTTCCACGGCGACGCCCTTCGCCACGAGATGCGCCGCCGCGCCGGCGATCGGGCCCTCCCATTCGAAGCAGATGTCGGAATTGCCCGGCATGACCGGCACCCGGGCCACCGCGTTGACGTGGCCGATGCCGGGACCGTGGCAGTTCAGGCGGATGTCGCCGATCCTGTAGGCGAAGCCGGCGCCGCGCGGCACCACCTCCGCCCCCAGCACGTCGCGGTAGAAGGCGTTGGACCGCGCCCAGTCGCTGACATGGATGACCACGTGGTCGAGCTTGTAGGCCATGGCTTTTCTCCCCTGCGGCGACATGATCCGATGGCAAGCGGACAATCAAGACTGAAGGCTTGCGGTGTCCTGCGCGCGCTGAAGGGCCCCACCCGTACCCTGCCCTCTGGCGCGGGGAGGGAGACTATGGCGTGTCGCCATTCTCTTGACCCGCTGGGCCTGGCTCGACCGGATAGTGAGTTTCGCGAGGTGGAAGTCCCCCTCCCCGCGCCAGCGGGGAGGGTAAGGGTTGGGCCATTTCGATCCTCGACCTTGCCCGGGTTCGGCTCGGACGAGGCGGCCGCCCCCTATCCCCGATCCCTCATGATCCGCGCCTGGTCGCGCTGCCAGTCGCGCTTCTTCTCGGTGTCGCGCTTGTCGTGCAGCTTCTTGCCGCGGGCGAGCGCCATCTGCAGCTTCGCCCGGCCCTGCTCGTTGAAATAGAGCTTGAGCGGCACGACCGTGAGCCCGTCGCGCTGCACGGCTCCCGTCAGCTTGGCGATCTCGCGCTTGTGCAGCAGCAGGCGGCGCGGCCGCTTCGGCTCGTGGTTGAAGCGGTTGGCCTGCAGATATTCGGGAATGTTGCAGTTGAAGAGAAAGAACTCGTTGCCCGACGGGCCGGCATAGCTTTCCCCGATCGTCGCCTTGGCGGCACGCAGCGACTTGACCTCCGTGCCGGTGAGCTGGAGCCCCGCCTCGAAGGTATCGAGGATTTCGTAGTCGAAGCGTCCGCGCCGGTTCTCGGCGATGACCTTGATCTTGGGGTCCGGCTTGGCCGCCATGGTATGTGCTCTCTATGCCCCCGTCAGTTCATCAGGCCGGCATGGACGAGGGCCTTCTTCAAGGTCTCGCGGGTGGCGGGCGAGGCCGCCACCATCGGCAGGCGGACCTCGTCCGCCATGCGGCCGAGAAGCGCCAGGGCCGCCTTGGACGGCGCCGGGTTCGGCTCGACGAACAGGGCCTGGTGCAGCGGGAACAGCTGGTCCTGGATCTCCAGAGCCTTGGCATAGTCGCCGGCGAGGCAGGCGTTCTGGAAGGCGGCGCAGAGGCGCGGCGCGACATTGGCGGTCACCGAGATGCAGCCGTGGCCGCCATGCGCCATGTGAGCAAGCGCCGTGCCGTCCTCGCCCGAGAGCTGGATGAAGTCCTTGCCGCAAGCCTGGCGCTGGGCCGAGACGCGGTCGAGCTTCATCGTCGCATCCTTGACGCCGACGATGTTGGGGATCTCGGCGAGGCGCGCCATGGTCTCCACCGACATCTCCACCACCGAGCGCGGCGGGATGTTGTAGATGAAGATCGGCAGCGCGGTGGACGCCGCAATGGCCTTGAAGTGCTGGTAGAGGCCCTCCTGGCTCGGCTTGTTGTAGTAGGGCGTGACGTGCAGCAGGCCCTGGGCACCGGCCTTCTCGGCATGGCGCGAGAAGTCGATGGCCTCCGCCGTGTTGTTCGAGCCGGCACCGGCCATGACCGGCACGCGGCCGCGCGCCTCGGCGATGGCCCATTCGACGACACGCTTGTGCTCGTCATGGGACAGGGTCGGGCTCTCGCCGGTGGTGCCGACCGGCACGATGCCGTGGGAGCCCTCGGTGATCACCCAGTCCACATGGGCCCGGAACGCCTTCTCGTCGACCTTGCCGTCCTTGAACGGGGTGACCAGGGCAGGCAGCGATCCCTTGAACAGGCTGGACATGGAGCGGTCTCCGGAAGCGGGAGAGATGGGCGGCGTTGCGCCGCCGCGAAAGGCCGGACACAAAGCCTTGTGACGGATGGAACGTCAAGGGTGGCCGGCGGCGAGCAGGTGATGATCGGTCGAAAGTCGACGCGCGGGTGACAGCAAGGCCCGACCTTTGCCTGGATGTCGGTATCATCGGGACCGGTGATGCCGACCAAGCTGCAGAAGGCCGCCGAAAACCGCAGGCGCCTCTCAGCCTGACTGCAGACCCATTTCTGAGAATATCGTCCTAGATACCACAGAGCGATGCGCTGGTGCAAGCCCCCCGGCGACATGCGACGCGCCGCCGCATCCTTAACGGCTGCTTAACCACGCCGCACGGTTGCCCCCCTCCCCGTCAAGGAAGCGTCAAGGAAAACGGCCTGATAACCACCTCTCCGAGGCCACATTCCTGTTCGAGTGAGGCCGTTCCGCTTTGTGTATCAGGACGGACCCTCGCCGATGCCCGTTTCGCTGGCCCCGACCGCCGTCTCCCGTCTGCCGCGTCTGTCGCTGTGGGCCGGCGTCGCGCTGACGGCCCTGGTCGTCGCCGGCTGCGCCCGCAGCGAGGTCTCGGGCGGCGATGCGGCGGGCCAGGCGGCCGGCGTGGAAGTGACGGTGCAGCTGACGCGCTATGCCGCGGCCGACACCCAGACGACGGCCTCGATCCCGCGGGACCAGCAGGTCTGGCGCCCTTCCGGCGGCGCGGCCAGCGAGGCCGACGTGGCGGCGCTCGGCCGGGTTGCGGCGGCGACCCGTCGCGGCCAGATCGAGGGGGCGACGGCCGCCCGCGACCAGATCCGCGATCCCGTCGCCAGGGTGCTCGCCGAATGGATGATCCTGCGTGGCAGCGAGACGGTGGGCTTCGCGCGGCAGGCGGCCTTCCTCAGGGCCAATCCGGCCTTTCCCGCCAGCCAGCGCATCCGTCTGCGGGCCGAGGGCGCGCTGCTCGACGACAATGCCGGCCCGGACGTGGTGCGCGCCTTCTTCCAGGGCAGCGCGCCGCGCTCGGCCAAGGGGCGCATCGCCTATGCCATCGCGCTGAAGCGCGGCGGTGACGCCAGCCGCAGCCTGCGTCTCGCCCGGGAGGTCTGGCACGAGTCGGACCTCTCCTCGGATTCGGAGGAGCGCCTTCTCGCGGTGTTCGGCGCCTCACTGAGCGCCAGCGACCACAAGATGCGGCTCGACCGCATGCTGCACGAGAACGAGCCGGCGACGGCGCTACGGGCCGCCCAGCGGCTCGGATCGGGCCAGGCGGGGCTGGCGCGGGCCTTCCTCGCCGTCACCGGCCAGAAGCCGAATGCCGGCGCCCTCCTCGCCCAGGTGCCGGCCTCGCTGCACCGCGACCCGGCCTATCTCTTCGCCCGCGCCCAGTGGCTGCGGCGCGAGGACAGGGCCGGCGAGGCCGCGGCGATCCTCGTCAACGCGCCGCGTGATCCGGCCGTGCTCGGCAAGGCCGAGGACTGGTGGGTCGAGCGCCGCGCCATGGTGCGCAAGCTCCTCGATGCCGGGCAGGCGCGCACCGCCTATCAGGTCGCCGCCACCCATGCCGTGCGCGCCGGAGCCTCGCGGGTCGATGCCGAGGCGCATGCCGGCTGGCTGGCGCTGCGCCACCTCAACGATCCTGCGAGCGCGATCCGCCATTTCGAGGCCGCGCGCCAGGCGGCGGGGACGCCGATGTCGCAGTCGCGCGCTTCCTACTGGCTCGCCCGCGCCCATGAGGCCGCCGGCCATCAGGGTCCCGCGCGCACGCATTACGAGGCGGCGGCGCGGCATTCGACCCATTATTACGGCCAGCTCGCGCGCGCAAAGCTCGGCCTCACCGATCTGCCGGTCCGCCGGCCGACCGATACGACCCCCGCGAGCGCCGCCTACGCGCACGCGCTCACGCTCCTGTACCGGCTCGACGAGCGCGACATGGCGCGCGCGATCCTCGCCGACCTCGGCACGCGCGCGAACGACCACGGCACGCTGCACGCGGCCGCGGAGGTGGCGGCGCGGGCGCGCGACGCGAAGGGGGTCGTCACCCTCGGCCGGCTCGCCAACAACCGCGGTCTGCCCTTCGACATGCAGGCCTTTCCGACGCAGGGCATCCCGGACTACGCCCATGTCGGGCCGGAGGTCGACCGCGCCGTCGTCTATGCCATCGCCCGGCAGGAATCGACCTTCGACCACCGCGCCGTCAGTCACGCGGGTGCGCGCGGGCTGTTGCAGCTCATGCCCGCCACCGCGCGCGCGACGGCGCGCAACCACGGCCTGCCCTTCGACGAGGGCCGTCTGACCAGCGATCCCGCCTATAACGCGCGGCTGGGCGCGGCCCATCTCGGCGAGCTCGTCGCCGAATTCAACGGCAGCTACATCCTCACCTTCGTCGCCTACAATGCCGGCCGGTCGCGCGCCCGCGAGTGGATCCAGAAATATGGCGACCCCCGCGATCCCCGCGTCGATCCCGTGGATTGGGTCGAGCGCATCCCCTTCGCCGAGACGCGGAATTACGTGCAGCGGGTCATGGAGAACGTCCAGGTCTATCGCGCCCGCCTCGGCGGGGGCGCGGCGCTCCGGATCGAGGCGGACCTCCGGCGCGGCCGGCCGAACTGACCGGTCGCTGAAGCTCAGAATCTGATTCAAGCGGGTTTGCCGAATCCGGTGAGGGACTTGTGCCGGATTTCGCAGGTTCTGATTCCGATTCAACGCTGCGGCATTGGTCCAGCGGCCATGGCGGCCGGGTGGAGCGCCTGTCATCGTCGCGCACCCTCGGCGGTGACGCTCATGATCGACGCCTTCACGCTCCTCGTCCTCTTGCACCTGATCGGCGATATCACCGCCCACCTGACCGGCCTGCCTATTCCCGGGCCCGTCATCGCTCCCGCGCTGGTGGTGACGGTCTCGACGCTCGTGACGCTCGCCGTCACCGCCCTCATCTTCCGCCTCGTCGCCCGGCTCACCGACCCGTCCGAGCCCGCTGCGAGCGACGCGTCACCATGAGCCGCACGCCCGGCCTGTGGGTCTATCTGTAGGGCTCGCCGCTCGCCTGGCTGGCGGTGACCATGACGGCCCATTGCCTCGCCGACCGGGCCGCCCTCGCCACCCGACGGCATCCGCTTGTCAACCCGGTGGTCATCGCCTTGGCGCTGTTCGCCGCCGTGCTGCTGGTCACCAGTCCCCCTTCGAGACCTATTTCGCCGGTGCCCAATTCTTTCGCCGGTGCCCAGTTCGTGCATTTCTGCTGGGGCCGGCTAACGCCGCCCTTGCCGTGCCGCTGTGGCGCATGCGGCGGGTCTGGCAGCCCATGTCCTCGGTACGGCGCGGGCCTTCAAGGTCGATCGGACGACGGACACCTAAGCCGGCATCGCCCTCGGGCTCAACGGCCTGATGACGCCGGTTCTGTTGCCCCTGGTCTGGGGCTGGCTCGGCGCCTGAACCGGCTCAGCCGCGCAAGGCCTTCCGCAGCGGCGCGCTCTGCTGCGTGGCGGGCTCCATGGCCTGGACAAGCTGGCAATAGGATGACCCCGGCAGCGGCGGGGCAAAGACATAGCCCTGCGCCGAGCGCACGCCGCGCCGGCGCAGCGCCTCGACCTGTTCGAAGGTTTCGACGCCCTCGGCGATCACCTCCATGTTGAGGTGGGCGGCGAGATCGATGAGGCTGTCGACGATGGCCGTGGACTGCCGCTCGGCCCCCAGCGCGTCGATGAAGAGCTTGTCGATCTTCATGACGTCGACCCGCAGCTTCAACAGATAGCTCATGCCGCCATGGCCGGTGCCGACGTCGTCGAGGGCGACGCGGACGCCCATTTCCTGGAACCGCGCGATGATAGCGCGGGCGCCGTCCATGTCCGGCAGCGGATCGCGCTCGGTGACCTCGAGCAAGACCTGGGTGAGCTTGAGGTCCGAATGCGAGAAAATCGACGCCACATCGCCAACGATCCGCTCGTCGCGGAAATGGGCAGCGCAAAGATTGAAGCCGCATTTGAGTTCGGGCCGGGTGGCATAGGTCGGCCCCAGTTCCTCCGCCGCCTGCCGCATCAGGTCGAGGGTCAGCGGGAAGATGAAGCCGGAGCGCTCGGCCTCGCCGATGAAGGCGCCGGGAGGGATGAGCCGGCCGTCGGGCTTGCGCCAGCGGACCAGCACCTCGCAGCCGAGAATGCGGCCCGTATCGAGGTCGATCAGGGGCTGGTAGTGGGGGATGAACTCGCCGTTGCGCAGCGCCCGATACATGTCGGCCAACGGGCCGCGCTCGCGCCACCCGAACAGGACCAGACCGGCAAGGCCGATGCCGAGGGTAAGCCCGCCGCCGACCGCCGCACCGACGATCCAGCCCTTCTGCTGGCGCCAGGCGCCCGACGAGGCAGAGACCTCGACGCGAACCGGATAGTGTTCCGACAAGATCACAGCCCTGACATCAGCTGTTCCCCCGACACCACCGGGTCCATGTACGGAGACGAGGCGCCCGCCGGGCACCAATTCGATATCGATACCGAGACCGAGATTCGACACCTGGACCTCGCCATAGGGCACGAAGAGCCCGACCGCGATGATGCCACCGGTCATGGTGCCGGACGGCGTTGACTGAGTCAGGCGCAGCGCCCGGCCGTGGGGCCCCCGCGTCAGAGCCACCGACAGGGCGAGACCGGGAATGCGGGTTACATAGGGGGTCGAGGCTGCGGTGATCTGCACCAGGCTGCCGATATTGCTGCAGCGGATCCGGCCGTCGGGCCCGATGATGGCGATTTCCTTCAGCACCGGGGATTCGAAGACGAGCAGGCTCAGCGTTTCGCGTTCGGCAGCGTTGCAGAACTCGATGTTGCGGGCCTGGGCCTCCTGGAGGGAGAGCGTCGCCCGCTCGATGGCATTGTCCATGCGCCCGAGGACGATGGCAGCCTTTTGGGCGATATGGCCCCTCAGACTGCGGTGAAGCCAGGTCTCGGCGGCGAAAAAGGCGGCCATTGGCAAGCCGGCGACCAGCAACGCTGACACCAACCAGACCAGGCCTCTCTTTCGCGAGACCGTACTCACGGCCACCCCTTCGCCTGCCACGCAACCGGCGATCGACAGCCAAGATCACGTAAAATTTTCAGCAGTTTAGGGTGTGTGGCTTAATGGTATCTTTCTTGACCCAGCGTCATCGGAGCGTTTCGTCCGCCCTTTCCTGCGCCTCGACGACGGCCAGTGCCGTCATGTTCACCACGCCGCGTGCCGTGACCGAGGATGTGAGGATATGGGCGGGCCGCGCCTGACCGACGAGGATGGGGCCCACCGGCAGGGCATCGGCCAGAACCTTGATGACCTGGAAGGCAATGTTGGCAGCCGACATGTTCGGCATGATGAGGACATTGGCCACGCCCTGCAGGCGCGATCCGGGGAAGACCCGCTCCCGCAGGTCCGGCAGCAAGGCCGAATCGGCGTGCATCTCGCCCTCCACTTCCAGGTCGGGCGCCCGATCCCGGATGATCTTCAGGGCCTTCTGCATCTTCAGGACCTGATCGTCGTCATGGCTGCCGAAGTCGGAATGGGACACGAGGGCGATCTTCGGCTCGAGACCGAAACGACGCACGTGCTCTGCGGCGGTGCAGACCATGTCGGCCAGTTCTTCCGGGCTCGGGTCGGCGGTCACATGGGTGTCGGCGATGAAGAGCGGGCCTTTCGAGGTGATCAGCAGCGACAGCGCCGCAAGACCGTTGGCGCCCTCCTTCAGACCGATGACCTGGCGGATATGCCGCAGATGGGTGTTGAAGCGCCCCTCGACGCCGCAGATCATGGCATCGACGTCGCCGCGCTCCAGCGCGACGGCGGCAATGGCCGAGTTGGAGGTGCGCATGATGGTGCGCGCCGCATCAGGGGTGACGCCACGACGGCCGGTCCGCTCGTGATAGGTCGCGACATAGTCGCGGTAGCGGGGATCGGACTGCGGATCGATGAGTTCGAAATCGATACCCGGCTTCAGCGACAGGCCGAAGCGCTCGAGGCGCTGCTCGACGACGGCCGGGCGACCGATGAGCACCGGGAAGGCCAGCCCTTCCTCGACCACGACCTGGGCAGCGCGCAGGATGCGCTCGTCCTCGCCTTCGGCATAGATGACGCGCTTCGGATTCTGGCGCGCCTTGTCGAAGACGGGGCGCATCAGCAAACCGGAACGGAAGACGAAACGCGACAGTTCTGCCTCATAGGCCTTGAAATCGGTGATGGGGCGGGTGGCGACGCCGGTCTCCATGGCCGCCCGGGCGACGGCCGGCGCGATGCGCAGGATCAGACGCGGGTCGAAAGGTGACGGGATGAGGTTTCCGGCGCCGAATGTGCCGACCTCGCCGCCATAGGCCCGCGCCACCACGTCGGAGGGCGCCTCGCGGGCAAGCCCGGCGATGGCCCGAACCGCTGCGAGTTTCATCGGTTCGTTGATGGCGGTGGCGCCGCAATCGAGCGCCCCGCGGAAAATGTAAGGGAAGCACAGGACGTTGTTGACCTGATTGGGGAAATCCGATCGCCCGGTGCAGATCATGGCATCGGGCCGGGCGGCGCGGGCCTCGTCGGGCATGATCTCGGGATTGGGATTGGCGAGCGCCATGATCAGCGGGCCCTTGGCCATTTTCTGGACCATGGAGGGTTTGAGCACATTGGCGGCCGAGACCCCGAGGAAGATGTCGGCATCGCCGATGATGTCGTCGAGGGTGCGGGCGTTGGTGTTCTTGGCATAGACCTCCTTGTAGGGGTCCATCAGCTTCTCGCGGCCCTTGTAGACCACGCCCTCCAGATCCGAGACCCAGATGTTCTCGACCCGGGCGCCGAGTTCGCGCAGCAGATTGAGGCAGGCGATGGCGGCGGCACCGGCGCCGGAGGCGACGATCTTCACGTCCTCGATCTTCTTGCCCATGAATTCGAGCGCGTTGGAGACGGCGGCGCCGACGATGATGGCGGTGCCGTGCTGGTCGTCGTGGAAGACCGGAATGCCCATGCGCTCGCGCAGGCGGCGCTCGACCTCGAAACATTCGGGCGCCTTGATGTCCTCAAGATTGATGCCGCCGAAGGTCGGCTCCAGCGCCGCCACCACCTCGACGATGCGATCGACCTCCTGGGCGTCGATCTCGATGTCGAAGACGTCGATGCCGGCGAATTTCTTGAACAGGACCGCCTTGCCCTCCATCACCGGCTTGGAGGCGAGCGGGCCGATATTGCCCAGGCCCAGAACGGCGGTGCCATTGGAGATGACGGCGACGAGATTGGCGCGGATGGTCAGTTCGGCGGCCTGGGCCGGATCGGCGACGATGGCCTCGCAGGCGGCGGCGACGCCGGGCGAGTAGGCGAGCGCCAGATCGCGCTGGTTGCCGAGCGGCTTGGTCGCCCGGATCTCCAGCTTTCCCGGCCGCGGCAGCCGATGATAGACGAGGGCGCCGGATTTGAGATCGTCCGTGATCGACTTTGTCATGCCGTTGGTCTCCTCGGCAGGTCATGCGCAGGCCGACCCGCCAGCGTCAATGTCGGGGATTGTCGCGACCGCGGGAAGTCCTTCCCTGAGGCGAGCATCCTTGCCGCGGGGGAAAAGACGGCGCCGGGCGGCTTCGCCGTTGCGGGCCGGCGGCACAAGGGCTAATCGGGCTTTTCCAGCGAGGCGAGCGCCGTGACCGACACACAGAAGACCGGATTGACCTATTCGCAGGCCGGCGTCGACATCGACGCTGGCAACCGGATGGTCGACATGATCAAGCCGCTGGTGCGCGCTACCGCCCGTCCGGGCGCGGATGCCGAGATCGGCGGCTTCGGCGGGCTGTTCGACCTGAAGGCGGCGGGCTTCAAGGATCCCGTCCTGGTGGCGGCCAATGACGGCGTCGGCACCAAGATCAAGATCGCCATCGAGACCGGCCGGCACGACACGATCGGCATCGACCTCGTCGCCATGTGCGTCAACGACCTCGTGGTGCAGGGCGCCGAGCCGCTGTTCTTCCTCGACTATTTCGCCACCGGCAAGCTGTCGCCGGAGGCCGCGGCGCAGGTCGTCAAGGGCATCGCGCTCGGCTGCCGGCAGGCGGGCTGCGCCCTCATCGGCGGCGAGACGGCGGAAATGCCCGGGCTCTATGCCGACGGCGACTACGACCTCGCAGGCTTTGCCGTCGGGGCTGCCGAGCGCGGCACGCTGCTGCCGCGCCGGGACGTGGCGCCCGGCGACGTGGTGCTCGGCCTGCCCTCCTCCGGCGTTCATTCCAACGGCTATTCGCTGGTGCGCAAGATCGCCGAGGTCTCGGGACTCGGCTGGGATGCGCCCGCGCCCTTCGACGCCGACCGCAGCCTCGGCGCGGCGCTGCTGGAGCCGACCCGCATCTATGTGAAGAGCATCATGGCGGTGCATCGCGGCACCGCCGCCATCAAGGCGCTGGCCCATATTACCGGCGGCGGCTTCGTCGACAACATCCCGCGGGTTCTGCCCGAGGGCATGGGCGCCGAGATCGACCTCAGCGCCATTGCCGTGCCGAAGGTCTTCGGCTGGCTGGCGAACGTCGGCAACCTCGCCCAGGCGGAGATGGTGCGGACCTTCAACTGCGGCATCGGCATGGTGATCGTCGTCGCGGCGAGCGAGGCGGCGCGCGTCGGCGAGGCCTTCGCCCTCACCGGTGAGACCCCGGTGACGCTCGGACGCATCACGGAGGCGGCGGCAGAGCCGCGGGTCCGCTTCACCGGGGCGCTCGCCCTGTGAGCGCGGGTGTGCCGGCAAGGAAGCGCGTCGCGATCCTGATTTCGGGGCGCGGCTCGAACATGGCGGCGCTGGTCGCGGCGGCGAAGGCCGAGGATTATCCGGCCGAGATCGCCCTTGTGCTGTCCAACGTGCCGGAGGCCGGCGGGCTCGCCATCGCCGCGGCTGAAGGCATCGCCACCGCCACGGTCGACCACCGCGCCTATCGCCGCGACCGCGAGGCCTTCGAGCGCGCCATGCAGGACGTCCTGGCGGCGCACCGGATCGACATCGTCTGCCTCGCCGGCTTCCTGCGCATCCTCACGCCCTCGTTCGTCGGCCAGTGGGAGGGGCGGATGATCAACATCCACCCGTCCCTGCTGCCGGCCTACAAGGGCCTCGACACCCATGCCCGGGCGCTCGCCGACGGCGCCGGAAAACACGGCGCGACGGTGCATTTCGTCACGCCCGGCATGGACGAGGGCGAGATCATCCTGCAGGAGGCGGTGCCGGTGCTGCCCGGCGACACGCCGGAGACGCTCGGCGCCCGCGTCCTGGCGGTCGAGCACGAGATCTATCCGCAGGCGCTCAGGATGATCGCGACGGAGTATACGCTGCTCTGACCGCCGCCGCGGTGCCGGGCGCGTCAGGCCGCCCGGATCCAGGCCTTGTTGTCGTGGAAGGCGGCGCCGCCGAAGGGCGCCACGGCGTCGGCGCCGGTCAGCACGTTGATGCCGCGTCCGCCCTCGTGGTCGGCATTGGCCCAGAGACCCTCGGCGATCAGCGTGCCGGGACGGGTCTGGTCGGTCACCTTCGCATGCAGGATCACCGTGCCGCGCGGCGATCCGACCTCGACCCTGGCGCCATGGGCGAGGCCGAGACGATCGGCGTCGGCGGGGTTGATCATCACTTCGGGCCGGCCCTCGCGCTTGCGGGAGGACGGCGTCTCGGCGAAGGAGGAGTTCAGGTAGCTGCGCGACGGCGAGGTCGCGAGCTTGAAGGGATAGGTGGCGTCCGGCTCCTCGGTCACCGCCCAGTGGTCGGGCAGCGAGGGCATGGAGTCGACCGGTCCCAGCGTGCCGATGCTGGCATAGGGCACGTTCGGCCAGTCGGGCTTGAAGCGGAAGCGCCGGTCGCCATAGGCGAAGCCCTTGAGATAGTGCGCGTCCTCGAATTTCGGCTGGACATCGCGGAAATTGGTGACCTCCAGCTCGGCGAGAGTGCCCCAGCCGGAATTCTGCAGGGTCCAGTCGATGATCTCGCGCGGGGTCATCGAGAAGCCGACATGGTCGGCGCCGAGCCGTCCGGCGAGATCGGTGATGAGGTCGTGGTTGGAGCGGCACTCGCCGGGGGCGTCGATCAGCTTCAGGCCGAGCATGATGTGCTGGTGGCCGCCGCCCTGGTACATGTCGTCGTGTTCCATGAACTGGGTCGCCGGCAGCACCAGGTCGGCCATCTTGGCCGTATCGGTCATGAACTGCTCGTGGACGACGGTGAACAGGTCGTCGCGGGCGAAGCCCTGCACGACCTTGGTCTGGTCGGGCGCGACATTGACCGGATTGGTGTTCTGGATGAGCAGCGCGGTGACCGGCGGGCCGTCGGAGCCGTCGGGCCGGCGCAGCGCCGCCCGCTCGCCGGTGAGGATGGCGCCGATGCGCGACTGGTCGAGGGTGCGGACGGCCGTGTCCTTGGCGTCGAGCCCCTCGATGAGCGACTTGCGCCAGTGATAGATGGCGCCGTTGTTGTGGAAGGCCCCGCCCCCCTCATACTTCCAGGCGCCGGTGACGGCGGGAATGCAGGAGGCGGCATGCATGTTGACGGCGCCGTTGCGCTGGCGGCCGAAGCCATAGCCGAGGCGGAAGAAGGTCTTCCTGTTCCGGCCGACGAGGGCGGCGAAAGCCTCGATCTCCGCGACCGTCAGGCCGGTGATGGCGGCGGCCCATGCGGGATCGCGAGACTGAAGATGCGATTCCAGTTCCGCCGGTACGTCCGTGAAATCCCTGAGATAATCGCGGTCGGCGAAACCGTCGCGGAAGAGCACGTGCATCACCGCGCAGGCCAGCGCCGCATCGGTGCCGGGCTTCAGCACGAGGCCGAGATCGGCCTGTTTCACCGTATCGGTGCGGTAGATGTCGACGACGACGATCTTGGCGCCGCGCTCCTTCCGCGCCTTCATGGCGTGGGTCATGACGTTGACCTGGGTAGAGACCGGGTTGGTCCCCCAGATCACCACGACATCGGCCTTGGCCATTTCGCGCGGGTCGGCGCCGGCGAGCCGGCCGGTGCCGGCGATGAAGCCCGACCAGGCCATGTTGGTGCAGATAGTCGAATAGAAGCCGGAATATTTCTTGACGTGGCGCAGCCGGTTGATGCCGTCGCGCTGCACGAAGCCCATGGTGCCGGCATAGTAGTAGGGCCAGACCGTCTCCGCCCCATAGCGCTTCTCCGCTTCGAGGAACCTCTCGGCGGTCATGGCGAGGGCCTCGTCCCATGAGATGCGCTGATAGGCGCCCGAGCCCATGGGCCCCTTGCGGATCAGCGGATGGAGGAGCCGGTCAGGATGGTGGATGCGCTCGGCATAGCGGGCGACCTTGGCGCAGATGACGCCAGCCGTGTAGCTCTGCGCGGCATCGCCGTGGACGCGGCCGATCGTCTTGCCGTCGATGACCTCGACCTCCAGCGAACAGGCCGAGGGGCAGTCGTGCGGGCAGGTCGTCTTCAGGCGCTCGACGCGGACAGGGGCGTTCATGGCGGCTCCGGTGTGCAGTGCGAAACTGGATCGTATCCAAACTGCAGGGCCTGGCGCCAATGAAAAAGGCGGGCCGCAGCCCGCCTTGGCGCATAGGTCGTCGGATTGCCGCTCGGGAGACGGCCAGTCCCCCGCGCCCCGGCGATCAGGCCGGCAGGATCTCGTTCTGCGAGAAGAACTGGGCGATCTCGATGCCGGCATTCTCGACCGAATCCGAACCATGGACCGAATTCTCGCCGACGGAGACGGCGTAGAGCTTGCGGATGGTGCCGTCGGCGGCCTGGGCGGGATTGGTGGCGCCCATGATCTCGCGGTACCTGGCGACGGCGTTCTCGCCCTGAAGCACCTGGACGACGACCGGGGCCGAGACCATGAAATCGACGAGCTCGCCGAAGAAGGGGCGCTCGGAATGGACGGCGTAGAACTTGCGGGCCTCGGGCAGCGACATGCGGATGCGCTTCTGCGCGACGATCTGCAGGCCGGCGGCCTCGATGACGGCGTTCACAGCACCGGTCAGGTTCCGCTTGGTGGCGTCCGGCTTGAGGATGGAGAAGGTGCGTTCGATGGCCATGGATCGTTCCTTGAGGGATCGGATGCGGGAGGTGGCGCGCTTCTAGCAGCGGGCCGGTGCTCCCGCAACGTCCCCGCGGCCGCAGCCATGCGGGCCGGCTGAACCACAGGTGAAGGAAGGCCTCAGAGCGCATTCAGCGCGCCGGCTGCATCCTGTTCCCATGATCGCAAATGCAGCGATCGAGCGACTGGAGATGGTGACGATGCGCAGTCTGGTTCTGTCCACCCTTGCAGGCCTTGCCGCCTTGTCGGCGGTGGTCATGGCCCCCTCCGACGCCAAGGCGCAGGTCGCCATCGGCATCGAGATCGGTGCCATGCCGGTGCAATGGGGCCCGCAGCCCCATTGGGACGGCCCGCGGCGCCGTCACGGCCCGCCGCATGACGGCTTCTATCGCCCGCACGGCCCCTATTACGGGTTCAACCGCCCGGCGCCGTACCCCTACGGGGGCTACGGCGGCTATCGCCCCCATCGGCCGGCCCGCTTCGAGCAGACCTGCTGGCGCGAGCGCCGCTGGGTCGAAACGCCCTGGGGCCGGGAAGTCCGCCACGTCCGCATCTGCCGCTGACGCCCGCCGGGACCGTCACGCCGACGCCTTCACGCGCGGGTCATCGAACGCCCCACCCAGACCCGACCTGCGCGGGCACGGGCCCGCCACCGGAGACATCCAGCGGCGGGCTTCGTGCATTGTGGCCGGGGGCTCAGGCCTCGAGGATCTTCGCCTTGAACAGCGCGCCGGCGGCATAGGCGGCGACGAGCGGAACGATCAGGAAGAGCCAGAGCTGCGTCAGCGCGGTGCCGCCGACGAAGAGGGCCGGACCGAAGGAGCGGGCCGGATTGACCGAGGTGCCCGTCACCGGGATCAGCAGCAGGTGGATGGCGGCGAGCGTCAGGCCGATGGCGAGACCGGCGACGGCCGGCGAGCCGGCCTTCGAGGTGACGCCGAGAATGGTCACCAGGAACAGGAAGGTGCCGACGAATTCGCCGATGACGGCGGAGCTCATGCCATACCCCTTCGCCGCGTCCCAGCCGTTCTGGCCGAGGCCAGCCGCGGTGACGTCGTAGCCACCGGCCTTGCCCGCCAGCGTGATGTAGAGAATCGCCGCGCCGACGATGGCGCCGGCGAACTGGGCGATGATGTAGCCCGGGACCTCGGAGGTCGGCATGCGGCCGGCGGCCCAGACACCGACGGTGACCGCCGGATTGACGTGGCAGCCGGAGATCGGACCGATCCCATAGGCCATGGCGACGATGGCGAGACCGAAGGCGAGCGCGATCGGCAGGGTGGCGAGCGCCGAATAGGGCTGGCCGGCGCCGAAAACGGCGCCCTGCCCGCCAAGTGTGACGACGCCGCAGCCGATGATGACCAGCGCGGCGGTGCCGATGAACTCGGCGACATATTTCTTCATGGATGCGTTCATGACCCCTCCTCTTCAATGCCCCCGGTTGTATGCCACGACCGGAGCTCGCGTCACCATAGCACCAGTGACGGTGGCGGCACGGGGTTTCGCCCGCTTTTGCGGCGACCGGCGCCACGGCTTCCGGCGGCCGGCTTGCATTGACCGGCCACCTCCTTCAAAAGCCGGCCTATGCTGCAGATCAACGACCTGACCGTACGGGTGGCCGGCCGCGTGCTCATCGAGAATGCGTCGGTGACGCTGCCTCCGAATGCGCGCGTGGGCTTCCTCGGCCGCAACGGCACCGGCAAATCGACCCTGTTCAAGGTCATCCAGGGCGAGATGGCCTCGGACGGCGGGTCGTTCAAGCTGCCGGCGCGGGCGCGCCTCGGCGGCGTGGCGCAGGAAGCGCCCGGTGGGCCGCAATCGCTCCTCGCCTTCGTGCTCGAGGCCGACAAGGAGCGGGCGCGCCTCCTCGCCGAGGCGGAGACCGCCAGCGACCCGCACCGGATCGCCGAGATCCAGACGCGGCTCGTCGATATCGACGCCCATTCAGCCCCGGCGCGGGCGGCGGCGATCCTCGCCGGCCTCGGCTTTGATACGGCGGCACAGGCGCGTCCGTGTTCTGACTTTTCCGGCGGCTGGCGCATGCGCGTGGCTCTCGCCGCGGTGCTGTTCACGGCCCCCGATCTCCTGCTGCTCGACGAGCCGACAAACTATCTGGATCTCGAAGGCACGCTCTGGCTGCAGGACTATCTCGCCGGCTATCCGCACAGCGTGCTGCTGATCAGCCACGACCGCGACCTTCTCGACGCCTCGGTCGAACACATCCTGCATCTCGACCAGGCCAAGCTGACGCTGTGGAAGGGCTCCTACACGACCTTCGCGAAGTCGCGGGCCATCGAGATGGCGGTGCGCGAGAAGGCGGCGAAGAAGCAGGAGGACAAGCGGGCCCATCTGCAGAGCTTCGTCGACCGCTTCCGCGCCAAGGCGACCAAGGCGCGGCAGGCACAGTCGCGGCTGAAGATGCTGGAGAAGATGGAGGCGGTGTCGACCATCGTCGACAGCGACGTGCCGCCCTTCGTCATTCCCGAGCCGGCGCGCAAGGCCTCACCGCCGATCATCACGATGGAAGGCGCCTCGGTCGGCTATACGGAGGGCCAGCCGATCCTCCGGCGGCTCGACCTGAGGATCGACGACGACGACCGCATCGGCCTGCTCGGTGCCAATGGCAACGGCAAATCGACCTTCCTGAAGCTGATCTCGGACCGGCTGAAGGCCATGAGCGGGCGGATGGTACGCGCCGACAAGCTGAAGATCGCCTATTTCGCCCAGCACCAGCTCGACGAACTGCGGCCGGCAGAGAGCGTCTATCTTCATTTCAGGCGGCTGATGCCCGACGATCCGGAGGCGAAGGTGCGCGGCGCCTGCGCCCGTGCCGGCTTTTCCGGCGAACGATCCGACACGAAGGTTTCCTCCCTGTCGGGCGGCGAGAAGGCGCGCCTGCTCTTCGCCATCGCGGTCTTCGAGGGGCCGCACCTGCTGATCCTCGACGAACCGACCAACCATCTCGACATCGACAGCCGCGCCGCCCTGGTGGAGGCGCTGAACGGCTATTCGGGGGCCGTGCTGATCGTCTCGCATGACCGCCACCTCCTGGAATCGACGGTGGACCGGCTCTGGCTGGTGCGCGACGGCACGGTGAAGCCCTTCGACGGCGATCTGACCGACTACCGCAAGATCGTGCTGTCGGGCGCGGCGCCGGCCCCCGACAAGGTCGACAGGCCGGACAAGGCGAGCGAACCGAGGCCGGCCGCCCCGGCGCGCGGCGAGACCAAGGCGCTGGCGAAGCGGGTCGCCGAGATCGAGGCGACGATGGAGAAATTGCGGGCGGATATCGACAAGATCGACCGGATCCTTGCCCAGCCCGGCTATTTCGAGGCCCATCCCGACAGCGCGGCCCAGGCGGCCAAGACCAGGGGCCTGCGCGAAAAGCAGCTCGCCGAGGCGGAAGAAGCCTGGCTCGAAGCGAGCGGGGAGCTGGAGGCGGCGGGCTGAGGCGGGACTGTTCCGCCGGCCTAATTCTCCTTGATCGTCTTGCGCCACCTCGCCCGCAGCACGCTCGGACGCTCGGGGTAGCGCTCGTCGAGGAATTCGGCGGAGGCGATGCGGTCGGTGCGGAAGGAGCGGAAGTCGCGGCGCAGTTCGCACCAGGCGATGAGGTGGCGCACGCTGTCGAAATAGCCGACCGCCACCGGCCAGAGGATGCGCTGGGTCGCCCTGCCCTGCTCGTCGCTGTAGCCCAGCGCGATCTTCTTGCCCTCGTGGATCCAGCCGCGGACGCGGGCGAGGTCGATGCGGTCCTCGGTCGGCTCCCAGGCAGGCCCCGTGCGGGAGACCGGATCGAGGGCAACGTCGCGCAGGCGCTCCGGCACGATGGCGGCGAGCTTGGCGATGAGGTCGGCGGCGGCGCGCGCCAGGGCGGGATCGCCGCGCGATTGCACCCAGCGGGCGCCGAGGGCGGCGGCCTCGATCTCGTCGGAGGTTAGCATCAGTGGCGGCAGGTCGAAGCCGCCCTCCAGCACATAGCCGAGGCCGGCCTCGCCGCGGATCGGCACGCGCTGGCCGATCAGGGTGGAGATGTCGCGGTAGATCGTGCGCTTGGACGTCTCGAGCTCGGAGGCGATGGCCTCGGCCGTCAGGGGCCGGCGCGAGCGGCGCAGGATCTGGATGATCTGGAAGAGTCGGTCGGAAGGTCTCATGGCGACATCCTGCCGCAGTCCTGCTGCCATCGTTATGACAGCAGTCTGGCAACAGAGCCATCGCTATCGCCGAAATCGACGCGACCAGGCGTAGACGAGGACGAGGGCGAGGCCGAGGCTCGACGCCGACAGGGCGAGCATGACGGGCACATAGCCGAAGGCGCCGATCGCCAGGCTCGCCGGCAGGGCGATGAGGGTCATGGCGGCGAAGAACACGGCGTTGAACACTGCCATGGGCGTCGCCCTCTGCTCGGGCGGCGTACCGTCGCAGATCCAGGCGGAGAGCACCGGGAAGCCGAGGGAATGGCCGAGCCCGAAGACGAAGCCGGCGACGACGACGCCGGTGATGGTCTGGGCCATGGCGACCAGAACCAGTCCAGCCGCCAGCAGGACGGCGCCGCCGGCGACGACGGCGCGGCGGTCGATGTTCTCGATCAGCCCCAGACCGCCGAATCTTACCGCGAAGATCGAGATGGTGAAGGCGGTGAAGAAGGCGCCGACGATGACGCCGCGTTCCACCAGGAAGGGCGCGGCATAGGCGCCGATGAAGCCGAACATGTAGCCGTAGACGATGGCGGCCGACAGCGGCAGCCAGATGCGCGGGCTCGCCAGCAGGCCGAGAATGCCGCCGACCGGGCCCTCGGTCCTGTCGACCGGGCGGATCGTCCACAAGAGCGGCAGGCCCAGCACGGCCGGCACCGCGCCGGCGATGAAGTACCCGCGCGCGCCGAAGCCGTGATAGAGGAATTCCGCGACGATGGGGCCGAAGGCATAGGGCAAGGGCGCCATGGCCGAGAGCAGGCCGAACAGCCGGACGAAGCGTGCGCGGGTCAGGCGCGTCGAGCCATAGGTCATGACCGGCGCGTGAAACAGCGCGAAGCCGGTGCCCTGGATGAGGCGCGAGGCGAGCGAGCCGAGGAAGGTCTCGTGGGTGAAGTAGAGGCTGATGAAGCCGAGCCCCGTCAGGATCGCGCCGATCCGCACCGTCTGGAGGATGCCGATCCGGTTGGCGATGGGCCCGGAGAACAGGCTCATCAGCACCAGGGGAATGCCGTAGACGGCGATCAGCAGGCCGATGTCGCGGTGCGAGAAGCCGACATCCTCCCAGACCACGGCGAGCAGCACGGACTGCTGGTTCGTCATGGCCGTGAGGAAGATGATCACGGCCAGGCGCCAGAACTCGGACCGGGCCGCGAGATCGATGAAACCTGGGGCAGGATCCGCTGACGGCAGGGCGTTCACGCCCGCTTCCCCCAGCGGCCGTTCTCGTCCTGCTGCCAGTAGGTGCAGGCATGGCCCGCCGCCCTGGCCGCCTTCCAGCTGGCGCGGGCCTGGTCGAGGGCGTCGGTGTCGTTGCCGTCGAACATCAGGACGATGCGCTCATAGGCCGCGATGTCGTCGGGAAGGGCCGCACCGTCGACGAGGAAGCGGACGGTGGCGCCGTTGGCGCGGTCAGGGCCCGCCGTCAGGAGCACGGGCTGCAGCGCCGCATCGGCCTCGCGATCCGTGCCGTGCGGCAGGAAACTCTCGTCGGAATAGGTCCAGAGCAAGGCATCGAGTGCCTCGACCCTCTCGGGAGATGCGGCCTCGACGGCGACCTTCCAGCCGCGTTCCACCGATTTTTCGAGCAGCACCGGCAAGACCCTTTCGAGCGGCTGGTTCTGCAAATGGTAGAACAGGATGTCGGTCACGAGTTCCGTCGTTTTTGCATGGCTCCGGACGATCAGCGCTCGTAGCCGTCGGCGACGAACCTGTCGAGCAGCCTGACGCCCCAGCCGGCGCCCCAGCTGCGATTGAGATCGCCCTTGTTGGAATTCATCGCCGTGCCGGCGACGTCGAGATGGGCCCAGGGCGTGTCGCCGACGAAGCGCTTGAGGAACTGGGCCGCCGTGATGGCACCGCCATAACGGCCGCCAGTGTTCTTCATGTCGGCGAACTGGCTGTCCATCAGCTTGTCGTACTCGGTCGAGAGCGGCATGCGCCAGACCTTCTCGCCGGTGACGAGCCCGGCATCGGTCAGCCCCTTCGCCACCGCGTCGTCGTTGGAGAAGAGCCCGGCATTCTCCTGTCCGAGCGCCACCATGATGGCACCGGTGAGGGTCGCGAGATTGACCATCACCTTCGGCTTGAAGCGGTCCTTGGCGTACCAGAGCACGTCAGCGAGGACGAGACGGCCCTCGGCGTCGGTGTTGATCATCTCGATGGTCTGGCCGGACATCGAGGTGAGGATGTCGCCGGGACGATAGGCGTTGCCGTCGGGCATGTTCTCGACGAGGCCGATGAGGCCGACGACGTTGACCCGCGCCTTGCGGGCGGCGAGCGCATGCATGGCGCCGACGACGGCGGCGGCACCGCCCATGTCGCCCTTCATATCCTGCATGCCCTCGCCCGGCTTCAGCGAGATGCCGCCGGAATCGAAGCAGACGCCCTTGCCGACGAGGCAGACCGGCGCTTCGCCGTCCTTGCCGCCGTCCCAGCGCATGACGACGACGTGGCTGTCGCGGACCGAGCCCTGTCCGACCGCCAGCAGCGCGCCCATGCCGAGCTTCTTCATGTCCTTTTCGTTCAGCACCTCGATATCGACGCCGAGACGCGACAGATCACCGGCGCGCTTGGCGAATTCGGTCGGGTAGAGGACGTTCGGCGGCTCGTTGACGAGATCGCGGGCGAGATCGACGCCGTCGGCGATGGCCTCGCGCGCCTTGTAGGCCTTGCGCGCGGCCTTCTCGTCGGCGACGAGCAGGGTGATGACGCGCTTCTTGGCACCGGCCTCGCCGTCCTTCTTCTTAGTCTTGTAGCGGTCGAAGCTGTAGAAGCGCAGCCGCAGGCCGAGGGCGAGATCGGCCGCCTGGCCGGCGTCGAGCGGGCCGGCAGCCGTGGCGAGGATCACCGTCGCCTCGGTCGAAGCCTCAGGCAGACGGGCGCAGATCGCACCGCCCAGCTTGATGACGTCGAGTTCCTTCCAGTCGGAGGGCTTGCCGATACCGGCGGCGATCAAGCGCGAGGCCGCGACCTTCTCCGGTGCGATGATGTCGAGAAAGGATCCGGACTTGCCTTTGAAGCCGTCCTCCGCGGCGGCGCGCTCGAACAGGTCCTTGGCCGGGGCCAAAAGCGCGGCGGTCTCGCTGGACAGGGCGACATCCTCGCCGACGAGGCAGACCACGAGGCCGGATGCGGTGGCGGAAAGCGGAGCGAAGCTGATCTTCAGAGTGTCGTGCATGGGGCCAACGTGCTGTGGATGAGAATCGGGCGCAATACCCTGATGCATCACACTAACGCGACGTTGTGGCCCGCGGGAGACGGCACCGCGGGAATCGGCAATGCGGATCGACGCCACCTTGCCGCCGCCATGATCCGCTTCTAACCCTGATGACGACATAAGCGCGGGTTGGCGGACCCTGCACCAGCATGAGCCGGGAATGGGATCCCTCGAACGCTATATATTCCGTCAGGCTGCCCTCACCTTTGTGGCCGGCCTGTTCATTCTGACATTGGTCGTCTGGATCACGCAGGTCCTGCGGCAGCTCGACCTCGTGACCAACAGCGGCCAGACCATCGCCCTGTTCTTCATGATGACGAGCCTGGGCATCCCTGTGCTGTTGGCCCTCATCGCGCCGATCGCTCTGTTCATCGCGGTCGTGCAGACGCTGAACAAGCTGAACGGCGATTCCGAGCTCATCGTGATGTCGGCCGCCGGCGTCTCGCCGGCACGCCTCGCCCGGCCGCTGTTCATCCTGACGGCGCTCGTCATGCTCTTCGTCGGCTCGCTGTCCCTGTGGCTGACGCCGACATCGATCCGGCATTTCCGCCTGCTGCTGACACAGGTCCAGGCGAACCTCCTCACCGCGATCGTGCGTCCCGGCCAGTTTACCCAGGCCGACCGCGGCCTCACATTCCACATCCGCGACCGCGCGCCCGGTGGCGTGCTGCTCGGCATCGTCGTCGCCGACACCCGCGACCCGCAGGTCCACATGATCTATGTGGCCGAGCGCGGGGTCATCACCGAACAGCCGCAGGGCACGTTCTTCGTGCTGGAGAACGGCAATCTGCAACGCCGCGAGCTCAAGGACGGCAACACGTCGATCGTCGTCTTCGACCGCTATGCCTTCGACCTGTCGCAGCTGACCCAGGCGGCCGAAACGATTTATAGACCATCGGAGCGCTATACGTTCGAGCTCATGAACCCCGACCCTGCCGATCCCATGCTGGAACGGTGGCGTGGGCGGTTCCGTCAGGAGCTGCACGACAGGTTTGCCGCGCCGCTCTACCCACTGGCCATGTTGTGTATTGCGTTTGCCATGCTGGGACAGGCCCGTACGACGCGGCAGAGCCGCGGAGCCGCGATCGCCGGTGCGATCATCCTGATGGCTGCCTTCCGCGGCAGCGGCTTCGCCGTGTCCGGCATCGTCGCGGCGCGCCCCGCGGCCGTGCCCCTCGTCTATCTCCTGCCGATCGCGAACATCGTCTTTTTCGGGGCCATGTCCCTCGGCTACGTCAAGGTCAGGCCGCCGGCGGTGCTGACGCGCATCTCCAACGACCTCTCCGACCGCATCTCCCGGATGATCGCGGCACGCATGGCGCAGAGGGGCAGCGCCTGATGGTTTCGACCTTCTCCCGCTACATGACGCGCAAGTTCCTCGCGGCGGTGGGAGGCACGTTCCTCGGTACTTTCGGCCTGGTTCTCATCGTCGACTTCGTCGAGCAATTGCGCCGTGTCGAGGATGCGACCCGGGCGCCGACCCACCTGGTGGCGCTGCTGACGGTCTACCGCGTCCCCGCCTTCATCGAGATCGTGCTGCCCTTCGCTGTTCTGGTCGGCGCCATGCTCTGCTTCCTCGGCCTCTCGCGGAAACTCGAGCTGGTGGTGGCGCGGGCCGCGGGATTGTCGGCCTGGCAGTTCCTGACACCGCCCGTCGTGCTGGCATTGCTGCTCGGCGTCTTCGCGGCAGCCATCTACAATCCGGTGGCGTCCGACTTCCGCGAGCGCAGCTTCAAACTGGAATCGGACCTGTTCGGCCGCGCCGTCTTTGTCGACCAACGCACCAATTTCTGGCTCCGGCAGGCGACGCCCGACGGCCAGGCTGTGATCAATGCCGCCTCCGCCACCGAGCGCGGCCAGCGGCTGACCGGTGTCAGCGCCCTCGTCTACGGCGCAGACGGGACCTTCAAGGAACGGATCGACGCCGAGGGCGCCGATCTCGGCGACGGTTTCTGGCTGCTCCGGAAGGCCGTCGTGACGCCGGTCGGAGCCGAACCGGTGAGGCACGAGACCTATCGTCTGGCGACGCGGCTGACCGCCGAGCAGGTCCGCCAGAGCTTCGTCATGCCCGAGCAGGTCTCGTTCTGGGAACTGCCGCAGTTCATCGAACTGGCCCGTCGCTCGGGCCTGCCGACGGCCCGTTTCGAGCTGCAATACCAGCTTCTTCTGGCCAGACCCCTGCTTCTCGTCGCCATGGTGCTGGTGGCGGCTGCGGCGAGTTTGCGCTTCGCCCGGCTCGGTGGACTGGGCAAGACGATTCTGGGTGGCGTGGTCGCCGGATTTTTGCTTTACGTGGGTTCCGAACTCGCCGGCAATCTGGGACGCTCGAATCTCGTGCCCCCGGTCCTTGCCGCTTGGTCGCCTGCATTTATCGGTGCGTTGATGGGTTTCATGGTTCTTCTGAAGCTGGAGGATGGCTGATGCTTCGCGCAGCACGCCGTCCGGCGGCTTCTACGGCCCGAATCGCCCGCTCTGCCCTGACCGTGACCGCCAGCCTTCTGGCTCTGGTCGTCGCGGCGGGCGGATTTGCGCCCCTGCGCGCCCAGACGGCCAGTGATCAGGCCGAGCCGCGGCCCTATATCCTCGATCCGACCCAGGTGCAGAACCAGCCCGTGCAGCGGTCGCCGGCGCGGCAGGCCGGCCCCCTGCCGACCGCCGGCCCGACCTTCACCTCGACCCCGCCCGGTACGCCGATGCAGGTCAATGCGGGGCAGCTGGTCTATGACGAGCGGACCAGCCGGGTGTCGGCGCGCGGCAGCGTGCAGATCTACTACGACGGCCGGACGATCGAGGCCGACGTCGTCACCTATGACCAGCGCTCCGGCCGCGTCCGCGCCACCGGCAATGTCCGCATCACCGAGCCGTCGGGCAACATCGCCCACGGGCAGGACATGGAGTTCGACCAGCAGTTCACCAATGGCTTCATCCAGTCGCTGAACATCGAGACGCCGGATCGCCGTTTCATCGGCGCCGCCCAGGTGACGCGGGAAGGCGGCGACGTCACCACCTTCGAGCGCGCCGCCTATACCGCCTGCGCCTCCTGCCGCGCCGACCTGTCGAAGCCGCCGACCTGGGTCATCAAGGCCAAGCGCATCATCCACCGCGAGTCCGAGCGCACCATCTATTTCGAGGATGCGCGCTTCGAGATGTTCGGGGTGCCGATCGCCTATATGCCGCGCTTCTGGGCACCCGATCCGACGGTCCGCAAGGCCTCCGGCATCCTCGTGCCCGGCATCGCCGGCTCCAACCGCACCGGCATGGGCGTCGAGATTCCGTATTTCTGGAACATCCAGCCGAACTACGACCTGCTGATCGCGCCGCGCTACTATTCCCGCCAGGGCTTCATGCCGCTGGTCGAATGGCGGCACGGGTTCGAGAGCGGCTACTATTCCATCCGGGCGGCCGGCATTCGGCAGAACGACCCGAGCGTCTTCACCTATTCAAGTGGGATCAACGAGGTTGGCAACCGCGAGTTCCGCGGCATCCTGCACACGACCGGCATGTTCCGCATCAACGAACGCTGGTCCGTCGGCTGGGATCTCAATCTCATGTCCGACACGGCCTTCCTCAGGGACTATTCCCTGTCGCTGCCGGGCCAGACGGAGGCCAATTCCCGTCTTTTCCTGCGGGGACAGGGACCTCGGAGCTGGTTCGACCTGTCGGCGACGCGCTATGTCGGCATCACCGCGACCGACGTCAACAACAAGGTTTTGCCGACCTCGCACCCGGTGCTCGACTATTTCCGCGTGCTCGACCAGTCGGTGGCCGGCGGCGAGTTCTCGTGGCGGACCAGCGTCGTCAGCCTGACGCGCGAACAGGCGGACGTCACCGCGCGAAACACCACCGCCACCGAACTGGTGAACGGCACCGCCCTGCCGCTGTTCTGCTACGCGACCCTGCCCCAGGGGCCGCAGCCGGTGCCTGCGCCGACTTATGTCAACCGCATCGACCCGCGGAACTGCCTGGTGAACGGCATCGACGGCCACTATTCGCGGGCCTCGGTCGAGGTCGCCTGGCGGCGGCGCGTCACCGACGCGATGGGTCAGGTCTGGGAGCCCTTCGTCTCGGTGCGCGGCGATGTGACCTACCACCTGCTCAAGGACAGCAACAGCAGCCCGTTGCTCGGATCGTTCTCGCGGCTCTCCCAAGACGACCGGATCTACACGCGCTTCATGCCGACCGTCGGCATCACCTACCGCTATCCCTGGATCGCGGCGACCGAATACGGGACGACGACGGTCGAGCCAATCGTGCAGTTGATCGCCCGGCCGAACGAGACGAGTATCGGCAACATCCCCAACGAGGATGCGCAGAGCCTCGTCTTCGACGACACCAACCTGTTCCAGGTGAACAAGTTCTCGGGCTGGGACCGGATCGAGGGCGGCGGTCGCATGAATTACGGCCTCAACGTCACCCACCGCTTCACCAACGGGACCTGGGTGAACGTCATGTTCGGCCAGTCTCTGCACCTGTTCGGCATCAACTCCTTCTCGGCCGGCGCGCTCTTCGACATGGCGTCGACCGGCGCCAATTCCGGCCTCAACAAACAGCGGTCGGACTATGTGGCGCGGTTCCAGTACCAGATGGACCGCAATTTCCGCGTGTCGGCCTTCGGGCGCTTCGACGAGCGAACCTTGGCCATCCAGCGTGGCTCCGTGGATGCGACGGGTCGCTTCGGCAATTTCGCCCTCACCGGCACCTATGGCTTTCTCGCGCCGCAACCCGAACTCGGCTACCAGGTCGCGCGCAGCGCCATCGGCGCCGCCGTGTCCTATACTGTGGCGACGAACTGGACGGTCTACGGCGCCGCCCGCTTCGCATTCCAGCGGCAGAACCTGGCGGCGACGGTCGTGGCGGATCTGACCGAGCGGAATAAGGTCGAAGGCCTTACGGTCGGCGTCAACTATCTCGACGATGCGATGCAGCTCGGTTTCTACTATTCCCGCGATTTCGCCGCCGATGTCGTGACGCTGAACAACGTCGCGACGACGCGTGACGTCCACCGCTTCATGTTCAGGTTCAACCTGCGCACGATCGGCGAACTGAGCCTGTCCCAGAACGTCTCGAACTGGTTCAATCCGCCCTCGCAATGAGCCCCCTGCCCTGATTGCGCCACCCTCTTGGGCGAGGGAGCAGGCTCGGCATTCATCCCATCCCCAAGGAGGCGCCACCATGGTCCCCGTGCGACCCTTGCTCGCCGCTGCTCTCGCCATCGCTGTTTCCGCGGTTGGCCTTACCGCCACGACCCCCGTTCAGGCGCAGGAAGGCCGCGTCATCGCCACGGTGGCCGGCGTCCCGATCACCAGCTTCGACATTCCCCAGCGCCAGCGGCTGCTGCAGATCCGCGAAGGACGGCCGCATTCGGCCGAACAGGCGCTGCAGGACCTGATCAACGACCGCATCAAGTTCGCCGAGGCACGGCGCTTCCGCGTCGAGGCCAACGAGCAGCAGGTGGAGGCCGCCTATGCGCAGGTCGCCCAGCGCTCCGGCATCGATCCGCGCGGATTCGACCAGGTGCTGCGTTCGCAGGGGATCGAGCCGCGGGTCTACAAGGGCAAGCTGCGCGCCGACCTGTCGTGGTCGAACCTGATCGGGGCGCGTTTCGGCCGCACGATCTTCATCACCGACACGCAGCTCGTCGACGCGCTGTCGCGCCGGCAGGGTGCGACCCGCCCGGTCAATTTCGTGCTGCGTCCGATCGTGCTGCTGGTGCCGGCGACGGCGCCTGCCGCCCAGGTGCAGCGGCGGATGGCCGAGGCCAATGCGCTGCGCGGCCGCTTCTCCAGCTGCGCTACCGATCTGGAACAGGTCGGCCGCATTCCCGACGCCGCCGTGCGCGAGCAGTTCCGCCGCCTCAACACCGATCTGAGCGCGGCTTTCCGCCAGGTGCTCGACCAGACGGCCGTCGGCAAGCTGACGCCGCCGAGCCGCACCCAGCAGGGTATCGAGATGATCGCCGTCTGTTCGAAGGAAGAGGCGAGCACCAGCGACACCGCCGCGCGCAACCAGGTGCGCGAGGAGATGACCACGGCGGAGATGAAGCGGATTTCGGACAGCTATCTCGCCCGGATCCGCCAGACCGCGGTGATCACCTATCGCGACGGCCGCGGCGAGCGGCGCTGAACGGCCGGCCATGATCCCGCCTCTCGCCATCTCCATGGGGGAACCGGCCGGCATCGGACCGGACATCGCCCTCATGGCCTGGCGAGACCGGGCGGAGCACCGCCTGCCGCCCTTCTACGTCATTGGCGACGCGGCGCTCATGGAAGCGCGGGCCTCCCGCCTCGGCATCGGCGTGCCGGTCGTTCCCTGCCTTCCGGAAGAAGCCGTAGAGACCTTCACCTTCGGCATGCCGGTGCTCGATATCGGAGCCGGGATCGCCGACAGGCCGGGCGAACCGACGGCGCAGACCGGCGCGGTCGTCATCGAGGCGATCCGGACCGGGGTCGACCATATCCGCGCCGGACGGGCCGGGGCCATCATCACCGCACCGATCTCCAAATCGGTGCTGGCCGAGGCCGGCTTCGCCCATCCGGGCCATACGGAATTTCTCGGCGAACTGGCCCGCGCCTTCCGCGTCGGCCCGGTGCGGCCGGTGATGATGATCTGGAGCGAGACGCTCGCCGTCGTCCCGGTCACCATCCATATCCCGCTCGCGGCCGTGCCGGGGCGCCTGACGACCAGCCTGATCGTCGAGACCGGCGCCATCGTCGCCCACGACCTCGCCAGCAAGTTCGGCATCGCCCGCCCGCGCCTCGCCGTCTGCGGCCTCAATCCCCATGCCGGCGAGGACGGCCTGATCGGCCGCGAGGACATCGAGATCGTGGCGCCGGCGGTGGCCGAGCTCAACCGCCTCGGCATCGCCGCCACCGGCCCGCATCCCGCCGATACGCTGTTCCACCCGCAGGCGCGCGCCACCTATGACGTGGTGCTCGGCATGTATCACGACCAGGTGCTGGCGCCGGTGAAGACCATCGCCTTCGACGAGGGCGTCAACGTCACGCTGGGCCTGCCCTTCATCCGCACCTCGCCCGATCACGGCACCGCCTATTCCCTCGCCGGAACCGGCAAGGCCCGCCCGGACAGCATGACCCAGGCCATCGCGCTGGCCGGCCGGCTCGCCCATAAAAAGCCCGCCGCTTGAGCGCCCTCGACCCCCTGCCGCCGCTGCGCGAGGTCATCGCCCGCCACGGGCTGATGGCGAAGAAGGCCCTCGGCCAGAATTTCCTGCTCGACCTCAACCTGACGAGCCGGATCGCCCGCGCCTCCGGGCCGCTGGAGGGCGCCACGGTCGTGGAGGTCGGTCCCGGGCCAGGCGGGTTGACGCGGGCGCTGCTGGCCGGCGGCGCGGGCCGCGTGATCGCCATCGAGCGCGACGCGCGCTGCCTGCCGGCGCTGGCCGAGATCGCCGCGGCCTATCCCGGCCGGCTCGAAGTGATCGAGGGCGACGCGCTGAAGGTCGACTTCGGGGAACTGACGGCCGGCGCGCCGGCCCGCATCGTCGCCAACCTGCCTTACAACATCGGCACGAACCTGCTCACCGGCTGGCTGACCTCGCAGGCCTGGCCGCCCTGGTACGAGTCGCTGACGCTGATGTTCCAGAAGGAGGTGGCGCAGCGCATCGTCGCCGCCCCGGGCTCGGACCCCTATGGCCGCCTCGGCGTGCTGGCGGGATGGCGCACGACGGCGCGGATCATGTTCGACGTGGCGCCGTCGGCCTTCGTGCCACCGCCGAAGATCACCTCCTCGGTCGTGCATCTGGTGCCGCGGGCGGAGCCCCTGCCCTGCGCGGTCAGGATGCTGGAGCGGGTCACCCTCGCCGCCTTCGGCCAGCGCCGCAAGATGATCCGCCAGAGCCTGAAGGGGCTCGGACGCGATCCCATGCCGCTGATCGAGGCGGCGGGGCTCGACCCGACCGAGCGGGCGGAGAACCTGACGATCGACGATTTCTGCCGGCTGGCGCGGCTGGCGGCGGGGTGATCAGGCCGGCAGAGCTCCACCGGACAGGATACCGTCGAGATCGCGGCCGAGCTCGGAGATCAGCGCCTCCAGCTTCGGGCGGCGGCGCTGCTTCAGCCGCTCGGCGTGGAGGATGGCGCGCAGTTCGGCGAAGGCGCGACCGAGATCATCATTGACGAGGATGTAGTCGAAATCCGCCCAGTGGCCGATCTCGTCGCGCGCCGTGCGTAGGCGCTTGAGGATGGCGGCCTCGTCGTCGCTCGCCCGCCGCTTCAGCCGGGCGACCTGCTCGGCGACCGAGGGCGGCAGCAGGAAGACGGTGGCCATGTCCTCGCGCACCATGGCGGCGAGTTGGCGGACGCCCGCGACGTCGATGTCGAAGAGCACGTCCTTGCCGGCGGAGAGCGCCTCCTCCACCGCCTTGCGCGGGGTGCCGTAGCAATTGCCGTGGACCTCGGCCCATTCGAGCAGGTCGTTCGCCTCGCGCAGGCGCTCGAAGGCGGGGCGGTCGATGAAGTGGTAGTGGACGCCGTCGATCTCGTCCTTGCGGCGCGCCCGGGTGGTCACCGATACGGACAGGGCGATGTCCGTCTCCTCGGCGAGGAGCTGGCGCGTCAGCGTCGACTTGCCCGCCCCCGATGGCGAGGTGAGGATCAGCATGAGGCCGCGGCGGGCCGTGACGGGATCGGCCATGCCCTACTCCAGATTCTGGACCTGTTCGCGGAACTGCTCGACCACCGCCTTGAGCGCGAGGCCGGTGGCGGTCAGCGTCACGTCGTTCGCCTTCGAACAGAGCGTGTTGGTCTCGCGGTTGAATTCCTGGGCGAGGAAGTCGAGCTTGCGGCCGACGGCGCCGCCCTCGGCGATGAGCTTACGGGCGGCGGCGACATGGGCGTCGAGACGATCGAGTTCCTCGCGGATATCGGCCTTGGTCGCGACCATCAGCGCCTCCTGGTGCAGGCGGTCGGGATCGAAGTTGCGGCCGGGCTCCAGAAGCGCGGCGAGCTGCTCGGCGATCTTCGCCCGGATCGCCTCGGGGCGCCGGCACGGATTGTCCTCGGCCTCGCGCTTGAGGGCGGCGATCTCGTCGAGACGGTCGGCAAGGACGGCGCCGAGGGCAGCGCCCTCGCTCCGGCGCATGTCGAGAAGGCGGGAGAGCGCGATGTCGAGCCCGGCGAGGACATCGGCGGCGAGGCGGGCCTTCTCCTCCTCGCTCTCCTCGGCCTCGACGACGTCGATGACGCCCCTGATGGCGAGGAGACCGTCGATGGCAGGGACGCGGGCGTCGATGCGCTCGGCGATGAGGCGGGCGGCCTCGGCCACCTGCGCCAGGACGGCCTCGTTGATGCGCACCTCGGTGGTCGAGGTTTCGCGCTTGACCGCGAGGGACGCGAAAATGGAACCGCGCACGACGGCGGCGGAGACCTTCTGGCGGATGGCGGGCTCAGCCGCATCGAGGCTTGGCGGCAGGCGCAGCTTGACGTCGAGGCCCTTGGAGTTGACCGACTTGATTTCCCAAGCCCAGAGGGCAGTGCCCGCCACGCCTTCGGCACGGGAAAATCCCGTCATGCTGGACAGGGCCATGGCTTCCTCTGCGGCGGACTGACCTGCAGGGCGTTAAGTCGGAGCCACGGCAAGGTCAAGCGCCATGGTCGCGGGCGGGATCAGCGGGTGGCGCGGGCAGGCGTGCCGGCGGGGGCAGGCGTGCCGGCGGGGGCTGCCGGCGTGTCCGCCGTGGCGGCAGGTGTGCCCGAGGCTTCGCCGCGTTCCCGCTCGATCCGCCGCCAGTTGGCGACGTTGCGGTTGTGCTGTTCCAGCGTCTCGGCGAAGGCGTGGCCGCCGGTGCCGTCGGCGACAAAGAAGATGTCGCGGTGTCGCTGGGGATTGGCCACCGCCTCCATGGCGGCGCGGCCGGGATTGGCGATGGGCGTCGGCGGCAGCCCATCGATCTGGTAGGTGTTGTAGGGCGTCAGGCGCTGGATCTCCGACAGCAGGATCGGCCGGCCGAGCGCGCCGCGACCACCGACGATGCCGTAGATGATGGTCGGATCGGACTGGAGGCGCATGCGGCGGTTGAGGCGGTTGACGAAGACGCCGGCGACGCGCGGACGCTCATCCGCCTTGGCCGTCTCCTTCTCGACGATGGAGGCGAGGATGACGAGTTCCTCCGGCGTGCGCAGCGGCAGGTCCGGGCTGCGGCGCGCCCAGATCTGCGGCAGCAGCCGCGCCTGGAACTGCGTCATCTGGTCGACCATCTGCTGACGGGTCGTGCCGCGGGTGAACCGGTAGGTGTCGGGCAGGAGCGAGCCCTCGCGCGGGATACGCGCCACTTCGCCGGTGAGGACGTCGTTGTCGCGCAGGCGGCCGACGATCTGCTCCGAGGTCAGGCCCTCGGGGATCGTGACACGGTATTCGATGGGCTTGCCGTCGAGGACGATGGCCAGGGCCTCGGCGGTGGAAGCGGCGCGGGGGAACATGTACTCGCCCCATTTCAGGTCGCCGCGGACGCCGTAGAGCTGAACGGCGGCCGAGAAGAGCAGCGCGCTGTTGATGACGCCGTTGCGCTCCAGCGTCTGGGCGATCGCTTCCGCCGTCGAGCCGCGCTCGATGAAGACGGCACGGTCCTGCGGCAGCGGGCCGGCGGCGACGAAGGCCTGGCGCGCATAGAGGAAGGCGGCCATGCCGCCGACCAGGCCGACCAGCAGGATGGTGATGATCAGGTTGCCGATGACGACCCACTGGTTCCGCGCATGGCGCGAGGCCGGCGGCGGCGGCGGGGCCGATTCGGGTTCGAGGGCCGCCCGGGGCGACTTGATGGCCGGGCGGGACCCGTTCTGATGAGGGTTGGGTCCGGAATGATCGCTCATGGGGCCGCGCTCTGATCAGGTGCTCGCATTACCGGGGGAGTGATGCGCAGGGAATGTGGCGAAAGGCGGGTGCCGCCTCAGGCCGCGGCCCGGAAGATGACCGAGGCGTTGGTCCCGCCGAACCCGAACGAGTTGGACAGGACCGTCTCGATCGAGCGCTGGCGCGCCACGTGCGGCACGAGATCGATGGCCGTCTCGACGGAGGGATTGTCGAGATTGAGGGTCGGCGGCGCGATCTGGTCGCGGATCGCCAGGATCGAGAAGATCGCCTCCACGGCCCCGGCGGCGCCGAGGAGATGGCCGATCGACGATTTGGTCGACGACATCGAGATCTTCGAAGCGGCATTGCCGACCAGGCGCTCGACAGCGCCGAGTTCGATGCCGTCGGCCATGGTCGAGGTGCCGTGGGCGTTGATGTAGTCGATGTCGGAGGCGCTGATGCCGGCACGCTTGAGGGCGGCCTGCATGCAGCGGAAGGCGCCGTCGCCGTCCTCGGCCGGGGCGGTGATGTGGTGGGCATCGCCCGACAGGCCGTAGCCGATGACCTCGGCATAGATCTTCGCGCCGCGCGCCTTGGCGTGCTCGTATTCCTCGAGCACGACCATGCCGGCGCCCTCGCCCATGACGAAGCCGTCGCGGTCGCGGTCATAGGGGCGGGAGGCGCGGGTCGGCTCGTCGTTAAAGGTGGTGCAGAGCGCCCGGCAGGCGGCGAAGCCGGCGAGCGACAGGCGGCTGATCGGTGATTCGGTGCCGCCGGCGACCATCACGTCGGCATCGCCGAAGGCGACGAGGCGGGCGGCGTCGCCGATCGCATGGGC
Organism: Phreatobacter sp.; assembly: GCF_030691135.1. Classification (GTDB taxonomy): domain Bacteria; phylum Pseudomonadota; class Alphaproteobacteria; order Rhizobiales; family Phreatobacteraceae; genus Phreatobacter. The sequence goes on from NZ_JAUYFA010000011.1 coordinate 140,887, forward strand.
GCCGGTCGAACAGGCGGTGACCACCGCGTGGTTCGGCCCCTTGAGACCGTGGGCGATGGAGACATAGCCGGAGGCGAGATTGATGAGGCGGCCGGGAATGAAGAAGGGCGAGATGCGGCGCGGGCCCTTTTCGCGAAGGATGAGGGCGGCCTCGGCGATGCCATCGATGCCACCGATGCCGGAGCCGATGAGGACGCCGGACGCGTTCTGTTCGTCGGGCGTCCTGGGATGCCAGCCGGCATCGTCGAGCGCCTGCTTGGCCGCGCACATGGCGAAGATGATGAACTCGTCGACCTTGCGCTGTTCCTTCGGCTCCATCCAGTCGTCGGGATGGAAGGCGGCTGGCGCATCGCCGCGCGGGACCTGGCAGGCGATCTTGGCGGCGATGTCGGAGACGTCGAAATGCTCGACCTTGGAGGCTCCGCTCTCGCCCTTGATGAGCCGAGACCAGGTTTCCTCGAGGCCGCAGCCGAGCGGCGTCAGGAGGCCCATTCCGGTCACAACAACGCGACGCATCATCGTCTCACCCATTCCCCGCCCGGTGAACGAAAAGCCGGAGACGCTGCGCGCTCCCCGGCTCTTCGGACGTCAAAGTCGAATTTGACGGTGCTGAAATCAGGCGCTGGCGGCCTTGTCGAGGAACTTCACGGCGTCGCCGACCGTCAGGATCGTCTCGGCCGCGTCATCCGGAATTTCCACGCCGAACTCTTCTTCGAACGCCATGACGAGCTCGACGGTGTCGAGGCTGTCGGCCCCGAGGTCGTCGATGAAGCTCGCGGCCGGAACGACCTTCTCGGCATCGACGCCGAGCTGTTCCACGACGATCTTCTTCACGCGTTCAGCGGTATCGCTCATTAGATTATCCTCGTTCCATCCGACGATGAGGCACCGCTCTCGAACGGATGCGGTGTGCGGCTTTCAAGTGTTGCAGGCGGCGCGCCGCGTCGCCATGAATTCCGGATCGATTGGGAAGCCCCCTGCCCGAACCTCAAGGCTCTCTATCACAGGCCTTCCGGTTTTGCCAGCATGCGTCCCGATCACCAAAATCCCCAATTAGATCATGGCCATACCGCCATTCACGTGCAGTGTCTGCCCGGTGACGTAGGCGGCTTCCTCCGACGCAAGGTAGACCGCGGCGGCGGCGATTTCCTTCGCCTGGCCGAGACGACCGGCCGGAACCCGCGTCAGGATCGTCTCCTTCTGCTTGTCGTTCAGCACGTCGGTCATGGCGGTTTCGATGAAGCCCGGGGCGAGGCAGTTGACCGTGACGTTGCGGCTGGCGATCTCGGCGGCGAGCGATTTCGACATGCCGATGAGGCCGGCCTTGGCCGCCGCGTAATTGCCCTGGCCGGGATTGCCGGTGACGCCGACCACGGACGTGATCTGGACGATGCGGCCCCAGCGCTTGCGCATCATCAGCTTGGCGGCGGCGCGGCTGAGGCGGAAATTGGCGGTGAGATTGACCGCGAGAACCTGATCCCACTCGTCGTCCTTCATCCGGATGAAGAGGTTGTCGCGGGTGATGCCGGCATTGTTGACCAGGATGTCGAGGCCGCCCATCGCCGCTTCGGCCGCAGGGACCAGCGCGTCGACCTCGTCCAGCGCCGAGAGATTGGTCGGGATGACATGCGCGCGGCTGCCGAGGCCGGCGGCCAGCTCCTCCAGTTTCTCCCGCCGCGTGCCGGAGAGCGCGACGGTCGCGCCCTGGCCGTGCAGGGCGCGCGCGATGGCGCCGCCGATGCCGCCCGTCGCCCCGGTGACGAGGGCGGTCTTGCCGGTCAAGTCGAACATGGTCTCGGGCTCCCTGTTGCCGTTCAGCCGCGCGCGGCCTTGAAGGCCGCGACGTCGTCCGGCGTTCCTATGGCGGTGCCGACGGCACCATCGGCGATGCGCTTGACGAGGCCGGTCAGCACCTTGCCGGTGCCGATCTCGTAGAAGGTGGTGACGCCCGCCCCCGCCATGACGGTCACGCATTCACGCCAGCGCACCGTACCGGTGACCTGTTCGACAAGGCGGCGGACGATGTCGGCGGGGTCGCTGATCGGGGCGGCGAGGACATTGGCGACGACCGGGACCACCGGCGCCTTGACCGCGACCGTCGCCAGGGCCTCCGCCATGGCGTCGGCGGCGGGCTGCATCAGTGCGCAATGGAACGGCGCAGAGACGGGCAGCGGGATGGCGCGCTTGGCGCCGCGCGCCTTGGCGAGTTCGCAGGCCCGGTCGACGGCGCTCTTGTGGCCGGAAATCACCACCTGGCCGCCGCCATTGTCGTTGGCGGCCTGGCAGACCTCGCCTTCGGCGGCCTCGGCGGCGACGGCGACGACGGCTTCGAAGTCGAGGCCGAGAATCGCTGCCATGGCGCCGGTCCCGACCGGCGTCGCCGCCTGCATGGCATTGCCGCGGATGCGCAGCAGACGCGCGGCATCGGTGATGGAGAAGGTGCCGGCGGCGGCCAGTGCCGAATATTCGCCGAGGGAATGGCCGGCGACGAAGGCGGCATCGCGGGCGAGATCGAGGCCGGCTTCCGCCTCGAGCACGCGGATGGTCGCCAGCGAGACCGCCATCAGCGCCGGCTGGGCGTTCTCGGTCAGGGTGAGCGTCTCGATCGGGCCGTCCCACATGATGGCAGAAAGCTTCTGGCCGAGTGCCGCGTCGACCTCGTCGAAGACCGCACGGGCGACCGGAAAGGCATCGGCGAGGGCCTTGCCCATGCCAACGCTCTGGCTGCCCTGACCGGGAAAGGTGAATGCGGCTGTCATGGACCGGACCTCGCGACGCCCCTGAAGAAGGTGCGCGGGACTGGCATCGGGCCGGCGCGGTGTCAAGCGAAAGGCCTCGTGATTTCACGCTGCACGGGTTTCACACACCCCTTGCGAGGTGACCGGCAAGCCAGATATGTAATATTATAACTTATGAGGTTCCCATGACCACCGATGCCCGCCTGCCCGTCACTGTCCTCTCCGGCTTTCTCGGAGCGGGCAAGACGACCCTGCTCAATCATATCCTCAACAACCGCGAAGGGCGGCGCGTCGCGGTCATCGTCAACGACATGTCGGAGGTGAACATCGACGCCGATCTCGTGCGCGACGGCGGGGCCAACCTGTCGCGGACCGACGAGAAGCTCGTCGAGATGACCAACGGCTGCATCTGCTGCACCCTGCGCGACGACCTGCTGACCGAGGTGCGGCGCCTCGCCGAGAGCGGCCGCTACGACTACCTGCTCATCGAGGGCACCGGGATCGCCGAGCCGCTGCCGATCGCGGCGACCTTCTCGTTCCGCAACGAGGACGACCAGGCGCTGGAGGATGTCGCCCGGCTCGACACGATGGTCACGGTGGTCGACGCCATCAACCTTCTGAAGGATTTCGGCAGCCGAGACTTTCTCAGGGATCGCGGCGAGACTGCCGGGACGGAGGACGAGCGCACCCTCGCCGACCTGCTCACCGACCAGATCGAATTCGCCGACGTGGTCATCGTCAACAAGATGTCGGACGTCACGGCCGACCAGGGCGACCTCGTGCTGAAGGTGGTGCGCGGGCTCAACCCGGACGCCCGGGTCGTCACCACCGATTTCGCCCAGGTCTCGCTGGACGAGGTGCTGGCGACGGGACGCTTCGATGCCGAGAAGGCGGAAATGCATCCGCTCTGGGCCAAGGAGCTCTTCGGCTTCAAGGATCACGTGCCGGAGACGGAGGAATACGGCATCTCCTCCTTTGTCTATCGCGCCGCCCGGCCCTTCGACCCCACCGCCTTCGACGCCTTTCTGAAAGCCACCTGGCCGGGGCTCATCCGCGCCAAGGGCCATTTCTGGCTGGCGACGCGCCCGAACTGGTGCGGTGAGTTGTCGATCGCCGGTGCGGTCTGCCGCACCTCGGCCATGGGCTTCTGGTGGACCGCCGTGCCGAAGGCGCGTTGGCCGCAGTCGGAGGAGTGGCGGGACATGCTGAAGCGGCACTGGCACCCGGTCTTCGGCGACCGGCGGCAGGAACTCGTCTTCATCGGCTCGGGCATGGACGAGGCGGCCATGCGCGCCGCGCTGGACGGCTGCCTTCTGGGTCGCGCCTCGGCGACGCGCTTCAATCCCGAGGAATACGCCGCGCTCGCCGACCCCTTCCCCGTCTGGCGACGGGAGGAGGATGCGGCGTGAATTCGGCGGGTCGGCTAGTGGTCGGCGCGCTCAGTGAGGACGACGACGAGTTCCTCACCCTCGAAGAACAATGTCTCGGTTCCGGCCGGATCCGGCGCCTTGGCGGCCAGCAGTTCGACGTCGCCGCGGGCGACGGCTGCCACGAGGGCACGCCCGAGGGAGTGCCGCGCCTGCTCGTCTTCGGCGAAAACGCCGAGTTCCTCGCAGGTACGGTCGAATTTGCGCTTGATCAGGGTCAGGTCACGCGCGGTCAAGACGCAGCCGCGACGGGTGGTGTGATGGACATCGGCCATGGATTCGCTCCCGGAAGGGTCCGCCTCGCGAACTGTTTCATTTTCTTTCATCATATCACGGCGAGATCATGGCGGTCAGTCGGCGAGGCTGTAGCGCTTCTTCGGCTTCGGCGGCGCGCCGCGCGTCAGTTCGTCGGGCTTTCCCGGCTTATCGACGAAAGTACCGGCCCCGATCTCGTCGCCTCCGGCCTTGTCGTCGCCGCGGTTGCCGGATCCCCCTCCGGGTGCGGGGCCGGTCGCGTCGCGGGTGATCGCGGTACGCTCGGCTAGCGACCTGGGCTTGGCTATCATGGCCGTCTCCTTGTGGTATCTGATCCCAGAACCCGCATCCGGCGGATCGGGTTCCATCGCTCTTGCGGCCGAGGTCCGGGCGACGCGCGGCGCCGTCTGCAGGAACAGCCTTGAATCCGCGCGCCGTTCGCGTATAAGGCCGCCTTCGCTTCCTTCGGTCGGTGGCTGAACGGACGGCAGGCTTGCCTGCAGGATGGGTTCATCCGTCGTCCGGTGTCTCCGCCTTCGAGAAAACTGTCGGGCCTGTCCAGGGCTCGGGGGGCTTCGCGCCGGAAGAAGCGTCACTCGAACCGGAGACAGGCCGAATGCCTCTCTATGAACATGTGTTCCTGGCTCGCCAGGACGTGACCTCTCAGCAGGCCGAAGCGCTTGCCGAGCAGTACAAGGGCGTCATCGAAGCCAATGGCGGCGCGGTGCCCAAGGTCGAGCCCTGGGGCCTCAAGTCGATCGCCTTCCGCGTTCGCAAGAACCGCAAGGCCCACTACACGCTGATGAACATCGATGCTCCCCCGGCGGCGATCGCCGAGATGGAGCGCCAGATGGCGATCAACGAGGACATCCTCCGCTTCATGACCGTCAGGGTCGAGGAGCTCGAGGAGGTTCCGTCCGCCATGCTGCAGAAGCGCGACCGTGACGATCGCGGCGAGCGCGGCTTCGGCGGCGACCGTGGCTTCGGCGGTGGCGGCGGTCGTGACCGCGGCTTCGGCGGCGGCGGCGGCTTCGGTGGTGGTGGTGGTGGCGGTGGCGGCGGTGCACGCCGGTTCCGCGATCGTGATGGCGGGGATGTCGAAGTGCCCGCCGAAGTCGAACAGACGGAGGAGTGACCATGTCTGCCGCAGCCGGTGGCGCCCGTCGCCCCTTCTTCCGTCGTCGCAAGTCCTGCCCCTTCTCCGGCCCGAGCGCGCCGAAGATCGACTACAAGGACGTCCGTCTCCTGCAGCGCTACATTTCCGAGCGCGGCAAGATCGTTCCGTCCCGCATCACGGCGGTTTCCGCCAAGAAGCAGCGCGAGCTCGCCCAGGCGATCAAGCGTGCCCGCTTCCTCGGCCTCCTGCCCTACGTGATCAAATAAGTTCGCCATGCGTGGCGGGACGCCCTGCGCCCCGCCGCCGGCGCCTCGAGATGTGCCTTCTCGATACGTGAATCGTCGGCCGTGGCGGTCAAGACCGCCGCGGCTGAAGCTGGGGATCCTCCCCTAACCCTCTGAAACGAGCGGGACAGCTGACGATGGGACCGACCCTCGCCATCGCCTTCGGGGCAGGACTTGCCTCTGCACTCCTCTTCGCGACGCTCGCGTCGGGGAGCCCGATGGCGCTCATCCTGTTCTATTTTGCCGCGCTGCCCGTGCTCATCGCCGGGCTCGGCTGGGGCCATTATGCCGGCGCCTTTGCGGCGACGATCGGCGCGCTCGCGCTGTCGCTCGCGCTGCGCTCGCAATTCGGCCTGTTCTTCTTCTTCTCCGTCGGTCTGCCGGCCTGGTTCCTGACCTATGCCGCCCTGTCGCTGCGCCCGGCGCCAACGGAGGACGATCCGCAGGCCTTCGAATGGATGCCGGCGGGCATGATCCTGACGATGATCGGTGTCGGGGCAGTGTCCCTGACCCTGTTCGCCATCGTCGCCCTCTACGGCCTCGACTACGTCGCCTTCCAGTCCTCGATCCGGCAGGCTGTCAGCCGGACGCTGGAACAGGTGAACGTCGGCAGCACGGACCGCGAGGCGCTGGTGGCCCTGATGTCGGCGGCGGTGCCGGTCGCCGGAGCGGTGGTCTGGACCTTCGTCACCACCATCAACCTCTATTTCGCCGGCCGTATCGTGCGTGCCTCAGGCCGCCTCATCCGCCCCTGGCCCGATCTCGCCGCTCTCAAGCTGCCGAAATGGACGGCGCTGGCCCTGCTGGCCGGCTCCATCGGCTCCTTCGCGCCCGGCTTCCCCGGCCAGCTCGCCGCCATCATCCTCGCGGTGGGCCTTGCCATCTACGCCCTCCAGGGCTTCGCGCTGGCCCACGACATCACACGCGGCTGGGGCATGCGCGGCTTCGCGCTCGGGCTTCTCTATGCGCTCACCCTGGTGATCGGCTGGCCCATGATCTTCGTCGCGCTCGCCGGACTGGCCGACGTGCTCTTCGACATCCGGGCGCGGCGCAAGCCGCCCGCGCCTCCCTTCAACACATGACATTCAACTGACCGAACAAGGAGTATCATCATGCAGGTCATTCTTCTCGAGCGCGTCGCCAAGCTCGGCTACATGGGCGAGGTCGTGGACGTGAAGCCGGGCTATGCCCGCAACTTCCTGCTGACCACCGGCAAGGCGCTGCGCGCCACCGAAGCCAACCGCAAGAAGTTCGAGACGATGAAGGCCCAGCTCGAGGCCCGCAATCTCGAACTGAAGAAGGATGCCGAGGCCGTCGCGGCCGAACTGCATGGCACCTCCTATGTGCTGATCCGCCAGGCCGGCGAAACCGGCCAGCTTTACGGTTCGGTTTCGGCCCGCGATCTGTCCGACGCCATCACGGCGGCCGGCATCACCGTTTCGCGCGCCATGATCCAGCTCGACACGCCGATCAAGGCGATCGGCCTGCACAAGGTCACCGTCTCGCTGCACCCGGAAGTCGACGCGACCGTCACGGTCAACGTCGCCCGCTCGGCAGGCGAGGCGAACCGCCAGGTCGAGGGTGAGGATCTCACCCAGCGCGCCGACGAACCGACCTTCGAGACCTTCAACCCGGAAGAGTTCGGCGATTCCGAGGGCTGATCTCCAGTCCGGCCGGCTTCGCCCGGCGGGACTCCACAAACGCAAAACGCCCGGTCGCGAGACCGGGCGTTCTGCGTTTCGGAGGTGTTGGCCGGGGGGCGGCGACCCGCCCCCGCAATCAGTAGCGGGCGATGATCGGGGCTGCTGCCAAGGCCGGCCCGCCGAACAGGTAGCTCACGCCGAAGCGGAAGGCGTGGGTCTCGACGCGGTTGTTGATGTCCGAAGCGTTCGGATCGATCGAGCAGGCGGCGGTGGCGAGGCAGGAGCGCGATCCGAAATTGGTGTAGCGGTACTCGGCGCGGACCGACCAGTTGTAGTTGAACTTGTGTTCGATGCCGGCGCCGACAGTCCAGCCCATGCGGGTGTTGGAATAGCGCACGACGTGGTTGGCGCCGTTGACGCAGTCGTCGAGCACGGTGCAGGCCGTCATGTTGGCGAAGGCGAGGCCGCCGGTGACGTAAAGCAGCGACTTGTGGTGCGCGAAGCCGACGCGGCCACGCAGCGAGCCCTGCCAGTTCATCGCGATACGCTGCTGGTAGCTGTTGCCGGGCACGCCACCGGAATAGGCCGCGTTGCCGGTGTACCAGGGCGAATGGAGCCTCGCCTGCGGGCCGTCGAAGTCGAGTTCGGCGCCGATGACGAACTGACCGAACATGCGCTGGATGCCCATGTGCAGGCCGTAGCTGAAGCGCGCGCCGGCATAGTCATAGTTGAAATTGGGGAAGTTCGGATTGGCGGCGCCGGCCACGTCCGAATGGAAACCCGAGTTGCGGGTCACCTGCATGCCGACCGAGGCGCCGACATAGGCACCGCTCCAGTGATCGGCGTCGTGGTAGGCAGGCTCGACGATTTCGGAGCCACGCAGGACGGGTGCGCCGAGGTCGGCAGCCCCGGCAACGCCGGACGTCAGGAGAACCGCGGCCGCGGCCATGGGTATTGCGACACGCTTGAACATGGGAGCGCCCCTTGGAAATGAACGATTCACCGCGATTGCGGCTCACACGATGGATCGCACGTTAATCTTAACGTCGCGTTTCCAAGCGCGGGCCAAGTAACGCTGCCGCCGAGATCTTGTCGCGGGCCGCGCTTGCTTCGTAGCGGCCGTGGCGCCGCTGCAACAGCCCGCCGTCGTCGCCCCCCGCGCAACGGGGTGTGAAGTCAACCGGCCGCGTGCGTTTCTCACCCTCCCCTCGTCCGAGGCTGTGAGAATCGGGGAGATCGGGCGATGATGCGCATTGCTGCCACCGGCGTCGCGCCGGCCTGCTAGACAGGCTGGTCCCGGCACAGACCCAGAAGATTCATGTCCGCCCTGCCCGCCCTGAAATCCGTCGGCCCGTCAGACCTGCCGTTCCGCCAGGCCCCGCACAACATCGAGGCCGAGCAGGCTTTGCTGGGCGCGATCCTCGTCAACAACGAGGCCTTCTACCGCATCTCGGACTTCCTCGAGCCGAAGCACTTCTTCGATCCGCTGCACCAGAAGATCCACGAGATCTCGTCGCAGTTGATCCGGGCCGGCAAGATCGCGACGCCGGTGACGCTGAAGACCTTCATGAACGACGCCGCCATCGAGGTCGGCGGCATGACGGTGGCGCAGTATCTCGGACGCCTCGCGGCCGAGGCCACCACCATCATCAATGCGGAGGATTACGGCCGGGCGATCTATGATCTCGCCATCCGCCGCAACCTGATCCTCATCGGCGAGGGCATGGTCAACGTCGCCTATGACGCGCCGGTCGACATGCCGCCGCGCACCCAGATCGAGGATGCCGAAAAGAGCCTGTTCGAACTCGCCGAGACCGGCCGCTATGACGGCGGCTTCCGGCGCTTCACCGACGCCATGGCGCGCGCCCTCGACATGGCGGCGGCGGCCTATCAGCGCGACGGCAAGCTGTCGGGCATCTCGACGGGCCTGACCGATCTCGACCAGCGCCTCGGCGGGCTGCAGCATTCCGATCTCGTGATCGTGGCGGGACGCCCCGGCATGGGCAAGACAGCGCTGGCCACCAACATCGCCTTCAACATCGCCAAGGCCTACAAGTTCGAGGTCGAGCCCGACGGCACGCACAAGACCACCAATGGCGGCATCGTCGGCTTCTTCTCGCTGGAAATGAGCTCGGACCAGCTCGCCACCCGTATCGTCGCCGAGCAGGCGGCGATCCCCTCCTACAAGATCCGCCGCGGCGACCTGCGCGAGGACGAGTTCTACAAGCTCACCCAGGCGGCGCAGGAGATCCAGGCGCTACCGCTCTACATCGACGACACCGGCGGCCTGTCGATCGTTCAGCTCGCGGCCAGGGCCCGGCGCCTGAAGCGTCAGCGCGGCCTCGACTTCATGGTCGTCGACTATCTCCAGCTGCTCTCCGGCTCTTCGAAGAAGGGCGAGAACCGCGTGCAGGAGCTGACCGAGATCACCACCGGCCTCAAGGCGCTCGCCAAGGAGCTGCACGTGCCGATCATGGCGCTCTCGCAGCTCTCGCGTCAGGTGGAGAACCGCGACGACAAGCGTCCGCAGCTGTCGGACCTGCGCGAGTCCGGCTCCATCGAGCAGGATGCTGACTCCGTCATGTTCGTGTTCCGCGAGGAGTATTACCTCAAGAACAAGGAGCCGAAGCCCGGCACTGAAGAGCATCTGAAATGGCAGACCGACATGGCGCAGGTCCATGGCCGCGCCGAGGTCATCATCGGCAAGCAGCGTCACGGCCCGACCGGAACGGTCATGCTGCAGTTCGAGGATTCCGTGACGCGCTTCTCCGACCTCGCCGATGCCGACCGCCTGCCCGAGCGGTTCGAGTGACCGCATGACCATCCCGCAGAACGAGGCCGGCGCGGTCCTGACGATCGACCTGGCGGCCCTCGCCGCAAATTACAGGACGATCGTCGCCATGGGCGGCGGCGTGCCGGTCGCGGCCGTCGTCAAGGCGGACGCCTATGGCCTCGGCATCGAACGGGTCGGGCCGGCGCTGGCCGGGGCCGGTTGCACGACCTTCTTCGTCGCGCATCTGTCCGAGGCGCGCCGCCTGCGGGCCGCGGTGCCGGATGCCACGATCTACGTGCTGAACGGCCTCTTTGGCGCCGCCCTCGACACCTATCTCGCGCACGACATCCGCCCGGTTCTCGGCAGCCGCGAGGATGTCGAGACCTTTGCCGAATTCTGCAACGGTCTCGGCCGCCGCCTGCCCGCCGCCATCCACGTCGATACCGGCATGAACCGGCTCGGCCTCGACCTCGCCGAGGCCGCCCTGCTCGCCGAGCCCGGCACCGCTGCGCTCGCCTTCACGCCGGCGCTGATCATGAGCCACCTCGCCTGCGCGGACGAACCCGGCCACCCCCTCACTGCCCGGCAGATCGACCGGTTCCAGCAGATCCGCGGCTTGTTTCCCGGCATTCCGAGCTCGCTGGCAAATTCCGCCGGCTGCACGCTGCCCGCCGCCCGCCACGACCTTATGCGGCCGGGCATCGCGCTCTACGGCGCCCGTTTCGTGACGGGTCGCGACCCGCTGGCGCCGGTCGTCCGCCTCGACGCACCGATCGTCCAGGTGCGCGGGATCAGGGCCGGCGACACGGTCGGCTACGGGGCCGCCTGGACGGCGGGGCGCAGCAGCCGCATCGCCGTCGTCTCGGTCGGCTATGCCGACGGATACATCCGCCAGGCCGGCTCCACCGACCGCAAGACCGGCGCACCGATGCGCGTCAACGGCGTCATCTGCCAGCCGGCCGGCCGAGTCTCGATGGACCTGCTCGCCATCGACGTGACCGATGCGGGACCCGTCTCTGCCGGTGACACCGCGACCCTGATCGGCGACGGCGTCGGTGTCGACGATGTCGCGGAGGCCGCCGGCACGATCGGCTACGAGATCCTGACGAGCCTCGGCAAACGCTACCATCGCCGCTATACCGGCTGACATGGCCCGCTCGACCACGACGTTCGTCTGCCAGTCCTGCGGGGCCACCTATGGCCGCTGGCAGGGCAAGTGCGAGAGTTGCGGCGCCTGGAACACCATCGCCGAAGAGAACGTGGCGACGACCGGTGTCGGCGGCGCGCCTGCGAAGGGCGGCAAGACGCGCGGCCGGGCCTTCGCCCTCGCAGGCCTCGACGGGCTCAACGACCAGGCGCCGCGCACCGAGACGCAGGTCGGCGAACTCGACCGGGTCTTTGGCGGCGGCCTCGTCAAGGGCTCGGTGATCCTGATCGGCGGCGATCCCGGCATCGGCAAGTCGACGCTGCTCATCCAGGCCTCGGCGCGGCTCGCCCGTATGGGCCACCGGGTCGTCTACATCTCGGGCGAGGAGGCGGTCGGCCAGGTGCGGCTGCGGGCCGACAGGCTCGGCCTCACGGCATCCCCGGTCGAACTCGCTGCCGAGACCAATGTCGAGGACATTGTCGCGACCCTGTCCGAGGGCATCACGCCGCGGCTGGTGGTGATCGATTCGATCCAGACAATGTGGACGGATTCCGTGGAGAGCGCGCCGGGGACGGTCAGCCAGGTGCGCTCGGCCGCGCAGGTACTCATCCGCTATGCCAAAAAGTCCGGGGCCGCCGTGATCCTCGTCGGCCACGTCACCAAGGACGGGCAGATCGCCGGACCGCGCGTCGTCGAGCACATGGTCGATGCGGTGATGAGCTTCGAGGGCGAAGGCGGGCACCATTTCCGCATCCTGCGGGCGGTGAAGAACCGCTTCGGGCCGACCGACGAGATCGGCGTCTTCGAGATGACCGGCAAGGGCCTGCGCGAGGTGCCGAACCCCTCGGAGCTGTTCCTGGCGGGCCGCGATCTCGGCGCGCCGGGCACCGCCGTCTTCGCGGGAATGGAGGGGACGCGGCCGGTGCTGGTCGAGATCCAGGCCCTCGTCGCACCCTCTACCCTCGGCACGCCCCGTCGGGCGGTGGTGGGGTGGGACCCGGCGCGGCTCTCCATGGTGCTGGCTGTGCTCGACGCCCATTGCGGCGTCAGGCTCGGCGGCTACGACGTCTATCTCAACGTCGCCGGGGGCCTCCGGATCGCCGAGCCGGCGGCGGATCTCGCGGTTGCCGCGGCTCTGGTGTCGTCGCTGTCGGGCGCGGTCCTCCCGGCGGACGCGGTCTATTTCGGCGAAGTCAGCCTGTCGGGAGCGGTGAGGCCGGTGGCGCAGGCCGCGGCCCGGCTCAAGGAAGCCAAGAAGCTCGGCTTTGCCAAGGCCGTGGTGCCGGAGATCGCACGCGGCGAGATGAGCGAAACCGGCCTATCGGTCCAGGCCGTCACCGGACTGTCGACGCTGGTCGCCGATATCGCGGCATCCGGGGTGGCACGAGAAAAACCGAAAGCGGCGGCCGGGGAATGATCGCGCGGGAGAAGAGGCGATGGGCAATCTGAGGCGCGTGTTCCTGGCCGGCTTCCTCCTGCTGCTGCCGCTGGCGGTGACGGCCTTCGTCGTCGGCTGGTCGGTGACCTTCATCTACGGTTTCGTCGGACCCGGCACGGTGGTCGGCCGGTTCCTGACCTCGCTGGGGCTCGGCTTTTCCTCCTCCTCGTTCGCCGCCTATCTCATCGGCATCCTGATGGTCGTTGGGCTGATCTACCTTCTCGGCCTCGTCGCCATCGTGCTGCAGGAGCGGCTGCAGGATGCCCTCGACCGCATCATGCGGCGCATTCCGCTGGTCGGGACGGTCTACGACCTGTCCCGCCGCTTCGTCTCCATGGTCGACCGCAAGGATGCCGACGGACTGCAGAGCATGAGCCCGGTCTGGTGCTTCTTCGGCGGTGAGCCGGGCGGGGCAGCGGTTCTCGCGCTCCTGCCCTCGCGCGAACCGGTGATGGTCGGCACGCAGCGTTATCTGGGCATCCTGGTGCCGACCGCGCCGGTGCCGATCGGCGGCGGCCTGATCTATGTGCCGGAGCACTGGGTCAGCGCCGCCGATATCGGCATGGACCAGTTGATGAGCATCTATGTTTCGATGGGCGTGACGCCGCCCAAGGCGGTGATGCAGCCTGCCGCCGTTCCGGGTCCGTAGTGCGCCGCACAGCGACCTGGTGCGCCGCAATTCCGGCGGCACACCAAGATGACGATCGCCGACATCGGTGACGGGGTGACGCGGGCCACCCGCCTCGCTATAAGCGCGGGGTAGCGCACGGGTTCTGGTGACTCGCGCCGCACGATCCAAGCATTCCGGAGCCGAATCGATGCCGGTCACCTATCTCGATATCGGCCTCGCCGCGATCATGCTGATCTCAGCGCTGCTGGCGATGGTGCGTGGCTTCGTCCGCGAGGTTCTGTCCATCGCCTCCTGGGCTCTGGCCGCGATCGCCACCTGGTACGCCTATCCTCGGCTGCTGCCGATCGTGCAGACCCAGGTCTCGAACGAATTGCTGGCCAAGGCGATCGTCATCGCCGGCGTGTTCCTCACGGTGCTGGTCGTTGTGTCGCTGATCACCATCAAGATTTCAGACGCCATCCTCGATTCGAAGATCGGCGTTCTCGACCGGACGCTCGGCTTCCTGTTCGGCCTCGGACGCGGCCTCGTCATCGTCGTCGTCGCCTTCGCCTTCTTCACCTGGCTGGTGCCGGGACCCAACCGCCCGGACTGGGTGATCCGCGCCAAGTCCTATGCCCTGCTCGAACAGACCAAGGACTGGCTGATCGCCCAGTTGCCGCAGGACATCGAGGGATCCGACATCCTGCGCCGGCTCAACCGGACAACGCCCGGAACGACGCCTCCGGCGGCGGGGACGCCGCCCGCGGCTGCGACGCCTCCGACGGCGCCGGCTGCGCCAGGGGCGACGCCGCCGCGGCAGCCCTGAGGCTTGTGCCGGCTGTTCTCTCGGCGCATGGTCGCCGTGCATGGGGTGGACCTATCGTTCCGGCGGATCAGCCCGCATATGACGCGACGGGCTGACGACCGAGGCTTTCACACGATGAGGATGCGATGACGCAATCCCTTGAGATCCGCCATCACGAGGCGGATCAGGACCCTGCGTTCGATCATGGCGAGGATGGCGTTCTCGATGTCGAGAGCGACCGGCTGCATGAGGAATGCGGTGTCTTCGGCGTCTATGACCATCCGGACGCCGCGGCTCTCACCGCGCTCGGACTGCACGCGCTCCAGCATCGCGGGCAGGAGGCAGCCGGCATCGTCTCCTTCGACGGCAACCGTTTCCATTCCGAGCGCCGCATGGGCCTGGTGGGCGACAATTTCTCCCGCCGCGAGGTGATCGAACGCCTGCCCGGCAACTCGGCCATCGGCCACACGCGTTACTCGACCACAGGCGAGACCATCCTGCGCAACGTCCAGCCGCTCTTCGCCGAGCTCGAGACCGGCGGCTTCGCCGTCTGCCACAACGGTAACCTCACCAATGGCCTGACCCTGCGCCGCCGCCTCATCGCCGACGGCGCGATCTACCAGGCGACATCGGATACGGAGGTGATCCTCCACCTCGTCGCGCGCTCGCGCCGCAACCGCTTCGCCGACCGTTTCATCGACGCGCTCGGGCAGATCGAGGGCGGCTATGCCTTCGTCGGCATGACCAACAAGAAGCTGATCGGCGCGCGCGATCCCCTCGGCATCCGACCGCTGGTGATCGGCGAACTCGACGGCCGCTACATCCTCGCCTCCGAGACGGTGGCGCTCGACATCATCGGCGCGCGCTTCGTGCGCGAGGTGGAGAACGGCGAGATCGTCGTCATCGACGGCAAGGGGCTGGAATCGATCAAGCCGTTCCCGGCACGCCGCAAGCGCCCCTGCATCTTCGAATATGTCTATTTCGCCCGTCCTGATTCCATCGTCGACGGCAAGAACGTCTACGGCCTGCGCAAGCGCATCGGGGCGATCCTGGCCGCGGAATCCGCCGTCGAGGCCGACGTCATCGTCCCGGTCCCCGATTCGGGCGTACCGGCCGCGATCGGCTATGCCCAGGCTGCCGGTATTCCCTATGAGCTCGGCATCATCCGCAACCACTATGTCGGCCGCACCTTCATCCTGCCGACCCAGTCCGTGCGGGAACTCGGCGTGCGCCTGAAGCACTCGGCCAACCGCGCCGTGATCGAGGGCAAGCGGCTGGTCCTCGTCGACGATTCCATCGTGCGCGGCACGACGTCCCGGAAGATCGTGCAGATGATGCGCGAGGCCGGCGCGCGCGAAGTGCATTTCCGCATCGCCTCGCCGCCGATCAAGTTCGCTGACTACTACGGCATCGACATGCCGGACCAGGACAAGCTGCTCGCCGCGCATATGTCGATCGACGAGATGCGCGACTATCTCGGCGTCGACTCGCTCGCCTTCATCTCCATCGACGGGCTCTACCGCGCGCTCGGCGAGCCTGGCCGCAACGCCGCGCAGCCGCAGTTCACCGACCATTACTTCACCGGCGACTATCCCACGACGATCACCGACCTCGTGGGCGAGGCCGCCAAGCAGCTGTCGCTGCTGGCCG
The DNA here is from genome assembly GCF_030691135.1 of Phreatobacter sp. GTDB lineage: Bacteria > Pseudomonadota > Alphaproteobacteria > Rhizobiales > Phreatobacteraceae > Phreatobacter. The sequence continues at coordinate 156,774 of NZ_JAUYFA010000011.1, forward strand.
AGGCGAGTTGAGCAGGACGGCTTTCGAAAAACCATGACCGACAAGCCCTTTTCCGGACGCATCGCCTGCGTGACCGGCGCCTCGCGCGGCATCGGCCGCGCCACAGCCCTCGCCCTCGCTGCCGGCGGCGCCCAGATCATCGCCGTGGCCCGTACCCAGGGCGGCCTGGAATCCCTCGACGACGCGATCCGGCAGGCCGGCGGCCTTGCGCCCACCCTTGTGCCGCTCGACCTCCGCGACGGCGATGGGCTCGACCGCCTGGGCCTCGCGATCCACGAGCGCTGGGGACGACTGGACGTGCTGGTGGCCAATGGCGCCATCCTCGGCCCGATCTCCCCGCTCGGCCATGTCGTGCCGAAGGACTGGGACCAGATCGTCGCCGTGAACCTGACGGCGCAGTGGCGCCTGATCCGATCCTTCGATCCCCTGCTGCAGGCCTCGGAGGCCGGCCGCGCCGTTTTTGTAACCTCGGGTGCCGCGACCAAGTGCCGGGCCTACTGGGGTCCCTACGCCACCACCAAGGCGGCCCTCGACGCCCTCGCCCGCACCTATGCCGCCGAGAACGAGACGACGAAGGTCCGCGTCAATCTGTTCAATCCCGGCCCGATCCGGACCACCATGCGGGCCCAGGCCATGCCGGGCGAGGATCCCAAGACGCTGGAGCCGCCCGAGGCTGCCGCCGAGGCCATTGTCGCCATGTGCCGCGCAGAGGTGACCGAGAACGGCCGGCTCTACGATTATCCGGCGCGCAGCTGGAAGAGCTTCCGCGACCCCGCCTGAGGGTGGCACAGGCTGGACTGCAGCCCTTCAGCCGTCCTGGTCCATCCCGCGGTCATAGCGCTTCTGCGCCGCCTCAACCGCGGCGATGTGCGTCTCCGCCCAGATCCGCAGCGGATCGACGGCGGCGTGCAACGTGCGGCCAAGCGGCGTGATCGAATACTCGACGGTCACCGGCACGGTCGGGATGACCCGCCGCGACACCAGCCCGTCGCGCTCGAGGCTCTTCAGCGTCTGCGACAGCATCTTCTGGGACACGCCCCCGATCATCCGCTTCAGGATGTTGAAGCGCTTGGTGCCGTCCGCCAGCAGGATGAGGATGAGCACGGCCCATTTGTCGGCGACGCGGTCTAGCACCCGGCGCGTCGGACACTCCGCCATGAAGACATTCGGCGTCAGGTCCTTTGGCAGGGGCCGCGGCGCCAATTCGATGATGCGGGGCTCGCCCATGGTTCCCTCCGAGTGACCTCGTGACCGAAAGGTGCCTCCTTTCGGAAGCGATTACCTTTCGCTATCTAGTCGCCATCGGATACTAGCATAAGGAGATACCCGATGAAAGTCGTCCTGCTTGGCGCCTCCGGCATGGTCGGATCGCGCATCCTCGCCGAACTCTCCAGCCGCGGCCATACGGTCACCGCGCTGGCCCGCAAGCCCGACGGGATCGCCCCCCTGCCGGGCGTCACCGCGAAGGCCGTCGATGCCTTCGACCGCGTCGCTCTCGCCGAGGCCTATCGCGGCCATGAGGTGGCGATCTCGTCGGTACATTATCTCGCCTCCGACGCCGACACCCTGATCGGGGCGGCGAAGGAGTCCGGTGTGCCGCGCTATCTGGTCGTCGGCGGTGCCGGAAGCCTCGAGGTGGCGCCGGGGGTGAAGCTCTTCGACACGCCGCAGTTTCCGGCCATCTACCTCGACGAGGCCAAGGCGGGCGGCGCCTTCCTCGACAAGCTCAAGACCGAGCCGAAGCTGAACTGGACCTTCCTGTCACCCTCGGCGCTGATCCAGCCGGGCGAGCGCACCGGCCGGTTCCGCCTCGGCACCGAGCAGCTTCTCGTCGACGCCGCCGGCAACAGCGCCATCTCGGCCGAGGACTACGCGATCGCTCTGGTGGACGAGTTGGAGACGCCGAAGAACGTGCGCCAGCGCTTCACGGTCGGCTACTGACCCGGATGGGGGATGCTTCGGCATCCCCCTCTTTCACTGGATCTTGCGGCCTGTCTCGGCATAGGGGTTGTCGGTCTTCTTCAAGTGGAAGCGGATCGGCGTTCCCTTGAGGTCGAAGCTCTCGCGCAGGCCGTTGACGAGATAGCGCAGATAGCTTTCGGGCAGCGCCTCGGGGCGCGAGCAGAAGGCAACGAAGGTGGGCGGTCTCGTCTTGGCCTGCGTCATGTAACGCAGCTTGATACGGCGGCCCGTCACCGCCGGCGGCGGATGGTGGTCGATAGTCTCCTGCAGCCAGCGAACCAGGGTGCTGGTGGAGATGCGCTTCTGCCACGGCACGCGGGCATCGAGGATGGCCTGCATGACGCGGTCGAGACCCTGTCCGGTCTCGGCCGAATTGGCAACGACCGGGCAGCCCTTGATCTGCGGCAGCCAGTGATCGGTCTCCTCGCGCAGCTTGGCCGCCTTGCCGCCCTTGTGGGGCACGAGATCCCATTTGGTGAAGGCGAGGACGACTGCCCTGCCCTCCTTGGAGGCGAGATCGGCGATGCGCAGATCCTGATCCTCGAAGGGCTTGGTGGCGTCCATGCAGACGACAACGACTTCGGCGAAGCGGATCGACCGCAGCGCGTCGGCCACCGACAGTTTCTCCAGCTTGTCCTCGATGCGCGCCCGCTTCCTGAGGCCCGCCGTGTCGACCAAGCGAAACTTGCGGCCGCCCCACTCCCAGTCGACCGCGATGGAATCGCGGGTGATGCCGGCCTCGGGGCCGGTCAGCAGGCGGTCCTCGCCGATCAGCGCATTGACGAGGGTCGACTTGCCGGCATTCGGGCGGCCGACGATGGCGACGGCGATGGGCTTCGACAGATCCTCCGGCGGAGCCTCCTCGTCACCCTCGGCGATGTCTACGACGACGTCGTCCTCGTCCTCGTCGGCATAGACGGGCGGCGGCATCAGGGCCGCGAGGGCCTCGTAGAGCTCGTTGATGCCCTCGCCGTGCTCGGCCGAGAGCGGCACGGGATCGCCGAGGCCGAGCGCGAAGGCCTCATAGGCCCCGGCCATGCCGACCTTTCCCTCGCTCTTGTTGGCGGCGAGGATCACCGGCTTGCCCGACTTGCGGACGAGTTCGGCGAAGGCGCGGTCGTCGGGCGTCAGGCCGATGCGCGCGTCGATCATGAACAGCACGGCATCGGCGAGGCGGATGGCCTCCTCCGTCTGGGCGCGCATCCGGTTTTCGAGGGTGCCCTCGCGGGTGTCCTCGAGGCCGGCCGTGTCGATGATGGTGAATTCGAGATCGCCGAGGCTCGCCTCGCCCTCGCGGCGGTCGCGCGTTACGCCCGGCCGGTCGTCCACCAGCGCGATGCGCTTGCCGACGAGTCGGTTGAACAGCGTCGACTTCCCGACATTGGGCCGGCCGACGATGGCGAGCGTGAAAGGCATGGTGGGGGCGATGCGGGTCAGCGGCCGCGCGCCCGTGCAGCGGCCGGCGGCGGCTCGGACGGCGGCGGCGCGGCATTCATCGGGGAATTGGCGGGCTGCTGGATGGAGCGGTCGATGCCGGGAACGCCCTCGGGGAAGACCGGGCGGCGATCGCCGGCCAGCGGCGGGGGGCGACGCTCGAACATCGCGGGGATGTCCTGCAGCGTCTCGCAGCCGGCGAGGGCAAGGCCCAGTCCGGCGAGCATTCCGGTGCGCAGGAGGAGACGGCGGTCGGGGCGATAAGTGGTCATGACGGTTTCCCGAAAGCGCTCAGCTGCCGCTGGCAGTAAAGACGGTGGACATGAGGTCGGCACGGCCGCGCACGCCCTGGGGCGAGTCGCGATCATCCTGGATGGCCTTGATCCAGCGTTCCGCGGCCGGGCGGTCGCCGGCCTTGAGGGCGGCCAATGCCAGGATCTCGCGCGCCGAATGCCGGAAGGACCCGTCCGCCGTAGCGAGCGGCTCGGCGCGGCGGATGAGCTCGGCCGGCGGGGCGCTGTCGATCAGGGCATAGGCCGCGCGCAGGCGCGCCAGATCCTGAAGGACGGGCCCGATGCCGGAATCGGCGGCCAGCGCATCGAAAGCCGCGGCGGCAGCGGGCTTGTCGCGCGCGGCGAGTTCTGTCGCCTGGCGGAACCGCGACAGGATCCGGTATCCGGACGGGGCTTCGGCGGCCAGCGCGGCGAACTGGGCCTCGGCCTCGGTGCCGCTCGTCCGCGACAGCCGCAGGGCCGCCTCGAAACGGGCACCGGCGGCGGCAGAGCGCTGAGCCTGAAGATGATCGTAAAAGCGCCAGCCGCCGACGACGAGCACCACGGTGACGGCCGCGCCGACGATGACGGGCCAGAATTTCTTCCACAGGGTCTCGAACCGCGCCCGGCGCAGGTCTTCTTCAACTTCGTCGAAAATATCGGCCATGGTCTCAATCCAGCTGCGACGCCCGATGCGGGTCGCGCAAGCCCCTGTCGGAAGCGGCGGAACCTATCAACTCCCCCTGTCGGACGCAAACGCGGCACGAAGGCGGCGGCAAATCCCGGATCGGTCGAATTTTTGCTGCCGCAGGGAAAAGATCGGTGCAAAGGGGCCCAAGATCTGGACCCTCCCCATCCCCGCCACATTTGGGGATCATCCAGAGGGGGCGTTCATCGTCATTGTCCCGTGGCTGGCTCCCTGCGGCGGGACATGGTAGCGGTCCATTGCATCACCTGCCCTTGGTCGAATGAAACACGTTCCAGTGACATTTTCCGACGCAGCGCAGCCGATCCCGTCCGACGCGGCCGAACTTGTCGGAACGCTCCCCTATGACCCGGCCCGGGAGCGCATCGTGGCGCGCCGGCTGCGGGGCGCCCGCTGGCGGCGATTGTTCCTGACCGGTGTCGCCATTGCGATCGCAGCGGGGACGGCCGCCGTTTTCACCCTTGCCAATCGCGAGATGATCGAAGCCGAACTCGCGCCGGCACCCGTGATAGCCGTACCCGCTCCGGTGCCCGAGGCACCGGCCCTCGCCTCCAGCCAGTCGCGCCCGGTCAGTCTGCCCGGCACCGAGGCCGACCCGAACAAGGTCCAGGCGCGGGTGGTCGTCCCGGTTGATCCGTCGCCCCTGCCGGTCGCGGGCGCCCCACCGGCCGGTCCGGCTCCGCTGCAGATGCAGGCACAGCCGGCCGGATCGCCACGGACCATTTCCCTCCCGGTCGCACCGCCACAGCCCGCCGCATCGGCCGCGGATGAGGATGGTGCCCTGCCGGCGACGGCGTTAGGTTTCGCGCCGCTGCCGGCGCCGCGTCCCGCCCGCGCGCCCTGAGCCCGACGCCCCGGACCCGAAACACTTCGCCTGACGCGAGCCATGCGCCGGCAATGCCCTCGCCCTAGGGTGCGCAACGGCCCGCTGATCGGGCGGAACTGGGGCGATGATGCGCATTGTGGGTTGGGCGCTGCTATGGGCGCTGATCGGCCTCGTCGGCGGCTATGTCGCGGCGATCATCGTCGGCGCGCTGCTCTTCGAACTCTTCAACGTCTCGCAGCGCGAGGGCGCCGCAGCCATGGGGCTGGCCTTCGTCATCGGCCCGGCCGTCGCCTGCCTCACGGCGATGGTAGCGGGGGTGACCGCGGCGATCATCATCAGGCGCCGGGATCGGCAGCCTGCGGAAGGACGGGGCGCGCCGCGCCCGCCCTGGAGCCCTCCGGCGCGGATCGCCGTCGGCGGGCTCCTGGGCCTGATCGGCGGCTATGGCGCGGCGACGCTGCTGATCGGCGTCCTGTTCGGCGTGATGAGGGTCTCGCCCGAATTTTCCAGCTATGCCGCCGCTCTCGCGGTGGCGCTGGCGCCATGGGTGGCTGCCTGCGCAGGCGGCGTGCTCGGCATCTGGCTGGCGATCCGCCGGACCCGACCGCCGGTGTGACGGGTCAGGCCCTGGAGAAGATCCCGGCATAGAGGTCGGGCTTGAACCCGACGTGGGCATTGCCTTCCGCCTCCAGAACCGGGCGTTTCACCAGTGTCGGGTTGGCGAGTATGAGGCGCGCGGCCTTGTCGCGGTCGAGACCGGCCCGCACGTCCTCGGGCAGGCCGCGGAAGCTCGTGCCGGCGCGGTTGAGCACCGCCTCCCAGCCGAGTGCGTCGAGCCAGCCGGCAAGGCGCTCGGCATCGAGGCCATCCTTGCGGAAGTCGTGGAAACGGTAGGCGATGCCTTGGGCTTCCAGCCAGACGCGGGCCTTGCGGACCGTGTCGCAGGTAGTGATGCCAAAGAGGGTCACGGACATGTCGAGGCTCCCTGCCCTCATTCCTGCTCGCATGTTCAGACTCATGACAACCAGTTGAACAATAGAGGATAACCAACCCAGAAGACGGACGAATGCCGACCACGAGGCCGTGCCTCCGGTCGGCAGCAAAAGAGTACCGACCGGCCGATTCTGATAGCAGAACTGCGGAGCCCCGGCGACATCGATCCCGGCTCGCGTCCGGGACAGCGGGGATGCCGGTGTCGCGCCCTCCCCGCATCGAACGGGTCGACCAGGACCTACCCGTTTGGGCCATGCTGCAGCGATGCAGACGTGAGGCCGGAGGCTGCGAAGCAGGCGCCACGTGGCGGCCCGGGAACCAAACGGCGTCCGCGCCGTTGGATGTTGCGAACGCGAGCGCCGGCGGGCCAGCCCACTGCCCCGGCAAGGGCACCGTTGGCGCAAAAAAATACTCGACCCAGACTGACAATCGTCGGCGATCACACCCTGACCTGAAGCAGGATGGAGCCGGTATACATCAGCCCCTTCAGCACTGATGATGAGGAGTGCCTGCGCCATGAAAGGCTTCGTCGCGGAAATCGCGAACATGACGGAAGAGAACAGCGACTTCCGCCGCGTTCTCTACACAGGGACGAACCTGCAACTCGTGCTCATGTCGTTGCTCCCCGGTGAGGACATCGGCGAAGAGGTTCACGCGACGCACGACCAGTTCTTCCGCATCGAAACGGGACAGGGCCTGGTGACGATCGACGGCACGCAGTCGAAGATCAAGAAGGATCACGCGGTCATCGTGCCGGCCGGCGCGCGACACAACATCGTCAACACCGGCGATGAGCCGATGCGGCTCTATACGCTCTATGCGCCACCGCAGCATCGCGATGGCTTTGTCGCCACAACGCGCGCCTTGGCGGAAGCGTCGGCCGAGAAGTTCGAGGGGGACCGTCAGCGAATGATCGTCTGTTCCACCGAGCTGCGGCGATGAAGCGGCGTGACATCCTGCTCGGCGCGGCGGCCGTCGCTGCCGGCGGCGCCGGCGCGGTGCTGCTTGGACTGCGCCAAATGGGTTCAATGGACGAGTACGACGCGGCGGTCGCAGCCAGTCGATCGGCCTTGAGCCAGGCGCCCGAAGCACGCGATTTCGTACGCTTCGCGACCCTGGCAGCGAACAGCCACAACACACAAGCCTGGCGGTTCAGCCTCGCAGGCGGCGGCATCGAGATCAGGCCCGACTTGAGCAAGCGCCTGGCGGCGGTCGACCCTGACGACCACCACCTCTACGCCAGTATTGGATGCGCCGCGGAAAACCTCGCCATTGCTGCGGCCGCGCGCGGAAAGTCAGGCGAACTGAACTTTGACCCGGCACAGGATGGGGTCGTCAGGTTCGCCTATGGCGATGGCACTTCTGGGCCTTCGGACCTGTTCGAGGCGATCACGACGCGGCAATCCACGCGCGGCGACTATGACGGGAGGACGGTCAGCGGCGGCGACTTGCAGAAGCTGCGCGTGGCAGCCGACGCGATCCGCGGGGTCGATCTGGCCCTGATCACGGATCGGCCGCAGATCGATCGCGTGCGCGATCTCGTCATCGCGGGCAACAGCGCGCAGCTCGCCGACCCGGCCTTCATGCACGAACTCAAGGCCTGGCTGCGCTTCAATCCCTGGCAGGCGATGCTGACCGGCGACGGATTGTTCAGCGCAACCAGCGGCAATCCCGTGCTTCCGGCTTGGCTGGGACCGCTCGCGATCGACGCCTTTTTCACCGCTGGCGCTGAGAACGACAAATACGCCCGCCAGATCGCGTCTTCCGCAGGCATCGCCATCTTCGCCGCCGAGAAGGACGATCCTGAGCATTGGGTCCTGGCGGGGCGCGCCTGCCAGCGCTTCGCGTTGCAGGCGACCGCGCTCGGCATCAAGCACGCCTTCATCAATCAGCCTGTGGAAGTCCCGACGCTTCGACCGGAACTGGCGCGCGTTGCAGGCCTGCCGGGACGCCGGCCGGATATCTTGATGCGCTTCGGCTATGGCCCGGCGCTCCCCTATTCCTTGCGCAGGCCGGTCGAAGCGGTGCTGTCCTGATTTTCCGCGGAGATTTCACCCGGGATTTTCACCGAGAAATGGCGCGGTCTGATGATGTCTCCAGCCTTGGTTGCTGGCGTATCATGCCGGGGCGGGAACGTTTCGGAGCAGCCGCAGCCCCGCCTTGACGGAAAGAGGGCGTGCTCTCTGGCGTCAGGTCAGGGCGTCCAGATATGCCTCGACGTCGTCGAGGTCAGCGGAAAAGAGATAGTCCTTGTCGCCAAACACGATCGACATCGTCCGGGCATCACGCAGCATGTAGCCGCCATGGGCCTGAACCAGTTTGTCCGGCTTCTGCGCCGTCATCAGATGAAGCCCTAATCGGACGCAGATGCGCTTGATGCGGCGCTCGCGAGCAGGGGGCGACGCTTTGTAGCTCATTGGGGCCAGTCCGCCGTCGTGAAAAGCCTACTCATTCCCACTCGATGGTGCCCGGCGGCTTCGACGTCACGTCATAGACCACCCGGTTGATGCCGCGCACCTCGTTGATGATGCGGGTGGCGGTGCGGCCGAGGACATTCATATCGAAGGGAAAGAAGTCGGCCGTCATGCCGTCGACCGAGGTGACCGCGCGCAGGGCGCAGACATGGTCATAGGTGCGTCCGTCGCCCATGACACCGACGGTGCGGACGGGCAGGAGCACGGCGAAAGCCTGCCAGATCACGTCGTAGAGCCCGGCCTTGCGGATCTCGTCGAGGTAGATGGCGTCGGCCTGCCTGAGGATGTCGAGCTTCTCCCGCGTGATCTCGCCGGGAATGCGGATGGCGAGACCCGGTCCCGGGAAAGGATGGCGGCCGACGAAACTGTCGGGAAGCCCCAGCTCTCGGCCGAGCGCCCGCACCTCGTCCTTGAACAGCTCGCGCAGCGGCTCGACGAGCTTCATGTTCATGCGCTCGGGCAGGCCGCCGACATTGTGGTGGCTCTTGATGGTGACGGACGGCCCGCCTGAGAAGGAGATGCTCTCAATCACGTCGGGATAGAGCGTGCCCTGGGCGAGGAACTCCGCCCCGCCGACCGCCTTGGCCTCCTTTTCGAAGACCTCGATGAAGAGCCGGCCGATGGTCTTGCGCTTGGTCTCGGGGTCGGTGACGCCGGCCAGTTCGCCGATGAACAGATCGGCGGCATCAACATGGACCAGCGGGATGTTGTAATGGCCGCGGAACAGCTCGACCACCTCGGTCGCCTCGTTCTGCCGCATCAGGCCGTGGTCGACGAAGACGCAGGTGAGCTGGTCGCCGATGGCCTCGTGGATGAGAACCGCAGCGACGGACGAATCGACGCCGCCCGACAGGCCGCAGATGACGCGGCCCTTGCCGACCTGGGCGCGGATCTTGGCGATCATTTCCTGGCGATAGGCGGACATCGACCAGTCGGCCTTCGCGCGGGCGATCCTGTGGACGAAATTCTGGATCAGCTTGGCGCCGTCCGGCGTATGGACCACCTCGGGGTGGAACTGGACGGCGTAATAGTTGCGCGCCTCGTCGGCGATGGCGGCATAGGGCGCGTTGTCGGAGGTGGCGACGACCTCGAAGCCCTCGGGCAGGCGGGTGACGCGGTCGCCGTGGCTCATCCAGACCTGATGGCGGGAGCCGGGCTCCCAGACGCCCTCGAACAGCTTCGAGGGTTTCTTCACGTCGAGGAAGGCGCGGCCGAACTCGCGGTGATGGCCGGCCTCGACCTTGCCGCCGAGCTGCTCGGCCATGGTCTGTTCGCCATAGCAGATGCCGAACACGGGAAGCTTCTCGTCGAAGATGAGCTGCGGGGCGCGCGGCGAGAAGTCCTCGGTCACCGAAGCGGGCCCGCCGGACAGGATGACGCCCTTCGGCTTGAGCTTGCGATAGGCAGCTTCCGCCGACTGGAAGGGGTGTATCTCGCAATAGACGCCCGCCTCGCGCACGCGCCGGGCGATGAGCTGGGTCACCTGCGAGCCGAAGTCGATGATCAGGATGGTGTCGTGCTGGGTCATTTTCCTGCCCTACGATCATGGCGGGCACGGCGCAAGTCCAAGCGCTACGCCGTCGACACAGAGATGGCAGCAGGGCGTCAGCGGGCTGGCGGGATCGGCACCGTGCCCTGGCGCCAGACCCGTCACCCGCGCCGCTTCATGAGGGCCAGATAGAACCCGTCCGTCCCAGTCCTCAGCGGCGAGAGCTGCAGGCCGAGGCCGGCCGGCGAAACGAGGTCGTCGCGCTCGGAGAGCGTGTCGGGGGCCAGCGCCAGCACCTCGCGCGGGTCGACGGCGGTGAAATCGGGGTGCGCCTTGAGGAAGGCGGCGATCCGCTCGTCGTTCTCGCGCGGGATGACCGAGCAGGTGATGTAGGCGATGCGGCCGCCCGGTCGCACGAGCTTTTCGGCGCGGGCCAGCACCAGATCCTGGTCCTTGATCCGCTCGTCGAGGGCGCCGGGCCGCACCCGCCACTTGGTGTCGGGATTGCGCCGCCAGGTGCCGATACCCGTGCAGGGGGCATCGACCACGACCAGGTCGATCTTGCCGGCGAGGTCGGCCAGCGGCTCGTCTCCCCTCACCTTCGGGGTGCGGACCTGGACGTTGCGTGCGCCGGCGCGGGCGAGACGGTCGTGGATGGGGGCCAACCGGCGCTGATCGGAATCGGTGGCGTAGATCTGGCCGGAATTGTCCATCAAGGCCGCCAGTTCCAGCGTCTTGCCGCCGCCGCCAGCGCAGAGGTCGACGACCTGCATGTCGGGGCCGGCGCCGGTCATCGCGGCGACGAGCTGCGAGCCCTCGTCCTGGATCTCGAACAGGCCCTTGAGGAATTCCGGTGTCACCTGCAGCGTCGGGCCGCGGCCGTCCTCGCCATGACCGAAGCGCAGGCCGGTCGGCGCATGGGGCGTCAGCTCGGGATGGAGATGGGCCAGATCGGGCACCAGCCGCATGCGCTCGGTCTTCAGGGTGTTGACGCGGATGTCGATGGGCGCGCGGGCGGCGAGCGCCGTCATCTCGGCGACGACATCATCGCCGAAGGCAGCGGACAGGTCGTCGGCAAGCCAGTCGGGGAAGTCGCCGGCAACGGCCGCCGAGGCAGCGGAGAGGTCGAGGCGGTCAAGGGCCTCGGCCTCGGCCGCCGTCAGCGGTTCGGGCGCGAAGCGCTCGCCGCTGCACTGGGTCGCGATCTCCTGCCGCGACAGGCCGCGCGCCAGGGCCAGGGCGCCGAGAAGCACGGCGCGCGGGGAAGCCTCCCCCATCACATGGGCGCTGGAGGCGCGACGACGCAGCGCGTCGTAGACGAGGCTGGCGATTGCGGCGCGGTCCTTGGACCCGGCGAAGCGGTGGGCGAGGCCCCAGTCCTTGAGGGCATCGGGCGCCGGGCGTCGGCGCGCCTCAATATCGGCGAGAACCTCGATGGCGGCGGACAGGCGGGCTGAAGGGGTCACGGCGGCTCCGGGGCGGGTCTTCGCCCGCCAGAACCCGTGGTGTTAGCCGTTGACCGGCCTTGCCCGCAAGGACCCTCAGGCTCGGACGGCATCCGGAATGGCCTTGGCGACATGGGCCCTGCCGGCATGGGCTTGCCGGACCGGCTGGACCCGGTTGCGTCCCGCCGCCCTGGCCGCATAGAGCGCCGCGTCGGCGCCGACGATCGCCCGCGGCAGGTTGGCCGGATCGCTCAGGGTTCCGGCAGCGACGCCGCGACGCCCGGTCATGCACGCGGCACGCGCCGGAAATCCCGCATTTTTCCGTGAACCTTTTCGGCGCTCGAGCACACCCATGTCCGAAGGGTGGCTTCCTCCCTCGAACCTCCAGCTCAAGGATCGACGATCATGTTCTCTCTCAAGACGATGGCCCTCGCGGGCGCAGCAGTTGCCGGCCTCAGCTTCTATGCCACGACCGATGCCGAGGCCCGCGGTCACCGCGGTGGTGGCGGCGGCGGCGGCTTCCATCGCGGCGGCGGCGGCATGCATTTCGGCGGCGGCCGTCACTTCGGCGGACGCCATCTCGGCTTCCATCGGCATCACGGCCATCGTGGCCGGCACGGTGCCTGGCGCCACGGCGTCTGGGTCGGCGGGCTCGGCATCGCGACCGTCGGAGCGAGCTGCTACCGCTACCGCCTCGTCGATACGCCCTACGGCCTGCAGCGCCGCATGATCAACGTCTGCGGCTGGTGAGCCGCAGCCCTTCCCCCTCCCGTTCCTGACCTCGGCCCCGGTCGCGAGACCGGGGTCCTTTTCGTCAGAGGGCCGCGATCAGGACACCGATCAGCATCGCGATGAGGGCGAAGCAGCCGACGAGGAAGACAAGCGGCCGGATACGCAGGTCATTGGACCCGATATGGACGTAGGCGTGGGCGACCCGGGTGGCGACGAAGACCCAGGCGAACGAGGCCATCAGCCAGCCGGTCGCGCCGACATGGATCGCCATGATCGCCAGCACGTAGAACAGCACCGGCGTCTCGAACTGATTGGTGAAGTTGTTCGCGGCCTGCTTGGCCTTTGCCGGCCATGTGTCACCCGACAGGGCGATGTCCTTCAGGCGCACGTCGCGGGCGGTGAGTGCCTGACGGCGGAAATAGCCGAGGACGAAGAGAACGACGATCGTCAGGGCCACCTGTGCGAGCACGGGCCAGACCAGCGACAAGCCACCGGCATTCATAGAACCCATCGAAAAAACCCTTCCATCGGACCATGCGATGCGGGCCTAGGCTCGTCAGCGCCGCAAAACCGAGCATGCTGAGCCAAGGCCGGTCAAGACCTTATCGGAATTGACCGGTCATCCGCGACTGGCCTGGGGTGCGGTGCAAGACGCAGAAGGCGGCCCGCAGGCCGCCTTTTCATGTCGACCCCAGGGCCGACGGCTGGCGATGCGCGACCGCCTCAGACCCGGCCGCCATTGGGATAGTTCGGACTCTCGCGGGTGATGGTCACGTCGTGCACATGGCTTTCGCGAAGGCCCGCACCGGAAATCCTGACGAATTCCGTTCTGGTGCGGAAATCGGCGAGATCGCGGGCCCCCGTATAGCCCATCGCCGCGCGCAGGCCGCCGACGAGCTGGTGCACGACGGTGGAGACAGGCCCCTTATAGGCGACCTGCCCCTCGATGCCTTCGGGCACGAGCTTCAGCGCATCCTTGACCTCGGCCTGGAAGTAGCGATCAGCGGAACCACGCGCCATGGCGCCCACCGAACCCATGCCGCGATAGCTCTTGTAGGAGCGTCCCTGCCACAGATAGACCTCGCCGGGCGCCTCGTCGGTGCCGGCAAGCAGTCCGCCGATCATCGCGACCTCGGCGCCGGCGGCCAGCGCCTTGGCGAGGTCGCCCGAGAACTTGATGCCACCGTCGGCGATGATCGGTGTGCCGCTCGCCTGCGCCGCCTCGACGCTCTCCATGATGGCGGTCAGCTGGGGAACGCCGACGCCGGCCACGATGCGGGTCGTGCAGATCGAACCCGGCCCGATACCGACCTTGATGGCATCGGCGCCGGCATCGATCAGCGCCCGTGTCCCCGCGCCGGTGGCGACGTTGCCGGCCACGACCTGGACCTTGTTGGACAGGCGCTTGATGCGTGTGACCTGGTCCAGAACCATCTGTGAATGGCCGTGGGCCGTATCGACGACGACGAGATCGACACCGGCGTCGATCAGCATCTCGGTGCGCTCGTAGCCCTGCTCGCCGACCGTGGTGGCGGCGGCGACCCTCAGGCGCCCGTGCTCGTCTTTGCAGGCATTGGGATTGGCCACCTGCTTCTCGATGTCCTTGACCGTGATCAGACCGGTGCAGCGGTAGTGTTCATCCACGACGAGCAGCTTCTCGATGCGGAACTGATGCAGCAGGCGCTTGGCCTCGTCCTGCGTCACGCCCTCGCCGACGGTGATCAGCCTGTCGCGCGTCATGAGTTCGGACACCGGCTGGTCCGGCCGGGTGGCGAAACGGACGTCGCGATTGGTCAGGATGCCGACGAGCTTGCCCGACTTGCCGGCGGGGCCGCGCTCGACGACCGGGAAACCGGAGAAATTGTGCTTGCGCATCAGCGCCTGGGCATCGGCCAGGGTCTCGTCGGGGTGGATCGTGATGGGGTTGAGAACCATGCCGCTTTCGAACCGCTTCACCTGGCGAACGTGGTCGGCCTGGACTTCAGGGTCGAGATTGCGGTGGATCACGCCGATGCCGCCGGCCTGCGCCATGGCGATGGCCATGCGGTACTCGGTAACGGTGTCCATCGCCGAGGAAATGAGCGGGATGTTGAGGGCGATGGTGCGGGTGATGCGCGTCTTCACGTCGACATCGCCGGGCATGACGTCGGAGAGGCCCGGCCGCAACAGGACGTCGTCGAAGGTGAGGGCTTCCTCGATGGACTTGATGACGGCCATGGCCAACTCCGCTGCGGATAAAGCCGTTTCCGTCCTCTCGACTCGGCGGAAGGATGGTCGACGGCTCACTTCTGGGTTGGCGTTGCCTGCTACCACGACTCGGTGACAGGTCCAACATGGATTCGCGACGTCCTCGCCGAATCGGAGAGGCCAGCCATGCGTCCTTCGCCGCGCCTCTCGGCCGATGATCCACGGCTCGCGCAATCGTGAGCCAGCCCTCGCGGCACGGTCGCATCCGCGAGCCCATATCCCCGGCTGAACCAATTGCGCAGTCATCGCGACACACGGGAGCAATACCCGGAGCCGCATATGACACCGAACAGCCCATCGCTTGCGAATGTGACAATGATCGCCGCCCCCACCCTGATGTTCCTCGCCGCGAGCGCCGTGCTCCTCCTCGTGACGGGGCCGACAAAGGCGCAGGCGCCACAGCAGCAGCAGGTCGAGATCCGCGGTGGCGAGACCGTCGAGGTTCCCGGCGCCGGCGGCCGGCTCATCAAGTTGCGGTTCAGCCGCGTCGTCGCCGACGGCGTCTGCGTCTCGCCGCGCGGCTGCGCCCGCACCGGTGCACCCGTCGTCGAGATCGAGGCCGTCGGGGCCGCGGCGCCCACCTATCGTCTGTCGCCGGCCGCCCATCTCGGCGCGCCCTTCGTACCGGTCCAGGGCCGCTTCGTCGCTTTCGGAGAACTGGTGTCGCCGCCCCGCGAATTGTCGACGGTCAACCGGGCCATGCCGCTCGATACCTATGTGCTGCGCCTGACCGTGACGCCCTGACACCGACGCCACCCTTCCGCAACCCGGCGGGATGCCCTATGTGACCGCCTGTCGTATGGGGGCATCATGGTCACACGCGAAGAAATTGCGCGGGCACTCGAACAGGTGAAGCTGCCTGCGAGCGGCCAGTCTCTGACGGCCTCCGGACGGCTGTCCGACATCCTCGTCAACGGCGACAAGGTGATGGTCACGATCGCCATCGACGCCACGGAGGCGGCCGCCATGGAGCCGGTGCGCGCCGCGGCACAATCGGCGATCGGCGGCGTGCCCGGCGTCGGCCAGGCGCTGGTCTCGCTGACCGCCGACCGGCCGAGCACTCCGGGACCGGGCTCGGGCGGGATGCGTCCGCCTCCCTCCACCCAACCCCATGTCGCCGCCGGCCGTCCCTCGCAGGCGCCCTCGCCGAAGGTCGCGACAATCCCGGGGGTCCGACACGTCATTGCGGTCGCTTCGGGCAAGGGCGGGGTCGGCAAGTCCACCACCGCCTGCAATCTCGCACTGGCCCTGGCTGCCAACGGGCAGAAGGTCGGCATTCTCGACGCCGACATCTACGGCCCCTCGCTGCCCAAGCTCTTCGGCCTGCACGGCAAGCCGCGGGTGGTGAGCGGACGCACCCTCGCCCCGCTCGAAGGCTATGGCGTCAAGGTCATGTCCATCGGCTTCATGGTCGAGGAAGAGACGCCGATGATCTGGCGCGGGCCGATGGTCATGAGCGCCATCACCCAGATGCTGCGCGAGGTCGCCTGGGGCGAACTCGACGTCCTCGTGGTCGACATGCCACCGGGCACCGGCGACGCGCAGCTGACCATGGCGCAGGCGACACCGCTCGCCGGCGCGGTCATCGTATCCACGCCGCAGGACCTCGCCCTGATCGATGCGCGGCGCGGCGTCGCCATGTTCCGCAAGACCGAGGTGCCCATCCTCGGTATCGTCGAGAACATGAGCTATTTCATCGCGCCCGACACCGGCAACCGCTACGACATCTTCGGCCACGGTGGCGCGCGCAAGGAAGCGACGCGCCTCGGCGTGCCCTTCCTCGGTGAGGTGCCGCTCGACATGGCCCTGCGCGAGAGGTCCGATTCCGGGCGGCCGATCGTCGCGACCGATCCGTCCAGCCCGCATTCGCTGGTCTATCGCGACATCGCGCGGCAGGTCTGGGCGAGCCTGTCGGGCACCGGCGACGTGACGATCAAGCAGCCGCCGGCCATCGTGATCGAATAGTGCCGGCCGCGACGTCGCGACGCTTGAACGATTCCAGACGCATGATAAATTCCGCGACGAAACAAGAACTTCCTAGAGGGGAACGTCATGAAGGCCATCACGCTCGCATTCGCTGCCGCCATCGTCATGGCAGTCGGCGCCGGCTATCTTCTCAACACGACCTACCAGCAGACGGTCGATGCGCGCTTTGTCGGTTCGGGTGCGCAGCTGCGCGGCACCGAGGCCGGTTACAATCTGGTCGGCAAGTCCTGGGACGGCATGGCCGCTCCCTCGGCGACGCGCTGACAGCGCGACGTGACCGGCACCGTGCAGGACCTCCCCGATCGTGTCGGCGCGCCGGCTGAGGCGGCCCTTCTGGACCTCAAGGGGCTCAAATGCCCCCTGCCCGCCCTCAAGACGCGGAAGGCGCTCAGCCGGATCGCATCCGGAGAGCGCCTATCCGTCGTTTGCACGGATCCGATGGCCGGCATCGACATCCCCAACCTCCTGAGGGAGACCGGGGATGTGCTGGAGGATCAGCAGCAGGGTGACGGCACGCTGACCTTCCTCGTCCGAAAGGCTTGAAGGCGCTTCAGACCGCGCCCTGCAGGACGCGGTGCCGATTGAACTGGCAGGTGAAGGCGCGGTTGCCGAACCTACCGTGGGAGGCGAGGCCCCTGATCTCGTAACGCCCGCCGGCAGTTCGGGCGACATGCCGTTCCAGGACGACGGAGCGGCGGCTGAGGCCCATCATCTGGGCCGCATCAGCGCGACACCATCCGTGCATGTCGCGCCCGCGATGGCGGGCTTCGGCGCTGTTCGATCCTGCGGCGACAAGGATCGTCGCGGCGATCAGCACGACCATCGGAACCTTCAGCATGTCCATCCATCCCTGCCATGGGGCCGACACCGGGCCCGTCGCGAGTCGCCGCCATCAAACCACGAGTTCGTCGTCCTGCCGAGCCCCGGCGATCGGTTGAGTCGCAGGACCTTTACCTTGCGGCGACCAGGTCCCATCTTCGCAGTCCAAACCGAGATCATCCGCATGAGCCTCATTGCCGCCGTCCCTTACGGCCCCGACGACGACTGCGACGCCCTGCTCGCCACCTTCGCCCATGAGCGCGAAGCGGCGGGCGTCAAGGTTGCCGGCCTCATCCAGATCAATGCCGGCGCCGGCTGCGCGGAACTCGACATGGAGCTCGAGGCGCTCGGCACGGGTCGCCGGATCTCCATCTGCCAGGACCTCGGCCCCGGGAGCGTCAATGCCTGTCGGCTGGACCCGGCAGGGCTGGCGGAGGCCGCGGCCGCCCTGCGGCAGGCCCTCGACCGGCCGGCCGATCTCGTGGTCGTCAACAAGTTCGGGCGGATGGAGGCGGATGGCGGTGGCCTGATCGCCGAGATCGGCGCCGCGGTAGCGGCCGAAATGCCGCTCGTGATCGGCGTTCCCATGCGTTTCCAGCCCGCCTGGGACGCTTTTGCCGGCGGCATGGACGTCAAGCTGCCCTGCACGCGCGCAGCGCTCGAAGGCTGGTGGTCCCGGCTCGCCGTGCCGGCAGCCGCCGAGTAGAGGCCCGGCCGGCGTCGCCGGTGCCGATCAACCGACGACCAGGTCCGGCGTCAGGGTTTCGAACAGCCGGACATAGAGCCGGGTGCGGGGCACCAGGCAGGAGACGAGCAGGTGCTCGTGATGGGTGTGGGGCCCGTCGCCGATGACACCCAGCCCGTCGAGGGTCGGCACGCCGAGCGCACCGGTGAAATTGCCGTCGGACCCGCCGCCGGCGATGCGCTCTCCGGCGATGGCGAAGCCGAGTTCGCCGGCAAGGCCAGCGGCGTGGTCGTAGAGCTTCTGGATGGCGGCGGTCTTGCGATAGGGCGGGCGGAAGAGACCCGGGGTCACGGCGAGCACGACATCGGGGTCATGCGGCGTCAGGGCGAGCAGCCTGGCGCGCACCTCGGCCTCGGCCTCGACCGTCGGCACCAGCACATAGACGCAGGCCTCGGCATGGATCGGCACCATGTTCTCGTGGGTGCCGCCGGACATGGTTCCGACATTGAGCGTGATGGAGCGCTCATAGTCGGTCATCGCCTCGACGGCGATGATCTGGCGGGCCATCTCGCGGATCGCACTGCGACCCTTGGCATGATAGGCGCCGGCATGGGCGGGAATGCCCGTCGTCTTCAGGGCATAGCGGGCGATGCCGTGACGGGCGACGGTCAGCTTGCCGCCCTCCCCCGAGGGTTCGGCCACCAGCACGATGGCATGGCGGCGTGCCTCGGCCTCGATGCGCGCGCGCGAGGACGGGCTGCCGGCCTCCTCGTCGGGGATGAACATGACGGTGACCGGCATGTGCGGCCCGGCGACCGGAGGCGTGGAGATGGGCGAGCGCCGCCATGGCGATCGCATTGCCGCCCTTCATGTCGTAGATGCCGGGGCCATAGGCGCGGTCACCGTCAAGGCGCCAGGGCAGTTCCGCCGCCAGCGTGCCGACGGGATGGACGGTGTCGATATGGCCGAGCAGGAGAATGCCGGGACCTTCGGTCTCGCCGGCGATGCGGCCGATCAGGATGTCGGCATAGCCCATCGTGCCGGGGATGCGCTCGATCCGGGCGTCGACGTCGCGCAGGAGGGCCTCGGCATGGTCGGCCATGCGGTCGACGGCAGCCACGTCCTGAGTCGGGCTCTCGATGGCCACCCATCGGCGGACGGCCTCGAGAAGTGCGGCGGGGGTCAGGTCCTGCATGTCCGGCTCGTTCGCTGCTTCACGTGGAGAGCGACAGTCAGCGGTGGAAGGCGGCGTCCTGGCAAGACCGGCCGACCATAGGAGCCATGCAGGAGGCCGGTCAGGCCGCCTTGATCTCGTATTCGCGCACGGCGCGCTCATAGGATTCCGTCCGGCTCTTGATCCGGTAGGCCGGATCGGCCGAGTCGGAGGGCAGCAGGCGGATCACCTCGAAGGGGCCTTCGGGCATCTTGATGAAGGAGCGACCGAGCGTGACGACGTCGCCGACCTTGAACCTGTGCTGGGCCATTTTGTTGATCACCTGTTGTCTCGAGGAAGGCACGCGAGGCCGGAGGGCCGGTGCCGGAAACGACCGAGGAGGGGCCGGCTAGCGGTCCCGGTCGGCGGCCGCGATGCGATCGGCAATGACCTTGGTCGTTTCCGAGGAATGGACGGTGGTGCCGCCCTCCATGACGATCAGGGACGTGCCGGTTGGCGATGTCTGGATGGCGATGACCCGGTCGGGGCGGATGAAATTGACGCCACCCATGCTGCGCACCTCGACGAGAGCCGCGACGCCGGCGGGCGCGACCGCGATCTGGGGATGGGTCATGAGGCTTGCCGAAGCGCCTTTCGCTCCAGAGGATAGGCGGCATCGTCGTAGAGCGTGCGGATGGCAGCGCCGGAGACGTCGTCGTTCTCGGTGCGGATGTTGATGCCGTTGAGGTCGGCCCCGAGTTCCTCGACGGCGAACTGGACGGCCAGCGCGAGGCTGTCGAAACGCTTGTACTTGAGCGGGACGCGGGAGCGGAACGACTTTCGCTTGTTGGCGAAGAGCTCCGCTGCAGCGGTGAAATCAGTCTGAGACATAGGACACGGTAGCACTTTGCCGCAGCCGAGTCCGATTTATTCCGCAGGCTTTTCCGCGGAGCAGCCGATCAGGACGGCAGCACCTTGCCGGGATTGAAGATGCCCTTGGGGTCGAGGGCGTTCTTGATCAGATACATCACGTCGAGTGCCTCGCCGTGTTCCTCGCGCATGAATTTCATCTTGCCGATGCCGACGCCGTGCTCGCCGGTGCAGGTGCCGCCGAGGGCGATGGCATGTTTGACCATGCGGTCGTTGATCTCGTTGGCCTTGGCCCATTCGGCCGGATCGTCCGGGTCGATCTGCATGCCGAGATGGAAATTGCCGTCGCCGACATGGCCGACGAGGGTGGTGCCGAAGCTCTGCTGCGAGGTCTCCTTGCGCACCTCGCGGATCACTTCGGCCAGCGCCGAGATCGGCACGCAGACGTCGGTGCCCCAGCCCTTGGCGCCGGGGCGCAGGGCCCGGATGGCCCAGTGGATGTCGTGGCGGGCCTGCCAGAGCTTTGCCCGTTCATCGGCATCGGTGGACCAGCGCCAGTTGCTGGCGCCCTCCCCCCTGGCGAGGTCCTCGACGATGGAAGCCTGTTCCTCGACACCGGACTGGCTGCCGGCAAATTCGAAGAAGAGAGTCGGCGTCACCGGCAGGGTAAGCTTGGAATAGGCGTTGACGGCCTCGATGGCGCGGTCGTCGAGCAGTTCGACCCGCGAGATGGGAATGCCCATCTGGATCGTCTGGATCACCGTGTCGACCGCAGCGTCGACGCTGGGGAACGAACAGGTCGCCGCGGCCATGACCTCGGGAATGCCATAGAGCCGGACGGTGACCTCGGTGATGATGCCGAGCGTGCCCTCCTGGCCGACGAAGAGGCCGGTGAGGTCGTAGCCGGCCGAGGACTTCTTCGCGCGCGAGCGCGTGCGGATGACGCGGCCGTCGGAGAGCACCACGGTGAGGTTGACGACGTTTTCGCGCATCGTGCCATAGCGCACCGCATTGGTGCCGGAGGCCCGCGTCGCGGCCATGCCGCCGATGGTGGCGACGGCCCCGGGGTCGACCGGGAAGAACAGGCCGGTGTCGCGCAGATGGGCATTGAGCTGCATGCGCGTCACGCCGGCTTGTACCGTCGCATCAAGGTCTTCGGCGCGGACGCCGAGGATCTGGTTCATGCCGGTGAGGTCGAGGGACACTCCGCCGTTGACCGGGATGAGGGCGCCTTCCAGCGACGAACCCGCGCCATAGGCGACGATCGGCGTGTCATGGGCGGCGCAGAGCCGGACGATGGCCGCGACCTCTTCCGTCGTCACCGCCCGGCACACCGCATCGGGAAGGCGGGGCGCATGGCGCGACTCGTCGCGGCCATGCTGGGCGCGGTCGGATTCCGAGGTCGAGACGCGGCTGCCGAGGAGGGTGCGGAGGCCTTCCAGCAGGACGGGATCGATCGCAGAAGCCGCGAGGGGAGCGTTCATGGGTCTCAACCGGGTTGGGCAGGACGCGGGGGCCGTCATCAAGAGCATCAAGCCGGGCGGATGCCAATCGGATTGACGCAGGGCGCGGTTGCGAAATCAGGAGAGTGTCCGGCGCTCGAGGCGCCAGGAGAGATCGGACGCGACATGGATCAGGCTGAAGCCGGCGGGATCGTCGCCGTGGCGGCCGGCCGCCGAGGCCGAGGGCGCACCGGCGAGGGTGATTGTGCCCGTCGCCCCGGTCCAGACCGTGTCGCAGGCGCGGTGCAGGTGGCCGTGCAGCACCAGCGGGCAGCCGTGGCGGGCAAGAAGCGCCATCAGCGCCTCGCCCTCGCGCAGCCGCTTCAGCCGCGACAGTCCCGGTGCGTGGGGCGGATGGTGGATGGCGAGGACCGGCAGCTGGGCCCTGCGGTCGAGGCCGGCAAGCAGCGTGTCGAGGCGGCCGAGCTGGGCGGCGCCGAGTTCGCCTTCCGCCGAGAAGAGCCAGGTCGGAGTGCCCGAGCAGAGGGTGACGACGGCAACGCGGCCGGCGAGGGTGAGACGGGGAAAGCGGGCGCGCAGGTCACCCTCCCCCGCAGGAGGCCCCAGCCAGTCGCCGAGGATCGCTTGCAGGCGCTGCGCGGCGCGGCGGGTATAGACGTCGTGGTTGCCGGGGGCCCAGGAGACGCGCTCGGGATCACCGAACTCACCGAGCGCAGCGCCGGCCGCGGCATATTCGGTGGTGAGGCCGAGTTCGATGAGATCGCCGGTCAGAGCCACGTGATCGGGCCGCGCGGCGCGCAGCGCAGCGATGATCCGCGCGGCGATGGCGCCGTCATGGGCACCGGGCTTGCGCGCCCAGTTGATCCAGCCGAGCGCGGGCTTCAGGCCCTCGCCGAAGGGAAAGGGCACCGGCGTCAGGTGCAGGTCGGAGACATGGGCGATGACGGTCACGACGCGTGCCTTGCATGGAACGGGCGGGATTCCAAGGGCGTGAGGGCGCCGGGGCCTGCCCGGCCACCAGGCTCAACCTCGCCGTCATGCCCGGGCTCGTCCCGGCATGGCGCGACGGCTGGAAATGACCGACCAAGACGCAACGGCTGCAGCGCCGGCGCCTCCCCGTCAGGTCAGCATCTGCATGTCGCCGCAGATCGACAGCGCCTGGCCGGAGATGGTCTTGCCCTTCGGCGAGCACAGGAACAGCATCTGGTCGGCGAGCTGGCGCGCGGTGACGAAGGTCTTCAGCGAGGTATAGGACGAGGCCTGCTGCTCGATCTCGCGGAACGAGACGCCGCGCGACTGGGCTTTGGCCTCCAGCACGCGGCGGATGCGGTCTCCCTCGACCAGGCCGGGCAGGATGTCGTTGACGCGGATGCCGAACTCGCCGAGCTCGATGGCCAGCGATTTGGTGAAGCCGACAACGCCCCATTTCGCCGCCGCATAGGGCGTGCGCAGGGCGAAGCCGAAGCGCCCGGCGACGGAGGCCAGGTTGATGATCGAGGCGTTGGTGCTGGCTTTCAGATGCGGCACGGCGAGGCGGGCACAGTTGAACTGGCTGGTGAGGCAGACCTCGATGCAGCGGTCCCAGTCCTCCGGGTTGATCTCCTCGACGCGCCCCGTGGGGCCGGCGATTCCGGCATTGTTGACGAGGACGTCGAGGCCGCCCAGCCGATCGATGGTGGTGGCGAAGAGGTCGGCGACCTGTTTGCGGTCCGCCACGTCGCAGAAGGAGGAGGTGATGGCGGGGTCGGTCCGGGCGAGCTCCGCGATGGCCTCGCGGTCGACGTCGCAGACATGGACCCGCGCCCCCTCCTCTGCGAAGGCACGCGCCACCTCGCGGCCGATGCCGTTGGCGCCCGCCGTGACGAGGACGCGCAGACCCTTGATGCCGAGATCCATCGAACCGTCTCCCTGATGTCTTGTTTTCTAGGCCGCGGCGAGACCGCCCCTGGCGATGATAAAGTCGGCGGCACCCCGGATATCCGCCGCGATAGCGGCGCGGGCAGCGGGCCCGTCACCGGCGCGGATCGCCGCCAGCGCATCGGCATGGAAGCGCACCGCGCCGCCGGCTGCGAGGCGCTCGGGATTGGCGCCGAGATCGAGGTTCAAGACCGGGCCGGCCTTGAGCCAGAGGGCACCGATGATCTCGGAGAGGGTCGGCAGGCCCGTGGCCCGATAGATCGCGAAATGCAGATCCTTGTTCAGCCGGACCGCTTCGGACAGATCGGGCCGGGCGAGGAGACTGAGGGCGCGGAAGGCGGATTCAAGCGTCGCGATCCGCGCGATGTCGTCGGGCAAAGCGGCGCTGGCCGCCGTATGCGCCGCGAACCCTTCGATCTCGATGCGCACCGTCGTGAGTTCGCGAAACTGGCTGACCGTCATGATCGGCACCCGCACCGCCCGGTTCGGCGCGACCTCCAGGGCGCGGTCGGCGACGAGCCGGCTGACGGCCTCGCGCACCGGCATCATGCTGACCCCCATGGCCTCGGCGGTGCCGCGCAGGGAGAGCTTGTCGCCGGGAGCGAGGCGGCCTGCCATCAGCAGCTCGCGCAGATGACCATAGACCTGGTCGCCGAGCGTTTCCCGCTCGAGCGGTCCGATGGTGGTCAGGGCCTCTGCGACGCTCATAGCGCGTCACTCATGACAAGCGTTCCGTTCAAATCCGACCGCGTTCCGTGCGGTCGCTGCTCAGTGTCGCGAAGGGGGCTGGACAAATCCAGCCATTTGAGAAACCATAACTGTGATCACAGATCACGGCAAGCCATCGGCCTGCCGTCAGCGAGGGGCGGTCAACGCTCCCGCTCGGGTGAATTGGGTCTGGAAACACTGCCAAGGAGACGTCCGATGCCGTTCGACAAGAGCCTGTCACGCCGCACCCTCATCAAGGCCTCCGCCGGCGCTGCCGCGCTCGGGACGCTGGGTGCCCCCGCCATCAGCTATGCGCAGGCCGACGCCATCAAGATCGGCCACATCACCCCGCGGACCGGCTTCCTCGGTCCCTTGGGCGAATATGCCGCACAGGCCGCACAGCTTGCGGCGGAAGAGATCAATGCGGCCGGCGGCATCATGGGCCGCAAGCTCGAGCTCATTCTCGACGACAGCCCGAATCCGCAGCAGGCCTCGGCCAAGGCCGAGCGTCTCGTCCAGCGCGACAAGATCGTCGCCCTCCTCGGTGAAATCTCATCGGCCTCGGCGCTCGCCATCGCCCAGGTCGTCCAGCGCGAGAAGGTGTTGTTCATCAACACCGGCGCCAATTCGGACGCGCTGCGCGGCTCGGACTGCCAGCGCTTCATGTTCCACATCGAGGCGCAGAACTCGATGTATGTGAAGGCGGTGGGCCGGTCGCTCATCCGCGACGGTCTCGTCTCCGGCAAGAGGTGGTATTCGCTGACGGCGGACTATGCCTTCGGCCACGATCTCCTCAACGTCGCCAAGCGCTACATGGCGGCGAACGGCGGCAACCATGCCGGCGACGACCTGATCCCGACCGATCTCGCCGACTTCTCGCCGTTCCTCCTGAAGATCCGCCAGGCGCGTCCGGACGTCGTCTGCCTCAATCTCGCCGGCACGCAGATCACCAACTTCCTCAAGCAATATGCCGAGTTCGGCCTGACCTTCCCGGTGGCGGGCTTCGGTTTCGACACCGCGCTGGCCTGGGGCGCCGGCCGGGGGAATTTCGGTGGGACCTGGCCGGTGGTCTGGCACCACCTCATCGATACGCCCGGTTCCAAGGCCTTCGTCACCGGCTTCCAGAAGAAGTGGAACCGCATGCCGGAGAACCAGGCCTGGGGCGACTATTGCTCGTTGAAGATCGTGGCTCAGGCCATCACCGAGACGAAGTCGACCGAAGGCATCAAGATTGTCGAGCATTTCGAGAAGGGCGCCAAGTTCGACCTCCTGAAGACCCGCGAAGGCTATTTCCGGGCCAAGGACCATCAGATGATGATGGAGATGTATGCGATCACCGCCCTGCCGGCGGCGCAGATCAGAAACCAGCACGACATCTTCACCTCGTCCCCGCCGGTTCCGGCCGCCAACGAGAGCCTCGAGGTGATCGCGGCGACCGACGACGAGAACAAGTGCACGTTCCGGGCGTGAAGTGACGGTCCGGCCGGAGCGCCCGCAGCGCTCCGGTCGCCCTGCCCCTGACGAGTGCCCTTCGGGGCGCGGTCTGACGTCTGGCGGACCCGAAAGGCGTCCGCTGTCGCTCCGGCCGTGCCTCGCAGGACGCATTGCCGCCATGCCGAACGCCGATGCCATCCCGCACCCCGGACCGATCCCGTGCCTGACCTGATCCCGCTGCTCTCGCAGATCCTGAACGGCCTGCTCGCCGGGTCATACTACCTGATGATCGCGCTCGGGCTGTCGATGATCTTCTCGCTCGGCGGGATCGTGAACCTCGCCCACGGCGCCTTCTATGCCATTGGCGCCTACCTCGCGGTGACGCTCGCCGACCGCATCGGCTTCGGCGGGGCGCTGATCGTCTCGCCGCTGATCGTCGCGCTGATCGGCATGGTGGTGGAGCGGTTCCTGTTGAGGCGCTTCTACAATGCCGATCCGATCCTCGGCCTGCTCCTCACCTTCGGCCTCGCCATGGTGACCGAGCAGACGCTGCGCATCCTTTACGGCGCGGCGCCGGTTCCCTTCTCCATCCCGCCGGAACTGCGCGGCCAGGTCTTCCTCGGCGACTTCGTCTATTCGCGCTACCGGCTGATTACGCTGGGTATCACCGCCGTGGCGGTGCTCGGCCTTTGGATCCTGCTGACGAAGACCGCCTTCGGCAAGGTGGTCCGCGCCGGTGTCCAGAACCCGGACATGGTCGGCGCGCTGGGCATCTCGCTGAAGCCCTACATGACCGCGGTGGTGATGATCGGCGTCGGCCTCGCGGCCCTCGCCGGCGTGCTCATCGCCCCGATCGCCGGCGTACACCCGGCGATGGGCCAGGAGATCATCACCTTCGCCTTCGTCGTCGTGGTGATCGGTGGCCTCGGTTCCTTCTGGGGCGTCGTGGCGGCCGCCGCCATCGTCGGCATGACCCGCGGCGTCGCCGCGCATTTCTACCCCGCCGCCACGGAAGCCTCGGTCTATCTGCTGATGGTGCTCGTGCTGCTCACCCGCCCGCGCGGCCTCTTCGGCGAACGCATCCAGAAATTCGAGTGATCCGATGACCCCGACCCTCCGCACGCTTCTGGCGGCCATCGCGGCGCTCGTCGTCCTGCCCGTCTTCATGCTGTCGATCGGCCTGACGCTGACATCGGCCACCGACGTCGTCATCTTCGCCATCGCCGCCCTGGCGCTGAACATCCTGGTCGGCCATACCGGCCTCGTGTCCTTCGGCCACGGCGCCTTCTTCGGCATCGGCGCCTATGCGGCGGTCCTGGCGCAACGCCATTTCTTTCCCGACCAGATCCTGCTGCCGGCAGGCTTCTCGATCCTCTTCGTCGGGGTGGTCTCCACCCTGCTCGGCCTGCTGATCCTGCGGCGGCGCGGGGTCTATTTCTCGCTCCTGACCCTCGCCATGACGGCGGTCGCCTATACCGTGTCGTTCCGCTGGACGGATCTCACCGGCGGCGAGAACGGGCTCGGCGGCGTCGTCCGGCCGCATTGGGGCATCGCCGATCTCAACAATCCCTGGGCCTTCTACGTCCTCGTCGCGGTCATCGGCTTCGCCGTGGTCTTCCTGCTCCAGCGATTCCACCGCTCCCCCGTCGGCAGCGTCCTGGTGGCTGTGCGCGAGAACGAGGTGCGCGCCCGCTTCGTCGGCTACGACACAGACCGCTACAAGCTGATCGCCTTCACCATTTCGGCGACCCTGACCGGCTTTGCCGGCGTCCTCTCGGCCTTCCACCACCGCTTCACCTCCGCCGACCCGATCGCCATCCAGTTCTCGGGCGAGCTCCTCGCGATGGTGGTGATCGGCGGCATGCGCAGCTTCATGGGGCCGGCGCTGGGGGCGCTGTTCTTCATGCTGTTCCGCGAATATCTCTCGCTCTTCACCTCGAGCTGGCTCCTGTTCTTCGGCCTGTTGTTCGTCGGTTTCATCGTCTTCTCGCCCACCGGCCTGATCGGCGTCGCCGAGCGGGTGCTCGCCCCCTTCCGCAAGCGCATCGAGACCGATGCCGCCATGGCGGCGCGGCGCGTCGAGGCGGTGGGCCCCGTGCCGCCGCAGTTCGTGCGCGAAGGCCGGCAGGGTGACGGCGCCGTCATGGTGGTGGACGACATCGCCAAGAGCTTCGGCGGCATCAAGGCGGTCCGCGGCATCAGCTTCACCGTGAAGGACCGCACGCTCCATGCGATGATCGGCCCCAATGGCGCCGGCAAGACGACGGCCTTCAACCTCCTGTCCGGCATGTTTCCGCCCGACCGTGGCACGGTGAAGCTGGATGGCCGTGAGGTCGGCGGCCTCTCACCCCACGCGATCACACAGGCCGGCGTCGGCCGCTCGTTCCAGATCACCAACCTCTTTCCCGGCCTCACCATCCACGAAAACGTGCGTCTCGCCATCCAGGCGCGCCATCCCGGCCGGTTCGGCGTCTGGGCGGAGGCGACCGCCCTGCCCGGCCTGCAGGACGATACCGCGACCCTGATCCGCTATCTGGGCCTCGGCGGCATCGAACAGGCGGAAGCGGGCTCGCTGTCCTATGGCGGCCAGCGCCTCGTCGACATGGCGCTGGCGCTGGCGACGCGGCCGCGCATTCTCCTCCTCGACGAACCGCTGGCGGGCCTCGCCGCCGCGGAGAGAAAACGCGTCGGCGACATCGTCAAGACCATTTCGGGAGACATCCCGGTGCTATTGGTCGAGCACGACATCGACCGCGTGTTCCAGATCGCCGACCACGTCACGGTGATGAACGACGGCGAGGTGCTGGTGGACGGCACGGTAGAGGCGGCACGCTCGTCGGAGCGCGTCCAGGCGGTCTATCTCGGCTCCGGCACCCATGCGGTGGCGGCCAAGGCGCGCGCCTCGGCGGCGACCACGAAGACGCTGCTCACCCTGGACAAGGTCAATACGTTCTATGGCAAGAGCCACATCCTCAACGACGTCTCCTTCGACGTGAAAGCCGGCGAGATCATCGCCCTGCTCGGCCGCAACGGTGCGGGCAAGTCGACGGTCCTGAAGACCATCACCGGCATCGCGCCGCCCGCTAGCGGCACGGTGACGCTGGCGGGCGACGTTCTCTCGGGCCTTCCCTCCGACAAGGTGGCGCGGCTCGGGGTCGGCTATGTGCCGCAGGGCCGCGGCCTCTTCGCCGGGCTGTCGGTGAAGGACAACCTGATGCTCGGCCGGCTGAAACGGCTGACAGGCGCCGGGCAGCACTGGGATGAGGACCGGGTTCTCGCCTTCTTCCCCCGCCTGAAGGAACGCTGGTCGACGTCGGCCGATTTCCTCTCGGGCGGCGAACAGCAGATGGTGGCGGTCGCCCGCGCCCTCGTCGGCGATACGCGGCTCCTGCTGCTCGACGAGCCTTTCGAGGGCCTGTCGCCGGCCATCACGGAAGAGCTCTTCGAGGCCTTCGACAAGCTCCGGCACGAGGTCTCGATCATCATCGTCGACCATCACCTCGATCTGGCGCTGGCGATCTCCGATCGCACGGTTGCGCTGGAGCGCGGCGCAGTCACCTGGCACGGCGCGTCGAAGGACCTGCGCGACGACCAGGACCTGCGGCGCAAGGTGCTGTGGCTGTGACGAGCCGCCGGAGGCATGATGCGCTGACGCTCGTCATGCCCGGGCTTGTCACGGGTATCCACGACTTCTCGTCCGGCCATGTTCAAGTCGTGGATGACCGGGACAAGCCCGATCACGACATGTGAGGATCCAGAGGAAAACGACATGCCCAAAATCGCCATCGTCGGATCGGGCCTGATCGGCCGGGCCTGGGCCACGGTCTTCTGCAGCCATGGCTGGACCACCGCGCTCTATGACCCGGTTCCGGGCGTCGCCGAGTTGGCGAAGGCGCATATCGCCAAGAACCTGAAGGAACTGGCCGACCTGGACCTCGTCAAGGACGCCAAGGCCTCCGCCAAAAATCTCGTCGCCTGCGCCACCCTCGCCGAAGCCCTCAAGGGCTGCGCCTTCGTGCAGGAGAACGGACCGGAAAAGGTCGAGGACAAGATCGCCATCCACGGCGAGATCGACGCCCTCGCGCCGGCCTCCGCCATCGTCGTCTCCTCGACCTCCTTCATGTTCTCCTCGCTCTGGGCCAAGGACCTGAAGCACCGCTCCCGCGTGCTCGTCGCCCATCCGGTCAACCCCCCGCATCTCGTGCCCATCGTCGAGCTCTGCCCGGCGCCGTGGACCGATCCGAAGGTGGTGGAGAAAGCCCGCGCCATCTACGAGAAGGTCGGCCAGGTGCCGATCACCGTGAAAAAGGAGATCGACGGCTTCGTCCTCAACCGCCTGCAGGCGGTGCTGATGGCCGAGGCCTTCGATCTCGTCGGCTCGGGCGTCGTCTCCCCGGAAGACCTCGACAAGACGATCCGGGACGGGCTCGGCCTGCGCTGGTCCTTCATAGGCCCCTTCGAGACCATCGAACTGAACGCCCCCGGCGGCATTCCCGACTACAACCAGCGCTACGGACCGAGCCTCACACGTCTCACCGGTCGCAAGGTCTTCACCAAGGCGAACGAGACGGCGATCATGGCGGAATGGCCGGGCGAGCAGTCGCCCGAACGCATAGCCCGCCTGTCGAAATGGCGCGACGGCCGTTTGGCGGCCTTGAAGGCGCACAAGCGCGGCGCGAAGAAGAAACCGGCCTGATCTTCAATCCTCCCGCAGTCCGACGAAGGAGCCCACCATGGCGAAGTCGAAGAAAGTCATCATCACCTGCGCCATCACCGGCTCCATCCACACCCCGTCGATGTCGGAGCATCTGCCGATCACGGCGCAGGAGATCGCCGACAACGCCATTGCGGCGGCGGAAGCGGGAGCGGCCATCGTCCACCTGCACGCGCGCGACCCCAGGGACGGGCGTCCCGATCAGTCGATCGAGGCCTATGCGCCCTTCCTGAAGGTGATCAAGCAGCGCTCCGACGTCGCCATCAACATCACCAGCGGCGGGTCGCAGACCATGACCGTCGAGGAGCGCGTCAAGCCGGCAGCCCATTACGCGCCGGAAGTGGCGAGCCTCAACATGGGGACGATGAATTTCGGCCTCTACCCCATGCTCGACCGCTTCAAGGAGTTCAAGCATGACTGGGAGAAGCCCTATCTCGAGGGCTCCCGTGCCGGCATGTTCAAGAACACCCTGGCCGACATTGAATATATCCTCACCACCTGCGCCAATAACGGCACGCGTTTCGAGGTGGAGTGCTACGATATCGGCCACCTCTACACGCTCAGGCACTTCGCCGACCGCGGTGTGATCAAGCCGCCGTTCTTCATCCAGTCGGTCTTCGGCATCCTCGGGGGCATCGGCGGGCATTACGAGGACGTGGTGATGATGAAGCGTACGGCCGACCGCCTCTTCGGTGACGAGTACCAGTGGTCGGTCCTCGGCGCCGGGCGGAACCAGATGCCGATCGCCGCCATGTCGCTCGCCATGGGCGGCAATGTCCGTGTCGGCCTCGAGGACTCGCTGTGGATCGGCCCCGGCAAGCTGGCGAAGAACAATGCCGAGCAGGTGACCAAGGTGCGCCAGATCATCGAGGGCATGGGCCTCGAGATCGCCACGCCCGACGATGCCCGCGAGATCCTCGGCCTGAAGGGCGGCGACAAGGTGAACTTCTGAGCCGCCAAAGGCCCTCCCCGCCGTCATGCCCGGGACCAGCCCGGACATGACGTGAAAATCCCAGGGTCAACGCAAAAGGGCGCGGCGTCGGCCGCGCCCTTTGACTTTTTCCGCGCCGGGTTCAGGCGTAGCGCGCCCGCAGCGCCTCGAACTTCACGATCTGGTCGGGCAGCAGCGCCCGCTCCTTGTCGCGGCGGACGAAGATCTTGAACATCGCCTCGCCGGCGCCGTTGTAGAACTGGATCGACAGCGAACGGCGCCCGTGGAAGACGCGATCGACGAAACAGATCTCGCTGCAGTTCGACGCCTTGATGTGACCGCCGATCGGGCTGTCGCCATGGACATTGAACCAGCCGTGGCCGGCCGAACCCGGCACCAGCGCGCCGTGACATTCCAGCACGATATCAGGCGTGTTGACGATGAACAGGATCTCGCCCCAGCCGGTGACGTCATTCCAGATCGCCGCGAAGGCCTCGTCCGGCGCGGTGATGCTCTCGCCGGGAGGCAGCATGGCCAGCACCTGCCGGGGCGAGAGACCGTGCTCGCGCGCGACATTCTCGATGACCCCGTCCGGCTTGGCGGCAAGGGCGGCCCGCGCGGCCGCCAGACGGTCCTCGGGGGCGGTCAGTTCCGCAGACATTTGCGCCGCCATGACGTCACTCGGCGGCCAGGGAGGGCTTGCCGCGGTTGTCGTCGACGAGCACGGCCTCGAAGCCCTCGAACTCGGGATGACCCATGGAGGTCGGCTTGGCATCAGCCATGCCGGCACGGGCATGCGACTTGCGGAACTGCTCGGACTTGGTCCAGGCATCGAAATCGGCGTGGCTCTCCCAGACGGTATGGGAAGCATAGAGCGTGTGATCCTCGCGGACCGGCCCCTTGAGCAGGGCGAATTCGACGAAGCCCTTGAGTTCGTTGAGATAGGACTGGCGGGTCCGCCAGATCGTCTCGAAGTCGGCCTCGGCGCCCTTGATGACCTTGAAGCGGTTCATGGCGATATACATGGCAACTCTTCCTTCTGGCTCGTCCTGCGGACTGGCTGATATCAATAGAGACTGTAGTTTATTCCCGCCGTGAAGCTGGCGGAACCTCCGGCCGGATTTGGCGGGAAGGGCTGGGCGCGACGCACCATGGCGAGCGTCGCCTGATCGAGAATGGCCGCCCCCGACGAGGAGGCGATGGAGACGGCGGTGACCGCGCCGCTCCCGGTCAGAGTGAAGGCGACCCCGGTGCGGCCGCGAATGCCGCGCTCGCGCGCCTGTTCCGGATAGATCCTGTAACGGGCGAGGTGGGCGAGCACGCGCTGGCGCCAGGCGGCGACGGCAGCGACGTTGGAGGCGCCGGTGGACCCCGTCGCGCTGGACTGCTGACGATTTCGCTGACCGGCCCCCTCGCCGCGCTCGGCGGCGCTGGCGCGGGCCTCGGCCTGCTGCGCGCTGCG